>NZ_FWER01000194.1 GCF_900169785.1 Rhizobium sullae
GCTCGCGCGCCATCCGCATCAGCTCTCCGGTGGCCAGAAGCAGCGCGTTTGTATCGCTCGCGCCTTGTTGGCAGAGCCCGAGATCGTCGTCGCGGACGAGCCGACGTCGGCGCTCGACGTCTCGGTTCAAGCGGAGATCGTCAAGCTCCTGAAGGATACCATTGNTCGCGCGCCATCCGCATCAGCTCTCCGGTGGCCAGAAGCAGCGCGTTTGTATCGCTCGCGCCTTGTTGGCAGAGCCTGAGATCATCGTCGCGGACGAGCCGACGTCGGCGCTCGACGTCTCGGTTCAAGCGGAGATCGTCAAGCTCCTGAAGGATACCATTGCCGAGCGAGATATGACGATGGTCTTCATCTCCCATGACCTCGCCATCGTCCAGCAGATGTGCAGCTCCGTCTACATTTTCAGAGACGGGCGGGTCGTGGATTACGGGTCTTCGGAGTTCATCTTCTCGCGGTCCGACAATCCCTACACCCGCACACTCATCAACGCCCGCCCCCATCGGTTCACATGCTGAGCGGTGCGGCGCCTCTCAATAACCGGGTCCCACCGGAACAGCCAGATATTCGAACGGGTGGCGCGCATCGCCACAGAAGGTCACTTCATGAATAACAGGTTCACATTGG
>NZ_FWER01000057.1 GCF_900169785.1 Rhizobium sullae
GAAAATGGAAGTGGCATGTGCAAACTAGTCATGTGCGGCCTCCGCGGTTGTTCAGAATATCAGGCTAGATTGTTTCTCCGCCGTCGTCCTTGATCTCTCTCAAGCCGGAGTGGGCAATGACCGCTGCCGTTCGTGGCGTCCTGTGACAGATCACGCTTGTTTCGCCCCCCTGCCGCATTTGGATCGGCAAGCCTGAGGCGCACTAGTTCAAGCCCCGCATCACCAGATGAGGTCGCGACCTCAAATCCAAGCTTGCGGCACAACCCGAGCATCTTTGCGTTGCCGCGCAGAACGGAGCCACGGACCTCCGCCAGACCTTCTGCGCGTGCGAACAGCAGGAGCTGCTGCAAGAGCGCCGTTCCCAAGCCGATGCGCTGTTGGTCGCTCCTGACGAGCAGGCCATAGTCGCCCCACTCCCGCCCCGCGTCAATCATGAGACGGGAAACGCCCACAAGCTGCCCTGCCGGATTGATCGCCACGAAGGCCATCTCTCTCTCGTAGTCGATATGCGTCATGCGGACAATTGCCGCCTCGGAAAGCCTGGTCTGCCCAAAGAACCGCATCTGCAAATCGTCTGCCGTTGTCTGCTCCAGCAGCCCCGCATAAAGCTCGGCGTCCAATGGGAGGATCGGCCGCAAGGAGAAGTGTTGCCCCATCAAATTGACGTCGCGGCTCCACCCGACTGGATACGGCCTGATTACCAGGTTCCGGTTAGGCACCGGTTCCCGCAATCGCGATGGATCGATTTCGATGCGGGCGTCGAGCGCGATGACGGTTCGGGGTCCGGCGACCAGCGGATTGATATCAACAGCGCGAACGAACGGAAAATCGACCGCCAGCTGCGAGAGCGCGAAAAGCACGTTCTTGATGGCGTCACGATTTGCGGCTGGGATGTGACGAAAGCCTTGCAGCAGCCGGTCAATACGGGTGGCTTTGATCAGATCGTCTGCCAGGCCATTGTCAAGTGGCGGCAGGCCCATGGCGATGTCGTCGGTCTGCTCGACCGCGACCCCACCTGCCCCGAATAAGATGGCCGGCCCAAATATGGCGTCAGCTGAAAGTCCTGCGAGAAGTTCGAACCCGTTGTCGACCTTGACCATAGGCTGGAGGACATATCCATGGATCTGGTCGGCGAACTCCGCCGCCGTTGCCGCTGCTTTCATCTTACGCGCGGCGCGGCACACCTGGGCCACGCTTGTGAGATTCAAGGCGACGCCGCCAACGTCCGATTTATGGGTAATTGTCCGCGACAGGATCTTCAGGACGATGCTTGGATAGTGCCGCAACATCCTCGTCGCAAGGTGGTCGACGGCTGCGATCGTTTCAGCAACGAGATATTCGGGAACCGGAATCTGGTAAGCTGCGAGCACCGCTTTCGCTTCGATCTCTGTCAGCATCGTCCGGCCCTCGTTGGCCGCTCCTTCGAATATGCGGAAAGCTGCATTTCGATTGAAGCTCATCTCTTTGGCGGTCGAAGCCGTGATGTGCGTGAGCTGCTCCTTGCGCCGGCCCCACTGTGCGAGGATATGAAGCGCCGCTATCGCGTCGTCGGGCATCTCATAGTCCGAGATTCCAGCACTGCGCAGAATCTGGCGGCCATCCCGGGCTGCTTTTCCACCCAAGAGGCAGGTTAGCAACGGCTTGCCGGCCAGTGTGCCCTCCTGCACTATCCCTGCAATCGCGAGGGCGGTTGCAACCGGCGGCGCAGCCTGCACCGGGCAATGCAAGGCAAGAACGGCATCCACTCCGGTATCGGCAGCGATCGTCCTGACTGCTGCAGCGTAACGGTCGGGTGTCGCATCACCCACGACATCGACGGGATTGCTCCTGGACCATCCACCTGGGAGAAGCCGGTCGAGGTCGGCTATCGTTTCTGCCGTCAATGACGCAAGCACTTCACCCTTGTCGAGAAGGCTATCGACGGCAAGCACGCCGGCGCCGCCGCCGTTGGTGACGATGGCGATGTGCGCAGGAGAGAGCGGCGGGAAGCGCGCGGTGATCTCGGCGGCGGCAAACAGTTCCGAGAGCGTCGCGACGCGAATGATCCCTGCCCTCTTCAGGACGGCATCAAGGATGCGGCCGTTGCTGGCGAGTGCGCCGGTGTGGGTCGCCGCCGCAGCAGCTGCTGCCTTATGGCGGCCCGGGACGATGGCGATCAATGGCTTCAGGCGCCCTGCCGCCCGCGCGGCCGAGATGAACTTTCTCGGATTAACGATGGATTCCAGATATATGATGATTGCAGACGTCTCGTGATCGGTTGCCAGGAGATCAATTGCGTCGCCAATATCGACATCGATCATATCGCCAAGCGAGATAACCTGGGAAAAGCCGATATCGTGATCGCCTGCCCAATCAAGAAGAGAACTTACGATGGCGCCGGATTGGGACAGCAGCCCAATGTTGCCGCGGCTGGCACCCGTGAGCACGAAGCTCGCGTTAAGGTTTGCCGCCGGCAGGATCAGGCCAACGACATTCGGCCCGAAAATCCGCAAGCCGTAAGGCTTGCTCGCCTCAAGAGCGGATTGCTTGAGGCCGTTCTTGTCAGACAGTCCTGCCGTGACAAGAACCGCGATCTTGGTTCCCTTCTCTCCCAACTCGCGAAGAAGCGACGGTATAGTCGGGGCCGGTGTCGCAACAATTGCGACGTCCGGCGCGGCAGGCAATGCAGATACGCTTGGATAGCAACTTTGCTCGAAAATTCGCTCGTGTTTCGGGTTGACCGGCCAGATGTCTCCGGCAAATCCGCCGCGCAACACATTATCCAGAATCTTTGACCCGATCGCGTCTGGCCGCGTAGAGGCGCCGATAATGGCAATCGATCGAGGATGAAGCAGCGGCGCAAGGTTCTTGATCGACATTCAGCGCCCTTTCACTGTTAGCGGCACGCGATTATTGGCTCGCGAGTGTTGATGGCCCCGCGAGTCACGCTCGAACGCACAGGATCGACCTTAGCAATGCGGTAGCGGCTAGCTTTGATCCGCATCAAACGTGGACGTCACGTTTGCCGCATTGCGGGCTGGGAGGACCGGCCGGAGATTTCAAGTTCCTGCTGTGGCCGCCGGCTCTTCGGACATCGATCCCGCAAGGATCTCGTCGCAGATGAGATCAGTGTTTTTGGAGGAATCGATCTTGCGCCAGGCGAAGTCACCAAGCTGGCGTGAAAGCTGCATCATAAGCACCTCGAGCCTCGCATCCGAAGGACCAGCTCGCCGGTCCTCCACGCGTTTCCGTAACAACGTAGGATCAGCATCGAGCCAGAACCCGCTGAACCGGATGTTCCGCCGGCACGCTGGTGTCTCGATGGCAGCCCGATGTTCTGCATCATCGAAGACAGCGTCAGCGACGACGCATCCGCCATCGGAAAGAATGGCGTCCGTCCGCAGGACCATTTCCAAATATACGCGTTCAGACACCTCTCGGCGGTAGGCCGCCCTTGGAAGGCGTGTTTCCGCCGGAACGCCGTGCATGGCTTTGCGCAGGCGGTCGCTTTCGACGATGCGCGCGCCCGGCGCCATGCCGATGTGGGAAGCAAGGCGTTCCGCCACCGTTGTCTTGCCGGAACCGCTCAGCCCGCCGAGCGCAATCAGCCGTGGAGGCCTTGCTACGAGCAGCTCCCGCGCCAACTCAAAATAAGATTGGGCTTCGGCGCGCAGCGCTTCGATGTTCGCCTTTGCAGTCTCAGCCTGCGTTGCCGTCACGTGGGCACGGACGGCAGCACGCACTGCCAGGAAAAAAGGCAAGAGGATAAAGCCATCCTCATTGTCGGACTCGTCGAAATAGCGGTTCGCAACCAGATTGGCATGATGACGATGCCCATGATGCCAGAGGTCCATGAGCAGAAAGGCGAGGTCGTAAAGGACATCAACCGTGGCGATTGCGTCGTTGAATTCGATGCAATCAAACAGGCGCGGCTCGCCGTCAAGAAGGCAAATATTGCGCAGATGCAGATCGCCGTGGCAGCGCCTTGTCTTTCCCGCTGCACTTCGCGCTCGCAATCGATCCGCATGCCGTTCAAGCGCACCTCGAAAAAGCCGGTCAAAGGCAACAACCTCATGTTCGGCAAACAGCGTGCTGGTCGCAAATCCCTTTCTGTTGACAGTCAGGACCGCCTTCATGTCGGCGGCGCCATCCCGGCCTTGGGTGACAATTGCATCTTGATGATAGCGCACGATCATCCGCGCTGTGGACGTCATCAGATCGTCCGTCAGTTTGTCGGCTGCCGCAAGCCGGTCAAACAAGAGATCCTGATCAAAGCGGACCATCTCGACGACGGCGTCAATAGACGTGCCTCCTTCTGCGAAACAGACAGCCCCGTTTCTGTCCCTGGAGAGGCTCTTGACGCCGAGATAGAGGCCGGGCGCCGTCAGGCTGTTCAGCTCCACCTCCTTTTGACATGCATTCAAACGCAGGTGTGCGGTCGAGAAGTCGACATAAGGAAGCTTCACCGCCTTCTTCATTTTGTAGGCACGTTGGCCTGCCAAAAAGATCTGCGAGATATGCGTTTCGATCACCTCAACGGGCAAGCTGAGGCCGTACGATTTCGGATCGCTTAGGAAAGCTATCGCCTCCCGCTGGTCGTCGAGACCCATTGCTATCTCCGTCTTTAGTCGTTCATCCGGATGGCGCTCCGCTTGACAGTGGCGAAGAGGTCCCTCCGCCCTTAATGAAGCTCGCAGAGCCATATCAAAGCACGCCGAATGTAACCGCATTGATGAAGATCAACGCTGCCATGCCCCGTTGTCCGGTTAGGACTGCGCATCCAGCTCCGCCTTGAAACGCGAGCCGAAAGCCGGTCGTCGAGCGCTCAACGAAAGCCAGAGCTGCCCTGCAACAAGCGGCAGCAGGCTGCAGCTGATGGCAAGCCCCCAGCCTTCTATGCCTATGGACGCAATCTCCAAGGTTTCCGATAGAAACGGTACGTTGATCCCCGCAAACAACAGCGCAAGGCAAAGCAAGGTGGCATACCAGACAAAGCGGTTTTGGGTCACCGAGTTATACCAGAAGCTACTTCCGCTCTCGCGCATGTTGAAGGTATGCCACAGCTGGGCAAGCGCGATGGTGACGAAGGAAACCGTTGTCGCCTGTTCGGCTGCCAGGCCAAGCCCGCGTATGGAAGAAATCAATGCCAGAAGCGTGGCGCCCGAAATTGCCGCTCCATAGACTGCAACGGCGACCCATTGCGCCTTCGTGAGGATTGCCTCGTTCTGTTGGCGCGGCGGCCGGTCGAGCACATCGTCTTCACCTTCTCCGGCGGCGAGCGCAAAGGCCGGAAAGACATCCGTGACAAAGTTCAAGAATAGAATTTGTAGCGGCAGCAATGCCAGTGGAAGTCCCGTGAAGACAGCAATACCCACAACCAGCACCTCCGCCAGATTGCACGAGAGCAGGTATGCCGAGAACCTGCGGATATTGGCGAAGATGATCCGTCCCTCGCGAACGGCATGCACGATGGTTGAAAAGGCGTCGTCGAGCAAGACCATGTCTGCAGCCTCTCGGGCGACGTCTGTTCCACGTTGGCCCATGGCGACACCGATATCCGCCTTGCTGAGAGCCGGCGCATCATTGACCCCGTCTCCTGTCATGGCGACTACTTCGCCTTCGCGCTGAAAGGCGCCGATCAGTTCGAGTTTTTGCTCCGGGCTCACGCGTGCAAAGATCTGCCTGTGAATGATCTCCTGACGCTCGGCCTCAGACGCGTCACGCAGCAGGGACAGTTCTGCTCCGGTCATCACCGACGCGCCCGGCTCCGTCAGACCAATCGCTTGCGAAATCCCAAGCGCGGTACTCGGGTGATCGCCGGTTGCCATCACGACGCGGATCCCTGCACCCCGCAAAGCGGCGATCGTTTCCGGTATATCGCCCCGCGGGGGATCGCGAAAACCGACAAGGCCGTAGAATACCAATCCGTCTGGAACCGGTTGATCCTGGCCCGCACGCGGATGAAGGGCGACCGCCAGGACCCTCAGCCCTCTTGCCGCAAGTTCTTCAGCGCGACGCAGCCAAACCGCCCGCTGCGCCGCATCAAGCGATTCCATCTCGATGCCGATCCGGTCTGCAGCCGCCAGCACGTCTTCGGGAGCACCTTTTACGGCAGCAAAATAATTGTCGCCGGTCCTGTGTATGGTTGCCATACGCCTGGTTGTGGCATCGAAGGGATGCTCGGCCACTTCCGGAAACGTCACAATCTGTTCCTTGCGGTCAAGGCCCGCGAAACTTCCAGCGCGCAGGAGCGCGACTTCCATCGGATCACCGGTGCCGGAATAGGCATGGGGGTCGTACTCTGCGTTTGAACACAAAACACCAATCAGCAGTGCCTGCATGAGCTCCGGATCAGCCGAGGGATTGACGATGGTGCCTTCCTTCACGATGGAGGCCAGACCATGGTCAATGGAGAAAGCACCTGAAGGCATGAGAATTTGCTCAACCTCCATGCGATTTTCGGTAAGTGTGCCGGTCTTGTCGGTAATGATGACGGTCGTCGAACCGAGCGTCTCGACGGCCGCGAGGTTCTCGACCAGTGCGTTGTGCCGTGCCATGCGCAGCATGCCGCGGGCAAGTGTCAGCGTCGCCACGATCGGCAGTCCTTCGGGGATGGCGGCTACGGCAAGCGCAATCGCCGTTTCAACCATCAAGAAGACCGGCCTTCCTGAAGAGAGCCCGGCCGCGGAAATAGCCGCGGCAAGCACCAGCGTAATCCATATGAGTTGCCGCGATAGAAGCGCAAGCTGGCGTACAAGTGGAGTGTCTCCACCGCTGGCCTCGTCAATCAGTTGAGTAATGCGGCCAAGTTCCGTGGCGAGACCGGTACCCGTCACGATGCCCTCGCCACCTCCGCTCACGATACTTGTGCCTTTAAAGAGCATGGCGTTGCGCTCGTGTAATCCGGCAAGTGCTGAGTCCGGCTCGATCCCCTTGCCGACCGGCACGGATTCACCGGTCAAAGCCGACTCATCGATTCTTAACGTGGCTGAACTCGCGCACCGCATGTCCGCTGCGACGACGTCGCCTGCATCAAGCAGGACAATATCTCCAGGAACCAGTTTCTCCGCCGCGATTTGCTGCGCATGTCCCGCTCGACGTACGCGCGCGTTGCGTTTTCCAAGTCGCCTTAGCGCCTCCAGAGAGCGCACCGCCCTCCGCTCTGTGAAATAGCCGATCGCCGAATTGATAAACAACACTGCAGCTATGGCCACAGCCTGCTGGTACTCGCCGAATGCAAGCGAAAGCGCAGTAGCGGCGGCGAGCAACAGCATGACAGGACTCGCGAACTGCCGCAGCAACAAGCGAACATCCGACAGGCGTTTTTTTGTCGCGAGGGCATTTGCGCCGAACTGCTGCAGCCGCTGCTCGGCGTCCTGCTCGTCAAGCCCGCGGGCCGGATCAACGCCGAGCGCAGCAGCGACTTCCAAGACAGTCATTGAATGAATATTGCGCATGGGCGGTGCGGCCGAGTCCAAATCAGTTCTCCCTCCACTGTCTTTCCGGTCCTCTTTTTTCCGGCGCGGCGCGGACGACTGTGCTGTTCGTCCGGCCGGTCTTCTTTCAGTGCTTGACACGAATATCTGTCCGTCCGCCGACCTTCGCTTTGATGAAGGTCAAGGTTCAAAGAAACTCATGAACATGACTCACCTCACCGTCGTCGTTAGGGAATGAGAATGGCCGCTTCCAGGTTGACCGGAGAGAACTGTACCGCGTCTTCACGGGCAAGATCTGCGAGGGAAGCAAGCTCCCGCTCTTCCCACAAGGTGGCATAGGGCAGCGTCAACTTCCCAAGATGGCGCAGACACGCCAACGGACCTCGATGATGGATATGTGCCGCAGCACCGAGTTTCACGCCTTACCGGCGACAGGAGCGTCTCCGCCGCCTTGGGGTAGCGGAGACACAGTGCAGCGGCTTCCCTCAGGGGCGCCCGTCCCGCGTCGCAGATGCGGTTGCCGGCATGGCCAAGTCGAGCACGATGCGGCCTTCGACCGTTCCCGACTTCAGCCCCGCGAAGATGGTATTGATGTCTTCGAGCGGCACCTTGGCGATCTCGGCGCGGACCCTGCCTTCGGCGGCAAAGGCGAGGGCCTCGTCGAGATCCCGCCTCGTGCCGACGATCGAGCCTCGAACGGTGATGCGCTTCAATACGACGTCGAAGATCGGCGTCGGAAACTCCCCCGGCGGCAAACCGACGAGGCTGACGGTCCCTTTACGGCGCACCATGCGTAGCGCCTGGGAGAAAGCCGGCGAGGAAACGGCGGTCACGAGGATGCCATGGGCGCCGCCATCCGTGGCCTTCAGCACCTTCTCGACGGCATCCTCGGAAAGCGCGTTGACCGCGAGATCGGCACCAACTTCGCGCGCCATCTGCAGCTTTGCGGCTGCGACATCGAGAGCGACCACCTTCAGGCCCATCGCCTTTGCATATTGAATGGCGACATGACCGAGACCGCCGACGCCGGATATGGCAACCCATTCACCCGGACGCGCTTCGGTTTCCTTGAGGCCCTTGTAAGTCGTCACGCCTGCGCAGAGGATCGGTGCGATTTGCGCGAAATCTACGCCTTCGGGCAGGCGGGCGGCGAAGGCGGCGGAGGCGATGACGTATTCGGCAAAGCCGCCATTACAGCTGTAGCCCGTATTGTGCTGATGTTCGCAGAGTGTTTCCCAGCCGGTTTCGCAATATTCGCAACGCAGGCAGGCATCGTGCAACCAGGCGACGCCGACCGGATCGCCCTCTTTGAATTCGGTCACGCCCGGTCCGAGCGCGGCGACAACGCCGGCCGCCTCATGTCCCGGGATGAAAGGCGGTGCCGGGCGAACCGGCCAGTCGCCGTGCGCAGCATGAAGATCGGTATGGCATACGCCGCACGCCATGACCTTGACGAGGATTTCACCAGGTCCCGGAACGGGAACGGGCACGCATTCGATGGACAGCGGTTTACCGAATTCCTTCACCAGTGCCGCCTTCATCATATTGGCCATCATAACCTCCATAGCCTTGCCGGTTTGCGATTGCCGGGTAGAAAATTCGGATCGGGGCGTGCCGGCATTGATCCATCGCAAAATGCCTGCCCGTTCGGACAGGTTTTGCCTGGCGACCATGGAAGACCTGAGTATTGCCGCCGTGACGCTTTATCGCGGCGCCGATGACTTGCCATCACGTACTTCTTCCTGGAGCGCCCTCCTAACCTTCCGCAAAATCACAGCCCGCCCCTTCTGGTCGACAGCCTGACGCAGCTTTTCCTCAAGATCCAGGACGCGTCGGCTGCCACTCGGGAGACTGGAGCGGTGCAGAGCGTTGCCCAGAGATTGTGCTTCCAGTCGGTTCCTGGCTGCGCCGAAACATTGACCGCATAGTCGGCGGATTTGATCCGCACCATAGGCGGCGAGACGCAGCGCGCGCTCGCCTGATGTCCTCCTCGTCCCGGTAGAACACGGTCTCGCCACGGTCGAATTCCGACAGCGTGATGACCACGTCGAAATCGAAGGCCGGGTCGCGGGCAGGCGCGCGCCTCCGCCAGGCTGAGGCTGACTGACCGACCGGCTGCCGCCGAACGAAGCGGTGTCGAAGACGGCGGGTCCTGACGCGGCCGACATCGATGCGGACTTCGCGCACAGGATCAGAGACAGAGGATTCGGCAGATCTCGCCCCGCCGTGGTCAATGCACGCCGACCGGCTTCGCGACTAGACTATCCGCGAAGCCGCCAAGTCGGACTCCCCCGGTCCTTGCTACGGCCGCATAAACGCCTGCATCTCCTCGGTCGTGACCTTGCCGTCGTTGTTCGCGTCTACACTGTCGAAGATCCGCTTGTGGATCGCCGTCACCTCCTCGAAGGACAGCGCGCCGTCTCCGTCGGCATCGGCGACCGCGAACATGATCTTCATCATGTGTCCGCGCATCGCCATCATCGGCATGCCGCCCATCATGCCGGACGGCATCATGTTCCGCCCCATCATCCCGCCAGGCATCATACCGGATCCGCCGGGCATGGCTCCCTGGCCCTGCCCCGTCATTCCGCCGTCCGCGTCGGATGGGGGTGGTGCCTGCGCCGGCGTCGCAGGATGATGCGGGTCTGCAACGTTCGTCTGCGCGAGCGCGAGACCAGTTCCGCCGGCCGCGATCAGCGCGGCTAGCATCACCGCCTTTGGCAATCGTGTCGTCGTCATGTCCATTCTCCTTTTGCGTGGTCTTCTTCGACCTGCGTCCTCCATCCTGCGCAGGACAGGCATTTACACATCATGCTCCGGCGGGCGCTGACCTAGTCCAAGGACGAGCGGCGCAGGCGCAGCGAATTGCCGATGACGCTGACGGAGGACAGCGCCATGGCGGCGGCAGCGATGATCGGCGAGAGCAGCAGCCCCAAGGCCGGATAGAGCACGCCGGCCGCTATGGGCACGCCGACTGCGTTGTAGACGAAGGCGAAGAACAGGTTCTGGCGGATGTTGCTCATCGTCGCGTGGCTAAGCTTGCGTGCGCGAGCGATACCCTGCAGGTCGCCTTTCAGCAGCGTCACGCCGGCGCTCTCGATCGCAACGTCCGTTCCCGTGCCCATGGCGATGCCGACGTCGGCGGCGGCAAGCGCCGGGGCGTCATTGACCCCGTCTCCTGCCATCGCGACGACGCGTCCTTCGCTTCGAAGCCTGGCGACCACCTTTCCCTTGTCCTCCGGCAGGATCTCCGCCTCCACCTCGTCGATGCCGAGCCGGCGGGCCACCGCCTGTGCCGTCGTCCTGTTGTCGCCGGTCAGCATGACGACTCGGATGTTCTCCTCCTTGAGCGAACGCAGCGCCTCGGGCGTCGTCGCCTTGATCGGATCGGCGATGGCGATAAGACCGCCGACCTTGCCGTCGATGGCGACATAGATCACTGTCGCACCCTCGCCGCGCAGCGCTTCGGCCTCGGCCATGAGAGCCGCAAGATCGACGCCTGCGTCAGCCATGATCCGGTGGCTGCCGATGACCAGCTTCCTGCCATCGACCGTACCGGTAACCCCTTTGCCGACGGGGCTGTCGAACTCGCGGGCCTCGCTCAGGGCAAGGCCCCTCTCCTGCGCCGCGGCGACAATGGCCGCGGCAAGGGGATGTTCGCTGGCACGTTCGAGCGTTGCGGCCAACCTCAAGAGTTCCGCTTCGTCTATTCCTCCGACTGCCTTCAATTCGGTTACCTTCGGCCTGCCTTCGGTCAGTGTGCCGGTCTTGTCGACGACCAGCGTGTCGATCTTTTCGAAGCGCTCCAGCGCCTCGGCGTTCTTGATGAGGACGCCCATTCGCGCACCGCGCCCGACGCCCACCATGATCGACATCGGCGTCGCCAGTCCGAGAGCACATGGGCAGGCGATGATCAGCACGGCGACGGCGGCGACGAGGCCGTGGGCAAAGCGCGGTTCCGGTCCCCAGACGCCCCAGGCGACGAAGGCGACGACCGCGATGAGGATCACCGCCGGGACGAACCAGCCCGATACCTGGTCGGCGAGCCGCTGGATCGGAGCGCGCGAACGCTGGGCGTCTGCGACCATGCGGACGATCTGCGACAGCATCGTGTCGCGCCCGACCTTGCCGGCCCGCATGACGAAGCCGCCGCTCCGGTTCATGGTGCCGCCAATCACCTTCGCGCCGACGTCCTTCGTGACCGGCATGGATTCGCCGGTAATCATGGATTCGTCCACGGAGCTGCGTCCTTCCAACAACTCCCCGTCGACAGGGACCTTCTCGCCCGGCCGGACGCGCAGGCGGTCGCCGACCGCGACGGCGTCCAGCCCGACGTCCTCATCTGAACCGTCGTCCCTGATGCGGCGGGCCGTTTTCGGCGCAAGGTCGAGTAGCGCCCGGATGGCGCCGCCAGTCTGTTCCCTCGCCCGCAGTTCGAGTACCTGCCCGAGCAGCACCAACACGGTGATGACCGCGGCTGCCTCGAAATAGATCGCGACCGAACCGTCGGCGGCGCGGAACGTGGCAGGAAAGATGCCAGGCCCGGCCGTGGCGATGACGCTGTAGATCCAGGCGACGCCGGTTCCCATCGCGATCAGCGTGAACATGTTGAGGCTGCGGTTGACGAGCGAGGCCCAGGCCCGCTTGAAGAACGGCCATCCGGCCCATAGAACCACGGGTGTCGCAAGCACGAGCTGGATCCAGCTCGAGAGCTGCGCACCGAGCACCATATGCAGGTTGGTGAGATGGCCGCCCATTTCCAGCGCGAGAACGGGCAGCGACAGGACGAGTCCGATCCAGAACCGCCGGGTCATGTCGGCAAGTTCGGTACTCGGTCGGGCCTCTGCGGTCGTGACTTCCGGTTCGAGCGTCATGCCGCAGATCGGACAGGTGCCGGGGCCGTGTTGCCTGATCTGCGGATGCATCGGGCAAGTGTAGATCACGCCTTCCGGAGCCTCCGGCCCGGCACCTGTCGAGTCGGCCGCCTTCTCGCCTCCATGATGGCGATGACCATGGACATGGCCTTCGTGCATGTGATGATCAGTCATGGACTGCTCCTCCGCGATCGCTTCCAGCCGCATTCGTTCCGCGGCCGAACCTCGGAAGGAACTGAGGAACGGTCCTGGCATAGGCGTCCCATTTGGATCCAAACTCGGCCCGCGAGGCCACCTCCTCCCGCTTCGCAAGGCGAATATAGACCCATACCAGCACCGGGAACATGACGAGCGTCACCAGGGTCGGCCATTGCAGCAGGAATCCGATCATGATGACGACGAAGGCGTCGTACTGCGGATGGCGGACGCGCGCGTATGGCCCCGTGGTCGCCAGACGGCGGTCGCGCTGGGCGGCATAGAGCACATGCCAGCTTGACGCGAGCAGCCAGAAGCCGGCGACGATCAGGATGTTGCTTGCGAGATGGAACGGCCCGAGATGCGGGTTGACGCGCCAGCCGAGCGTCATCTCCAGCAGGTGGCCGGCGTCGTGCGACCAGAAATCGACGCCCGGAAAATTCCGCCCGAGCCAGCCGGACAGCAGATAGATGGTCAGCGGAAAGCCATACATCTCGGTGAAGAGTGCCACGACGAAGGCGGAGAAGGCGCCAAGCGAGCGCCAGTCCCGTTTTGTCTCGAGCCTCGTGAAGCTCGCGGCGAAGACAATGAACACCATGGAATTGATGATCACCAGGCTCCAGAGTCCATAGGCGGGAGTGTCAGACATCTTCTTTCTCCTTCGGCTTGTGTGGCGTCGTGCCCGCTCGATGGGTCGAATGATCTTGACCGGTATGGCCGCCGTGTCCGTGATGCATGAACATATGCATGAGCGGGCAGGCCAGGATGAGAAGCCAGGGCAGGACGCCGAGGACGTGGACGCGGTGCTCATAGGCTACGAGCCCTGCCGCGATGACGGCGAAGGCGATGAAGACGGTTCGGCTGTACGTGCTCCATGCCGACGGATAGGAATGGTTCTGATTCATGAGGATGCCTCGGTTCCTTGGAGTTGCACAAAGGGCTTCGCGGTTTCCGAGACCGCGTCAGCCGACGCCGTCATAGGTCAGGTAGGCCATCATGCCCGTCGCCATGTGGTAGAGATGATGGCAATGAAGCGGCCAGCGGCCGGGATTGTCGGCGTCGAAGGCCAAGACCACGCTCGCCATCGGCGGCACCAGGACGGTGTCCCTGACCGCGCCCGCGACCGGCGCTCCGTTGATGCCGACCACCTGGAAATGATGCCCGTGCAGGTGCATCGGATGGGCCATCATGGACGTGTTGCCGATCGCGACCTCGATCCGCTGGCCGCGCTTCACGACGAGACCGTCCGCGCCGTCGACGCGCCAATTGTAGGCGGCCATTTCGCCCGTCAGCGAGAGTTCGAAGCGGTGGTCGGCGGGCCTGGTGGCCAGCGGGCTGACAGGGTGCAGGCGCTGCTCAAGGTCGAGCCCGAGAACCGGCCCTTTCGTGTCACCCGCGACCGTCATGTTTCGGATGTCCGCGCCTGCGGTGGCCAGGACGATACCCGTGCGCTCCCGCGCTCCTTCGCGGAGGGCGAGAACGGGAAAGGCGCCGCCCTCCTTCGGCAGGCTCAGGCGGATGTCCAGGCGCTGGCCCATGGCGACGGGGAACGACATCCCGGCGACCGGCACGACCCCCTGCCCGTCGACAGCAACCAGTTCTCCGGGAAGGCGGCCCATGTCGATGGTGAAGGCGGTCGCTGTCGCGCCGTTGATGATGCGCAGACGGACCCGGCCACCCTTCTCGACCCTCACGACCTCGGGATCGTCGAGCATGCGATCATTGGCGAGATAGGCGTCATAGTTGATGTCGTTGAGGTCCATGGTGGCCATGCCCGGCATTGCCATTCCGGACACGCTGTTGCCGGACATCGTATGCTGGATGCCGGCCATGCCTTGCACGGCGCCATGGTCCATCGGCATGGCACCGTGCGGGCTATTTCCCTTCAGCCTCGCCAGCAATTCCTCCGCCGGCAGGAACGAGAAGTCATGCAGCAGAACGATGACCTCCTGCTCGTCCCGCTTTATGTCGTCCGCGGTCCGCACGATCAGCGGAGCAGCGAGCAGATTCTGTTCCTGGAGTGTATGCGCGTGCATCCAGTGCGTGCCACCCGCGCCGACGGGAAAGGTGTAGCGGCGGGTTTCGGACGGCTGCAGGAGGGCGGCGGGATTGTCGGGCACGCCGTCGGCCGCCCAGGGCGGCGTCAGGCCATGCCAGTGGATCAGGGTGGATTCGTCGATGCCGCTCGACAGCGCGACGTCGAATTCGGCCCCGGCGTCCAGCGACAACCCCGGCGTGCCGTCGGGCTGGACGAGCCCGAAGACGCGGGCGGATCTGCCCTTGACGTCGATGCTCCGGTAGCCGAGCGATAAGGTGTCTGGCGCAGATGGTTTGGCGGCGACGCCCTGCGCCCAGGTGCGGATCGGATGGAGGGCGGCCGAGGTGCCGAGCGCGGCTGCGCCGACCATCAGGCCGTTGAGAAAGTCACGGCGTTTCATTGTGATTGTTCCTGGTTTCCGGGTCGGCAGCGCCGACCATTAGTCTTGGACGTCCAGGAGGACGTCCGTCGAAGCAACCAGATGCCGCTACGAAAGCGGCGTCCGGACTTCTCAGACCGGAAGACGAGGAGGACCGAGCATCGGCGGAAGCGCCAGACCGCTACCGGTCTGGTCGCCCCATACGAAGTGGAGGAAGGAACCTATGGTTAATGGTGCCTCCGCCCTGTCCTTGTTGGTCAGGACGGTGCAGAAGCCGCACGGGACAGCGCAGCAGCCCTTGTGGTCGGGAGTGTGAAGGCCGCCTTGGAGCGAGACGTGGGCGTCCTTTGTCACAAACGAGGAATGCTCGAACCCGGCGTGCCCGTGGGTCGGGCGTTCATGGCACTGCATCGCCTGCGCTGTGGCCGCGGGCGCAAGCAGAAGCGCGAGTGCGACCAGGAAGGTCAGCATTGCGTTCATCCATGCGAACTTACGACGGTCGGCGACCATGTGGGCTCCGTTCCTCTGCTCAGCCGAAGCGCCGGCTGATGACGTTGAAGATCGCAGCGATTGATGCTCCTGCATAGCCGCCGAAGATGACGCTTTGAAGGAGACCCAGTGCCAGGCTTCGAAGATCGAAGCCCGTCAGGCCGAGATAGAACTGCAGCCATGGCCTGTGCAGGCCCCATTCGGGAGCGACCAGGCCGAGCAGCATGCACAACAGGAACGAGATGGTGGCGAAGGTGGCCAGCGTCGCCACAAGAACCGGGACGGAGACATGTGCCGGCGTCGCCGGAGATGTTACCGGATGGGTCTGCAGGGTTGCATTCGCCATTGAACGATCCTCCGCCGGGCTGTCCTTGCAGCCGTGATGACAGATATTGAATATCTCTTCTAATATTGAACTCGCCGTCGGTGAGTTCCTTGATCTATGTCAACAAATACCGGAGCGAGCCAAACGAAGTTTGGAAACGCCCCCAGGCATGCGCAGAGGCGGCAGACAGCCCGGCGGAAGGAGCAGAAGATCAAGAAGATGAAGCCGGATGGGAGACGGCATTTTTCGAATCGAGATCCGCCGTCTCAACGTCTTCCTGGAGCGGAAGAACCGTCTCCGAGATCGATGAGGAAACGTCCTTTTGAACATCAGAAGGTCCGCAACGGCAGCACGGTGCGGAACGCACTGGTTGCACTAAGGTAGATCGTCAACTTCGCCGGGGGCAAAGGGAAACTCAACGAGGGCGGACGAACCCTTGACCATGCGATGCCACCAAAAGCCAAGGGACACGTGACTTCTTCCGAGCCGAGGTCGCGAAACCGCCGGGGCGCATACAGGTCGAAGAGCATCGCGCCTGCGTCCGCGGACGCAGCCGACCGCCTGGATGGGTTCGCCGCCATTCCCGAAATTCGGCCCCGATGACGTGCCTCATCTTGCAGCGGATAAGCAAAAACTCCCTTACTGGGCGAGCTTCGCGTTCTTGAGCATTCCGAGCATCTCCTGTTCAGCCGCGATATGGCGCCGCATGCAGCAGAAGAACGAGCGCAGCATGTAACCGATCGAGTCCCACGACAGCCTTGAGTCGCCCGCTTTCAACTCGCAAAGCGTGACGACGATCTCCTCGGCAGCGTTGCGATCCCGGTGATGATCGTCGCGGCGCCTTGCGATCGCATCGGCCGCATTTTCATCGCCCAAGCAGCTTTCCATACGAGGAAACACCAGTCTTTCTTCCAGCGCCTGCGTCCTCTCCAAAACAGGAAGCAGGCGCGAGCAGATCCTCTCGCAGACCCGCTCGTCGATGCGGCATGGGAGAAAGTCGGCGATAGCTTCCAGAACGCTGCACCATGACAGCAGCTCGCGATAGTTCTCCTCAAGCTCGGCAAAGTCGCCGGTCTTCGGCATCATGTTCATGGCTACATCTCCGTCATCTCTGCAAGACCAGGCTGGCCGCGATCACAATGGCGGCAAACACCGCCGCCAGCGTCGCGCCACGTTGCAAAACGCCCATGCGGTTCAGCGTAATGGCAAAAAGGATGATGACCGGGGTGGCCACCGATAGACCGATCTGTGCGTCTGTCATTTTGCGCCTCCAAACAACCAGTGACCTAGCGCTGAAGGTCGCAAAACTCTTTGCGCTGGGTCAAAGAGCCCTTGCCGCTGAGGAAATAAACCGGCTGGGATCAGAGAAACGGACAAGAATGCAAAACAGTCGCGTGCACCATGCATCTGAGGATAATGACATGCTCCTGGCATGGGTGCTCGGTTGGAGCGAACTCGTCGCCTTCGGCGCCCTCCTGGGTGCTTTTCTGGTTGCCGGCTACTTCCAGCCAGCCGCGTTTGCTGAGGGGCGTGGTCATCTCGCTCTATCCTATCCCTTGCTCAACACGGTCATCCTGCTTTCAAGCGGCTGGTGCGCCGCCAAGGCCGCTTGCTACCCGGCCGTCGTGCCGAGGCAGCGAGCGGCGTTGCTGGGTGCTGCGGCTGGCGGTTTTGCGTTTTCTGCCGTCAAGATCGCCGAATATCTGCGAGAGCTGCCGCACCTGACCGGTGAGCGGCTCGAGACTTTCAGCCAGCTCTATTTCCTGACGACCGGCTTTCATCTCGTTCACGTGATTTTCGGGTCGCTGGTGCTCATCGTCGTCGCCTGCCGGCCGGGGCGCGAAAACGTAGCGATCATCACGACGCTCTGGCATGTCATCGACATCGTCTGGCTGGTCATGTTTCCGGTGGTTTACGCGATATGAAGTCCGAAAAGCTCGCCGATCGTGCGTTTGTGCACCTGATCGCCCTGACTGCGCTGACATCTGCAATCGCCTACTTCGCCCATGCGGTGGCTGGGCTGGGTGTCCTGATCATCGCCGCCGCGCCGGTGGGGCTTATGAAGGTACGACTCGTTCTGCTGGAATTCCTGCATCTGCGGGGGCGGGCAAGTCCGCTCGTTCCGTCCGTCGTTGCCTGGGCGGGGCTGGTGCTGACGATGGCATGCCTCAAGTTGCTTGCTCTTTCTGTGACCGCTGCAGGCTAGCGCCGCTTTGGATTTTGTTTGCGCGATAGCAAAGACGGTTTCGATCGATCCTTTAGATGCTGACGATCACGAGCTGGAAGGCTCAACGGCCGAGTTGCGGTGTTTGCGCGCCTCGACGATGAAAGGATGATCGATGGCAGAACGCCTAACAAAAACCGGGGCCCGGAACGTCTTTTACGGCGGGTCTATTTTCTTCTTCGCGATCTTTGTCGGGCTGACGGCCCACAGCCACTATTATATCCGCACTACATCCACCGACGAATCCACGCTGACCGAAAGTCTCGCTCGCGGGAAACACGTCTGGGAAAAGAATTCCTGCATCAACTGTCACACACTCCATGGCGAGGGCGCCTATTTCGCGCCGGAACTCTCGAATGTCTGGAAGCGCTGGGGCGGCGGTACCGATCCTGCGAGTGCGCGCGAGACTCTTCGCGCCTGGATGGCGTCGCAGCCCTCCGGAATCGAAGGGCGCCGCCAGATGCCGCAATTCAACCTCAGCGAACAGGAAGTCAACGACCTTGCAGATTTCCTCGAGTGGGTGAGCCGCATCATGACCCAAAACTGGCCGCCGAACCAGGCCGGATGATCGGCGACAAAGGAACAAATATATGAAGTACAAGACACAAAGCGTCGCCATGCTCTACTTCTACGGAGCGCTTGGCCTTTTCATCGCACAGCTGCTTTTCGGCGTTCTGGCCGGAACGATCTATGTCCTGCCCAACACGGTTTCGGAACTGCTGCCCTTCAACATCGTGCGCATGGTCCACACGAATGCGCTGATTGTCTGGCTGCTGATGGGCTTCATGGGAACAACCTATTTCCTGCTCCCCGAAGAAGCTGAAACCGAGCTCTATAGCCGCAAGATTGCGGTTGCGCAGTTCTGGATCTTCCTGATTGCGGCGGCGGTCGCCGTCGTCGGATATCTCTTCCATATCCATGAGGGGCGCGAGTTTCTCGAACAACCGTTCGCCATCAAGGTTGGGATCGTCATTGTTGCTCTCATGTTCCTGTTCAACGTCACGATGACGGTGCTCAAGGGCCGAAAGACGACGGTTACCAACATCCTGCTGTTCGGTCTGTGGGGCGTTGCGATCTTCTTCCTGTTTGCCTTCTATAACCCTGCGAACCTGGCGCTCGACAAGATGTACTGGTGGTACGTCGTCCACCTGTGGGTCGAGGGTGTCTGGGAATTGATCATGGCCTCTGTGCTCGCATTCCTCATGATTAAGCTGAATGGCATCGATCGCGAAGTGGTGGAAAAGTGGCTCTATGTCATCATCGGGCTTGCACTTTTCTCCGGCATTCTCGGGACGGGGCATCACTACTACTGGATCGGCGCTCCCGGTTATTGGCAGTGGATCGGCTCGCTGTTTTCGACGCTTGAGGTAGCGCCCTTCTTCACGATGGTCGTGTTCACGTTCGTCATGACCTGGAAGGCCGGCCGCAAGCATGAGAACAAGGCCGCACTCCTGTGGTCGATCGGCTGCTCGGTCATGGCCTTCTTCGGCGCAGGCGTCTGGGGCTTCCTGCATACCCTGTCGTCGGTCAACTACTATACGCATGGCACACAGGTGACCGCAGCCCATGGGCATCTCGCCTTCTTCGGCGCCTATGTGATGCTCAACTTGGCGGCGATGGCCTATGCCATTCCTCAGATCCGCGGCCGTGCGCCCTATAATCAGTGGCTGTCGATCGCCAGCTTCTGGATCATGTGCGGTGCAATGTCCGTCATGACCTTTGCCCTAACGTTTGCCGGGGTCATTCAGGTTCATCTGCAGCGCGTGCTCGGCGAATCCTACATGGATGTCCAAGACCAGCTTGCGCTGTTTTACTGGGTGCGCCTCGGATCCGGCATGTTCGTTTTCATCAGCGCATTGATGTTCCTCTGGGCAGTCTTCGTGCCCGGGCGGCAGCGCGCCGCCGCAAATGTCGCAGCACAGCCCGCCGAATAGGCGGACTTCCCCTCTCCCTCAGATTGGAATTCGTCATGACGATCGCCCTCACCAAGCCGCTGCCTCTGCCGCCGGAGATTCCAGCCTATGTCCCATCCGGCAACGAATGCACCCTCTTTGAGAGCGCCTGGACGCGGCAATTGCCGTTGCTGCTCAAGGGGCCGACAGGATGCGGCAAGACGCGGTTTGTCCATCATATGGCCGCGCGTCTCGGCCTGCCTTTGTCGACGGTCTCCTGCCATGACGATCTGACCGCTGCGGATTTGACCGGGCGCTACCTCCTCAAGGGCGGCGACACGGTTTGGGTGGATGGACCGCTGACCTGTGCCGTCCGCGAGGGCGGGCTTTGCTATCTCGACGAGATCGTCGAGGCGAGGAAGGATGTCGCCGTTGTTCTGCATCCGCTCACCGACGACAGGCGGATCCTGCCGCTTGAGCGGACGGGCGAACTTCTCGAGGCCCAGCCAGGCTTCATGCTCGTCGTGTCGTACAATCCAGGCTACCAGAACCTGATGAAGGCGCTGAAACCCAGCACCCGCCAGCGCTTCGTCGCAATCGAGTTCGACTTCCTGCCCAAGAACCAGGAGATTGCAGTGGTCTCGTCCGAAAGCGGACTGGATGAAGCCCGCGTTGCGCCGCTGGTCGAACTCGCACGGCGGCTGCGCGCGCTCAAGGGGCACGATCTTGAAGAGGGCGTATCGACGCGTCTGCTGGTCTATTGCGCTAGCCTGATCGATAGCGGCCTGCCGGTGCGCGATGCAGTGCGCTCAGCATTGATCGAACCGCTGACGGATGAGCCCGACGTCAAAGCGGCTCTGATCGAGGTTGCAAACGCCGTCGTCGCTTGAAGGAACGGACATGCTGGAATTCCTGGAGCTTGAAGAGACCGTCGGCCGGGCCTGGCATCGGTGGGTGGGCGACACACGGTCTTGGCCGCGCTCCCCGGATCACGCGGTCGCCTTGAATGATCTGAGGTCACCGTTGGCGGTGTGCTTTCGCGGATTCGGGGGAGAGGCAACGGTCCGATTGCAACCGGTGCGCCCGCAGACGTCGCGGCACCGGCTGAAGCTGCGCCAGGTCGTCGGGCTTGGCGAAGAGCGCAGCGATCATGCAAGACGGGACGAGTCGGCGATCATGCTGCCGGCCCAGATTGACCTGTTTGCCGACAGGGGCCTGAACCGCGACCTCTATTTCTGGATGGTCGCCTACATGGCGGTGATGGGTGAGGCTGTGCCCTCGCCTGCCGATCCCCTGCTCCTCGATCTCCATAGGATCGCGCTCGGCCGCAGCATCGCTGCGCGCGTGCTCAAGGCGTTTCCCGGCATGCGCTCGCGTTACGACCGCCTGTGCCAGGGCGTGCTTGCGGCGCGAAGCCGCGGCCGGCTGCCGGGCGTCGAGAGCCAGGTTGAGGCTTTGATCTGCCTGGCACTGACCCATCCCCTTGGCCACGTCTTGCCGGAGAATGCGATGCCATCGGTTTTACGCGCTCCGGCCGGATATCTGCCGATGCTGCCTGTTCCGCTATGGCCGGACTTCGTTGCGAAGACTGAGATGGCCGCGACCGAACGCGAGGACCTTCCCTCGAAAGGTGACGCCGCCTCCAATGACCGGCAAGCGCATGCGGCGACGCGAAAGCAGGATCGCGACGACCGCAGGCGGGATCCGTTCATTCTCAACCGGTTCGAGAAGATCCTTGCAATGGCAGAGATGGTCAATGTCGACCGGCCGACCGATGACCGCGACGACGATGACGCGCAGGCCGCCAACGAACTGGATGAGATGTCGCTCAGCGAAACGAAAGAGCGTCCGAAGTCGCGGTTCCACTTCGACCTCGATCTGTCGCCCGCGGCCTTCGATCCGACGCGGATCCAAGCCGAATTGACCTATCCCGAGTGGGACTACCGCAAGCAATTCTATCTTGAGGACTATTGCCGCGTCGTCGTCACCTCGGTGGAAGAGCCCCTCCCGTCATCAGTGCCGGCCTGCGACGATATGCTCGTGCGTAAGGTAAAGCGGCAGTTCGAGACATTGCGGCCGCGCCGGCAGCTCCTCAGATCGCAGCTCGATGGCAATGACCTCGACCTCGAAGCGGTGGTTCGGTCCCGGACGGATTTCCTGGCGACGGGACAGCCCGACGATCGGATCTATCAAGCCACGCGGCCGATGGCTCATGAACTTGCGACGTCGATCCTTGTCGACGTTTCTCTGTCGACCGATTCCTGGGTTGACAATCACCGCGTTCTCGACGTCGAAAAGCAGGCGCTCGACGTCTTCGCCCGCGGCCTTGACGCCTGCGGCGACAGCTTCGCCATCAACACTTTCACGTCGCGGCGGCGTTCCTGGGTCCGCATCGAATCGGTGAAAGCCTTCCACGAAGCCTTTTCACCGAAGACGGTCTCGCGCATCAACGCCATGCGGCCCGGCTACTACACCCGCATGGGAGCGGCGATCCGCCATGTGACGGCGGAGCTCTCCAAGCAAAGCAGCCGCAAAAAGCTGCTGCTGATGCTCACGGACGGAAAACCCAACGATGTCGATCATTATGAAGGACGGTTCGCGCTGGAGGACAGCCGGCGCGCTGTCGGCGAAGCGCGCGCATTAGGTCTTTCTGTTTTCGCGGTGACGATCGACCGCAATGCGCAGGACTACCTTCCCGCCATCTTCGGAAGAGGCGGATTCGCTCTCGTTTCCGATATCACCAAGCTGCCGGCCGCTTTGCCGGCCATCTATCGCGGGCTGGTTTACTGAGGGGTGCCAGCCCCCGAAGGAGAGACCCGACCGGCTGGGGCGGCCACGGGTCTCTCCACCCCGTCAAGCTGCTTTGCTATGGGTACGGCCCGATGCGCCGATATAGGCATCGAAGGCTGCGGCCACCGCCCTGATCATGAACCTGAGATCCTTGCGCACGGTAACAAGACCGTCGCGGACCGTCACGACGCCATCGCTTTCGAGCGCACGCAGCCGATCGTTGCCCCCAAGAACCAGACCGGCTTCATGGCCGAAACGCGCTCCAAGCCGATTGAGATCGACGACGAAATCGCACATCAGCCGTTCGATGATTGCCGCCCGGAACCGGTCCTGCCCGGTCAAGCGGTACCCTTTCACGGTGGCCAGGATGCCCGAGGAAATCCGTTGCGCATAGGCCCCGAGGGCGACCTCATTTTGGACATACCCTCCCGGAAGCTTCCCGATGGCGGATGCCCCGAGACCGATCAGGGTCTCGCACGTGTCCGTGGTGTAGCCCTGGAAGTTCCGCCTCAAGTCCCCGCGCGCGCTGGCCACCGAAAGTTCATCTGCCGGCAATGCGAAGTGATCAAGACCGATCTGCACGTAGCCGGCATCGACAAGCGCTTCTGCGATCGCCTCGGCCTGGCTGTTGCGCTCTTCTGCATTCGGCAAGGTCGCCTCATCGATAAGGCGCTGATGCTTCTTGAAGGCCGGGATGTGTGCATAGCCGAAGACTGAAAAGCGTTCGGGGCGCAACCGGACGGCTGTCTGCACGGTATCGATGCAAGATGAGACCGTCTGATATGGCAGGCCATAGATCAGATCGAAATTGATGCTACCGATGCCGGCCTCTCTCAATTGCCGAACGGCGGTCTCGGTCTGCTCGAAAGTCTGGTTGCGGTTGATGGCCGCCTGGACCACCGGATCGAAACTCTGAACCCCTAAGCTTGCACGACAGACGCCGCCCTTAGCGAGCGCGTCGACCATTTCGCTTGCGAGTGTGCGGGGATCGATCTCTACGGCGATTTCCACCTCCGGCATTAATTCGAAGGCGTTCCTCAAATGCTTCATTAGATCTACGAACTCTTCAGGCCGCATGATCGTCGGCGTGCCGCCGCCGAAGTGCACATTTTGCACGAGCAGCGGCTGCTTCGCCCTGGACGCAACCAGGTCGATCTCCTGGCGGAGAACATCCAGATAGTCGAGGATCGGCCGGTCTTGCTTCGTGATCGTGGTGTGACACCCGCAATACCAGCACATCGACCGGCAGAAGGGGATATGAAGATAGAGCGAGACCGGGTCCCCGGTGTGGAGCTCTTCCAGCCAATCCCCGTAGGTGCCCGCACCGATCGCGGAAGAAAAGGCAGGCGCGGTCGGATAGCTCGTATAGCGCGGCAGCCGCGTTTCGCCATACTTCTCGACGAGGGGGTGAGACATGATGCGTTCCTTCATAGACGTTTTGGCGACTTTGAAGGCGCTGAGGATGGCTGTCCTTGTCTTAGGTCAATGATGACGCCGGCCGCATTTTCGAGAATCCGGAAATTGTTTGCTCACAGTCAAATTGCCGCAGCGAGATTGCCGTTAGGCTTTTGAACATCCGGCAAATCACGGCTGCGGTTTGACCGGGACTTGATTCGAGTGCAGCCTATAAGGGTTCCAATCCATGACTGAAGCGACGATCGCTGAAAGCAACAAGCCGCTGATCGATGTGCGCACGCTGGCGCCGGCCGAACGGCATCCGCGCATTTTCAATGCCCTCAATGCGCTTGCGCCAGGCAGGTCGCTGCTGATCACCAGCGACCATGATCCCAAGCCGCTGCACTATCAACTCGAAACCGGATATCCGGGCAAGTTCGCCTGGGAGTATCTCGAGCAGGGTCCCGCGGTATGGCGCGTGGAGATCGTTCGCCAGGATTCGGGATGCGACTGCTGCTGCGGCAGCCACTGACAAGCATTAGGCGGGTAGCGACGATGATCCCCGGTGCAAGACTCTCGCGATGGACGATGTCCTATTTCGCTGCCGCACTGCTCTTTCTGCTTCTGGCGGAAGGCATGCTGGCTGCGGGTCTTTGGAAACCATCCGCCGACGTCGGTGATCCCATCACGCTGATCATCGTGCACTGCGTGACGATCGGCTGGCTCGGCCTTTTGATGATCGGCGCATCGTTGCAATTTGCACCGGTGCTGACGGGGGCTGCGCTGGCGACGGAACGGTTCAACCTCCCTGCCCTCGTCGCTATCGTCGCCGGTCTTGCGACGCTGATTTGCGGGTTTGCCGCAATCAAGACCGGATCGCCGACGGCCGCCTTGATAATGCCGGTCGCTGCGGCGTTGCTCGCCGCCGGCTTGCTTGGCATAGGTGCCGTGCTGTTTACTGGACTATGGCGCGGGCGCAATGTTCATGCCGCCGCGCCACTTGTGCTTCTTGGCATCTTCTGCCTGGCCGTGACCGTGATATTGGGCGTTGGTTTCGCGCTGGTGTTATCGGGGGTGACGGATGTTCCACTGATCGTCGATCTTGCCCTGCGCGCCGTACCGCTGCATGCCGGTTTCGGGCTTGGAGGATGGATGAGCCTTGCTGCCATCGGCGTCAGCTTTAAACTCATGAGCATGTTCCTGCTGTCACCCGACACGTCACGAACACGGGTCGTACTGGCGGGCGGCGCTTGCACCTTTCTGATACTTGCTGTCGCCCTGTCCTGCCTGTTTGCGGGCGGGGACGTGATTGAGCCTCTGCTCTTTATTTCGGCCGTCGTGTTCCTGGGAACGATTGCAGTCTATGCGACCGAAATGCGCACCCTCTACCGCACGAGAAGGCGCAAGACGCTGGAGCTCAACAGCATCGGCTCAATTCCGGCATTTGTGCTGCTGGCGCTGTCGATGGCGGCCCTCGTCACTTCCATGCCGCTCAATGCGGATGACCGTATTCGTGCCGCGATCGTCTATCTCTTCGCGTTCGGTTGGCTATCGGGGCTCGGTCTGGCACAGTTGTTGAAGATCGTGCCCTTCCTGACCTGGCTCGAAGCCTTCGGCCCCCTGCTCGGAAGGCGGCCGACGCCACGGCTGCAAGACCTGATCAAGGAGCGCCGCGCATCGTTCTGGCTTGCCGGGTTTTACCTTGCGGTCATTTCAGCCGCCGCATCCGTCGCGGCAAACACCGATGCGGGATTTCAGATATCGGCCTTTGCTCAACTGGTATGCTCTGCAGGCCTGATCTTCGAATTGTTCCAGGTTCGTATCCTTGCCCATGTCGATGCCGTCGCCAAAAGCGGCCCCTTCCATCAACCCGGTCTGTTGATCGCCAAAACCAATTCAGAGAGGTAACGACAATGATGCCAGTTCGAGAACTCGATGTCAGGCAGCTCCTGAAGGACGGCGGCATGCCGTTCCAGGTCATCATGGAAACAGTCGAATCGTTGCATCCGGATGAAAGTCTCCGTCTCCTCGTGATCTTCGAGCCTGTTCCCCTCATTCGCCAGCTGAACGAGCGGGGATACCGTCACCACAGCACCAAACTTGCGGAAGATGATTGGGAAATCGTGTTCACACCGCAGGCATCGGCCGCCGCACCATCGGCTGACAATAGCCATGCTCCGGTGCCAGATATCTGGCCGGAACCGGAATGGAACCTCGATCTGACGGACCTGGCACCACCCGAGCCCATGGAGCGGATCCTCGCCCGCCTCGAGACGATGAACGCAGGAGAAGTCCTTTTCGCGCTTCTCAGCCGCGAACCGGTCTTCCTCTTCAATGAACTGAAGAGGCGCGGCCACGAATGGGCCGGCAATTTTGACGCCAGCGGCTCGACGTACCGCATCATGATCCGCGTCATTCCGTCAGCGAGAGTGGCATGACGACGCTCCAACCGATTGCCGCCTCTGCCGTCCTGCAAGCGTTGCGGGCCATTCAAGATCCCGAGGTCGGGACCGACATCGTCGAGCTGGGCTTGATCTATCTGGTCGAAATCAAAACGGACGCAGCCGTACGGATCGTCATGACGACAACCACGCGCGCCTGTCCGGCTTCGGCGTTCATTGCGGACGCCGTCCGCGAACGCCTGAGCACAATCCCGGGCATCGGGCGGATAACGGTTGACTTGGTCTACGAGCCGCCGTGGTCGCCGGATATGATCGGCAAGCTTGTGGCTTGAACGCCAGCATTGACGGCCGGGCTTTCGCGCCCTCACCGAATTGTGGAATCAACATGGAATAATGGTGCGTAATCCGCTCGCAGCAGAGGCATTGCGGGCGGCTTACTTCTTTGTGAAGCCCTCTGCACACCCACCGTCGCAGAATGCCCACTTTGCGGCGTTGCCAAATTCAGTCGCAAAACTCTCGCTTGAATTAGGGAACTTTGCCATACAGACCACTTTCTTGACCGCCGTTCGAAATCAACCAAGAGTAGTGGGACGGTTGCTTGGGGATGGGCAGATGAGTTTTGGTAGCAGGTGCGAACATTTGACTTCGTATGTTAGCTATTACTCCTTTAATGACAGGTTCACCGTCTCGACCGGCTACAAGGTTCTTTCCATCAACTATGATTCAGACGGACACGTTTTCGATACCATGCTCAAGGGCCCGGTCCTCGGTTTGACCTATAGGTTCGTACTTCGTGTGACAGGTGGCACAGGACGGTTTCCTAAAGCCACCGGACAAGCTTTCTTGGACATTTGAGGAGATATCTCTTGAATGCAGCGCAGGTGCCGAGGAGAGCCAATGTCTCACGTTAATCCCTCAAGAATACTGCTGTGGTCCTGGACACTTCCAACGCTTTCATGCTTGATTGCTGCTCTCGTTTTTTCCGGAGCCGTGTCCGATATGTCCGTTGCCGTGCTTCTGCCCGCAGCGGTTCTCCTTGCCGGAGCAGTCTTCGCATCGGTGCATCATGCAGAGATTTTGGCTCTCCGAATAGGAGAGCCTTTCGGCGCGATTCTTCTTGCAGTATGCGTTACCATCATCGAAGTGGCGGTCATCGTCTCGATTATGCTTTCCGGGGCGGAAGGTAACGAAGAGGTTGCCCGTGACACGGTCTTCGCCGCGGTTATCATCGTCGTGAACGGTGTGATCGGCTTATGTCTTGTCCTCGGTGGGCGGCGCCACCACGAGCAATCATTTCACCTGGACGCCGCAGCCGCCGCATTTGCCGTCCTTGGCACGTTGGCGACTATATCGTTCGTGCTTCCTAACTATGTCCAGTCAGGCGGAGCTCGTCAGTTCTCGGGCTCCCAATTGGCCGTTGTTGGTTTGGTTTCTCTGGCTCTTTATGGTGTCTTTTTGTTCGTGCAAACCATACGCCACCGAAGCTACTTTATCGATGAGCCGAGCCAGGAGACGAACGCCGGCGAAACAGTGGCTCAAGAGAAAGTTCCATCTCGGCTCGTGACTACAAGCGCTGTTTTGCTTCCACTTTCGCTTGTTGCCGTTGTGCTTTTGGCCAAGATCCTGTCGCATCCCCTCGACTCGGCGGTCGATGCGGCCTGCCTGCCGCAGGCTTTCGTCGGTGTGATTGTTGCTGCTGTCGTACTGCTGCCAGAAGGCATTGCCTCGGTTCGCTCCGCGCTCGCCAACCGGCTCCAGAATAGCGTTAACCTTGTGTTGGGCTCGGCTCTGGCAAGCATCGGACTGACATTCCTGTTGTAGCAGCGATCTCCGTCATAACCGGTCGCACCATTACACTGGGCTTGGTCCCTGAAAATCTCGTTCTTCTACTCCTCACCCTGTTTGTAAGCACCATCACGCTCGGCACAGGAAGGACGACTGTTCTTCAAGGTGCCGTGCACCTGGGCATCTTCTTGATATTCATTATGCTCGCAATCGTGCCTTGATTTTCGATTGGTTTGGCTCGTGTGGCGACACTGACAAACGACAGAAGGAGCGCAGCACGCGCCGTTCCATTTTTCGTTATTTCTCTATGGCGCACCGCTCGCGTTACCCGTTGGCAGACAGGGCTCTGTCGCATAGTCCCTAATCCTCGCAACAAAATCATCGGCTCTGAACACTCACGACGATTGCTGTCGCAAAACTCGATCGCAGAATTCGAAGCTATGCGATTGAGTTTTGCGGGACTGAGGCTGCGTGCCCGGCTTTTTCTAGCGCAATGGTTTTGTCTTCCTGCAAAGAAAAGGCGCGTGCTCCGCCAGAAACAGTCCGAAGGCCATGATCCATCCCAGTGCGGCGATCATCAGGATTTCATAGGTGTATGCCGGTACAAGGTCGGCTGCCGGCCGGACGACGGCGACGACCGCAAGGACGGCATAGGACGTCGTCGTCGCAGCGCTTGCCTTGAGCTTGCGGCCCGTATGTCCCCGCGTTGCACGCGTCATGACCGCCAGCATCATGAGAGCTACTACGCCGATCGCGAGCGTATGCAGGATTGATACCTGATCGAGGCCCATCGATCCGAGCGCGATCATTGCGAAGCCGAAGGGGACGAAGAGGTAGGCGACATGAAGGACCGAGAGAATGGGTTCCCGGCGAGTCGTCCAGCCGCGCCAGCGGTAAAGCCGGATGAGATTGATAACGGCCGCTATGGCGCTCAGGCCACCGGTTGCGATTGACGTTGGTGCGATCGTCCAGCATGCCAGTGCGACGACACCGGTAATGATCGCTGCTGCGTCGAAGTGATTGTAGGGGACGGGAAAGTCGGTTCGGCCGAACTGGTTCAGCCAGTTGCGGGTAAAGCTTGGAAGGATCCGTCCGCCGACGATCGTGATCAAAGCGACGTAGGCGCTGAGTGCCAGGCGGATCGGGAGTTCCGGGCTAGCGCCTTCGATGACCAGGATGTGGAAACAGATGTTTGCCGCCGATAGCGCCGCAAGGCCGCTTACAACTTTCAAGTCCTTCCACTTCCGGCCGGCGATCACCTCGCGGGCGCAGATGACCAGCATTGCTGGCAGAAAAAGACTATCGATGACGGCGGCGGGCAGTACGCCGATTGTGTCCGACAAAAGGATGGCGACCCGCCCGAACGTCCACAGCCCAAAAAGAACGACAAGCGGCCGGCCCGAAACCGGCAAGCGGCCGGTCCAATTCGGCACCGCCGTCAGCAGGAAGCCGGCGAGGACCGCCGAGGCAAACCCGAAGAGCATTTCATGGGCATGCCAATTGGCCGGTCCGTAGTTGAGCGCGATCGCTGGCCCCGAGGAGAGAAACGCCGCCCAGAGCCCTATGGAAAGAATGGACCAGGCCGCAGCGCCGAGGAAGAAGGGCCGGAAGCCGTAAGAAAAGAGCACCGATCCTGACGTCCACATTCCTCTTGGGATGCGCGGGGCCGGTTCGGCTGCTGACCTGTTTTGCATGATTAAGATCTCCGAATTGACCCGCCAGTAATGGTCGCATCGGCCAAAGCAGTCGTTGACAATACGCAAAGAGCAGCGTCTCGACTTTGTGCGCCCACAAAGACCGAATTTGCTCCAAATCAAAGAGATTACGCAGCATTCGCCTAGAAATCTTCTGACCGGGCGGTTTTCGCTCCGTCTTCGACTTCAGGAGAAGAATGATGACAAATACATTGCAAATGACCCGGCGCACGATGCTGGCGGGCGCTGCTGTTGCCGGAGCGCTGACCCCCATCCTCACCTCGGCGGCGGCGAATGCCTCCCCCACTCCTGTCAGAAAGCTCAGCGCCACTGAAATCGCTGCCCTTCCGCGCAGGAAACTGGACCTCGTGAAGCCACCTTTCGTCCACGTACATACGCAAAAAGCAGAAGGCGGACCGAAAGTCGTCGAAGTCACACTGACGATTGAGGAAAAGAAGCTCGTGATCGATGGCAAGGGCACCGAAGTCAATGCCATGACCTTTGACGGATCGGTTCCTGGTCCGCTCATCGTTGTGCATCAGGACGACTACGTCGAGGTCACACTCGTCAATCCCGAGACGAACACGCTGCAGCACAACATCGATTTCCACTCAGCAACCGGTGCGCTCGGCGGCGGTGCACTGACGGTCGTCAACCCGGGTGAAAGCGCGGTATTGCGCTTCAAGGCGACCAAGGCCGGCGTCTTCGTCTATCACTGCGCCCCTCCCGGCATGGTACCCTGGCACGTAACCTCGGGCATGAACGGCGCGATCATGGTGCTGCCGCGCGAAGGTCTGACAGATGGTCATGGTAAGGAACTTGTCTACGACAAGGTCTATTACGTCGGTGAGCAGGACTTTTATATTCCGCGCGACGAAAAGGGTGAGTTCAAAAAATATGACAGCCCGGGCGAGGCTTATGAGGACACCGTTGCCGTCATGCGTACCTTGACCCCGACGCATATTGTCTTCAATGGCGCCGTGGGCGCGCTCACCGGTGAAAATGCTCTGACGGCTGCCGTCGGCGAGCGGGTTCTCATCGTTCACTCGCAAGCCAACCGTGACACCCGGCCGCATCTTATCGGCGGTCATGGCGAATATGTCTGGGCCACGGGCAAGTTCGTCAACGTGCCCGACCGGGATCAGGAGACCTGGTTCATTCCCGGCGGCACAGCCGGGGCGGCCTACTATACGTTCGAACAGCCCGGTATCTATGCCTACGTCAACCATAATCTGATCGAGGCTTTCGAGCTTGGCGCTGCGGCTCACTTCAAGGTCACCGGCGATTGGAACGACGATCTAATGACCACCGTCAGGTCGCCATCGGGTAGCTGATCCGGACAGTTCATGCCGGCGAGCGGACCAGGCTGTAGCCCGCTCGCCGAAATTCCACGTGAGGCGCCTTCAAACGCGTAGCGGCTGTGATACTAGACGAAGTCGATGATCAGGTTTCGGGAATTTCCATCGCCATACCGCTGGTGCTGTTGGCGATCCTGCTAGCTACGGTCGCCGTTCAGTCCGACCTAGTCGCCTTGCGCGGCGCTCAGAATCCGGTCGCCAGTCCAGATGTGATTACCGTGGTCCCCAGGTCGTTTGCTTATCGGGACCATGCGGAATATTTCCGTGCCGGGTTCGCCGTCGATGCGCCGCGTTCGGTCGTCACGATTGAAACGCCGCTGACGATCATGAAGTATCAGGTTTCGCGCGCGGAGTATGATCGCTGCGTCCAAGATAAAGCCTGTTCCCCGGCGGAGAGCGAAGAACCGGCCTCGCCGGACAAAACATCTGTTATCGGCGTCAGCTATGACGACGCCCTGCACTATGCGGCGTGGCTTTCGGACCATACCGGGCACTCATGGACCCTGCCGACAGATGAACAACTGGCCTTTGCCGCGGGAAGCCGCTTTCCCGACGATGCGCTCGGCGTCACAAGCGACGGCAAGAATCCTGCCATCCGCTGGCTTGCAGATTACGAGCGGGAAGCGCGCCGGGCGGCCTCCAAGGACCCCCGTCCCCAAATCCGGGGAACGTTTGGCGTCAGTGAATACGGCTTGGCCGACTTTGCCGGCAACATTTGGGAATGGACGCGTAGCTGCAGCAAGCGTGTCGATATGGACGCTCAAAAAGCCGATCAGGAGGCTGATCCGTCGCGCTGCGGTATCCTGATCGCTTCCGGTAAACATCGAGCTCCGATGAGCAGCTTTATCCGCAATCCAAAAGGCGGCGGCTGCACTGTCGGCAGCCCACCAGACAATCTCGGTTTCCGGCTCGTTCGTCAACCAAGTTCCTTGGAGATGGCGAAAGACTGGATCAGGCGCATGATCGGTTTGACCACCTTTTCGATAAACGCCGTTCCCCCGGATGAAGGACCTACGTCATGAAGATTGATCGCGCCGTTTTGAAATCACTGCCGTTGTTCGATCGAATGACGGATTCTGATCTCGACGCCATTGTGGAGCACGCGGTTTCGCGACGTGTCGCACAAGGCGATGCGGTCTTCGAACAGGGCGCATCCGCCAAATCATTCTTCCTGCTTCTGCATGGCAGATTGAAGGTCACGCAGGTCACGGCAGATGGCCAGCAGATCATCGTCCGGGTCGTTCACCCGGGCGATTTGTTCGGCTTTGCCAGAGCCCTGCAGCGTTCCGACTATCCGGGTACCGCAATTGCCGCCGCCGAAAGCCTGACGCTTTCGTGGCCAACCGATCTGTGGCCGCAATTCGTCGAGCAAAATCCACGTTTGGCGGTTACCGCGATGCAGACCATCGGCCAGCGGCTCGAGGAGGCTCATACGCGGATCCGCGAAATGTCGACAGAGGAGGTGGAAAGACGCGTCGCTCACGCTGTCCTGAGGCTTTCCAAGCAGGCAGGAAAGCAGGAGGGCAACGGCATTCGTATCGACTTTCCGATTTCTCGCCAGGACATCGCCGAAATGACGGGAACGACGCTGCACACGGTTTCAAGAATTCTAAGCGCCTGGGAAGCCAAGGGCCTCGTTGAAGGCGGCCGTCAAAAACTGCTTGTCTGCGACTACCGGAAGCTGATGATTCTCGCCAACGGCGGCCGTGAATAGAGGTTGCCCCGCGTCTGCCCCCGCCCGTTCCTCGATCGCGTCAAATATCTCTGATCGGCATCTGCCGCGCAAAAAGCCGGATCCTTGATCCCGGTCAATTTGGAAGAGCCGCATTGCGCTAAGCTTTGTTTCGGGCAAACCCGTCGAACGCAAGGAGCCGCCATGCAAGCCAAAGACATAATGACGAGGCCCGTTACTTCGGTTAGCGAGACGGCCGGCATCCGCAAGGCTATCGAAATAATGATCGCAGCTGATGTCAGCGGGCTGCCGGTCGTCGGCGACGACGGAAGCCTCCGCGGGATTATCACCGAAGGCGACATGTTGCGCCGAAAAGAACTGGACTTAAGGGCGGCCGCCGATGCAGGCACAGTCGATGCGCTGCGTGACTATGTGCACGGCAACAGCTGGCGGGTCGATGACGTCATGTCCGCTGATGTCTTCTCGGTAAGCCCCTCGGCGCCTCTCGGCGAGATCGCCGGGCTCATGGCGGTACATTCAATCAAGCGCGTGCCGGTCGTCTTGGACGGCAGGGTTGTCGGGATCGTCAGCCGCCGCGATCTTCTTAAGGCGGTCGTTGCAGGCCTGCCCGATCGCATACCGCGCGGCGAGGAGGCGTTGTGCCTTGCTATCGCGACGCGGCTGAAGAGCGATCTGAACCTCCCGCGGGAGCAAATTGCAGTGGCCGTTCAGGATGGCAACGTCATACTCACCGGTATTGTCGAGACAGAGCTCCATCGCAAGGCGATAAAGGTTCTAGTCGAGAGCCTCAGAGGCTCGGCGACCATTGTCGACAATGTGACGACGATCGCGGATCGGCCGTAGCCCTAGGTGCACTCAGCCGAGGAAAAAGAGCGCCCAAACTCCGCACGTGGCAACAATCGGAACACTGATTGCCGCTGAGACGCCAAGCCTTGCAAAGCGCGATGGGCTGTAGCGCCCGGCGATGCTGTATGCGAGATAGAGAGACCACAAACCCGCCGCATCAACAAGCAGGGAGCGGACTTCGTCGATTACCGGGATCCGCACACTATCCATGCGCAATTGAGTGACCGTTAGCGACAGGAGCCCGCAGAACAAGCCTGCCGCGGCGATCGGGATCAGGGCCTGGGCGAGATGATGGAACCGGCGGCGGCTCCACCCGCCCAACAGGATGGTACCGGCCGAGAGAGCCGGCAGGCATGTCACGCACGCCAATAAACCCGCGCCTGCGACAAAGACCAAGAGGGTGGCTCCGTCGACAAGCGTCATCCTGTCGCCGGGATAGTTCGTCAGCATCCACCATGGCAGGCTGGCGTCAAGCGGCCACGACACCCCGGCATTAAGACACCAGATCGCAATCTGTGCCTTCAACGTCACGTAAAGTGCGCTGCCGGACCACTGCAGGGCGCCCGTGGCCATGCCCATGAGGACGGCCGTGATCAAAAAGGTCTCCCATCCATTGGCAGTCTCACCGCAGACGGCTACGATCTCTTCGTTGGGCGAACGCCAGGCGAGACGGATAGCCCCGCGATATCCGCTGCAGCGTCCGCACATGTGACATCCGCTGGCACCGCGCATCGTTTTGATCGGCACCAAGGGGGCGCAGTTCACCGCTGCGGGCTGCGCGGTGCCTGTGCGAGACTGCGCCCCGTGCCATGCTGGCCCATCGACCTTGAAATGCAACGGTGCGATCTTGGCCAGCAAACCGAAAACACCGGTGAGTTCAACTGATCGCTGCAACACACTCTGCAAACCTCTCCGCGGGCGTCTGATAAAGCAAGGTCTTTCTTGG
>NZ_FWER01000142.1 GCF_900169785.1 Rhizobium sullae
CCGGCTTTACGGTTTCAAACCGTCGTTCAACCAGACCTATGCCGTCGAAAACAGTCCGACCGGATGGTGGGTAAGTCCCTATCACTTTGGCATTGACCAAGGTCCGGTGGTGCTGATGATCGAAAACTATCGGACCGGTTTGCTCTNGTAAGTCCCTATCACTTTGGCATTGACCAAGGTCCGGTGGTGCTGATGATCGAAAACTATCGGACCGGTTTGCTCTGGAACATCATGCGCCGATGCAAGCCCGTCGTGACGGGATTGCGCCGAGCAGGTTTTTCGGGGGGATGGCTCTAGGTCGGGTGTGTATCGTCTCACGCGGATAGAGCCGACTGCCGCCCTCGTTTCAACGCAGGGGTTGGGCTTCAGGTGAGGCGCCCGATTTCGGGGGGTCGAACGTATCGCGATTGTAGTGAACCGCAGAGTTCTAAAGTTCATTCAGCGCATCGCCGGCTATCTCGTTCACCCCGGAAGCCGGCTTTTCGGCTTCAAGTGAAAGGAAGGCGCTCTCTTGGCTGGAGACTGGTCATCGTTGACGTGGCTGCGGGACATGACCTCTGGGGCTGCCCTATCTTACGCGCTCGGCCTTATCAGCTCGTGCCAATTAATCCATCATGAAAAACGCCGGCGGCGGCTGGCCGGTCGATCGATTCTCCTAATTCTCGCTCTGGCGATGATCCTGCCCGCCTGTTTTCCGATGCAGTCCTTTGCGCAGTCGCCGCTTGGAGCGGGCACGCCGGAGGTGGAGTTCGGCGCGCGGAAAATGTTCTTCATGCTTTTTCTGATGCTTGGCCCGATCAAGATCCTGGTGCCTTTCGTGGCCATCACAAGCAACTGCGACCCTCCCTTTCGACGTTCGATGGCCAGGAGAGCGATCCTCTTTTCGGCGGCCGCGCTGGCAATCGCTGGCTTGCTTGGACGTACCATGCTTGAGAATTTCGAAATCTCACTGCCTGTACTGGCGATGACCGGAGGCATCATCTTGTTTCTCGTGGCATTGCGAACCGTCTTGCAGCAATCTGCCAGCCTGCCGGATAAGCCGACTGAGCCGGGCCAACCGCCAGATCTGAGACTGGCCCTTACTCCGTTGGCGTTTCCGACGATTGTCACGCCTTATGGTATCGCCGCGGTAATCGTTTTCGCGACGTTGGCGGGCGGCCGCAAAGCGGAAGGCCTCACTGTGGCTGCTATCGTATTGCTGATCCTGGCGCTGGACTGGGTGGCCATGATTTTCGCAGAGACCATTCTGAGGAGGATCGGAACTTCGCTTCAGGTATTGGCAGTGGTGCTCGGGGTAACCCAGGCAGCTCTTGGTCTGCAGGTCATCCTGCATAGCTTACGCATGATTGCCTGGTAGAAATTTCGCTCGCGGGTATGGCTCGTGCAAAGCCCACTGGCTGCTTTCGGAAGTGGGGTGCAGCAGTCATACTCTTCATCCGCGGTGACGCGCAGAGCGACACGTCAAGTCCCGTTGTCGTAGAGCGCGGCGTAGTCAGCCGTTTTCGAGAACAGCCGACAAGCGACCTTTGTGCAGCAGGAGTACGCGATACGCAATCCAATGAACTTCGTCGGCTACGGGCAATATTGCTGGGGCTTTACGGCGTGCGACGGGCCCGGCTGGATCACGCGGAAAGTCAATGGGGTCGAGCGGCAGTTCTTCGACTATATCGTCCGCGGTGCTCCGTTTGGCCCTGACGATGGGACGATCGCCCCGTGGGTTGTCATTGCCTCGCTGCCATTCGCACCAGAGATCGTCGTACCGACGGTCCGCAACTTTGCCCGGATGCCCCTTGGAATGACGCTCCTTTACGGATTCAAGCCGTCATTCGATCAGTCGTTTGCGGTGGAAGACAATCTCACAGAATGGTGGATATCTCCGTGTCATTTCGGCATTGACCAGGGGCCGATCGTGCTGGCGGTCGAGAACTACCGGACGGGCCCACTCTGGAATATCATGCGCCGCTGTTCGCCGATCGTGGCTGGCCTGCGCCGGGCGGGCTTCTCGGGCGGGTGGCTGTCGTTGCAGTCTGACTGAAAGCCGCGTGCTTTCAGGACGTTCCGCAGGGTGCTTGATCGCGGCTCATCACCTCGGCGGCTCTAGCGGCGTTGCTCTTGATCGTGATTGGTCGGTAGCTATTGCGAGCCATTACAGTAAAGATCAGCCTCAGTTCGGTGTCCACGTCCACCGACCATCCTCACTGTACTCAAGGACCGCGTGATACAGATCACGCGCGTCGTGGGCTTCTCCGTTATTGATGCACGTGATCGAACGGTCGGAAAGGAGGCGCAGGATCTTGCGGAGTTTTTTGGACCCCAGCGTCGTGTCGACTCGATCCAGGAAGACGACCTGCGGCGGCGCGAGCAGAACTTTCGCAACGGCTAAGAGCTGCTGCTCGGTCAGCGAAAGCGACATTTCCCAGCCTTGCTCCTTATCCAAGCCGCCCGCCTGGCTCACGACCCGTTCGAGATCAAGTTCGCGCAACACCTGGAACATTCGTTCGTCCGAAATTTCGCCTGCATTCTCCAGGCGCACAAGAATCTGGCGCAACGTACCTGGCGGCAGATAAGGTCGTTGCTTGAGAAACACGATGTCGTCGGAACCAGG
>NZ_FWER01000133.1 GCF_900169785.1 Rhizobium sullae
CGGTTCCGCCGACGATGATCATCGCAGGTATCAGAATCAACATTCCCCAGAGAATGCCATTTTTGACAGCAACAACTACAACCTGATTGCCAGACAATTCCGACACCACCGTCGAGACCCAGAACGTCAAAATCGTTAGGAACCCCACGACTCCGGCACTCAGGTGAACTCGTCGAACAGCCGAGGATCTCCGCATAGCCTAACCTCCCACTCAACACCGATGCAGTTTGACGGTATCTATGGATGACTGCATTGATCCGCATCAAATGCTTGACTGCGTCGGGCCCGACGGCCTGTAACAGCAAGATTACCGCCCGAAGCAGCAAAAATTGCCCTTGCTTGCGTGATCTGGGGTCCGACACGTCGCTTTGCTTCTGCTTCATTTACCACTGTCTCGATGGAATCCTAGACCACCCGTCCCTGGTTGACCGAGNACACGTCGCTTTGCTTCTGCTTCATTTACCACTGTCTCGATGGAATCCTAGACCACCCGTCCCTGGTTGACCGAGCTATGGTATGAAGCAGCAGCAGTCCTCACCGCGCTTGCCGGCGGGGTAAGCTATTGTCCGTGGGAGGGGTTTGTTGATGAGGATTTTTCAACGGAATGCCTATCGATCCGATGCGGGCCGCTCGGTCCTGACGAGCATCTCTGTCGAAAGGCTGTTCCGCGAATCGGAGATTGAGGCCGAATATACGATCGGATGGGTTCGGATCACTTTGGGCCTCATCCTGTTCGCGAGTGGTTTCCTTGTTTTCTCCGGGACGGCTGCGGTCACTGAAGAGTCCCAACTGATCGAAGTTCGTTTGACGGCGCTGATCACCGTTGGGGCATTTCTAGCCCTCGGTGTCGCGTCGTTCCTCCTGGTTCTCCGCCGCTGGTTCAGGCCCTGGATGGCGTTCGTCCTTGTCACATGCGACGCAGCAATTCTCGGAGTCAGCCTCTTTTTTGGCCTGGAAGGCATCGGCCTAGGGGGTAACTGGGTCGCAGCGATGCCGACCAGATTGCCAAAGAGGGAGATGTGACACCACTTGGCTCGCGGCGACTTCAATACAGGACGGCGCCGGGCCTAACATATAAGGGGCTCTCCCATCAAAACACCAAGGCCGACGCGATCTGGAAATAGATCACCAGCGACAACACATCCTGAACTACCGTTGCAAGCGGCCCGGCGCCGAACGCTGGATCGTAGCCGAGCTTGGAAAACAGCCACGGCAGCAGGAAGCCAATCGTGGTTGCGACGCTGCTTGCACTCATGAGGGCGATAGCGACCGTCGCGGCAAGAGCAATGTTTCCGAACGCTAGCCAGACCAGCGGATAGGCAAGCGATCCGAGCGTAATCCCGATCAGGAGACCGGTGCCAAGTTCGCCAGCAAGCAGCGGTAAGAGGTCAGCGCCCGTCAGCGATAGCGCGCGTATCGCGACGGCCTCCGATTGCGTCCCGACGGCGTCAGCCAAATACACGATTGCAGGGATAAAGAATGCAACGGCAATTTGGGCCGTGAGTGTTGCCTCAAAGCGAGTCATCATCCAAGTCGCGACCGCACTACCGGCCATGCCGACCAGCAACCAGGGCAGCCGATAGAGCGCCCGCCGAGGCGGCGATGCTGTTAGAGCCGCCTTGGCTGCTTCCGATTTGCCGAGAATGCCCGCCATGTGATGAATATCCTCGAGGTGTTCGTCGCGAAGGATCTCGATCAAGCCAGATGCGGGCACCGCGCCGATGAAGCGGCCAGCGGCATCGCAGACGCCGAGCGTGGAGACACCAGTGCGAATCGCCGCACTTGCCGCGTCCTCGCGGTTCGTGGCGGGTGTCACAAAGGGAGGACTGACCCTCGTTGCCAGTTCGACGAGCGGCACTGCAGGGGCGGCTGCGATAACGTCGCCAATCTTAATGACACCGACAAGTCGTTGGTCGTCGGCCATGAGAAAGACATGCGACGCATCGTCGTACCGGTGGCCAGTCAGCCGCTCGCTCACTTCCCCGGCATTCTCGTTCGGCCGGGCGGTGGGAACCGCCTTCACGAGATAGTGCGCGACACTCTGAGGACCCGGCATTGCACTGGCTGAATGAGGTGGCTTGGTATCGATGGGAAGCGTCGGCATGGATTTTCAGCCTATGGTTCGACAAAATTACACGAGTGAATAGTTTACGCCAAAACGTGAATATACGGACATCTGAGCCACCTCAGCCCAAGCCCAGGTCGCGTGCCGATCCGATGCTCGGCGATATCCGCAGTGCGCGCAGCGCGTTCAGGAGAACGGCGACATCGATCGCCTCTTGCAACAGCGCGCCCTGCACTGGCGTGAGGTAGCCAACGTCGGCAGCCTCGGCGGAGGCCGCCGCGCCCCGGGCCCTCATAGCCACGTCGATATCAGCAGCCAGCAGCGCACGACGTGCTGCGATGGCCTCATGAAGTGTCACTGAAGGTAGGGTCAAATCAGCATAGCGGGCTTCTTCGAAATTGCCCGAAGGTCGCCGCACGAAGATCGGACCCGCCGGCGACATCGAAAGAATGCTCAAGAGCAAAAACCGCTTCGGCTATACCGCGCTCCGTGCAGACCACCCGCCCATGGGCTTCGCAGAGATATGCATACGCGAATATGCCAACGGCTGCACCAAACAGCCAGTGCCCGTATATCGGACCGATCACCACCTCCTACTTTCAGCTAGGTCAGCAACATCTACCTCCGCCGCCTTGAATACTCGATCGTGTGTCGCTCTCATGGTCAACTGCCATGCCGAGGCACCTCGAACCGCAAATGAACTTAGGGTTCTTGCCTCTCGGTCAGTTTGATCCGGATCAAAGCCTAACGCCGTTTATCGCCGATACTGTCGGCCAACGGAGGTGATGTCATGGCACACAAACAGGTTCTTTTCCGTTCAGCTGCGCGAGAGAAAATTCTTAAGGGCACAACTCAGCTCGCCGACGCGGTGCGCGTGACGCTCGGACCCCGGTCGAAGGCGGTTCTGATTGAAAAGAAGTGGGGAACGCCGATCGTTTGCAACGACGGCGTGACCATCGCAAAGGAGTTCGATCTCAAGGATCCGGAGGAGAATCTTGGCGCTCGGATGCTCCGGCAGGCGGCAGAAAAAACGGGCGAGATTGTCGGCGACGGGACGAGCACGTCGACGGTTCTCGCTCAAGCAATATTCTCCGATGGTTTGCGAAACGTCGTTGCCGGTGCGAGCGCGATCGACATCAAACGCGGCCTTGATCGTGCCCTTGCATGCGCTGTCGCCCGGCTCAGGGAAAACAGCAAGCCAGTCACCGGAAGGCTTGAGAAGGTTCAAGTGGCAACGATTTCTGCTCATAATGATGCGGCGATCGGCGCGCTGATCGGCGACGCGATGGAAAAAGTCGGAGACGAAGGCGTCATCACGGTCGAAGAATCCAAGACAACGGAAACCGTGCTCGATGTCGTCGAGGGAATGCAGTTCGACCGTGGATTTCTGTCACCATATTTCGTAACCGACAGCGAACGGATGGAAATCGTTCTGGAGGAGGCAGCAATCCTTCTCGTCGACCGCAAACTGAACGCGCTCAACGATTGTGTCGGCCTGCTTGAGGCGGTGGCGAAAGCCAACATGCCGTTACTCGTCGTTGCCGAAGACGTCGAGGGCGAGGCCCTAGCGACGCTTATCGTCAATCAAATCCGCGGAACGCTGCACAACTGTGCCGTCAAGACTCCAGGCTTCGGAGACCGCCG
>NZ_FWER01000189.1 GCF_900169785.1 Rhizobium sullae
CGTCTATGTCGGGAATGTCGGGACCGGCTTCAGGGAAAGTGTCGCATGGGAGCTGCGCTCTATGCTCGATCGCCTGACGGTGAAGAAGCCGCCCGTCGAATACAAGGACCGATCAAAGGGTATTGTCTGGGTGCAGCCGACGCTGATTGCTGAGATCGAATATCGGGCATGGACGCACGACGGCAAGCTGCGGCATTCGTCATACAAGGGGCTGCGCGAAGTGCAGGACAACGCGGCGATTTACGAGATCGAGTGACCGAATGGAAAGCATTGTGCTTCAGCGATCTTACGGCGGTTCAGATTGTCTCCTGCATGCCATCCCGAGGCCGCCCAATTACATTCGACCACCCGCAAAGATGAGGCTGGCGGTAGTGTTGACTCTATAGTTCGTTCATCCGAGAACAGGCGATGAAATAGAGGGGAAATAATGATGGCTGATGAGAACAACATAGGACCGGTTGCTGCAGTTGAGACGACGGAGGTGGA
>NZ_FWER01000087.1 GCF_900169785.1 Rhizobium sullae
CACGAACTCGGCGTCATCGATCTGCGCCAATAACCGCTACCGCATATCCGTGTCCCAAAAATGCACTGAGGCCTCCAGCACCTTACCGTCATGGAAAACCTCCTGCTCGCCCGCCGCGAGGGTGGCATCAGCGTCGAGGAGGTATTCGAGCTGTTCCCGAAGCTCAAGATCCTCCAGAAGCAGAAGGCTCAGGGGCTTTCCGGTGGCGAGCGGCAGATGGTTGCCGTTGCCCGGGCACTGATGGTTCCGAGCAAGGTCATTCTTCTCGACGAGCCCTTTGAAGGTCTGGCGCCAGCCATCGTTCAGGACATCATGGAAGCAGTGGTCAAACTGCGCGACCGTGCCAGCCTGGTGATTGTCGAGCACCACGCCGAGAGCATCCTCTCGATCACCGACCGGGCCTACATCATGGTCAATGGACAGGTCGCCTACGAAGGCAGCGCCTATGACCTCGCAAACGATACCGCAACCCAGGCCCGCCTTCTGGGCGTGGCCGGCGAACACTGACAGGAAAGGACACTTTCTATGACCCAGCCATTTTACATCAGCGGTGCAACACGCATCTACCCGATTATCGGTGACCCCATTGCTCAGGTGAAATCGCCGGCGGGCATGACGGCGGCCTTCGTTGAGGCTGGCCTGAACGCTGTGGTCGTGCCGATCCAGACCTCGGTGGACGACGTCGATGATTTCATTCGCACCGCCGGCCGCACCAAGAATATCGACGGCATTATCGTGACGATCCCACACAAGTTCGTATCGCTGACGCATTGCGCCACAGCAACGGAGCGTGCGCGCATTGTCGGTTCGATCAACGTTCTCAGCCGCAACGCGGACGGTACATGGCATGGCGAGATGTTCGATGGGCTTGGAATGCTCGGCGGTATCCGCTCGCAGGGCGGCGACCCGGTCGGCAAGAAGACACTTCTGGTCGGCGCAGGCGGGGCTGGCCGAGCAATTGCCCAGGCGCTTCTGGATGCGGACGTTTCCGAACTCGCCATATTCGACGTGGACGCCAAGCGCCGTGAGGAGCTGATCACACGCCTGCAGGAGTTCTACGGTGATCGTGTCAAGGCAGGATCCAGCGATCCGACCGGTTTCGAGCTGGTGGTCAACGCAACGCCGATGGGCATGCGGCCTGAGGATCCATTCCCGGTCCAGGTCGAAAAGCTTTCGCCTGAAGCGTTTGCCGCATGTGTCATCACCGCGCCGGCCGTTTCCCCCTGGAGCGAAGCCGCGCGGAAGAAGGGATGCCGGACGAGTGTTGGCATCGACATGTACAAGGCGGAGCAGAACCTGATGCTCAAATTCTTCCTGCAGGCGCTCGGCAATGCCTCAACGGCGTCAGCCTGATGGAGAAGACCATGACTGCGGCACGGACGGTGCTGGTAACCGGCGCAAGCGGCGGCATCGGTCGCGGGGTCTGTGAAGCGCTCGCCGAGGAGGCGCGGTTGACCGGGCATTCGCTGCGGCTTGCGGTTCATGGAAGCCGCGAAAGCATGGCTCTTTCAGCCCTGGTCTCGGATCTCACGTCGGCTGACGGTGAAGGCGAGATCGAGGCGAGGGCATTCGTTGCGGACCTGACGGATGCCTGTGCCTGCAACAATCTGATCGGCCAGGTGATTGACTGGGCCGGGCGACTGGATTCGATCGTGTCGAATGCGGGGCAATCTCGGCCGGGCAAGCTGGCGAACCTGCCCGATGAAGACTGGCAGGCGACGCTGGACCTGAACCTGCGCGCCACATGGCTTCTCGCACGCGCCGCTTATCCCGCCTTGACCGAAACGCGAGGCACGATCACTGCGGTAGCCTCCATGTCTGGATTGTCGCCGCATCCCGGCTACGGTGCGTATTCGACAGCCAAGGCCGGTTTGGTCATGCTTTGTCGGCAGTTGGCTCAGGAATGGGCCGGCGATGGGATCAGGGTCAACGCCGTATGTCCCGGTATGATCAGAACGCCGCTGACGGAAACGGTCTATCAGGATGAAGACACCCGCCGAAAACGTGAAAGCCTCGTGCCGCTCGGCCGTATTGGAACGCCGCGGGATATCGGCGATGCTGTAGCTTTCCTGACCAGCGACAAGGCGAGCTATATCACCGGGGTCGCGTTGCGCATTGATGGTGGCCTTTCCGAAGGAATGCTCAACCTCATCCCCGGCCGTCCGGACAAAGTCCGTTGATGACGGCTGGGGCTGTCGCAGCATTATATCGACTGATAGCTCTTGGTTGATTTGAAGTTGAACAGTATTCCAGTTTGTAATGAAATTCCACTCATGTTGGTTGTATATCGAACTCGAGCGGGAAGGCCATGGCCTGCCGAGCCGGGAGGAGAGGTAAGATAGATGACGAGACTATACGCGCTAGCCTTCTTGACTGTTGCGGATGTCGGGCCTGTCGAGGCTATCCGCATCGCGGGCGAGGCCGGATTTGACCGTGTCGGCCTTCGGATATTGCCAGCCGCTGCATCGGGAGAGGGGCCATATCCGCTTCTCACCGACAAGGCGTTGTTGGCCGAAGCACGCAGGGCGATTGCGGATAGCGGTATCCGGGTCGGAGACGTGGAGATCGTTCGACTGAAACCGCAGACAAAAGCCGATGAATTCGTGCCGTTCCTTGAATGTGCGGCAGCGCTTGGCGCGTCGAACATCCTCGTGGCAGGGGACGACCCGGAACAGGCGCGGCTGACGGAAAACTTTGCCGCCTTTGCTGCGCTCGCATCGAAATATCGGTTGACGGCAGATCTCGAATTCATGCCGTGGACCGCCGTACAAGATGCCACCCAGGCGATTGCCGTCGTCGAGGCCGCCGCAGAGCCGAACGGTGGCGTTCTGGCCGATGCTCTTCATTGGGACCGGTCCGGGAGAAAAGCGAGCGATCTTGACGCCATTCCGACGCGCTGTGTCAATTATATACAGCTCTGCGACGCGGCAAAGGACTACGATCCGAGCGACGAAGCTCTTATCCGTGTGGCGAGGGGAGAGCGCATGATGCCCGGCGCCGGAGGAATTGATCTCGTATCCTTCATCCGCTCGATGCCGGCAGAAGCGCCTATCAGCGTCGAGGTTGCCTCCCGTGAACTTGCAGCGCTCCACACGCCCGCGCAACGGGCTGCCATGGCGTTGAAGACCGCGCGCGATGTGGTTGCCCGCGCAGGGCATGGCCGATAGCGGCCGCGATTTTTGTCGACCCGCCGTCTGTCGAGGAAAACGGTGGTTCATGGAACGCAAAACTGCAGGAGGAGACAGTGCGTGTCATCAAATCCGTTGCGAACGGCGACAGCGGCAAATTCACATTTGGGCGGCTATCCGCTTCGGGAGCGGTCGTTCCGGCGACATTCTGTCCATTGCTTGCGACAGCAGCGTCCGGTGCCCCGCGGCACGCGGCTGCCATCTGATAAGGGCTGAGGAGCCGAACATGCCAGATGTCGATCATGTCGCGAACGGCAGGCCCGCCGAGGGCCGACAGCGCCTTCGATGCGATGTCCTGGTCATCGGGTCGGGAGCCGGCGGTTTATCGGCGGCAGTCACGGCCGCCCACCTGGGTATGAAGGTCGTGGTGCTGGAAAAAGCAGACGTCTTCGGCGGTACCACTGCTTATTCGGGCGGATGGCTCTGGGTGCCGAATGCGCCGCATGCGATAGCGGCCGGCAGGGGTGAGGATGTGGATGGCCCTAAGACCTATCTGCGCCACATCCTCGGCAATGCCTATGACAGCGGGATGATCGAGGGATACCTGGAGGCCGCGCCCCGTATGCTGGATTTCTTCGAGCGCGAAACAGAAGTCCATTTCAATCCGGGAAGCGGCGTGCCTGACTTCTATGGCAATGTGCCGGGGGCGGCGACCGGGTGGCGCTCGGTCGTTGCGGCACCTTATGACGGCCGCCTGCTCGGCGGCTTGCTCGGCCGCCTGCGCCGGCCCATTGCCGAGACAACTTTGATGGGCATGGGAATAGCGGCTGGCCAGGACATGCGCATGTTCCTTTCGGCCACCCGCTCGCTGTCGGCCTTCACCTATGTTTCGCGTCGCCTTGTGAAGCATTTCCGCGACCTCCTTTTTCATGGCCAGCCGGTGCAGCTCATGAATGGCAATGCTCTTGTTGCCCGGCTACTGCGATCCGCGGTCGATGCGGGTGTGGAGCTTCGAACCGGCGCGGCGGTGTGCGAATTGCTGCGGGATGGACAGCGCGTTGTCGGCGCTGCCTTCACGAGCGGAGAAATCCGACACGATATCGTCGCGGGACATGGCGTGGTGCTGGCGACCGGTGGCTTCCCGCATGACGAACGCCGTCTTCGGGAGCAGTTGCCGCACGTCCGATCCGGAACGCCGCACCGGTCCGCAGCACCTGAGACCAATAGCGGCGATGGCATCCGGCTTGCGGAGGCGGCGGGTGGACACGTGTCCGGCCGGATGGCGCAGGCTGCGGCCTATGCACCGGTATCGCTGGTGCCGCGCACCGACGGAAGCGTCGGCCGCTTTCCGCATCTGGTCGAGCGCGGCAAGCCCGGCATCATAGCAGTAATGGCCTCCGGTCGTCGGTTCGTCGATGAGGGCGGCCCCTATTATGATTACGTCAGGGAGATGATTGCCGCGACGCCCGAAGGTGAGCCGGCCGTTTCGTGGCTGATCTGCGATCATCGTTTCATCCGCCGCTACGGCCTGGGCGCAGTCAAGCCTTTCCCGATACCGATGGGACGCTGGCTGAGAAATGGCTATCTCACGCGGGCCGCGACTGTACCGAAGCTGGCGAGCCGCTGCGGTATTGATCCGACCGGCCTTCAGCGCACCATCGACGATTTCAACAGGCATGCCGCGCGCGGCGACGACCCCGCCTTTCATCGCGGGACAACGCCCTACCAACGCGTTCAGGGCGACCCGGACCACAAGCCCAATCCGTGCCTTGCTCCGATCGTCGACGGACCGTTCTACGCTGTGCGCATTGTTCCCGGCAGCCTCGGCACTTTCTCCGGCATCGTTACCGATGTCGATGCGCGGGTTCTGGACGGGGAGGGGCAGCCGATCCCGGGCCTCTATGCGGCGGGCAACGACATGAACAGCATCATGGGCGGCTATTATCCGAGTGGCGGCATCACGCTTGGTCCGGCCATGACATTCGGATTTCTGGCTGCCGAAAGCATCGCGCGCGATGCGGCGGAACATCAAGATCATGGGAGCAAGGAAAATGCGGTCTGAATTCGGGCAGGATACCGAAGAGGTCGATCTGCTGGTTTGCGGAGCAGGGGCGGGCGGCATGACGGCGGCACTGGTTGCGGCGCTGGAAGGATTGAGCGTTGTTCTGTGCGAGAAAACCGGGCAGGTCGGTGGCACAACATCGACATCTGGCGGGACTGCCTGGGTTCCCGGTACGCATCTTTCCGAGCGAGCCGGTGTTCCGGACAGGGTAGAGGATGCGCGAGAATTTCTTCAGGCGGTCGTCGCAAATCGAGGCGGTATCCGGCTGCGCGAGGCATTTCTTGCGTCCGGTCGCCAGGCAATCGAGGAGCTCGACAGACGGACTGATGTGAAATTCGCCGCGGCGGCCGCTCATCCCGATTATCTTGATGGACCGGGGTCGGCTTATGGTGGCCGCGCGCTCGCTCCGTTGACCTTTGACGGCAGGCTGCTCAGTCGCGAGGATTTTGCACGCGTGCGTCCGCCGCGTCCGGAATTCATGGGCCTTGGTGGCATGATGGTCGGACGCGCGGAACTTGGGTCGCTTCTGGCGCCGTTCAAATCGATCGGCAATCTGCGCGAGGCGCTTTCCATCGTCGGACGATATGCCCGCGATCGTGCGACTTACCGGCGCGGCACGCGGCTCTTGATGGGAAACGCGCTGGTGGGGCGGTTACTGCACAGCTTGCGCAAGGCCAAAGTACCCATTCTCTTCAACGCGGGCATCCGGGAACTGCTTGTCGAACACGGCCAGGTCGTCGGTGCCGTCATTGACGGGCCTTCGGGCGTTCGTCGCATTCGCGCTCGCAAGGGTGTTGTCCTGGCGACTGGCGGCGTCTGCTGGAATAAGAGGATCCGGGAAAGGCTGTTTCCGAAGGGCGCGCGCGATTACGCGCTCGCTCCGGAAAGCAATACCGGCGATGGCGCGGATGTCGCCACGGCCGTCGGCGCTCGTTTCGAGGATGGGGGCGACAGCCCGGCGCTGTGGATGCCATGCTCATCCTACCGGCGGCCGGACGGGCGACTTGCGGTCTGGCCTCACATCATTCTCGACCGTGCCAAGCCTGGCCTGCTGGCCGTCAATTCCGCGGGCCGGCGCTTCGTCAACGAGGCCGACTCCTATCATGATTTCTCGATGGGCCAGATCGCCAGCGGTTCGATACCCGCCTTTCTTGTCTGCGATGCAACGTTCATGCAGCGTTATGGCCTCGGATTGGTCTTGCCGGGAGCGCGCAACCTCTCCGCCATGGTGAAGGCTGGTTACGTGATCGAGGCTGCGACCCTTGCCGCACTTGCCGGCAGGATCGGTTGCGATGCCTTGGCTCTCAAGGAGACCATCGATACCTACAATGGATTTGCCGCAAGCGGTGTGGACGAAGCGTTCGGGCGCGGGTCATCGATCGTCAACCGTTTCAACGGCGATGCGCAGGCCGGCGGCAATCCCTGCCTCGCGCCCGTCGGGAAGGCTCCCTTCTATGCGGTCGCCGTTCAGCCCTCCGATCTCGCGTCGAGCGCCGGGCTCTCTGGTGACGAATACGGGCGCGTTCTCGATGAGGCTGGCGAACCGATCGAGGGTCTCTACGCTTGCGGCAACGATCTCGCATCGATCTTTCGCGGAACATATCCCGGTCCCGGAACCACTATCGGGCCGGCTATCGTCTTCGGTTGGCGTGTCGCCAAGCACGCTTCCGGTAATACCAAGGACCTCTCGGGAACAAAACCCGGCATCGTGACGAATGAAAGGACCAGCCATGCAACGTTATGAGATAGCGACACTGTCCACGACGATGGGAGCGGCCGGAAAGGCAGCGCCTGCCATCGAAGCCTTTGCGAGTGAAGGAAAGGGTCGTCTGCTCGGCATCTTCTTTGCCGATATCGGTGCGTTGAACCGCGTGCTTGTGCTGCGCGGTTTCGATACGCCGGCCGACTACGATGCGGAACGTGACCGCACGCTGCGCGCGTCCAATCCCTTCGGTTCGGCCGAATGGCTGACGGCACTCAGCCTGGAAGGCTACGAACCGTTTCCCTTTCTCCCGCCGGTCGAGACCGGCACTTTCGGGCCTGCCTACGAATTCCGCACCTATATCCTTAAGACGGGCGGACTGGAGCCGACAATCCGTGCCTGGGAGGCGGCGGTTCCGCCACGCAGCGAACTGTCCAAACTGACCATCTGCCTCTATGGCATCGATGGCCGGCCGCGCATGACGCATATCTGGCCCTATGCATCCGTCAACGACCGCGGCCAGATCCGCGCGGATTCCGTCGCCAAGGGCATATGGCCACCGAAAGGCGGCCCGGACTGGCTGACCACCGACATGCATTCCACCATCGCCTACCCAACGGCAAACTCTCCATTGAAGTAACCGCCATTGGATCCGTCGCTCCGGCTTGGCTTCTTGGCGGGGCGATTTGAAACTGCTGACTATGCTGATGTTTGAGAATGAACTATCACACACTAACCATGCAAATACAGTTAGTCGCTGAGGGTCTGATGTGGCTTATGGTGGTAACTGTTCCATGCGATCGTCGCCTGGAGCGGAATTCGGTGGATTGGGATATGCAGATCAGTTCCATAAATCTGCTTATGCGATATGTTATAACATAACGTTGGATATAGCAACTCGAACGCGGCCCTCCTCATTCGAGCAGCTGGTGGATACACCGGCATGGACATCTGCTGCGCTCAGTGCTCGAAGCCCACGTCGATGTGATCAACCCCGCGAACAATGACGACTGTCTCAACGTCATGGTGGCTGCGTACCACAAGGAATGGATCAAGCTCGCGGATGATGGCGTAAAGGGCCCGGTGACATCATAGCTCGATTTTTTGGCCACCAAACCGAACATTTAGGGAACGGCGCGTAGCGGGGTCGAGGCGCTGGCTCTGTCCTGCGCGACGACGCGGCTGATGGTTGCGCGATGGACGCGGAATATTCTGGCAATGTCGGCGGCACTTCTGCCGGCGTCAAGCATGGCTCGGACCTCGATCTTCTGATCGGACGTGAGCTTGGGTTGACGACCACCAACGCGGCCATGCGCGCGGGCATTCTTCAGGCCGGCCTGGGTACGCTCTTTGACCATGGCGCGCTCAAATTCTGCAAAGGAGCCAAGCATTTGCATCATCATTCGGCCGGCCGGGCCGGCAGTCTCGATCGCTTCGGTCAGAGAGCGGAACGCGGCGCCAGCTTTGTCGAGCTGTTCCAGGACATGAAGCAGATCCTTGAGGGAGCGCGACAGTCGATCGAGCTTCCAGACCACCAGGACGTCGCCGGCGCGCACCTGGTCGAGAAGCCGATGGAGTTCCGGCCTGTCCCAACGACCACCCGAGGCCTTCTCCTCGAACACACGTTCGCACCCGGCGGCCTTGAGAGCCGCGACCTGGGCGGCGGTGTCCTGGTCGTCTGCTTTGGAGACCCTCGCATAGCCCAGAATCATCGCACAAACCTGTTGCCTTGACGTTTAATTTGGCAACAGGTTTTCGCCCATGCCAAACCCTTGATTTTTGGTGAGCCGCCGGAACGTAGCCGCCGATAGCACACTGCTTTACGCTGCAAGAGCGGGCTCGAACGCAATGCGCTGCTCCATGTCCGGATCGAACTCGCCATATGGATTGACGTGGCCATAGATCATCGGCGTCAACCCTCGCCAATCTTCCTCCGTCATCCGGCCCGCCCAAGCCGGCTCCGAGAGGATCTGCTGCAACATCAGGATATTCACATAGACCAGACAGTTCTGCAGCAAATGCAGGCCCAGCACCGAGAGCTCCTGATCCTCCAGGCGGTTGCTCGATATCTCACCGCCCTTGCCGAAAAAGATAAAGCCGTTGGCGCTGTTCCAGTTCTCGACCACGTTCAATCCTTCGTGGATCTCACGACGGAACGCTTCCTCGGCCAGATAGCGGCACAGGAATATGGTTTTGACGGCGCGTCCGAGCTCGGACAACGCATCATAGGTCGGGTGCTTGACGGCCGCCCGGGCAAACCGGCGCAGGATCGCCTCCGGCTCGGCGGTCCGGCTGCGGAGCGCGGCCGTGTATTTGATCATCTGATCGTACTGCTTCTCGATCAGCTCCCAATCTATTGTCTTGGTCAGGGTCGCTTCAGTCTTCTGATTGTCAAAATCTCGCGCTTTGAGTTTGGGCCCGATCACAGCCTTCCATCGACCCATCTGGGTCTCAGCGCGACTGCGCTTGTTTAGCCGGTGGATTTCTGCCATGCCATCCGCCCTTTGGTCTGCATTTCTGCAATATGGCGATCGCGGACAGATGGAACCAGCACCGATTGAGGGCTGGCAACGGCAGTCTTGGGAGGTGGGATAATGACCTCCACGATCTCACCAAAGCGTGTCGCCAGAAGATCTCGGCTTGGCGTTCCATCATAGGCACCGTCGGCAATGAACTTCTCGACGGCGCCACCGATCTGGTCCAGAAGTCCTGGTAACGCTGTCGGATCGCCGACATCAGCCACGGTCAGATCGGAACAAACAATCTCACCGCTGACAAGATTGAGACCAAGGTGCAGTTTGCGCCATCTTTTGCGTTTGGCCTTGGTTTTGTGCTTGTTTTCCAGCCACTCGCCCTCGCCGAAGACCTTCAAGCCGGTGCTGTCGACAACCAGATCGACCGGACCTGATGTTGTGGCTCGGGACTTTGTCGACGGCAACGCCAGCCCTTTGCTCCGGCGAGACAGGGTGGAGAAGTCAGGCACGGCAATATCGAACCCCATCAGCGCCGCGACACTGCGCATCAAGCCTTGGGTCTGGCGTAGCGCCAGCCCGTAGACGACGCGCAGGGTCAAGCACAACGTAATCGCCAGATCCGAGTATTTCGGCTGACCACCCCGCGATGTCCGCCTCCGCGCCGTCCATAAAGACAGGGCCTCATCCTTCACCCAGATGGTCAAATCACCACGTTGACGCAGGCTTTCATTATATGCCGGCCAATTCGTCACTTGATATTTCTGCTTGGCAATCTTGTCCCGCCGATCGGCATTGAACGTGTGCGGCATCGTCGAAATCCGGATCAGGAGACTGAAAACAACCGCTCAATATTAGTCGCCGGGTGATCCACGCAACAACGCCCAATTCCACGGTGTAGATCCCCTTGTCCCTCCTGCGTTCAGTGCAGAAGGAAGATAGGTGGCCGGGTTCTACTCCGCCCCTACGGCGAGATTATCGCGCCGTTACCGTGGCCGACTTTTGCACCGGCGCTCTCAAACGTTATCTTCATCTGGTTCACTCGCCGGAGTTTCAGCTTGTACACGGCGCACCTGAACATCAGTCCGGCGTCTGATCCTTTCGTCTGGTCACCTCCTCAACTCCGATGTCTTCTGTCGCAATTGCGAAGGGGTAGGCGAAGGGAATCGGGTTCGCAGGATCGCGCCGTCGGCAATCGGCGCACCCGGCAGCCTTCGCCGGCGCTGTCTATCCTGCACGTGACGAGAAAGGGGCTGGCCGAAGACGAACAGGCCGGCATCTGCGATCCACGCTGATGCCGGCCGAGATGGGCGGAACTTGGCAGGGGAAAAAGCTATCCGTGGATATAGGCAGCGGACAGCGGTCCGAGCTGCGCCGAGATCTGTCGCCACCTCGCCGGCTGCGCGCCGGTGCGGGAAATCATCGCTTCGATCAAGCCGGTCGATACCGCATGCTTCAGTTTGGGGTCACCGCTTCGCATGCCGAGCTCGATCAGCTCGAATACCCTCTGGCGGTCTTCAAGCGATGAAAAACGCTCGGCGATCAGCCATCCCATATCCGAATAGAGGGCGTGCATGGCGGAGAGATCGATCGGCTGGCCGGTTGTCGATCCTGCTTCCAGGGCCGGCGCCCCAGGTATGTTCTGCGTCAGTTCGGATGTGATTGTGCTGGTATCCATCGATGTCGTTCCTTGTCCTGCTGAAATCGTTTGGCGCGGCCGTTGGCCGTCAGTCCGGACGAAAGGCAGAAACGTTGTCACTGGTGATCCAGGTTGGCCCTTCGCCACGTCCGCTGACGAGCCACGCCAGGCTGACCCCGAGCGCTTCGGCAATCATCACGAGGCGGTCGGGGAAGGGAGCGTCACGATCGTTTTCCCAGTCGATCCAGGTGCCTGCCGCGATGCCGATTGCGAGGGAGGCGGCTTCGACCGACAGGCCGTTCGCGTCGCGCCCCAGCGATATCCGGCCGCCGATGGTGTCGTCAGTCGTGTAGAACGTGTCCGGGCTGTCGATATACAACTGTCGCTCCTGCTCGATCTTGCGAAGATGCTCACCAGCACGATGGTGCTGGGGAGCATGATGTCGGAGATCAGCCTTCCTCGCCGATCCAGCTCTTCACCTGGTCGGGGTGGTCGGCAATGTACTTGTCGACTGCTTCATCATAGGAGCTCTGCTGCGCGGTAAACATCGCCGCTTCCAGATCGGGAATCGGCAGCTTCATGCGCGACAGGAAGTCGGCAACCTTGGGATTTTCCGACTTGAAGTCCTTGCGCGCCAGAATGTCGACGTGCTCGGCTTCACCCAGCGACTTTTTCGGGTCGTCGAGGTAGCGCAGCTGGTGCTTGCCGAACATCCAGTGCGGGCTCCAGGCGGTGGCCACGAACCACTTTTCGCCGCGCACGGCGCGATCGACGGTGGTCAGCATGCCGGCTTCGCTGGAGATCTGCAGCTTGTAGCCGCCCAGCCCGTAATCCTTCTCGGCCTTCTCCGACAGGCGCGTTAGGCCGGCGCCGGGGTCGATGCCCTGGATGGTGCCGGAGAGCTTCTTCTGGACGTCTTCCTTCTTGAGATCCTCGATCGAGCCGATCTGGTCTGCGGGAATGTAGTCCGGGACGACCCAGCCGAGCTTGGCGCCGTCATAGACGGTGCCGAGCGTCTCGACCTTCTCCTTGACCTTGGCATAATAGTCCGCATGGGTCTGCGGCAGCCAGGCCATCATCATCGCATCGAGATCGCCGCGGCCGACACCCTGGTAGAGCGGCGCCACGTCTGCCTGCACAAGCTCGACCTTCTGGTTGAGCTTGGTCTCGATCAGCCTGGCAGCGAGCTTAGTGACGAATTCGGCGTCGGACCATGCGGCCCAGCCGATCTTCACCGGCTTGGCATCCGCAGCCATGGTCGCTGTGACGGTGCCAACGAGAAGGGCGGCGGCGAGGCCGAGGGTTGCGAGTGTTTTGAACATATGTGCTCCTTTTGTGAAGGTTCGCATTAGACGGGTCGTTGCCCGCATTGGTCTGACGCGGGGATCAGGCGGTAGCGGTCGCCAGTTCCTCGCGCTCGGTCTTGCGGAACAGTCCCAGCCAGAAGGCGGCGCGGGGTTTTCCGAGGCTCTGGGTGATCCGGTCGAGAATGACGGCCAGGATGACAACGGCGATACCGCCTTCGAAGCCGGTGCCGACATCGAGACGCTGGATGCCCGTCAGTACCGTGTTGCCGATGCCACCGGCACCGATCATCGAGGCGATCACCACCATCGACAGCGACAACATGATCGTCTGGTTGATGCCGGCCATGATCGAGGGCAGGGCATTCGGCAACTGCACCTTGAAGAGCAACTGCGTAGCGGTGCAGCCGAAGGCATTGCCGGCCTCGATGAATTCGCCATCCACCTGGCGGATGCCGAGATTGGTGAGGCGGGCCACCGGTGGCATCGAGAAGATCACCGTGGCGATCGCGCCGGGTACGGCACCGAGGCCGAAGAACATCGCGGCCGGGATCAGGTAGACGAAGGCCGGCATGGTCTGCATCAGGTCCAGAACAGGGCGCACGAAGGCGGCGACGGAATCCTTGCGCGCCATGGAGATGCCGAGCGGCAGGCCGACCAGCATGGCGATCAGCGTCGAGGCGATCACCAGCGATAGCGTCTCCATCATCGGGCCCCAGAGGGCGATGTGATTGACGAGCAGCAGGCCGAGCGCGGTGAACACCGCAAAGCCGATGCCGACACGCCAGAGCGACAGGATCACGAAGATCGCGATGCCGACAGGCATGGGGATAGCCAGCAGGGCATTCTGGATGCCATCCGTGACGAAGCCGATGGTCGCGGCGATGGCGTCCAGCAGCGGTGAGAAATTGTCGAGGACGTAATTGACGGCAGCGTCGATGCCGTTTCCGATATCGAAGTTCATAGTATATCCGATGTGTTTGGGGTCAGCTGGCGCGATCGAGCGTTTCGAGCAGCGCCGACTTGCTGATGGAGCCGATATAGCGGTTGCGATCGCAGACGACGGGTACCGGCCATGGGCTGGCGGCGACCTTGCCGAGCACGTTCGACAAAGGCTCGGAAGCCGGAATGGCCTGGATCTCGGTCAGGAAAGCGCCGCGATAGGGGTCGGCTGCCTTGGCCCGCATCTTCTCGATCAGCGAAGTTTGGCTGATCATGCCGTGATAGGTCTTGTCGCGGCCGAGGATGATCGCGTATTCACGATCGTAATTCTTCATTCGCTCGAGCGCTGCGGCAGCGGACACGCCTTCGCGCTCGATGATCGTCACCTGCGACTTGCGGGCAACATCGCCGGCCTTGAAGACATGGGCGACATCGACATTGCGGAAGAACGAGCGAACATAGTCGTTGGCCGGCTGGGTGACGATTTCGTCGGGCGTGCCGACCTGCACGACATTGCCGTTCTGCATGATGCAGATCCGGTCGCCGATGCGCATCGCCTCGTCGAGATCGTGGCTGACGAAAACGATGGTGCGGCTGTGTTCCGACTGCAGGCGAACCAGTTCGTCCTGCATTTCCGTGCGGATCAGCGGGTCGAGGGCCGAGAAGGCTTCGTCCATCAGCAGGATCGTCGGCTCGCTGGCCAGTGCGCGGGCGAGGCCGACGCGCTGCTTCATGCCACCGGAGAGCTGGTCCGGGCGGCTGTCGGCATAGCCATCGAGGCCGACAGCCTTCAGCGCCGCCAGTGCCTTCTGCTTGCGGCCGGCCTCGCCGACACCGGCGACTTCGAGACCGAAGGCGGCGTTGTTGAGGACCGTGCGGTTCGGCAGCAGTGCAACGGATTGGAAGACCATGCTGATGTCGCGGCGGCGAAGCGCGATCAGCTCGCTGCGCGACATGCCGGTGATGTCGCGGCCATCGATCTCGATCGATCCGGAACTCGGTTCGATCAGTCGGTTGAGAAGGCGCAGCAGCGTTGATTTGCCGGAGCCCGACAGGCCCATGATCACGAATATCTCGCCGGCACGAATATCGAAACTGGCGTCGTTGACGCCGATCGAGCAGCCCGTTGCTGCATGAATTTCAGACTTGGTCTTTCCGGCCCGCAGTAGTGCGAAGGCTTTTTTCGGATGCTCGCCGAAGACTTTGTAGATGTTCTTGAGGCTGATCTTGGTCGTTGCCGATTGTGTCGGCGCGTCTTTTTCAGTTGCAGAATTCATATAATTTGGGCGCCGAGCTCAAGAGGCCAGGCATTCTCCTTTTTTAGCCGATGCTTGTCGAGACGACAGTATCTGCTGCGCACTTCCAAGTGTCGGCTGTATTTTCAACGTAGCAAAGCGCTATTGATTTAATCACTTATCTGGCCATCCAAGTATGGCTCTGTCATCATGGCAATCATCGACAGTAACGTCTGCGTTCGGCGCTTCATGTTCCTTCGAAACCAGCGCTTCGGCGGAGAAGTTGAACGTTATGTAGGTGGATATACGCTCGATGTCCATAAAAAAATGAAATTTATTGCCCGCGGGTCATTGTGATGGCGCAAAAATAGGCCGTTTTGGGCTTCTGCGACCCTGGCGTTGTGGGAGGCTTCGGGTGCATCCAGCGCTGGGTTGCGAAACGCGTGTGTCGCAAAGCGGTCGGCCGAACGCGTTGAGCTGAAATACGTTCTGCTCTTCACGCCTTATTGCCTTTTGAAGTCCGAAGAGACGCGCGAGCAGATCGTTCTGATCATTGACGGTCCACTCTCCGGAGAAGCCAAACCCTTTTCGCAGCCACAGTATCGCTTCGAACCCTGCGATAGTTCGACGCGCGGTTTTGAAGGATTGGAATCCGCCGATCTTCGGCAGGCATCGTAAGCTTAACGGATGAAAGGCCAGCGAAAGACGCCATCCGCAGATATCTCTCATGCTCAGGCAATTTTCGCCCACACGCTCATCGCCGCCGTGCGCAGTTCGCGATGGTGGCCGGAGGAGATGTCGTGGCGCGGGATTTGAAATAGGTTGGCGATCGGATCATGGATGGAGACGAAGCGTTGTAGATGTCGCTGTGACTTGAAGCACTTCATGATCCGCTCTCGCCGCCGGACTGGTTGGTGAGAATTCTCCGCCCGATTATCAACCCTTTGTGGAAGCGATGCTCGACACCCTGCATGATCTCTCGCTTTGCTGCGCCGTAGGACTGCAGCTTGTCGGTGATCATCGCACGCGGCGACCGTCCCTGACCCTTCAAGAGCTTGCACATCAGGCGCTTGGCGGCCTTTGCATTTCGGCGGCTTTGTACGAGAACCTCCAAGACGAAACCGTCCTGATCAACTGCGCGCCACAGCCAATGCTTCTTGCCGCGGATTGAAACAACGGCATCATCGAGATGCCACTTGTCCCCAAGCCAACCGGATGATCGACGACGGATCTCGTTGGCAAAGGTGCGGCCGAATTTCTCCGCCCACAGCCGGACGGTCTGGTGCGAGACAATGATCCCACGGGCAGCCAGCAAGTCCTCGACCATTCGCAGGCTCAGAGGGAAACGGAAATAGAGCCACACGGCGTGGGCAATAACTTCAGCGGGAAAGCGATGTCGACGATAGAGTGGATCACGGTCTGTCATCAACCTTCATCGCACATCGAATTCCACATTCCGTTAAGTTGACGATGC
>NZ_FWER01000045.1 GCF_900169785.1 Rhizobium sullae
TGCCAATTGGACGGCCTAATCTGTCCCCGCGACTTCGCCTATCTTTCAAGGCATTCAAAAGAAAGGTGTAATCATGGAAAAGCGCATTCTCGGCCAGGGCCTTGAGGTGTCAGCCCTGGGTTTTGGCTGCATGGGCCTGAATTTCAGCTACGGCCATGCCCTCAGCAACGCCGACAGCGTCAAGCTCATCCGCGACGCCGTCGATCATGGCGTAACCTTCTTTGACACGGCCGAGGTCTACGGCCCTTTCACCAACGAAGAGATCGTCGGCAAGGCGCTGCGTCCGGTTCGCGACCAAGTCGTCATCGCCACGAAGTTCGGCTTCAAGATCGAAGACGGCAAGCAGACGGGCCTGGACAGCCGCCCTGAACACATCAAGGAGGTCGCCGAGGCGTCCTTGAAGCGTCTTGGCATCGACGCCATCGACCTTCTCTATCAGCACCGCGTCGATCCCAAGGTTCCGATCGAGGATGTGGCAGGTGCCGTAAGAGACTTGATCGCCGAGGGCAAGGTCAAACATTTCGGCCTTTCGGAACCCGGCGCGCAAACAGCCCGGCGCGCGCATGCCGTGCAGCCGGTAACGGCGCTGCAGAATGAATACTCACTTTGGACGCGCGGCCCCGAGACGAATGGCATCCTGGAGGCCTGCGAGGAGCTCGGGATCGGTCTCGTTGCCTACAGCCCTCTCGGGAAAGGATTCCTGACGGGGGCGATGGGCAAGGACAGCAAGATCGCCGAGAACGACTTCCGCAAGCTTCTGCCGCGCTTCACGCCCGAAGCCATGGAGAAGAACCAGGCGCTGATCGACCTTATCAGGCGCATCGGCGACGCCAGGAACGTGACGCCGGCCCAGATCGCGCTTGCGTGGCTCCTCGCGCAGAAGCCGTGGATCGTGCCGATCCCCGGCACCACGAAGCTGCATCGCCTTGAGGAAAATCTCGCCGCCGCCGCCGTCAAGCTGTCGACTGCCGAACTCGATGACGCGGCCGCCAAGATACAGGTCGAGGGTGACCGCTATCCCGAGCGGCTGATGAAGATGACGGGTCTCTAAAGGCCGTATGCCGGAGGAGGTTTGACGGCGCTTCGGCCCAATCTCTTTCCAGAAAGACGACAACCATGTCACACGAACTCGCGAGCTCTGCCGATGGCCTCGCAGCGCCCGTCGATACATCCTCCGTCAGCCCGCTTCCGCCCGGCAGGCGCGTCCTTGCCTTGCTCAGCGCCCTTATGGGATTCGCGTCGATCTCGACAGACCTCTACCTTCCGGCCATGCCGGCCATGGGCAGGGATTTCGGAGCGGATCCGGGTTCTATCGAGCTGACCGTGTCCGGATTCCTGATCGGCTTCAGTCTCGGCCAACTCTTCTGGGGGCCTGTCGGCGACAGGTATGGCCGCCGGCTTCCCGTGGCGGTCGGCCTTCTCCTATTTGTCATCGGGTCGGCCGGCTGCGCGATATCGGGATCGGCCGCTGAGATGATGTTATGGCGCGTCGTGCAGGCGATCGGCGCCTGCTCCGGCGTCGTGCTCGCACGTGCGATGGTCCGCGACCTCTACGAGGGAAGCCGGGCCGCGCAGATGCTTTCGATCCTCATCACCGTCATGGCCGTGGCTCCGCTTCTGGGGCCGATCGTCGGGGGCCAGATCCTCGCGATAGCCGGATGGCGCTCGATCTTCTGGGTTCTGGTCGCGGTGGGGCTGGCGACCCTGGCCGCTCTCTTTACGGTTCCGGAGACCCTGCCGGCATCACGGCGGAACAAGAATTCGATCACGGACGCCGTGCTTGGCTACGGCAAGCTGCTCGCTAACCGGCGCCTTCTCGGATTTGCTGCGGCAGGCGGCTTCTTTTATGCCGGCATCTACGCCTACATCGCCGGAACGCCCTTCGCCTACATCGACTACTACCATGTCCCGGTCGGACTATATGGCGTCCTTTTCGCCTTGGGGATTGTCGGGATCATGGTGACGAACATGGTCAACTCGAGGCTTGTGACCAGGCTTGGCAGCACGACCCTTCTGCGGTTCGGCACCTTCGGCGCGATGGCGTCCGGCTTTGCGATCCTGGTCGCGGGCGCGACCGGTTGGGGAGGCCTGTGGGCGCTCACAACACTGCTCTTCGTCTTCGTGTCCTGGTCCGGCCTCATCGTGGCCAATTCCATTGGCGGCGCCCTCCAGGACTTCCCCGAACAGGCAGGGGCGGTCTCCGCGCTCGTCGGAGCGATCCACTACGGCTCCGGCATCGCCGGCTCCGCGGCGGTGAGCGCCCTTGCCGACGGCACGCCCTGGGGATTGACGCTCGTAATAGGTGTCGCAGGCATCGGCAGCTTCGCGAGCCTTGTTCTTGTCGCTCCGGGACAGGCGCCTTGACCTTGCATCATTATGAGATGAAGTTGCGGTCATAAAGCCGCAGCCATTAGGGAGGTTCATGAATGAAGCGCGAGGAGCTTGCCGATCTCAGCGCCTTCCTGACCGTGGCCGAGGAACAGAACTTCACGCGCGCGGCGGCGCGCCTGGGGGCGTCACAGTCGGCATTGAGCCATACAATCAGACGGCTCGAAGCCCGCCTCGGAGTCCGTCTTCTAACCCGGACGACGCGTAGCGTCGCACCGACCGAGGCCGGTGAAAGGCTGCTTGCGACATTGCGGCCGGCGTTGGACAGTATCGGCGCAGAGCTGGCGTCCTTGAGCGAACTTCGCGACAAGCCGGCGGGAACGATACGGATCACGACGTCCGAACACGCCGCGACCACGGTGCTTTGGCCGGCCATTCAAAGGCTCCTTCCTGAGTACCCCGATATCCACGTTGAACTCAGCATCGATTCCAGCTTCACAGATATCGTGGCCGAACGGTTCGACGCCGGTGTCCGCCTGGGCGAAGCCTTGGCAAAGGACATGATCGCGGCCCGCATAGGTCCCGACCTCCGGATGGCCATCGTTGGATCGCCGGAGTACCTCACCGACCATTCGAAACCGACGACGCCGCAGGATCTCGCGTCGCATCGCTGCATCAACCTGCGTATGCTGAGCGGGGGCGGCCTATATGCCTGGGAGCTCGAAAAGGACGGGCGCGAGCTTCGCGTGCGTGTCGATGGCCAGCTCGCGTTCAACAACGTGAACATGATCGTCCGGGCGGCCGAGGCTGGATTCGGGCTCGGGTTCGTCATGGAGGATCATGTCATTGACCAGCTTTCCGACGGCCGCCTTGTGAGGGTGCTGGAGGACTGGTGTCCTGCTTTCGCGGGCTATCACCTTTACTATCCTAGCAGACGGCAGCCGTCGGCGGCTTTTTCGGTCTTGGTCGATGCTCTTCGGTATCGTGGCTGACCAGTTCATGTGGTGTCCGCTGCTGTGAAAGGAAGCCGCCTTCCGATGTCGGCCCTAAACCTCCGCGCGTGAGCGTGGAGGACGCGCTGAAATCGGCAGGCGAGGAAGCGGTCTACTACCGCACCCCTGTGACCGGCGCCTCCAACAGCCGTGCGAAGGCGCAAAGCGGCTTCGCGTCACCGCCACTTCTGTGGAAGGGTGCTTGATGCGTTGCCGCCATGGGGGTCGACCAATTCCGGGCCGCGCTTTCGTTCCGTGCGCCAACCATGACCGCGCAACGGCTCTCCTGATCCATGGAAGGGCAGCTGTGACCGCACTGCCCCCGCGGTTGAATTTCACCTGCACGGGGTACCTTATCGGTGGCGGGCGCTCTCCAACAGTGGCACATACTGATCTGTATTCACTCATAGGCAGGCTAGCAACCAGCACATCTCGCTTCGACTTTGATGGCAATCTTTGTCAGAACCTACGCAACAAGTGATCCATGGACATCAATCACGTTAGATACTTCCTCAATTTGGCCGAAACCCTGAACTTCACCGAGGCCGCGCGCCGAAGTGGCGTCTCGCAGCCAAGTCTCACGCGAGCAATCCAGCGTCTCGAGGAAGAATTGGGCAGTCCGCTGATCTATCGCGATGGCAAGGACAGCCGGCTTACGGCGCTCGGCCGCGACGTCCAGGCCGAGTTCATGCGGATTGAACTCGCACTTAGAAACGTGCGCGAGCATTCCGAGAGCACGGTGCTCGGCCGGCGGCGTATTCTCGACATCGCGGTTGCCCCGACCATCGGCCCCGCTGCCTTTGCCGCATTCTTCGATGACGCGCTTGGGGAGCTTTCTTCCATAAAGGTCCATATGCATCAGCTCTTGGCCGGAGAAGGTGCGGACGAAGTGCTTTCGGGCAAATATCACGCTTGCATCTTGCCGCGGGCGCCCCGTCCCAACCCCAAGCTCAACATTGTGCCGCTGTTTCGGGAGCGATTCCTCCTTGCCTGTGCGGAGAACCATCCGCTGGCGGGCAAAGACGTTGTCAGCACCGAGGCGATTGCAGCCTATCCCTATGTCGACCGGCTGGCCTGCGAGTTCCACACCGAGATCACCGAACACCTGATGGACCATGACGCGGTCATGCAACCGCGCTTCAGTGCGGAGCGCGAGGACTGGGTCCAGCAAATGGTAGCCGAAGGCCGCGCGATCTGCATCATGCCCGAGCGGTCCGTCGTAGTGCAAGGCATAGCGACCCGCCCGGTCGAGGGGATATCATTGGAGCGCGAACTGGTATTTGTAACGGTCTCCGGTTCCGGCACACCGCTCGAGATCCGCAAGATCGCGCAGATGGCCGCTCGGCACGACTGGGCGTGAGCGGGGCAGAACGGAATTTACCGTACGGCTATCGAATCTATGCACACCCGATATTGGGAATCCCCACGGGCCTTCGCCATATTCAGGCAACAAATCCAAGAACGGAGATAGGGCAATGACCTATATAAAGACCGACGAAGCGGTCAGCAAGCTCACACCCGAACAGTATCGGGTGACCCAACAGAACGGCACCGAACGCCCCTTCACTGGGGAGTATCATGACAACAAGAGACCGGGGATCTATGTCGACATCGTTTCCGGCGAACCGCTGTTTGCCTCCGCCGACAAGTTCGATTCCGGCTGCGGCTGGCCGAGCTTCACCAAGCCGATCGTGCCGGCAAACGTCAAGGAGCTGCGGGATGATTCTCATGGTATGACCCGTACGGAGGTGCGCTCGGCGCATGGCGGCAGCCACCTCGGCCACGTCTTTCCCGACGGTCCTCAAGACCAGGGCGGCCTGCGGTACTGCATCAATTCCGCCGCACTGCGCTTCATTCCGCGTGGGGAAATGGAGGCCGAGGGCTATAGTGCGTATCTCAACCAGGTGGAGGATATCTAAATGACCGAGAAAGCTGTTCTAGCTGGTGGTTGCTTCTGGGGAATGCAGGACTTGATCCGCAGGCTCCCCGGGGTCATTGGGACCCGCGTGGGCTATACCGGCGGCGATGTGGCGAACGCGACCTACCGCAATCACGGTACCCACGCCGAAGGCATCGAGATCATCTTCGATCCCCAGACGATCAGCTACAGGCGGATTCTGGAGTTCTTCTTCCAGATTCACGATCCGACGACAAGAAACCGACAGGGCAACGACGTCGGCGCCTCTTACCGCTCGGCGATCTACTACGTCGACGAGGAGCAGAAGCGAATAGCCGAGGACACCATCGCAGACGTCGACGCTTCGGGCCTGTGGCCGGGCAAGGTGGTGACCGAGGTCGAGCCGGCGGGAGACTTCTGGCAGGCGGAACCGGAGCACCAAGATTACCTCGAGCGCTACCCTAACGGCTACACTTGCCACTTCCCGCGTCCCGGCTGGGTGCTGCCTCGGCGGTCGGCGGCCGAATAACCGGCCGCCTGTCTCTGGCCGCACGGGTTGTCGGCGCATTCGAACCAACTCTGAAAAGCCCGGCGGATGCGCCGGGCGCACGGAATGGGCCCGCTGCGCAGTTTAGACGCCTCTCACCAAGGAGCGCCGGTAGTGCCGGCGCTACACTGACACGGCAGATCCGGGCAAAGATCCGGCTCGGGACGAACATCTACGCCAACGTCCAATCTGAGGCGGAAATTATTCACAGCCTATGAAGCCGGCAGTGTCCGGACTGCGCAAAAGCCATTGCGCAACGTCCGTAGACCTTATTGTATCTTGGTCCGGAACCTGCCTTTCGACTGACCGACGAATGACACTATGAAAAGTTGCTGCCTCCCAACCGAAATATCGAAGAGATCGGACGCCGGTTCGCCGACGCAGGCGCCAGTGCATCGAGCTCTATCTCCGGTCTCTGTCGATACGGCACAGATTCCAGGCGGGCTCGTGCTGGTCGGGACAGACAGGCCGTACCTGCCGGCGGACGGGGAGGGTCCGGTCCGCAAGCTCCGGCTCAAGCCGTTGCTGCTCGCCAAGGCAGCCGTCAGCAATTCGCAGTTCGCTGATTTCATTGCGGCCACGGGTTACATCACTGAGGCCGAGCAGCTGGGCTGGTCCTATGTGTTTTACCAGAATGTCGATCCTAAGGTTGCGACGTCAGGCGTCGTCGGCGCTGAATGGTGGCGGCGTGTCGAGGGCGCCTGCTGGCATGCGCCGTTCGGACCTGGTTCCGATGTCGAGGCATTCAAAGATCATCCTGTCGTTCACATCTCATGGCAGGACGCGGTTCGATTTGCCACTTGGGTGGGCGGACGGCTTCCAAGCGAAGCCGAATGGGAACATGCAGCGAAGGGCGGTCTCAGTGGCGCGATCTATCCCTGGGGCGACCGTCACCCGGATGATGATTTCACCCCGTGTAATATCTGGCAGGGCCGGTTTCCGGAGTTCGACAGCGGGGTGGACGGTTACAAGGGGCTTGCACCCTCCGTCTCGTTCGAGCCGAACGGATTTGGACTGTACAACATGGCGGGAAACTGCTGGGAGTGGACTGCGGACGTGTTTCGCGTGAGGTCCTTGCGCAAAACGTCGCAATCACTCAACGCCATGGCACGGCAGGAAAGCCGCCGCGTCCTCAAAGGCGGTTCATACCTCTGCCATGCGTCCTACTGCCACCGGTACCGTATCGCTGCTCGCATGGGCAGCACCGGCGATTCGACCACCGGGCATATTGGCTTCCGCGTCGCTTTCGACATTTGACCTGGACTTCGATTGACTTGGAGGGCCGCATAAGTTAATCCATTAACTTGCCGGTTTCATCGGGCCTTGAGGAGGGTTCCGGTGGAGAACACGCCGGCTTGTCGGATGTCTCTGGGAGAAGACACATGAAACTTGCCAATCGATTGAGCCGTTGCATTGCAGTTGCGCTGTGCCTGTATGGCGTTGGAGGCGCTGCGCGGGCCGAAACCCTTAAAGTCTATTGGAACGCCGGCCATGCGTATCAAGCATATGCCGACGTCATCAAGAAATTCGAGGCGGACCACCCCGGCTGGACGGTCGAATGGGGACGCTTCCAATGGCCGGATCTGCGCACCAAGCTGGTGGCCGATCTTTCGGTCGGAAATGCGCCGGACCTCGTTGCCGAGCCTGGCGGCTGGGTGCCGGAATTCGGCTTGCAGGGCATGATCACGCCGCTCAATGACTTTGTCGCAAAAGACGGCAAAGAGATGGGCTATCCGCAGGACTGGCAGGATTTCTCCGTCGAGCGCAACACGATCGACGGCAAGTACTACGGCATTCAGTTGCACCTGACCTGTGCGGCGTTGGTCTATAACGTGGACATGTTGAAGGAAGCCGGCTTCGACAAGCCGCCGGCCAATTGGCAAGAATTCCGCGAGGTCGCGATCGCGACCAGCAAGCGCGGCAGGTTCGGCTTTGCTCCCAACCAAGTGGCGACATACTACACGCCATGGATCTACCAGAATGGCGGCGCCTTATACGATGCCGCGGTCAAAAAGGTCGCTTTCGACAGCCCGCAGTCCGCACAGGCAATCCAGTTCGTGGCCGACCTCATTCATAAGGATAAAGCGGCACCCTTGCCGGTGGCCGGTGCCGACTACGAAGGCCCGCAGAAGCTGTTTACAGCCGGCCGGGCGGCGATGATCCTGACCGGCCCATGGGACGTTAGCCCGATCAAGACGGGCAATCCCAAGCTGAACTGGGACGTCGCACCGTCGCTGACGGAGAAGCAGCAGGCGACGATGGCAGGTGGCGTGAGCCTTTTCATCCCCAAGACGGCCAAGCATCCGGCCGAAGCGTGGGACCTGCTCAAGAGGTTCGTTGCGCTTGACACCGAACTTGCAGCCTCGTTGCCCAACGGCATGACCATGCCGCGCAAATCCTGGGCTGCCGATCCAAAGGTCAAGGCAGATCCCGTGCTCGGCAAATTCAGCCAATGCCTGCCTTACGCCGTCGATTCAGCCGCCAAGCTTGCGCTCACGGGCAAGAATGCTGTCGTACAGGATCTCTTCAAGACGGCCGTCCAGGACATCCTTTACAACGACAGGCCTGCGCAGGAGGTTCTCTCCGACTATGCGGCACGAGCCAACGCGGCACTCGCCAACAAGTAACGAAGCAGCAGCGGCCGTGCGTTTAGCACCGTCGCTGCCGCCCCCGAGATCAATGTTCTGACGGAGGTCGTCGGCATGAGGCTGCCTAACAGTCGCAAGGCCCGGGAGGCCGGATTCGCCTATATCGTCCTGCTGCCCGCCATCGCATATTTTCTGGTCTATTTCTTCTATCCGATCGTGGTGGAACTCTGGGCCAGTTTCTTTCGAGGTCAGCCGCTCATTGGCCAATCCGAATTTGCAGGCTTTGACAATTATCGTCAGGCCCTGATGGACCCCCGCGTGCGCGCCGCCTTCGGCCGCACCGTGGTGTTTGCAACACTCGGAACGGTTTTCACCCTGGTGCCAGCCCTTTGTCTGGCGGCCATTCTCAGCGGCCCGATCAAGGCGGCCACGACGATTCGCGCCATCATCTTCTTTCCCTATATCATCTCGTTCGTGATCGTTGCCCTGATGTGGAAGAGCCTGCTCGATCCCTATACCGGCATGCTAAACGCGCTGCTCTCCTATCTGGACCTTCCCACCCAGAATTGGCTGAGCACACCATCGACGGCCCTTCCGACAATCGTCGCGATCACCGTATGGAAGGACATCGGCTACGCGATGCTGATCTACATTGCCGCCATCCAGGGTATTCCCAAGGATCTCTACGAAGCCGCCGAGGTCGATGGCGCCTCGCCCGCGCAACGGTTCAGGCGGATAACAATTCCCTTGCTGATGCCGACGACACTCTTTCTTGCGGTCATCAGCACGATCGCTCACCTTCAAGATCTATCCGCGCCCTATCTGCTGACGGGTGGCGGTCCGGCCGAGGCGACCCGCCTTTACGCATTGCACGTCTACGAGGCGGCGTTCCTGGAGCTCAACATCGGCTACGCGTCGGCGCTCTCGTTCCTGATGTTCGTTGCGATCCTGGTGATAACGTTCCTTCAGTTCCGTTTCCTGAACCGGGAGGTGGTCTATTGATGATGGCCCGCTCCTCCCACCGCACGCCCCTTGCCACCTTTGCCGCCTATGGCACGCTCAGCTTCTTCGTCATCCTTGCGCTCTTTCCATTCTTTTACATGATCTCGCTCTCTCTGCAGAGCGACGCCGACCTCTCCAGCGGCGTGCCCGTGCTGGTTCCCTCGGTGCTGCAGTTCTCCAACTACGTGGCGATTTGGGAAAAGGCACCGTTTGCCCGGTTCATTCTCAACAGTTTCATCATCGCCGGCGGCATAACTGCGCTCCACCTCTTCTTCGACCCGCTCGTCGGCTATGTATTTGCAAAGCTGGAGTTTTTGGGAAAGCGGGCTATGTTTGCCGCGCTGCTCTCCACGCTGATGCTGCCATTCTTTATCCGGATGATCCCGCTTTACATCCTGACCGCAAAAATGGGCTGGTTGAACACCTACCAGGGCCTCATCATGCCGTTCGCCATGAGCGCTTACGGAATTTTCCTGATGCGGCAGTTTATCCGGCCGATTCCGGATGACCTGCTTGATGCTGCGCGTCTCGACGGGGCGTCGGAATGGCGCATCTATCGATCCGTCGTCTTGCCGCAGCTTGGCCCGCCGATGGCAACGCTCGGCCTGCTGACCTTCGTGTTCCAGTTCAACGAATTCCTTTGGCCCCTGGTGGTCGTAAGCTCCGTCGAGATGCGGCCGATTACGACAGGGCTGACTTTGTTCAATTCGGAGTTCTTCACGCAATGGAATTTGACGGCAACGGGCGGGGTGATCCTGTTTCTCCCGAGCTTCCTGTTGTTTGTCTTCATGCAACGCTATTTCGTGCAGTCGGTGATGACGTCCGGAATGAAATGAGCCATGGAAAGGTAGAGAATGAGTGCTTCTCCCAATGTCATCGTCTTTTTTACCGACCAGCAACGCTGGGATACGGTCGGGCTTCACGGTCACCCATTGAAGCTGACGCCGAATTTCGACCGCCTTGCCGAAGCCGGGATGTTCGTGCCGAATTCCTTCACCTGCCAGCCGGTGTGCGGACCCGCGCGCTCGGCGCTGCAGACCGGCCTTTATCCCACGACAACAGGATGCTACCGCAACAGTATCCCCTTGCCGAGCGGCCAAAAGACGCTCGCGCACTGGTTCCGGGAAGGAGGCTACGAGACCGGCTATATCGGCAAATGGCATCTTTCAGGCAGTGAGCCGGTTCCTGCATCTGAACGCGGCGGCTACGAGTATTGGCTGGCGTCCAACATTTTGGAATTCACCTCATATGCCTACGATACAGCGGTGTTCGATGGCGAGGGCGAGCGCGTCAAGCTTCCCGGCTACCGTGTCGACGCCCTGACTGACGCGGCGATCCGGTTTGTGGCGGCAGACCATGAAAAACCATACTTTCTTTTCCTGTCCTTCATCGAGCCGCACCACCAGAACGAGTTCGACAACTATCCTGCGCCTGTCGGCTACGAGGAGCGGATTCGAAAACAAATGGAATTGCCGCCTGATCTTGCGGCCCTTGGGGGATCCTCGGATGAGCACTATCCGGGCTATCTCGGAATGATCCAGCGTCTGGACGAGGCGCTTGGACGACTGACCGATGCACTGACGAGCCTCGGCCAGCTCGACAACACGATCATTCTCTTCACCTCGGACCACGGCTGCCATTTCAAGACGCGCAACAACGAATACAAGCGTTCTTGCCACGAGGCGTCGATACGCGTGCCGACCTTCTTTCACGGTCCCGGATTCATGGGACGTGGAAACCATCAGGGCCTGGTCAGCCTGATCGATCTACCGCCGACGCTTCTTGCTGCGGCCGGATTGAAGGTGCCTGCTGCGATGCAGGGAAGGTCGATCCTCGATCAACGGGCCGGCGGCGAAGAAGACGTGCTTGTGCAGGTCAGCGAACATCATGTGGGTAGGGCACTGCGGACGCGAAGATGGAAATATGAGGTCACCGCACCAGATCTCAGCGGTTGGGACGACATGGACAGCGCCAACTATGTCGAGACACATCTCTATGACCTTGAAAACGACCCTTACGAGTTGGAGAATCTCTGTGGCCGGGATGGCTATGAGGATATAAGAAGGCGGCTGCGCGAGCGGCTGTTGGAGCGGATAGTCGCCGCCGGCGAGAAATGCCCGAGGATTACGGCGACCTGAATGAGCAGCGAAGATATACATGACAGGGAGAGGCCGGCGACGAGAAACGAGCGATCCGTAACCGTTGCCGACGTTGCTCGGCTTGCCGACGTGTCCACCGCCGCCGTCTCCTTCTATTTCAGCAACCGCCAGGAACATCTGAAGCGCGTTGGGACGGAAGCACGCGAGCGCATCCGTGCCGCAGTCGAGGAACTGGGCTACGTCCAGAACAAAACCGCTCGCCACTTGCGTCGCCAACAGAGCGAACGCATTTGCATCGTCCTGCCGAAGCTTGGCATACCCTATGCCGACAAGATGGTTCACGATCTCGGATCGGTGGCTGTGCAGCAGGGGTTGCTGCCGATTGTGTTAACTGGCTCCACGATCGGTGCAGTCCAGAAAATCCTGGGCGAGGTTGAAGCAGGTCTGGCCGATGGCGTGATCGCTGAAGTCGGTTTCCTCACCGAGGAGCAGGTCGGGCAGGTATTTGCGCATTTCAACCGACCCTGTCTTGTCATCCATCCTACAGCACAACCTCGATCCTATTCTGTCCTTAACAACGGTCTGATCGACGCGCTTGAGTGTGCGTTTGATGATCTTCTGCACAAGGGACATCGCGATTTCGTCTACATTCAAAATGCCGAAATGCCGCATAATCCGCGAATTTCTGCGCTGAAGGCGCGTGCGGTGACTGCTGGTCTGTCTGTGCTGATCACCACAATGGTGGGAGCGGATGCTCGTGAGGCTACTGCTGGGTGCGCGCGACAGATCGCTGAAATGGCAAAGCGGCCGACAGCGATCCTGCTTGACTCCGACTATACGGCCGTGACGCTGATCGAGGAGTTTTCCCGCCTCGGCATTCGAGTGCCAAGCGACATTGCCGTCCTGGGCTGCGGCAACGCCGAGGAAGGCTTTTACTGCAATCCCCGCTTGACGACGATCGGTCCGGAATGGCTTTCGCTACTTGAAGCTGGCCAGCATCTCATCGAGAGTCTCGCCGCCCAGAAGCCCGTTGGGGCGAAGGCATTCTATACCCCCTGGAGGTTCATTCCGCGCGAGAGCGCGTGACGGCGGTGTTTTGGAGGATGCCGCGCCGCGAACTACGGATCGCCACTGCGTGATCCTACCGAATAATCGCCGCCCTCACGGAGAGCGGCGATAAGAGGATCATCTTGGGCATTAGGCCGGAAGTTGGAAGATCCAGTTTGCAATCAGCACAATCGCCAGACCGCCTGCAAGGGCGACATAGGGCAGAATGCCGGCCTTTTTCGTGCCAAGATCCTGGCCTGTCAGGCCCAGATCGTCCATCGCTCCTGCAGGGAATTTGCCGCCGTCCCGCACATAATGGCGATAGGCAAAGACCGGGAGGATGACGGCGGCGAAGGCGAAGCCGACCCAAAGTGCGTTGGCATAGCCCCAGACCTTGGCGCCGGCGCCCAGGAAGAGGGCGTTGACGAAGGCGAGAACCGTGTTGAGGCCGATCAGCCAGCTCGGCGCCTTCCAGGGACGTTCGACATGGCCGGAATCCATGCGATGGATCCAACCGGAGTTCAGGTTGAGGAAGTTGAAGATGATGTAGCCGACATTTGAGACCGCGAGCACGAAGAAGTAGCCGCCGGCATCCGAGGCGATCGACAATAGGAACAGGTTGAAGGCGAAGTCCGTCCACATGGCGCGGGTCGGCGCGCCGTTCTCGTTCACGTGGTCGAGGTATTTCGGCAGCCAGCCGTCTTTGGCGCCCTGATAGAGCGTACGTGAGGATCCCGCCATCGCTGTCATGATCGCCAGGAAGAGTGCCATGATCATCAGGACGACGAGAAGCTGGGTGATGATGCGGCCTGCGCCGATCAAACCGCCGAGGGCTTCCGCTACACCAGTACCGTCGACGATTCCAGGTGCCAGCATGCCGGCGTGGCCGAGCACACCTTGGAAGGCGAAGGGTACGAGGAAGAAGAACAAGCAGCATACAAGTCCGGAATAGAAGATCGCCTTGAAAGTATCGGTCTTCGGATTCTTTAGTTCCCGGGTGTAGCAGACGGCGGTTTCGAAGCCGTAGGTAGACCAAGCGGCGATATAGAGGCCGCCAAGGAAGAGCGTCCAGCCGCCGTTGCTCCATGTACCGTCCGCGTCTGAATATGCAGCGGTCGGCGGAAGGAGGCCTGTGACGTTCGCAGCAACGATCTGGCCGCTGAGGATAGGGTAGATGCCGATCAAAAGCAGCGGCACGAGCACGATGATCGCCAGCCACTTCTGCACGCTTGCGGTTTCCGAGATGCCGCGATGCTGGATAGCGAAGATCATCAGCATCAGGATGCCGCCGATGAAGAAAGTGGCGTTGATGTTGGCGGTGGCGAGGAACGGAATGCTGAAACTTGCGAGTGACCAGTTGCGGATCGCTGGCGTCAGCGCCGCTACTGCATCCGTGCCCAGCAAGGCTTTGATGGCATCGTCCGCCGTCGTGCCGGCATGGGCAACTATGTATTCTGCGACGCGCGGGCTATCGGCCGTTATCGAAGCGGCATGCGCAGCAATCCAGTCGAGGGCTGCTTGCGAGTCAGCCGCCGGAATTGGAAAAAATGCATTGAGCATATAACCGGCGGCGATGGCGCAACCGAGCGAAAGCACCGGGGACCAGGCAAACCAGTTGCACCAGACTGAAAGCGGCGCAATGAACTTCGAATATCGCAGCCAGGCGGTCGCGCCATAGACCGAGGCGCCGCCGGATTTGTTGCCGAACATGCCGGCAATCTCTGCGTAGGTGAAGGATTGCAGGAAGCCCATGATCATGGAAATGATCCAGACGACGAAGGCGAGCTTGCCTGTCGTGCCTGCAATGCCGCCGATGGAAAAAAGGACGAGCGGCGGCACGCCTGCAGCCACCCAGAATGCACCCTTCCAGTCGAGGGCACGTATAAGCTTACCTTCGGTGCCGGCCGAAATCCCGGCGTCCACTACGTCTGTCATTGCTGAAGTTCCCCATTCGATTGTTCCGGACGTCTCTTCGTGCGTCTCCTTGAACGTGCCTCTCCCGGGGCCTGCCCGGTTATTTGGCGATCCGCCTTGCCGCGGATTCTCGAGCTTTGACCTTGATGCATAGTGAAGATATTTTCTTTTTAGTCAATATGGGTTTACTTTCGGGCGGCATTTTGTAACGTTGTCTGGTGGGCGAAAGCGTGCTTCCAATCCCATGAGGGTCAAATGCGAGATCTCCATCCGGCGATGCTCGGGATACGGCCGGCCTCCCCGAGCATCGTCCGCTATCCTGGCATTCCCGCGCTACCGCAGGGCACGGAACGTTACCGCGTCAAGGGCGGGGGCTCGTTGGTCGTGCGCGTCGAGGTCGGCGACCACGTAACCGTCACCGACATGGAAGGCGGTCAGCCTTGCGAGCTTTCCTTTGTCGATGAGGCTGGGCGTTTCCTATCGGCTGGTCTCGGCGCGACGTTCACCAATGCCGCCAAGGGGCTGAAAGCCATCCTTTCGACGGAGAATGGCGATGCTGTCCGTGCCCGCGCAGCGCTTGCCCGTCGCGGCGCTGATCTTGCGTCGGCCGGCGCGCTCGGCCTCTTCGGAGCGGCAGCGACGCCCGGAAGCTCGGCGGAATTCACCATCGCCCTGAAAGGTCTCTTGATTATCGCTGCTCCCGCAGGCGCGATGTTGCCACAGGCGCAGGATACGGCGACGCCGATCGGGATTAGGATCAGGCGGAGCCAACTCATTCACGATTATTCCTCGGTCGTGCCCGAGCCGATAGCCGATCCGATCGAGGATATCCGCATCAAGGCGGCGACAGCCTCAGCCTATTTCGTCCGCGCCGGCGAATTCATTCAGATCATCGACGTCTATGGGCGGCAATGCACGGATTTTCAGGCTTTCGCCGCACGCAAGGTGGATAAAGGCCTCGATCTGGCCCTGGATTCGACGGTCACCCGCACCCTGCTCGGCCGCAGCTATCCGATGCCTGGCCTGCCGTCAAAGGCGTTCGATCGCGATTTCGAACCTCTCGTGGAGATTGTCCAGGACACGGTCGGTCGTCACGATGCCTTCGCGACCGCCTGCAATTCTCGCTATTATGACGATATGGGCTATCCCGGCCACGTCAATTGCACGGACAACTTCAACGCCGCGTTGGCGCCTTACGGGATTGCGCCTCGTAAGGGCTGGGAAGCGCTCAACTATTTCTACAATACAAACATCGATCACAATAATCAGCTGTACCTCGACGAGCCTTGGTCGCGCCCGGGCGATTATGTGATGATGCGGGCGCTGACCGATCTGGTCTGCGTCTCCTCCTCATGCCCAGACGATATCGATGCCGCGAACGGCTGGGATCCGACGGATATCCATGTCCGAACGTTTTCCGGAAAAGAGAAATTCTCACGAGCGGTAGCCTATCGCATGACACCTGACTCCGATGCTGAACTGACGCGCGAAACCGCCTTCCACCCACGCCTCTCGCCACTCACGAGGGACTACACGGAGTATCGCGGCTACTGGTTGCCGAACCGCTTTTCCTCCGCAGGCCCCATCGAAGAATATTGGGCCTGCCGGGAAAGGGCAGTCGTCATCGACCTCTCGCCGCTGCGAAAATTCGAAGTGACCGGTCCCGATGCCGAGGAGCTGCTGCAATATTGCCTGACGCGCGACGTGCGTAAGCTGTCGTCCGGACAGGTCGTCTATTCGGCCATGTGCTACGAAAATGGTGGCATGATCGATGACGGTACGCTCTTCCGGCTTGGCGACAAAAACTTCCGCTGGATCGGCGGTGATGATGCAAGCGGCATCTGGCTTCGCGAGCAAGCGGAAAAGAAAGGCTTTAAGGCCTGGGTCCGCTCGTCAACCGACCAGATGCACAATATCGCTGTGCAGGGACCGAGGAGCCGCAACATCCTGAAGGAAATTATCTGGACGGCGCCGCGCCAGCCGGCGATCGGCGAGCTCGAGTGGTTCCGCTTCACGGTTGGGCGCATCGGGAGCTTCGAAGGTGCCCCTGTCGTCGTCTCGCGCACCGGCTATACGGGCGAGCTCGGTTACGAGATCTTCTGTCATCCGAAGGACGCGCTAACAGTGTTCGACGCGCTTTGGAAGGCTGGTGAGCCGCACGGCTTGAAGCCTATGGGTCTCGAAGCCTTGGACATGGTGCGCATCGAGGCGGGGCTGATCTTTGCCCATCACGAGTTTACCGACCAAACCGATCCATTCGAGGCCGGCATTGGCTTCACCGTGCCGCTGAAATCCAAGGCGGATGATTTCATCGGCCGAGAAGCGCTGATCCGGCGCAAGGAACATCCGCGTCATCTGCTGGTTGGGCTCGACGTGCAGGCCAATGAGGCGGTCGGCCATGGAGATTGCGTTCACATCGGCCGCGCGCAGGTGGGCGTGATCACCAGCGCTACCCGCTCACCAATTCTTGGCAAGACGATTGCTCTCGCCCGTATTGACGTCATGCATGCGTCTGTTGGAATGGCGGTGGAAATCGGCAAGCTGGATGGCCACCAGAAACGCTTGCCGGCGGTCATAGTACCGCTCTCGCATTACGATCCTCAGAAGACGCGGCCGCGCGCTTAAGCTTCAGCCCGACTTGCGCTGGGCGTTCGAGATCGCGCGGGCAGCCTCCTCAGAGGCGTTGGCAAGCGCGCGCATTTCGGCTGCAAGCACGGCAAAGCCCGACCCTGCCGTACCCGCACGTGCCGCCTCGATTCCGGCATTGACGGCGAGCAGTTTCAAGTAGCGCAGTGATTGCAGGATCTCATTGGTCTTTGACGCCGTGACGCGCATACCCGCCGTTTGCTCGTCGATACGCTGGTAAAGGGACTTGATGTTAATGATGCTGCCTTCGAGGTAAAGCAATTCGCCATTCTCGTCCCAGACACCGCCGCCGGTTTCCGTCACCCAGATGAAATTCCCGTCCCGATGGCGGATCCGGTATTCCATCGTCCAGTCGGTGCGCTGTTCGAGCGCCAGGCCGACGACCTGGTCCATGATCGGCACATCCTCCTCACACATGATGGAGGTGAAGGTCCGCGTCCGGTTGCCGATCATCTCGTCAGCGCGATAGCCGAAGATGCGCTCGATGCCGTTCGTCATCTCCAGCATTGTGTAGTTTTCGTCCGCACGGCAGCGGTAGAGAAATCCGCTCATGCGGCTCAGAATGCTCTTTTGAAAATCCATAAAGGCCACGTTCGAAGTGAGTTGCAGATGAAATTGCTTCGTCTCATTTCAAAAACACCACGAAAAGGTCGCGATGAACGACCTTTTCGCGGTTGAGCGAGGACGTTGAAGGCTTCAGTTGCGCAGATACTCTTCCATCGAATCGTCGAGAGCTTCGACCCAGGGCGTATGGTGCTTCGGCGACATATTGCCGGTCATCAGCGATCGATAGGCGTGATCACGAAAGCCCATGATATTTTCCGCCTTGTGGTGTTCCCATTCCATGAAGGCGTTATTCGTGCCTTCGATGTCGAAGCTCGGGTAGTCGGTCTCGGCGAGCAGCTCCTTCACGTAGTCACCCTGATACCAGATCATCTGCTCGGCATCTTCGAGCGTCTCTTCGCGAGCACGCCACATGTCGAAATTCGCCTTCAGTTCTTCTGCCGGCGGCAGCTTGATGCGGCCCATCATGACATCGCGCGCCCACCAGGCCTGTACGTCGAACATGTTGAAGGTGTAGAACTGGTCCTGCATGCCGATGTAGAAGAGCTGTGGGTTCTTGTCGAAAATAACGCCCTTGTAGAGGCCATCTGCCCAGAGCCGGTTGGCAGTCTTCAGTCGTAGTTCGTCCGGCAGAAACGGAAAGTGGTGCTGGTAGCCGGTGCAGAGGATCAGCGCATCGACTTCCTTCATTGAGCCGTCGAGAAAATGCGCCGTCTTGTTTTCGAGCCGGGTCAAGAGCGGCCGCTCCTCGAAATTCTCCGGCCATTTGAAGCCCATAGGTTTTGACCGGTAGCTCGTCGTCACCGACCTGGCGCCGTATTTCCAGCATTGCGAACCAATATCCTCGGCCGAATAGCTACGGCCGACGATTAGGATGTCCTTGCCCTTGAATTCCAGAGCGTCACGGAAGTCGTGCGCATGCAGCACCCGGCCGTTAAAGGTCTTAACGCCCTCAAAATAGGGAACGTTCGGCGTTGAGAAATGACCGGTCGCAACAACGACATAATCGAATTCCTCGTCATACATGCGGTCCTCGATGCGGTTGTGGGCCGTCACCGTGAATTTCTTCATCTCCTCGTCGAAGCGGACCATGCGCACGGGCGTGCTGAAGCGCACCCAATCGCGAACATTCGCCTTTTCGACACGGCCCTTGATGTAATCCCAAAGGACCGCGCGCGGAGGATAGGAGGCAATTGGCTTGCCGAAATGCTCCTCGAAGGAATAATCGGCGAATTCCAGGCATTCCTTTGGACCGTTCGACCAGAGGTAACGATACATGCTGCCGTGGACCGGCTCGCCATATTCGTCAAGCCCGGTGCGCCAAGTGTAATTCCAAAGTCCACCCCAATCTGCCTGCTTTTCATAGCAGACGACCTCCGGGATTTCGGCGCCCTTCTGGGCGGCCGATTGGAAGGCGCGCAACTGTGCCAGCCCGGAGGGACCGGCGCCGATAACGGCAACTTTTGTCATGAAGCATTCCCCTCTTGATATACTGCATTGCTTCGGCGCATGGGCGCGTCAATCCGGGAAGACGCCGGGGCTGGTGGGCGCGCCGTCATCAAATTTCGAAAGCCAGTCGATCGTGTCCTCGCGGTAGCGGGTGAGCCCCTTATAGTCGATGAGTTCCGGCGGCAGGGTTCTCAGCACCCGTGGCATGCGTCGCGCCCATTTCGGCACGGTCACCAGCTCGTCCATGTTCATTAGGTAGCAACGGATAACGAAGAGGATGGCGTTCGAACGCGGCAGGCGCCACAGGCTCTGCAGCTCGACGCGCAGATGTACCTTCTCGCCAACATTCTCTGGTTTCACGGTCGTGCGATCCGGCCCCCATTTGTGGTAGTTTTCTGGGCTGGTATCAAGCCGTGGATTGATCGTCATCGTCCAGTTGAAGCGGCGCGTCGGCTTGCCCTGCTGCAGGTTCAGGAGGAATTTTAATGCGCGGTCGAAGACGCCGATCTGGTGGGCGAGTGGCACGGGTCCGTGCCACTCCATGAAATTCATGCCGATGTCGAAATCGAGCGACCAGTCGGCCTGAGTCGTCACCATTCCGGCATCCATCCAAAGATTGCCGTCGCGCTGGTCCACTATGCAGAAATCACCCTGCGCCTGCCGCGTGATATATTCGAAGGGCTCATAGGGCAGCGTCGAGACATCGCCGAAAGTGAACGTGTCGTCGATGCCGAGCGGCCGGTTGATCCAGCGCCACTGGTCGCCATTCCTCGCGAGGGTGAAGTGTTCGGGATAGCCAGCTGCCTGCTCTTTCATCAGAAGCTCGAGCGTATCCCACTGTGCGCTCATCATATGGGGCAGGGCCTGATAGCGGAGCGGATCCTCCTTCAGCACCAGCGTCCGGTCATGCATCTCGGCGACATAGTGTTCATCGACGTCGATCAGATTTTCGAAGGCGGTACCCGGTCTGCCGCGCACGTGGGGCTCCATGTTGACGGAATACATGTACTCGTCGCGATCGAAGGGGAACGGGAACCGGCTGATGTTCTCCGGGCTGTTCCGGTAGCTGAAATCGTCGCGGAAACTTTCCTGCTTGAAGGCGATTGCCATGTCCATTCTCCTTGTTCCGCTTTCAGTGCCGCTAGAGGTCGAGATGCAGCGTTTTCCCCTCGAAGCGGGAGACGCAGATCATGACCTTGCGGCCGGCCAATTTTTCCTCATCGGTCAGGTAGACGTCGTGATGCAGCAGCTTGCCATCGCAGGTGACGACCCCCGTCTCGCACTGACCGCAGGCACCACCTCGACAGAGGAAAGACGCATCGACGCCCGCCGCTTCGATGGCCTCCAGCATGCTTTCGTGATGGCCGACCCTCACGGTCTTGCCGGAGCGCACGAGCTCGACGGTGAAGGGCTTGCCCGGCAACGAGGAAAGGAAGCGTTCCGAATGCAGGTTCTGCTCCGGCCAGCCGGCCTCTATCCCGGCCCTTAAAACGCCGTCGATCATCCCGGATGGGCCGCAGACATAAAGATGCGTGCCGAGCGGCTGGCTGTCGAGCAGGCGGCCGAGCGGCATCGTCATGTCTTCGGCGTCGCAGTAGATCTTGATCCGTTGCGAGCCGTAGCGCTCGACCAGTTCCTTCCAATAGGCACCGCGATCGCGCGTGCGCACAGCATAATGCAGCTCGAAACTGGCCCCTTCGCGGGTGAACTGCTCCATCATGGCGATGAAGGGGGTTATGCCGATACCGCCGGCGATCAGTAGATGCTTGCGGCCGCGCCAATCCGGCTGGAAAAGGTTGACCGGATAGCTGACCTTCAGCTCGTCGCCTTCCTTGACCCTCTCATGCATGAAGGTGGAGCCGCCGCGCGAATCCTCGACATGCAGCACACTGATCTCATAAGCCGCGCAGTCGTGCGGTGGCGACATCAGCGAATAGGCGTTGCGGCGCACATGGCCGTCATCATTCATTGAGACAATGATATGCGCACCACCGGAGAAATATGGCATCGGCTTGCCGTCCAGCCGCTCGAAGCGGAAGCGCTTGATGCGCTCGGCCACTGGCGTAACCTTCGTCACGCGGACGGGAACTTCAGTACCACCACTCAAAGGAACAACTCCTCTGGATCGGGCGCGCTGCCCGGCTCTTCCGCATCGATGTTGACTCCCTGAAAGGCACCAAGCCGTCGCGAATAATGATCACGCACCAGAAGCGTCAGTGCGCAATGGCTGCAGGTGAAGGGGCTCGCCGTCACATCGTCAGTGATCCCCTTGCAATGCACGCACTGGACGCGCCGCGCCAGCGAGCCGCGATGTTCGGTGATGATAGAGGCGTGATCCATGCCGTGTTCGAGGCCCACCATCATTGCCTGCCCGATGAAACCTTCCGTTCCCGCGATATAGAGGCGCGCGCCCATGTGGGCGGTTGCCAGCAATCCCTTCAGCCGGAAAAGGAGCGTCGCAATCGTCGGCGCGGTCCAGAAGACATCTGTACCAAGGCTAAGTAGCGCCGTGTCATGGCACTGGCCCTTCGACCCGCGCGCGACATAGAGGACTTCGCTCCGTGACCGGATCGTTTCGTCGAGGGCCGGTTTCTGGTCGACGAGCGCGGTCGCGCCTTCACCCTCGAGCGCGAAGATATGCCGCTTGGCATGCGGCTCGATGTTCAGACCTTTGTAGACCGGACGGCTCTTGATGCCTGCAACGAGCATGGCGCGCTCCCTAACCTAAGGCGGTCCGCTTCTTCTTTTCCGGATCGTCAAAGGGAAGCGTATGGGCGCTGGCCATGGCCTTCACGCTCTTGCCGCGCACTTCGAGTTTCGTGCCGTCCACAGCCCTGTCGACGTCGAGTCGAGCGATCGCCATCGATTTCTTCGTCAGCGACGAATAGCTCGGGCAGGTGATGACGCCGACCTTTTGGCCGTCGGCCCAGACCTCATCGCCGAGATCGGCCGGGCCATCGGCATCGATCAGCATGCCGAAGATCTTGAAGCGCTCCTTGCCTTTGAGGCGCGCGTGCTCCTCGGCACCGCGGAAGCCGGTCTTGCCGGGACTGACGGTGAAATCGAGGCCAAGTTCCCAGAGGCTGTCGCCGGGCGGCTGATCGGCAAAAGGATACATCTGCGAATTATCATAGGGGTAAAAGAGTAAATAGCTTTCGACCCGCAGCATGTCGAGCACGCTGAAGCAGCAGGGAATGATGCCCATATCCTTGCCCTCTTCGACGACCCGATCCCAGACCATGACAGCATCCTGGCCGCGCACGAAGATCTCGTAGCCGCGCTCACCGGTATAGCCGGTGCGCGAGATCATCACCGGGGCGCCGAAGAGCGTCGTTTGCATATGGTGGAAATATTTGAGGTCGCGGATGCCGGGCACATATTTGGCGAGGTAGTCCACCGCCAAAGGACCCTGGAGCGAGAGATCATGCAGATCGTCGTCGAAGAGCACCGCACAATTGCGGCCAGCCGCCTGCTTGACGACCTCCTCGTGACCGGATCCGGAGCCATGCACCAGCATCCAGGAATTCGGGCCTGTGCGGTAGACGATGCAATCGTCGGTGAAATGACCGCTGTCATTGAGCATTGTGGCATAGACCGAGCGGCCGGGATAGATCTTCGTCATGTCGCGGGTGGTGACGTAGTCAAGTACAGCAATGGCATGGGGGCCGACTAAGTGCACCTTTTTTAGGCCGGAGACATCCATGATGCCGGCCTTGGTGCGGACGGCGACGTGCTCTTCCGACATGTCCTTCTCATAGGACCAAGCGGTTCCCATTCCGCTCCAGTCCTCAAGCTTCGATCCGAGAGCGCGATGCCGATCCGCCAAGGCGGAGAAACGCCAAGATAAAGCCATTCTTGTTCCCTCTTATTTCTTCTACGGAATATTTGTTTCCTGACTATAGTCGTCTTTTGCGTCGTGGCAAGCCGCTCCTACGGCATTCGATTCAAAACTTTTTGGGGAACACGCGCCCGCGGGGCAACGGTGTTGGACACTTTGAGCGCCGTTGCGGCGTAGTAGTTTGGGCGGAAGTCGAACAGAGGGATGCCGAGCTTTCTCGCCTTATCGCATCTTGCTGACAATGCCACGGCGATGGGTTCGAGCGGCTGCGCGCCCGGCCAAGAAAGAAGATCCCTGCGCTCAACTGCGCGTGAATTCCAGCCGACCGACACCATGATTGTCCGCTGCGCGTAGCGCTGCAAGCGACGCGCGCGCAGGCGGGCCCCGTTGGCGCGAAGCCGAGCCAGGACGTCTGTCTGCGCTGCCTCAACACCTTCATATCGATGTCCTTTTCCAAAACGTTTTGGCTTGATCTCCAAAACGTTTTGGTTCATATTGGCGCTGTATCTGGGAGGATACAGCAGTGTCTAACCTGAAACAGCTGGCCCAGTCGCTCGGTCTGTCGATCACCACGGTATCGCGCGCACTCGACGGCTATCCGGACGTATCGCCGGCAACCCGCGAACGCGTGCGGGAAGCGGCAGCGCTTACCGGTTATCGTCCCAATGCCTCTGCACGACGCCTGCGCAAACAGCGCGCTGAACTTGTCGCCGTCACACTCCCGAGTGATCCGGGTCACATCGGCCCGCCGCACTTTCTCGATATGCTCTCCGGCTGCGCCGAACATCTGGCCACAGCCGGCCTCAATCTTGTGATTGCCCCCGTACCGCGCGGCGAGAGCGAGCTCGACATGTGCCGCCGTTTCGTCGACGGGCAAAGGGTTGACGCCATGCTGCTCGTGCGCACGAAGCGCAGGGACGAGCGCGTGGAATTCCTGCAGGCGCGGGGCATTCCGTTCGTCACCAACGGCCGGACCGAGTCTGTCGTGCCGCATCCCTATCTCGACGGCGACGGTTTTGCCGGATTTCAAGCGGCAAGCCTTCGCTTTCATGCCGAGGGTCATCGCCGGATCGCTCATATCGCCGGCCCGCAGGACTATTACTTTGCCCATGTCCGCCGCATGGGCTGGCAGGCAGCCATGGAAGAAAGCGGCCTATCAACGGAACTTTGCGCCGAAGGCGCCCCGACCGAGCAGGGCGGATACCTGGCGGCGCTGGAATTGCTGCGCCATCCCCGTCGGCCAACCGCGATCGTCTGCGCGACAGATGAAATGGCGATCGGTGCTTTGCGGGCGCTTCGCGAAATTAAGGGCGGGGAGACGATCAGCATCGTCGGCCACGACGATCTGCCAACGGGCGCTTTTGCCAGCCCGCCGCTCTCCACTATGCGCATGGCAGGCGAGAACCTGGGCCGCAGCTTTGCCTCGCTGCTGCTTCGCGCCATTGCAGGCGAGCCTTCGGAAGAACTTCAGGAACTGCACCCGATCGAATTCGTCGACCGCGAGAGCCATCGGCGTGCGCCGCCAAATGCATAGAGAAGAACCAAAGAGGAGGAGAAAATGAAACATCTAGCGTCACTTGGAATTCTGGCATCGACCGTCCTTTTGGCCGCAACGCCGGTGCTTGCCGACACTGTATTCCTGTCCACGCAGCTTCGCCCGATCGCAGAAGCGACCGTGGTTCGCGAAGAGTTGCTCAAGGGCGTTCAGAACCCGGTCGACTACGTGGTCGAGGAGCCGCCGCAATTTGCCGTCCGCATGGAGGCCGAGCGCCAGGCCGGCGCGCACACGATCAGCCTGGTCGGCGCTTTGCATGGCGAACTGTCGCCGCTTGCCGACAAGGACGGACTTGAGCCGCTCGACGATGTCGCCAAGGCGCTCGCCTCGAAAGGCATGCCGCAGCCTCTGCTCGATCTCGGCAAGCTCGGCAAGTCCAGCCAGCAATATATCCCCTGGATGCAGGCGACCTATGTCATGGCCGCCAGGAAGGATGCCCTGCAATACCTTCCCCAGGGCGCTGATGTGAACAAGCTCACCTACGATCAACTGATCGAATGGGGCAAGAAGATGCAGGAAACAACCGGCCAGCCGCAGATCGGCTTTCCAGCCGGGCCAAAGGGACTGATGTCCCGCTTCTTCCAGGGCTACTTCTATCCGTCTTTCACGGGCGGCGTGGTGCGGCCGTTCCAAAATGCCGATGCCGCAGCCGGCTGGGAAAAGCTGAAGGAGCTCTGGGCCGTCGTCAATCCGAACTCCACCAATTACGACTTCATGCAGGAGCCGCTGCTTGCCGGCGAAGTCATGGTCGCCTGGGATCACGTTGCCCGCCTCAAGGAGGCGATTTCATCGGAGCCTGACCAGTATGTCGTCTTCCCGGCACCAGCTGGACCGAAAGGCCGTGGCTACATGCCCGTTGTCGCCGGTCTCGCCGTTCCGAAGGGCGCGCCCGACAAGGCTGGCGCAATCGCCGTCATCGAACACCTGACGACGCTCGACACCCAATTGCTCACCGCGCAGAAGGTCGGCTTCTTCCCGACGCTCGATGCCAAGCTGCCCTCCGACATCGATCCCGGCGTCGGCCTGCTGGCGGCTGCCGTCAACGCGACCCAGAGCTCGCCAGACGCGCTGATCTCGCTGCTTCCGGTCGGCCTTGGCGACAAGGGCGGCGAGTTCAACAAGGTCTATATGGACAGCTTTCAGCGCATCATCCTGCAGAACGAAGCCGTCGGCGACGTCCTGAAGGCGCAAGGAGCAACGCTTGCGAAGCTGATGAGCGACACGAAAGCCCCGTGCTGGGCGCCGGATGCCAAGAGCGACGGAGCCTGCCCTGTCGAATGAGCTTTGGCCCGGACGCCTTGTGTCCGGGCCTCTTCCTGGAAAGTCGCGAGGCGAAAGCCAATGCCGAACAACCGCCCCTGGATCCCCTATCTGCTGATCTTGCCCTCGGTGGCGTTCCTGGCGCTGCTCTTCGTCGTGCCGCTCGTGCAGACGATCTGGCTTGCCGTCTCCGACAATGGCATGCCGTCGCCTGCCAATGTCCAGCGTATGATCGGCGACCTCAATTTCACGCGCTCGGTTCAAAACACGTTTCTTCTGACGCTTGCCGTCGTGCCGGTGCAGATCGTCATTGCACTCGCCATGGGGACGATGGTCGCGAAAGTGGCGGCCGGTCGGGAAACGATCCTATGGATCTGGACCATTCCGCTTGGCATTTCCGATCTTGCCGCCGGTCTCGTCTGGCTGTCGATCCTGCAAAACAGCGGCTATCTCAATTCCTTCCTCTACGGCCTCGGCATCATCGAGCGGCAGGCGAGTTGGCTTTCCTACCAGACGCCATTCGCACTTTTTCTCGGCATAGCCGCCGCAGAGATATGGCGGGGAACGGCGATCGTGATGGTCATCATCGTTGCCGGCCTCAACCAGGTGCCGAAGGAATACCGGGAAGCGGCAGAGATCTTCGGCGCGGGTCCCTGGACGCGCTTTTACCGCATCACCCTGCCACTCATCCGGCCCGCGCTGCAGTCAGCGCTCATCCTGCGCACCGTATTGGCCTTCGAGGTTTTCGCCGTCGTCTATGCTCTTGGCGGCCGCAATTTTCCGGTGCTGGTTGGCGAGGCCTACAACTGGCAGAACCAGAACCAGAACTATGGCGTTGCCGCAGCCTACGCGGTTCTCATCATGCTGATCTCGCTTGCGGCCACCATGTTCTATCTGAAGGCGATCAGGGTCGATCCGGAGCGTCTTCCATGAGCACGATCGGCACCGCAAGCTTCGTGTCGTCCCGCCGCATTCTGCTGTGGAGCGGGATCGCCGTCCTCTGTGCCTGGGTTCTGGTGCCGATCTATCTGATCGCGCTCGGCGCCTTCGGCGGACGCAGTGCCGTCTACCTCTGGCCGAAGACCGGCCTGCCGACAGGCCTTTCCTTCGAGCCCTTCCTGCTTTTCCTGAGGACGGAAGGAGTTCTCGGCTCCTTCCTGAACTCACTTGGAGCCGCGGCGATCACGGTTGCCCTTTCCCTGCTTCTTGGAGCGCCCGCAGGCTATGCGCTGGCACGCTATAATTTTCACGGCAAGGATTCCTTCCGGCTCATGGTTCTTTTGACCCGCGCCTTTCCTTTGGCAATCCTTGCGCTTCCGCTCACCGTTTCCTTCATCCGTCTCGGCCTCTACGACACGGTCACTGGCGTCGGTCTCGTCCATACCGTCCTTGCCCTGCCTTTCGCGGTTCTTGTGACACAAGGCATCTTTCTCGGCGTTCCGAGAGAGCTCGAGGAAGCGGCATGGGTCTTCGGCTGCTCGCGTATCCAGGCGTTCTTCAAGATTGTCGCTCCCCTTGCCCTTCCGGGTATCGCAGCGACCGCCGTCTTTGCCTTCGTCATCTCCTGGAATGAGGTCTTTGCCGCTTCCGTGCTCACCGTCCGAAACCGGACGCTGACGGCTTACCTGCTGACCGTGTTGGCGGAAAGCCCGATGCATTACCGCTTTGCAGGCGGCCTCATGCTCATCCTGCCATCCGTGGTCTTCATCTTCGCGGTCAGGCGCTACCTCTTCGCGATCTGGGGCATTTCATCCAAGTAACGGGAACAGCTTCATGGCCAACATCGTAATCGACGGCATCCGGAAGAATTTCGGCGCCTTCCAGGCACTGAAGGAGGTCTCGCTGACGGTCAACGACGGCGAGTTCGTTTCACTTCTCGGCCCTTCCGGCTGCGGAAAGACGACGCTCCTGCGCATCATTGCCGGTCTTGAATCCGAAAGTGCCGGCGACATTCGGATCGGCGATCGCTCGGTGGTCGGGCTTCAGCCGAGGGACCGCGGCCTTGCCATGGTTTTCCAGAACTATGCCGTCTTCCCGCATATGACCGTCTTTGAGAATGTCGCCTTCGGCCTCAGGATGCAGAAGGCCGAAGAGGGGCGTGTCAGGCAGCAGGTCGAAAAAGCGGCAGCTCTCCTCCATATCGAGCCATATCTCGACCGCTATCCGAACAAGCTGTCGGGCGGCCAGCGCCAGCGCGTGGCCGTTGCGCGGGCGCTTGCCGTCGAGCCGAAGGTTCTGTTGATGGACGAGCCGCTTTCCAATCTCGATGCGCTGCTGCGCCTGGAAATGCGCACGGAGCTGAAGACCGTTCTCCAATCTTCCGGCACGACGACGATCTATGTGACGCACGACCAGACCGAGGCGATGGGCCTTTCGGACCGGATCGCCGTCATGCACGACGGCGAGATCGAGCAGGTTGGCCATCCCGTCGACATCTACAATCATCCCGCCACGCGGTTCGTCGGGGGCTTCATCGGCAATCCGCCGATGAATTTCATCCGCATGCCGGTGACGGACGGGCACGTGATCGCGGGCAGCGAGCGCTTCTCGGTGCCGCCGGAATCCGGGCGCGAGATCGTCCTCGGGATGCGCGGCGAAGCCGTCGTGCTTGCGCCGCCGTCAGAAGGATTTCAAATGCGCGTACGCGTCGCCGAGCCGATGGGTTCGCATCTACTTTTGACAGGATTGATCGAGAACCAGCCCGTTCGCGTCATCCTGCCGGCTGCCGAAAAGGTCGCAAGCGGCGACGTCATCGGCCTGAAACTCGATCCCGCGCGCATCTCTTGGCTCGCCCCCGATAGCGGCAAGGCCTATCTGGCGACCGCTGCCTGACGAATATCTGGAGTAAATGGCATGACGAAATACATCGATGAAGCCAAGGCGATTTTGGCGGCGAACGATCGTGGTGGCTACACCGTTCCGACCGACCGGCTTTATCCCTTTCAGTGGAACTGGGATTCGGCCTTCGTAGCCATGGGGTTTGCCGCCTACGACATCGATCGCGCCTATCGTGAGCTCGAACGCCTGGCCGAGGGACAATGGGCCGACGGCATGATCCCGCACATCGTATTTCATCAGCCGAGCGACAGCTATTTCCCAGGGCCTGACGTCTGGCGCACGGATCATGTCATCCCAACCTCCGGTATCACGCAGCCGCCGGTCTTCGCGATGGCTCTTCGGCAGATTTACGAAACGGCGGTGGCAACGGGCTCCGTCGCAGAGGAGAGAACCCTGGCGCTCTACGAAACTGCCCTGAAGTGGCACCGGTGGTGGTACCGTGCGCGTGATCCGGAAGGCACCGGTCTTGTCGCCCTATTGCATCCGTGGGAAAGCGGCAGCGACAACTCACCCGCCTGGGATATCGCGCTTGCCCGCGTGCCGACCGTCACACAAACCGTAGTCGTTCGAAAGGACACAGGCCATGTGGACCCAGCGATGCGCCCCCGCGACGAGGACTATAACCGATTCATCCACCTTCTTGACACCTATGCGGACTGCGGATGGGATCCGGCTAGGCAATGGCAAAGAGCCGAGTTCAAGATCGCGGATGTCCAGACCAGCGCGATCCTCCTCAAGGCCGGCGAAGACCTGCAATATCTTGCCGGCGTGCTCGGGCGCGGAGACGAAGGCGACGAGATCGCAGCGCTGAACGAGCGCACGCGGCAGGCCCTGAAGGCGCAGTGGCGTCCTCATTTTTCGCGTTTCGTCTCGCGCGATCTGCTTGCCAGCCAGGATGTCGCCGCTGCCACGCAGGCCGGCTTCATTCCTCTTCTTGCGCTCGATCTTGATGAGGCGACAGCCGAAGCTGCAGGGGCGGAAATGCGAAAATGGTGCAGCGGTATGCAAGTCGCCTTCCCGACGACCGAGCCCGGATCCGCAAGTTTTGAGGCCAAGCGCTATTGGCGCGGCCCCGCCTGGGCGATCATCAACTGGCTCCTGATCAAGGGATTACATCGTAACGGCCAGGCAGGATTTGCAGAAGAATTGCGCCGCTCGACGATCAGCGCGATCGAGAAGGAAGGCTTTGCCGAGTATTTCGACCCGAAAACCGGCGAAGGATGCGGTGGGCTCGGATTCTCCTGGACGGCAGCGGCTTACATCGCGCTTGAAAGGGCGGACAGTTCCGCAATTGTATAGGAGCCACCACCACCAACTCCGAAATCCGGTGCCCGGTTGGAGGGGCTTAACGCGGCCGGGCGCTAATTGCTTCCAAGCTAGAGTTTAATGCGATTCTCCCCGAGTGCACGACTATGCCGCCCTATGCCACCGTTGTTGAGGGAGCGACGGGCCCGCCAGTCTGCGACGCCTATTCGATGACGTGCTGTGGTGCCGACGTCGCAGTTGAAGGGAACGCGGCTGTTCTTGCCAATTTTTGCCATTGCTGCGATGGTCGATGGTCCTCCGTATGAGCACGTTAACATCTTCCCCGCCGTGAAGGAGGGGATTTTCAGGGGCGGCTTTAGGCCGCCCTTTCGAGTCCTCGGCTCCCGCCGGAAGTCTCCGACGCCGCCGATGGCAGTGTTCCAGCCAGGAGTATGTTGACCGCCGCGTTGACGTCGGCGTGGTCTGCGTGTCCGCAGGAGAGGCAGAGGAACTTCGCTTGGTTTTCGCGGTTTGCCTTGTCTCTCGACCCACACTTTGAGCAGGTCACGGACGTGTATCTCGGATCGACCTTCACGACGGTTCCGCCGCGGAAGGCAAGCTTGTAAGTCAGCAACAGCTCGAAGCGGTACCACGCCGCCGCGAGGATCGAGCGATTGAGGCCAGCCTTCCGGGCGACGTTCTTGCCCGGCTCCTCGACGGTCCCTTTCGCCGAGGCGCTCATGTTCCTGATCTTCAGGTCCTCGAGGACGACTGTTCCGAAGCGCCGCGCGATGCGCGTCGTCGTCACGTGTTGCCAGTGCAGCCGTTGGCGCGCCGCCTTCGCCGCGATGCGCGCGGCGTGGCGTCTCGCCTTGGCCTGGCGCTTCGAACGGCTCTTGCGCCGTGAGGCGGTCCGCTGCCACGCCTTGTGGCGGTCGTCGAGGTTGGTCGGCGGCATCGCGTGCATCTCGCCGGTGGAGAGCGCTAAGGTGTTGACGATGCCCCGGTCGATGCCGACGGGCGGATTGTCGTTTGCCGGCGTCTCGTGTTCGAACGCGCAGGAAAAGACGATGTGCCATCCGTTGGCCTCGCGCACGACCGTGACGTTGCCGACCTCGCCCCTGATCGGGCGGGTGTAGCGGAACTTCACGGCGCCGATCTTCGGGAGCCGCACCCGCGCCCACTTCGCGTTCAGCACCTCGATTGCGCCGACGCGGCTCGACGGGAAGCGCAACGCGTCGTTGACGAACTTGCGCCGCGGCTTCGGGTACCGCGCCCGTCCGGCAAAGAAATTCTGGAACGCCTGGTTGAGGTCACGCAGCGCCTGTTGCTGCGCGTCGATCGGGCATTGTGCCACCCACGGCACCTCGGCGCGGATCGCCGTCAGCTCGCGCGCCTGGGACGGGTAGGAGATGGCCTTTCCCTCGGCCTTCCTGAACTGCCGCCAGAAGGAGGATCGCTGCTCAAGGGCGATGTTGTAGACGAGGCGCACGACGCCGCAGCAGCGGGCGAAGAATTCCGCTGTCTGCTGGTCGGCGTAAATCCTGTACTTGTAGGCGCGGTTCGTCATGCCATGGTTGTATCAATTGGCCGGCGGCATTTGCAATACGGAGTATCGCACGGGAAGACATCGTGTTTTGCGTTGCACGTTCATTTGGTCCAGCTGTCGAAGCTCGTCAACAGTCTCAAGGGCGTGTCGAGCCGACTGCGGGAAGCGAGGCCGGAAGTGGCGGGGCGCTCCTTCAAGGGCGTGTTGTGGTCGCCGTCATATTTCGCCGCGTCATGCGGCGGCGCGCCTTTGGACATTATCCGCCAGTATGTCGAGACCCAAAGGTCGCGCGCTTCCTCCCCGCCCTTGAAGGACGGCATTTCCGCGCGCGGTTCCGATGATCTGATCACCAGCCATCCGGTGGCCGGATCATTGCGGTCTGCATACGAGTTGGGACTACCTGACGTGCGGAGCGTTTCGATGAAGCGATATCCCTATCTCATCCTTAATCATGACCGGCCAGATCATGTCGACGTATGGCGTGTGCTTCATGCTAAACGCGACATTCAGCAGTGGATGCAGTGGCCGGACAACCATTGAATTCGAACGGTTCCGCAGCTATGGGACCTTGAAAATTTGCGAAAGATCGGCCGTCGCCGTCTTTGTTTGATCATCGTTGGCTTAGGACCTGCTTTCTTTATCCCGACGGTAGTCGTGCCATCAAACAGCTCGAAGTCTGGTGTTGCAGTACATCAAAAGCCCAATACCGCTGATTCCAAAGAGCGCTCCGATAATCGACGTCCCCGAATAGGTCGTGATGAAACTGCCGATGGCGAAGACGAGCGCGCTCACGCCCGCGCTGAGAAAGATGTTGACGGAGATCAAGGCGCTACCAAGGCCTGGTCGCTCTGCAATGAGATCCTGGAGGTAGGTGATGGGGATGCTGATCAGCGCTGCCGCGCCAATGCCGCTGATGACCGTCAGGGCGTAAACGTGCCAGCGCTCTGAAGCAAGGCCGAGCAGCAACAGGTAGGCGGCGTATATGATCGTGCCGGTTACCAGTGCCGTAACCTGACCCGTCTGCTTGAGAATCCGCGCCCATGCGATGATGAAGACGATCTCAAGGACAGCGACAACGCCGACGATAATGCCGACATCGGCCAATGTGCCGCGAGCGGCGTCGGTGACGATCAAGGGTAGGATCGCGTCGTTGATGTGGAGCGTGCTCGTGATGAGGGCCACGGCAATCACGCGCGCAAGGATTCTGGGCGAAATCACCTCGCCAAGCGCTGCGAGATGAGAAAGGTGATGTGTCGCCGCCTTGTCCGTACCCTTTTGGCGCGGCGGGAACCGACTGATCAGGCCGAAGCAGCAAATGCACGAGATGCAGGCGAAAAGATAAGCCGGCAGCATGCTAGCAGATTCGGAAAGCAAGACGCCTGTGACGCCTGGCACGAGCACCCAGGAAAGGGAAATCATTGACCGGATGCCGGAGTTGACTGTCGCGATGTCCGTGCCGGACATGCCCCTGGTCGCCGCCCGTGCGTTGGCAAACAAAAGCGAGTTCAAAGAACCGTAGACCGGCAGGAGCAGAAGGACGCTGAGAACGAAAATGCCCTGAGATGGAAAGATATAGATTGCCCCATATCCCGCAATTCCGAATGCGGCCGCGAGGAACATCATGGAACGATATTCGCCAAGTCGGTCGGCGAGATTGCCGAGTAGGATGCTGACGATGACGTTGACCGCAGCGGCGGCAAAAATGAGTGCCGAGTACAGGCCGTTCGAAAGGCCGAGCTCGCGGATAGCGACGACCGACCGGTAAGGTCCCGTCGCGGCGCTTGCAAACCCGAAAGTGAAGATCGCAATCATGCTGACGCGGATAGCGGGACTGCGGAAGACGTCGGGAAAGAGACGGTGCATGGTGGTCCGGATAAAAAAGAGAGGCAGGCGGCGGATGTTAGCCTTTGTCCGGGGCCCGAAACGAAAGACAATCAGTCATGCCAGCGCGCTGAAAAGCACGCCTGCCGTTGTCGTCGAACTTGCGGCCGACCGGTCGCGTCCGGCGAACAATGGCAAAATGAACCTTGATCTTCAAATCCGCGAAATTCTCGGCGATAAAGGCGGGGTTTAGGATCAGACATTGCACATCAGCTCCTCCGACCAGTTCGTCTTATGCCGCGTTGGTCCTCGTCTGTTCGCATGATTCAGTGTGCGCCGCTCTGGATGGTTGCCAGCGAGACGCACGACCTTGCCATCTCATTTGATGCGCGCTCGGTGATCACCCGCAGCAGCCGTTCATCTGCCGTCACGAACCTCGACCTCGTTTGGGCCGCTGCCGCCAAGTAGGCGCAATCATATGCCGGGTGCGAAAGTTCGATTGCAAGTCTCGTTGCCCGCTCCAGTAAGCCGGTCACCGAGAGGACCGCTATTCCGGAGCGTTCAAGCAACCGCGCTGCAAGGACTGCTTCATCATGCATAAGCTCACCGCGTTGTGTCTTCTTCCAGAGAATGTTGGCGCATTCCGGAATGAGAAGCTCCGGGGCAGCAAACCTGAACCGCGAGCGCAGATCGACGGCGGCGTGAGTGCCCTCTTCCTCCACGACCCATTTTATCGCGATACTGGCATCGATAATCAGCGTCTCCATTACCGCTCGTCTCGGTCTTCGCGTAGGAGCACCTCGGAGGGTGTCTGTTTGCGTGAGGCCGTCAGCTTCCGCAGTTCGGCCGCGAGATCGTCGAAATCAGGTTCGGACTCGTTTGCCAGCGCCTGGCGCAGGATCTCCCGATGCTCGGCTTCCGCCGAGCGGCCGTGGCGGGCGGCGCGCATCTTCAGCTTCGCGATCAGGTCATCATCAAGATTGCGTACATGCAGGTTTCCGGCCATCGATATGGCTCCAATGCTATCATTGAGGGCAATGATAGCAGGCCCGTCATGTCCGCGCAATCACGGGAAGGAAGGGGAAGAAAGGATCTTAAATAGACGTCAAACGACATAAAAGGCAGGCGCGAAATGAAAGACATCAGTCCTGCCAACGCGCCGAAAGACGCGCCTGCGGTTGGTAGTCGAATTTGCGGTCGAGCGGGAAGACCGGTCGCGTTCGGCGACGGCTGGCAAGACGTTCGATGTCCTGGTTCACGACGCCCTCGGTCAGCGCCATGAGGTTCGGATTGGCAATCGGCGCAAGCTCGGGCGAAAGATAGCCCGATTTCACGACGAGCAGTCGAACCGATCGGAGATCGAGCCCCAGCCGCGTGAAATCCGCGATGTTGTGATACGGACGCCTGCTGGCGGCAAGAACCACCGTCACACCGCCGGCCCTCACCACTGCCTGGCGTTCGGCCTCGGGGCCGGGATCGTCGAGCCGGATCACCTCGGCTTCGATGCGAACGGGAAAGCTCGCTGGATCGAGACTGCCGCCGATTGAGAGCGGCACGGTCGCTCCCTTGCCGGCTGCAAAGCAGGCCTCGACGGCCGGCCGGTCGGTGATGCCGGCAAAAAGCGTGTTTTCGAACTTGCGGGAAAGGACGGCGCTTAGGACATCGGCTCGGTCGCCCACGCCGCCGCCGGTCGGATTGTCAGCGGAATCGGCGAGAATGACCGGTGCGGTCTTCATATCTGCTGCGATGTCGAGCATGTCGTCGAGTGGACCGGTGACCGGTCCGAAGCGGAAGTCCTCGCGGGCATTCCAATAGGAAAGGGCGATCTCCTCTGCGGCTTTTGCGGCAGCAGCTTTGTCCGAGCCTGTCACCACGGCGCAGGCCGTCGCCCTGGGCTCGTCGGCCCAGACATAGCCGATCATAAGATTGGCATCGAGAACGCCGTCGCGGCCGTCGAACTCAGCAAGCGCGTGATAGAGGTCCTTTGCCGGCTCATCTTCTGTTGAAGTCCGCTCGCCTGGCCACAGTACGGGCACCGACGCCCAGGCCACGCCCGGCCGGTTCCCGCTCTTCAGCGCGACGACGAGCATCGACCAGGCGCGTGCCATGGTCTCGCGCACATCGATATGCGGCGCCGTGCGGTAGGCTGCGAAAATATCGAGCTGGTCGACGATTTTCTGGCTGACATTCCCATGCAGATCGTAGCTCGCAGCGACGACGCAGTCTGGACCGACGACGGCGCGGGCCGCCGAAATCCAGTCGCCTTCGGCATCATCCAGTCCCTCGACATTCATCGCCCCGTGCATGGCGAGATAGAGACCGTCAAGCGGCATGGACGCTTGCAGCCGGTCGAGGAACTCCGTCTTGAACGCTTCGTAGGCGGCGCGCGACACCGGCCCGCCGGGAATGGCACGCGCATGAAGCAGCGGGAGGGGGTCGATCCCTTCCGCCTTCAGGAAGCTGAAATAGTCGGATACGAGAAGGTCTGCCCCGCGCAGGACGCGAAAATCCTCGATCGCCATCAGCACCGGCGAGTATGTGCTGCATTCCGTATGAATTCCGCCGACTGCAATCCGCATCGCTACCGTCCTGGAGTTTCGGGCCTAGAGTTTCGGGCTCAGCGGGACGATGGCCGCAAAGCGGTCCCAGTCCTTCTTGGCCTTCGGGGTCCATGCCGCCTCGGCGATCGCCGGAAGGCGCGGAAACACCAGGCGGTTGAAGTAGCCGCGCGACAGGAAGTGTTCGGACCAGATGCAGGCCTGCACGCCTTTCATCTTGTCGGTGAGCTCCTCGGGAAATGCGCCTTCTGCTTCATAGGCATAGGTGTGTGCCGGCGGTACCGTTCCTGCCCAGCTCGCCCCCGGCTCCTGGAAGGCTTCTGCCTGCACCATGTCCAGATAATAGGCCTGGCCGGGCGTCATGACGACGTCGTAGCCCTCTCGGGCGAGATCGATACCCACCTGCGGATTTTCCCAGGCCATCAGCAGCGTGTCTTTCGCTGCAACCCCGCCGCCGTGGGCCACCTCATTCCAGCCGGCGAGCTTGCGCCCGCGCGCCGCCAACATGTCCTTGACGCGTTTCAGGAAATAGGACTGCAGGCCGAATGTGCCGGAAATGCCTTCCTCGGCCATCAGCTTCTTTGCCAGCGGAGAGGCAAGCCATGACCCGTTTGCCACTTCGTCGCCGCCCACATGGATGTAGGAAGAAGGGAAGAGCTCGACCATCTCGTCGAAGACCCTTTCCAGGAATTCATAGGTGAGCGGCACGGCCGGATTCAAGGCATTGTTCGGATAGCCCTGAACGGAATGATAGCTGTCCGGCGCCTCCTGGCCATCGGTCAGTTCGGGAAGAGCGGCCAGCGTTGCGGCATTGTGGCCGGGAATATCGATCTCCGGCACGACCTCGACGTTCAAGGTCTGAGCATGGGCAACGATGTCACGGATATCGTCCTGCGAGTAGAAGCCGCCGACCGGCTCGGCGCCGTTGCCGAGCTGCGGCAACAACGGCTCGTCCGGGCCGCGCAGAACCCCGGTTGTGGTCAGCTGCGGATAAGCCTTGATCTCCAGCCGCCAGGCCTCGTCGTCGGTCAGGTGCCAATGAAAGATATTGAGCTTGAACCAGGCAAGGATATCGATCAGCCGTTTGACGTCGGCGACGGGATAGAACTGGCGCGATACGTCGAGATGGCAGCCGCGCCAGCCATAGCGCGGCTTGTCGGAGATGCTGCCGGAGATCGGGAAGCGGAACTTGCCCTTGGTCGTGCGCGCGCCGTTGAGCAATTGCGCAAGCGAGGTCAGGCCGTACTGGCGCCCGGCTGCATCGGAATAGGAAAGCGTGACCTTGTCGGAGGCAAAGGTCAGCCGGTAACTCTCCGCACCGAGCAAAGCCTGGCGATCGAGAACCAGCGCCCGGCCCTGCGGAGATGGCGTCAGGCTGAAGACGGAATGGTCGCTCTCAAAGAGGCGGCGCGAAAGGGAAATTACCGTCGAGATCGAAAGCAGCTCGTCGGAGCTTGCCCCTTCCGGATAAAGCACGACCGGAAAGCTGTCGCCTGGCTTGGCATCGATTTCTGCCGGCCAGGGCTGAAGCGCGAAGGGAACGTCAACGCGGCCCTCCGGCAGCAGCACCGGCGGCGGCTCGCTCACGCGGCCTTCAAGAAGCAGATCGGACACGGCGACGGCGGCATGCGTGCCGTCGGCCAAGGTCAGATAAGCGGACTTTGCCCCGTCCGTGCAATGCTGCGCCTTGCGGTGAAGGCCGGAGACCGTGAAGGTCCAGCTTTGCCCGGGTGCGATGCTGAGCCCCGCAGGCGGCGAAAATTCGTGGAAGTTCGCGTTCCGGCGCAGGAACCGGGCGTTTTCGCAGGCTGCGGGGTCGCTCACGCGCGTCAAGGACGTATAGACGAGCCTGAAGCCGGAAAGCGGGCTTTCGCAGAGGTTGAAGAGCGTAAAGGTGAAACGGCCGTTCGGTCCGCCGTCCGGGGTCCAGCTGTTTTCCAAGCGATAGTAAACCGGCTTCATGTCCTGTTCCTCTCTTTGATTATGGCTTCAGTAATGGTCGGATTGCGAGAAGGTGCGGGCAAGCTCCGCCTGGCCCGCCGTCAGGCCGCAATCAACGGGCAGGCAAACCCCGCTGATGGCCGCCGCCTGCGGTCCGGCCAGAAAGGCGACGGCATTGGCCACATCCGTCGGGTCGACGACCCGCTGAAGCGGATACCATCGCCGTGCCTCCTCGAAAACGTTGGGATTGGCAGCCGCGCGCGCTTCCCAGGCCCGGGTTCTGACCGTGCCGGGGGCGACCGCATTGGAGCGGATGCCAAACTTGCCGTATTCGACGGCAACCAGCCGCGTGAAGTGGATAAGACCCGCTTTTGCCGCGCTATAGGCCGGATGCCCGAAGACGTTCATGCCGTTGACGGAGGCGATGTTGATGACCGAGCCTTTTGACGCCTTCAGCATGTCTTCGACGGCGCGAAAGCATAAGAATGCGGCTTCGAGGTTGAGCGCATTGTCCATGCGCCAGATGGCAGGCGTGGTATCGTGAAGGCTGACGGCACGTGCCGCGCCGGCATTGTTGACGAGCGTTCGCAATTGTCCGAGCTCCGCACAGCGCCTTGCAAGATCAGAAACGCTCGTCTCGCTCGTGACGTCGCATCCGGCTGCAACGAAGCGGCTCTGCGCACCAAGCGTGGCCGCAACGGCCGCGGCCGCCTCAAGATCGATGTCGGCGAGGAGGACAATGTCATGGTCATCGGCGAGTCTAGCGGCGATAGCAGCGCCGATGTCTCCAGCAGCTCCCGTCACGATAGCGACCGATTGCGTCATGCTTCATGCTCCTTTTGTACGCCCTCAGTCTCCGAGGAGCTGACGGTCGTCGCCGTCGCGATGGGTAACGAGTTGCTGTTTGATGCGTCGCAGCGTCACCGCCGCCTTCGGTTGGATGGCATAGGCGACAAGGCTCGCGATGATGTCGACGGTTGCGATGTAGGCGATGCGGGTGGAGGTGGGGCGGAAGATGTTGTTTCCTTCCGGCAGATCGATCGGTACGACGATCTCGGCCGCCATTGCCACCGGGCTGCCGGTCTGCGTCAGTGCAATCGTCGTGACCTTTGCTTCGCGTGCCAGCCCGAAGGCGCGAACGAGTTCGGCATTGCGCCCCGAAAAGGACGAGCCGATCAGCACGTCGCCCGCTCGTGCTGCCGCCGCCATCATCAGTTGCATGCTGTGGTCCGAACTGGCTGTGATACGCAGCCCCAGACGGAAGAGGCGGTTCTGGAATTCGTCTGCGATCATCGAGGAGTTGCCGCCCGATCCGAAGGCGTAGATCATGTCCGCCTTGGCGATCTGCTCGGCGGCGTGCCCGATTGCGGCAATGTCGAGAGAGCGGTGCAGCAGGAACAGCGCGTTTTGCGCTTTGGTGATGATGTCCTGCGCAACGTCAGCGGGATCACTGCTTTTAGACTCAGGCTTCAGATAGCGGACGCCGATATGCGCCGTGCGGGCGAGCTGGACTTTGAAGTCGGAGAAGCTCTCGCAACCGAGACGGCGGCAGAAGCGCGTCACGGTCGGCGGCGAAACCTTGGCCTTTTCGGCAAGTTCGATGATGGAGGCGTTCACGGCAAATTCGAAATCGTTGACGATGATTTCGGCAATCCGGTTCTCCGATGGAGAAAGGCGGCCTTTGTCTTCCTGCAATGTGGAAAAGATATCCAACCGATCCTCCCGGTGATGGCGCCCTTACTGGTCTTTCTTCTTATAAGCGACGCAGTCGATTTCCACCTTGCAATCCACCATCATCGAAGACTGCACGCAGGCGCGCGCCGGAGGATGCTCGCCGAAATATTCCTGATAGATCTTGTTGAATGACCAGAAATCGCGGGGGTCGTCGAGCCAGACGCCGACGCGCACAATATCCTCGGCGCGGTAGCCCGCCTCTTTGAGGATCGCAAGCACATTGGCGATGGTTTTATGGGTCTGGGCGATAATGTTGCCGTCAATGATCTCGCCGTTTTCCATTGCAACCTGACCGGAAACATAAAGCCAGCCATCGGCTTCGACGGCGCGCGCAAACGGCAGAGGTTTGCCGCCGGCGCCGGTTTGAACAGTGCCATAGCGCTTGATGGACATTCCGGATCCTTGCAAATTATTTTCTTGATAAGTTGACAAATGACCACAGAAAGCGGAGTTTTGCCAGCGGAAAACACTCTTTATGAAAAGAATTTAAATCCGGGGCGGATATGCGCGATCCTTTCAAGAATCCCTTCCCATCGTCCGACGTAGCCAGGCATTCCATCTGGGAGATGCTCGTTCCACGCGATATCGACGCGTTTCTGGCTGCCGATTGGTCGATGGTCGAAAACGACTTCCTGGAAGACGGTTTCATCGGCATCGACAGCCGCAGGCAGGTGAGCCCGGACAAATGGCGCCTTGCCTTTCCGGCGCTTGCCGCCTATCGCGACGAATGGCTGCGGCAGGCCAAGGAGTTTGCGAACGAGAACTTCGCCGAAGATGCGCGCACAGCGATTTTCACAACGACGACGCTCGAGGACATCGAAATCGAAGGCGACATGGCGCTCGTGCACAAGAAGTTCGATGGCGGCATCGGCAAGGCCGACGGCAGCCGCGATGTCATGCAGTGGCAGACGCTCTATTACTGCCGGCTTCACGAGGGGCGCTGGAAGATCTGCGGGTTCACCGGCTATCTGCCGAATCCGATGGGTTGAGGCCTGCCGACAACATAAAGGCCAATCTCTTGCGCATTTTTACCGCGGCTCTGGCAACCGAGACCAACACCTTCTCACCGATTTGCGTCGACCGGCGGGCTTTCGAGGCCTCGCTTTACGCGCCACCGGGGCAGCATCCAGAAACGCCGACGCTTTGCACCGCGCCGATCACCGTTGGCAGGCGGGTCGCTGCGGCAAAGGGCTGGGAGCTGATTGAAGGAACGGCAACCTGGGCGGATCCGGCCGGGCTCGTCAACCGTTCTACCTATGAAGACTTGCGCGACGAGATACTCGCGCAGCTGCGCGCGGCAATGCCGGTTGATGCTGTAGTCCTCGGACTTCACGGAGCCATGGTGGCGGCGGGCTACGAAGATACCGAAGGCGACACCCTGTCGCGCATCCGCGAGATCGTGGGACCCGACATTCTCGTCTGCGCCGAACTCGACCCGCATAGCCATCTAACCGCCAAGCGCGTGGCGGCCCTCGACTTTGCCGTCTACTTCAAGGAGTTCCCGCATACGGATTTCGTTGATCGCGCCGAAGATCTGTGGCGCATCGCCGTCGATACGCTTGAAGGCAGGGTCAAGCCCGCCGTTTCCGTCTTCGATTGCCGCATGATCGACGTCTTCCCCACGTCGCGCGAACCTATGCGCTCCTTCGTCGACAAGATCATTGAGATCGAAAAGAGCGATCCGGACGTATTGTCGATCTCGGTGATCCACGGTTTCATGGTCGGCGACGTTCCCGAAATGGGAACAAAGATGCTCGTGGTGACGGATGACAAGCCGGAAAAGGGGGCAGCGCTTGCCCGTGAACTGGGGCTTGAGCTGTTTGCCAAGCGCGGAACCTTCATGGCGCCGCAGATCGACGAGAAGGAAGCGGTCGTGCGCGCTCTGGCCGCTACTGCCTGGCCCGTCGTCATCGCCGATGTCTGGGACAATCCGGGCGGCGGTACCGCAGGCGATGCAACGGTCATCCTCGAAGAATTGATGGCCCATGGGGCGCGGGAGACGGCAATCGGCACGATCTGGGACCCGATGGCGGTGCAGATCTGTTTTGCGGCAGGCGAGGGAGCTGAGATTCCGCTCCGCTTCGGCGCAAAATCGGCGCCTGGCACCGGAAATCCGATCGATGGTACCGTGAGGGTCGTCAAGCTCGTGAAGAACGCCGAGATGCAGTTCGGTGAGAGCTTGGCACCCTTCGGCGATGCCACCCACGTGATTCTCAACGGCATCGACATCATCTTGAACTCGACGCGCGCCCAGAGCTTCGACACCAGCCTTTTCACGGTCATGGGCATTGATCCGGCCAGGAAGAAGATCCTCGTCATCAAGTCCACGAACCACTTTTTTGCGTCCTTTTCAAAGATCGCCGCCGAGATCTTATATTGTTCCGCAGGGACACCTTATCCGAACAATCCGGCCAAGACGGCCTATCGCCGGGCGCCAAAAAACATCTGGCCGATGGTGGCCGATCCTCACGGACGAGAGCGTTGAGCCGCGTAGATGCAGGAAAACCGGTTTGCCGTGATCGCCGAGCCAGGCGATAGGATCGCGGATCTTTCGACGCCGCGACCGATCATCGACGAAGAACGGCTGGCGGCAAACATCAGCCGGGTGCAGGCCTATATGGATGCGCACGGCCCGCGTTTTCGTCCGCACATCACGACGCACAAGATCCCGGCTCTTGCCGCAGCGCAGGTCACCGCCGGTGCAAAAGGCATCAATTGCCAGACGATCTCCGAAGCCGAGGTTTTGCGGCAGCGGATTTCGAACACATCCTCATCACCTTCAATATTCTCGGTCCGCAAAAGCTCGAACGGCTCTCGGCACTCAACGAGAATATCGCCGAGGTGAAGGTCGTTGCCGACAGCGCGGTGACGGTTGACGGCCTGTCTACGCATTTTGCCGGCCGCACGCTCGCGACGTGTTCGAATGTTTGGAGCGTTATCGAAGCTGTCGTACCTTTTGCGCGGCGCAATGAAAACTTTAGGTCAGCGATGATCGACCATCCGGCCGTTGAGGCTGCCGTTTGCGCCCCGGAGCGCTTTGCAGGTTATAATCGTGCGTTTGTGGCCGCCGGGTAGCGATCATCATAAGGCAGATCGAGGGGTGCAGGCAGCCTCAGACACCGTCCTTGACGCGCTCCCATGCGTTCTTCAGGTGCCGTCCGAGTGCCTCTGACAACGCAGGCTTATTGCGCTGTTCCAGCGCGACGATCATCTCTTCATGCTCGGCAACTGCGGCCGCCCATTTCTCCGGGCCTTCGTGACCGACGAAACGAATGCGCTTCAGCCTCGTCTGCAACGTCCCATGCATGTTCGAGAGCGTTGCGTTGTGCGCCATCTGAACGATTGCCGTATGGATCGCCTGGTTGAGCTTGTAGTAGTTAAGCCGGTCACCCGACCTGTATTTCTCCAGCATTTCGTCGTGAAGAGCGCGAACATGGGCGATTTCCTCGACCGAGCCGAGCTCGCAGGCGAGCCGTCCGGCCAGCTCCTCCATCGACTGCAACACCGTCAGCATGTCTTCGACATCCTTCGGACTGAAGCGCTTCACGACCGCTCCGCGGCTGGGGACGAGCTCGACGAGCCCTTCGCTCGCCAGATATTTAATCGCCTCGCGCAACGGCGTCCTCGAAACGCCAAGCTGCTCGCCGAGCTGGCCTTCGTGGATACGGCTTCCCGGCGCGAGATTGCCCTCGATGATCATGTCGCGCAGGTGGTTCACAAGAGTGTCGTGCAAGGCTGTTCGCTGCAGCGGCGCAACGCCGCTGACATCACCCGCGCCCATGTTGATTGAGTTCGTCCGGACCACGCTGATTCTCCATTGAGGGCGCTCGCTGAGGTCACGTAATGAGACTCCGAGGCGATCAAGTCAACGGAATATTCTGCATACAGAATACAGTGCTCTTGATATTGAATGCCAAACTGTTGTATCTGCTGTTCCGAGGAGAAACATGTGGAGAGGCCCATGACCAAAGACGGCACAGCCGAAACGCGTCCAGTGATCGCCCTTGCAATGGGCGATCCGGCAGGCATCAGTCCCGAACTTACCGCCCGCATCATCGCCCTTCCGGAAGTTCGCGAAGCCGCGCACCTTGTCGTAATAGGCGACCGTCGTATTCTTCAGGGTGGAGCCAAGGAGGCGGGCGTTGAACTGAACCTTGCCAGCGCGTTGCTCCACAATTTTGAGGAGGCGGGTAAAGATCGCCATGTCTTCATCGATCTCGGCCATCTCGATCCTGCCGACGTGGTACGGGGCGAGGCGACGCTTGCAGGCGGCACTTTTGCCACGGCAAACTTCCGCACTGCGCTGGAGCTTGCCCACGCCTGCCGAGCCCACGCCGTCTGCTTTACCCCCTTCAACAAGAAGGCGATGCGTTACGCATATCCCGGCTACGACGACGAAATCCGCTTTGTTGCCGACGTCATCGGGTTCACCGGCAAAGCGCGCGAATTCAATGTTCTCGAACGGGTCTGGAACGCACGCGTGACTTCGCACATACCTCTAGCAGACGTTGCAGCCGCTCTATCGGTGGAAGGTATTCTCGCCGAACTGGAACTGACACAGGCGTGCCTGAAGAGCGCCGGTCGCGAAAATCCGAGGATCATCGTCGCAGGGCTTAATCCGCATGCCGGCGATGGCGGCAATTTCGGAACGGAGGAGATCGATATCATCGAACCGGCCGTAGCAGCCGCCCAAAAGGCCGGCTTCGACGTCGCAGGCCCGTTCCCTGCCGATACCGTCTTTCTGCGGGCACTCAAGGAAGAGTTTCATGCCGTTCTGACCATGTATCACGATCAGGGCCAGATCGCGATGAAGCTGATCGGTTTCGACAAGGGCGTGACCATGATCGGTGGCCTGCCGTTCCCGCTCTGCACGCCGGCTCACGGCACGGCCTACGACATCGCTGGAAAGGGTATCGCCGATGTAGGCGCTACCCGCGAGGCGTTGCTTCTGGCGGCACGCATGGCCAGAAGGGCTGCAGCGCTGTCTGCGGCGGCTTGACTTCAGAAATCTGCAGCATCTACCGGCATGGAGGAGGGTTCGTGCCGGATGAGTTCAAAGGAGGAGTAAAGATGAAGAAGCCTTTTTCTGTTGCATGCACGATCCTGGCGGCGTTAACCGCGGCCAGCCAGGCATTCGCATTCGAACCGAACCGCCCGGTCGAGTTCGTCGTCGCCTCGGGCGCCGGCGGTGGTACCGACAACTTCGCCCGCACCATCCAGTCCATCATTACGAAGTACAAGCTGATGGATCAGTCGATGGTCGTCCTCAACAAGGGTGGCGGCAGCGGCGCGGAGGCGTTTCTCTACGCAAGGCAGAACAAGGGTGACGCGAACAAGCTCTATTTCGGAACGAACAACGCCTATTTGCTGCCCCATGTGGCCAAGATGGCCTATTCGACCAAGGATCTGACGCCCGTTGCCGCTCTCGCGTTTGACGAATTCCTGATCTGGGTAAAGTCCGACTCTTCCTATGCGAAGCCGACGGACCTCGTTGATGCCGCCAAGGCAAAGCCTGGAACGGTCGCCTTTGCCGGCAGCCAGTCCAAGGACACGGACGAGACACTCGTTGCCCTGATCGAACAGCAGACCGGTGCGAGCTTCAAGTACGTGCCGTTCAACGGTGGCGGTGAAGTCGGCGTGCAGCTGGCGGGTGGTCACGTGACTGCAAACGTCAACAACCCGAACGAGAACATCGGCCAGTGGCAAGCTGGAGCCGTCAAACCCCTCTGTGTCTTCTCGTCCAAGAAAATGGCAAAAAGCGAGCCGATCCATGACGGCAAGGGCTGGCAAGACATTCCGACCTGCGTCGAGGCCGGTATTCCGATTGAGTCCTACAAGATGCCGCGCACCGTCTGGACTGCGGCTGATATTCCGGACGATGCCCTTGCCTACTACACCGAGGTGCTTCGCAAGGTGAGCGAAACCCCGGAATGGAAAGAGTATGTGGGCAAGACTTCGCAGACCGGGGATTTCCTGACCGGTAAGGCGCTCGGCGAGTTCATCGCAACCAGCGAGACGAATGCCGTCAAGGTCTTCAAGGCCGAAGGCTGGCTCGTGCAGTGAGATGACCGGTCCGGCGAACGCCGCCGGACCGGCCCTTTCTCATAAGGGAGGATAGCAAATGCACATAAGACGCATCCACATGGAGCTGATCGTCGCGACAGTAACCGCAGGCATCGGACTTCTTGCTGCGAGCGGATCGCTCGATCTTGGAGTGGGTTGGGAAAGCTCCGGCCCGCAACCTGGCTACTTTCCCTTTTATGTCGGACTGATCGTGCTCTTGGCGAGTGCCGCTTCCGCCGCGCAGACGCTTTTCGCACTCCGACAGGACGGAGAAAAGCGCCGGGAGATCTTCCTGGAGCGCGAACAGGTCAGGCGTCTGGCTTCTTTTTTCGTGCCGATGGCGGTTTTCGTGGTCGTTGCCATCCAGCTCGGTCTTTATGCCGGCAGCGCACTCTATCTCTTCTACGTTTCGTGGAGACAGGGAAGATATCATTTCCTTGCAGCCGTTTCCCTCGGTCTCGGATTTGCCTTGGCTCTTTATCTGATTTTCGAGATCGTCTTCCAGATCCCGCTGCACAAGGGTCCGCTCGAAAACATGTTCGGCGTTTACTGAAGGCCAGGGAGGCTTCGATGGGAGATTTTGGGCTGCTGCTGGACGGGTTCCAGATCGCTTTGACGCCCTACCACATCATGCTCATGGTGGTGGGCGTGATGCTTGGCTTGATCGTCGGCGTGCTGCCGGGCCTTGGCGCGCCGAATGGTGTGTCCTTGCTCATTCCGCTGACGTTTTCGATGGATCCGGTTTCGGCCATCATCCTGCTCGCGTCGATGTATTGGGGTGCCCTGTTCGGGGGATCGACCACCTCCATTCTGTTCAACATTCCAGGCGAGCCGAGTTCGGTCGCTACTACGTTTGACGGCTATCCGATGGCCCGCGCAGGCCAGCCCACGCGCGCGCTGACACTTGCCTTCATGTCGGCGGGCATCGGTGCTCTTGCCGGGGTCATCGTCATTACGCTTTTGTCTTCGTGGGCAGCAGGCTTCGCCTTGCGCTTCGGCGCGCCGGAATATTTCGCCGTCTATTTCCTTGCCTTCTGCGCTTTTGTCGGGATGGGCAGCGCTGCCCCGTTGAAAACGGTGGTTTCGTTGGGACTTGGGCTTCTCTTCTCGACAGTTGGCATGGATACCGTCACCGGATCGCTCCGTTTGACATTCGGGCTTGACGTGCTCCTGGGCGGCATCAGCTTTCTTGTGGTCGTCATCGGACTTTTCGGGATCGGAGAGATCCTCGCGACGGTCCAGGACGGGCACAAATTTCGCGGTCTCTCGTCAAGGATCGATCTCCGCGACGTACTGCGCACCATCGCTGAACTGCCCAGATACTACACGACAGTCATCCGTTCTTGCGCGATCGGTATCTGGATGGGCATCACTCCGGGCGGACCGACTGCGGCGTCATTCATGAGCTACGGTATCGCACGGCAATGCTCCAAGCCAGGTCCGGCCTTTGGCAGTGGGCGCGCGGAAGGCATCGTTGCGCCGGAAACAGCCGATCATTCGGCCGGAACCTGCGCGATGCTTCCCATGCTGGCGCTCGGCTTGCCGAGTTCGGCGACTGCCGCGGTGATGATGGGAGGGCTGATGATCTGGGGCCTCACCCCCGGACCGATGCTCTTCACAACGAAGCCCGATTTCGTCTGGGGCCTGATTGCCAGCATGTATGTGTCGAACATCGTCGGCGTGGTTCTGGTCCTTGCCACGGTTCCGATGTTTGCAGCACTCCTGCGCGTTCCATTTTCGATCATCGGGCCAATCATCGTCGCGATCTGCTTCGTCGGCGCCTATACGGTCTCCAGCGAAACGTTCGACCTCTGGCTGGTGATCATCTTCGGCGTCGTAGGGTTCGTCTTCAACAAGCTTGAATTCCCGATTGCGCCGCTGGTGCTTGCGATGGTGCTTGGCCACAAAGCCGAAAATGCCTTCCATCAATCGATGATCATCGCGGATGGCTCTCTTGGCGTCTTCTTCTCCAATCCGCTCGTCGGGACCATCACCACGCTGGCGCTCGCGCTCGTTGTCGTTCCCAAGGCCATCAAGCTGCTCTCCCGGTTGCGGCGGCGCGATGCGGCAAGCTCGGCCCGCTAAGGCCGTCTGCCGCTTTTTCTTATGAGGTCGGAGTCATCATGAACTACCACAGCTACTTCCCCAAAAGCTCCGCCCCCGTGGAATGCTGCATCGTCGGCACCGGCGCGTTCGGGCGCAGCTTCCTCGACCAGAGCCGCAGAACGCCGCTTATCAGCGCGCGTGTCGCGGTCGATCTTTCGGCGGAAACTGCAGTGGCG
>NZ_FWER01000015.1:0-197318 GCF_900169785.1 Rhizobium sullae
GCTGCGACGTCCTCTATCTCGAGGACCTGAAGCTGAAGAACATGACCGCCTCGGCCAAGGGGACCGTCGAGGAGCCGGGCACCAACGTCGCGCAGAAGTCCGGACTGAACCGGGCGATCCTCGACGTGTCGCCCGGAGCGACGCGTCTGCAGTTCGAATACAAGATGCGCCGCCGCGGCGGCGCCGTCTTCTACGTCAACCCCGCACGGACGTCGCAGCGATGCGCCGAGTGCGGGCATGTCGATCCGAAGAACCGGATCGACCGCGACCGGTTCGAATGCGTCAGATGCGGCCACGCCGCCTGCGCCGACCACAACGCCGGCCGCAACATTCTTCATCTGGGCCGCAAGGCCCGAACCGGAGGACATCCGGGGATGGCCTGTGGATCGAACCTCGCTGGAGGTCGGAAGCAGGAAGAAGACGGTAGCAGTCAGGTCGCGCAAGCGGCCTGATCAAGACCAGAAGCTCCGCCCTTCAGGCCGGGGAGTAGTCACCTATTGGATTTGCAATGATACCCCCGACGGAATAGACTGATTACCGAAGAAAGGAGCGCCCAAGTCACTTACTGGGGCGACCGCATTGCCGGTCCAAATGGGGCCGGTCGCGGCCTGAGCAAGGCCCTCGGTGGGTGACCGGGGAAATGCGACATGAGTGCAATGGAATTCCTGCCAGTTCTTGTGATGATCGCCGGAATTGTTCTGGTGGCGATGGCGACGCTTTTTGTTTCTTCGTTACTGCGCCCGTCTAATCCCTATCCCGCGAAGAACGCGCCCTATGAATGCGGGATGGACCCCTCGGGCGAGGCGGCGGCGGGGCGCTTCAGGGTGCCGTTCTTTATCCTTGCGATCTTGCTGGTGGTCTTCGATGTCGAAGCGATGTTCCTCTTTCCCTGGGCCGTCGTGCTGAAAGAGATCGGGCTTGTCGGTTATGTCGAGATGTTCGTCTTCATGTTGCTGCTTCTCGTGGGCTTCGCCTACGCCTGGCTGAAGGGAGCGCTGGAATGGGAGGCGTAAACAACACGATCCGCGACAGCGTGCTGTTCACTACGGCCGAAAGTGTCATCAACTGGAGCCGAAGCTCGGCGTTATGGCCTGAGACCTTCGGCATTGCCTGTTGCGCCATCGAGATGATCTCGGCCGGTTGCGCACGCTACGATCTCGACCGATTCGGCGTGGTGTTCCGCCCTTCGCCGCGACAGTCCGATGTGATGATCATCGCCGGCACCGTGACCCGGAAATTCGCGCCCGTCGTGCGGCGGCTCTATGATCAGATGCCGGAACCGCGCTGGGTGATCGCAATGGGTACCTGCGCTATTTCTGGCGGCGTCTACAACACCTATGCCGTGGTGCAGGGGTCGGAAACCTTCGTGCCCGTCGACGTGCATGTGCCCGGCTGTCCGCCGCGGCCCGAGGCGCTGATGCATGGCTTCCTTCTGCTTCAAGAGAAGATCAAGAGGTCCCGCGCGTTGGCCGGGACGCCTCTGGATCGGGTTGCCATGCCATGAGCGTGAAGCCGCTTCTCAATCATGCTTTGATCATGGAGCGCTTCGGGAAAGCAATCGAGGACCTCGGTGCCGTGCACGGCATTCACGCCTTTGCCGTTCCACCAGAGAAGATCGTCGACTTCTGCCGGTTCTTGAAAGAACATCCGGCGCTGCAGTTCAATTTCCTCTCGGATATCTGTGGGGTTGATCACTATCCCGCAATGCCGCGCTACGAGGCGGTGTACCACCTCTATTCGCTGCCGAACAAATGGCGGGTTCGCATCAAGTGTCGGCTTGGCGATCCGCCACAGCTTCCCTCGGTCACGGGGGTCTGGCGCACCGCCAACTGGCATGAGCGCGAGGCCTGGGACATGTATGGTATCAGGTTCGAGGGGCATCCCGATCTGCGCCGGATCTACATGTGGGAAGGCTTCGAGGGTTTTCCCCAGCGCAAGGATTTCCCTCTGCGGGGCTACAAGGACAAGTTGAACCCTTTCGGTGCCGAAGGTCCGCCGCCAACACAGCCTGACCTCGCCACCAGGGATATTCCTTAAGGGAGGCCGTTCTACGCCGGAAAACTGAAATGACCGAAGTCACCGAGTTCAGCAGGCCGGAAGGCGAAGCACTCAATACTCGGGAAGTGCTTCTCAACCTCGGCCCGCAGCACCCCAGCACTCACGGGGTACTTCGGCTCGTCCTCGAACTGGACGGCGAGTACGTCGAACGCGTCGACCCGCATATCGGCTATCTCCACCGCGGCACCGAAAAACTGGCGGAGAGCTTCACGTACACCCAGATCTTCCCGCTGACGGACCGGCTCGACTATCTCTGCCCGCCCTCGAATAACCTGGCGTTTGCGCTGGCGGTGGAGAAACTCCTCGGCATAGAGGCACCGGTCCGGGCGCAGTATATCCGTGTGATGATGGCCGAACTGGCACGGATATCCGGCCATCTCCTGATCACCGGCGCACTGCCGATGGACCTCGGTGCCATGACCGCGCTGCTCTACGTCATGCGCGAGCGCGAAATGATCATGGATCTTATGGAAATGGTCACTGGTGCGCGTATGCACACATCATTTTGCAGGGTTGGCGGGGTGCGCGAGGACCTGCCTGACGGCTTCCTTCCCAAGATCCGCGAGTTCTGCGACATCTTCCCGAACCGTATCCGCGACTATGAACGGCTGCTCGAGAACAACCGGGTGTTCCTCAAGCGCACTGAGGGGATCGGCGTGATTACCGGCGAGGACGCTGTCGATCTCGGCCTGAGCGGCCCGAACCTGCGCGCCTCTGGCGTCGATTGGGACATCCGCCGCGACGAGCCTTACGAGATTTACGATCGGCTCGATTTCAACATCATTACCCGCAACGAGGGCGACTGTTACGCGCGCTGGCAGTGCCGGGTCGAGGAAATGCGCGAGAGCATGCGGATCATCGAGCAATGTCTCGACCAGATGCCGGAGGGGCCGTTCCAGGTCGACATGCCGACGATCGCCTTCCCGCTGGACAAGGATCGGGTGCACTGCTCGATGGAGACGCTGATCCAGCATTTCGACCTGTCTGCTTACGGCTTCAAGGTGCCGAAGGGCGAAGTCTATTCGGCGATCGAGGCGCCAAAGGGCGAGCTCGGCTTCTACATCATCAGCGACGGGTCGCCAAAGCCGTTCCGCATGAAGGTGCGGGCACCCTCGTTCGTCAACCTTCAGGCGCTCTTCGGGGTCACCAACGCGCGCTACCTGGCCGACATGATCGCCGTGCTCGGCAGCCTCGATCCCGTGATGGCGGAGGTGGACAAGTAGCAGGAGATTTGGACGTGATGACCATGCGCGAAAAGATCGAAGAGGCAGCGGCGCGGTATCCCGACCAGCGCTCGGCGATCATGCCCGCGCTTCTGATCGCGCAGAGGCAGCATGGCCATCTGCCCGGTCCGGTGCTGGAAGAGGTCGCCGACATCCTCGGTGTCGAGCGGATCTGGGTCTACGAGCTGGCGACCTTCTACACGCTCTTTCATACCGAGCCGGTGGGCATGTTCCACCTGCAGCTCTGCGACAACGTCTCCTGCATGCTGCGGCGATCCGAGGATCTGCTGCGGCATCTGGAGGCGGTCCTCGGTATCAACAAGGGCCAAACCACCCCGGACGGGCTGTTCACGCTTTCCACCGTCGAATGCCTCGGCGCTTGCGAGATGGCCCCGGTCATGCAGGTGGGCGACGATTATCACGGCGACCTCGACATCGCGCGGATCGACGCGCTGTTGGACAGGCTGCGGGCGGTGGCGGGGCGAGCAAGTGGCACCGATCTCGCCGCAGCACCATCGGGAGAGTAGCGCCATGTTCGAACCGGTCCTTCTCAGAAACATCGACGTGCCGGACGGCCATCGGCTGCCGACCTATGAGGCCGGCGGCGGCTACCGGGCGCTGGCAAAGGTGCTGCGCGAGCACACGCCTGACGAGGTCGTCGATCTCGTCAAGCAGTCCAATCTGCGCGGCCGCGGCGGCGCCGGATTTCCCACGGGCATGAAATGGGGTTTCGTGCCGAAGCTGGCCGACAAGCCGAAATATCTTTGCTGCAATGCCGACGAGGGCGAGCCGGGTACTTTCAAGGACCGCATCATCATGGAGCGCGACCCGCACCAACTCATCGAGGGGTTGGCGGTCAGCGCCTACGCGATCGGGGCCAAGACCGCCTATGTCTACATCCGCGGAGAATATGTGACAGCGATCCGTCGCCTGGAGCAGGCGATCGCCGAGGCGCACGAAAAAGGTTATCTGGGAACGGGCGTTCTGGGCTCCGATTTCAATTTCGCCGTGCACATCCATTGCGGGGCCGGCGCCTATATCTGCGGCGAGGAGACCGCGATGCTTGAGTCGCTTGAGGGCAAGCGGGCGCAGCCGCGATTGAAACCGCCGTTTCCGGCAGCAGCCGGACTCTACGCCAGCCCGACTGTCATCAATAATGTCGAGACGCTCGCTTGTGTGCCGCATATCGTGATGCGGGGCGCGCACTGGTTTCGGGGTATTGGCCCGGACAAGAGCCCCGGCCCGAAGCTCTACTGCCTCAGCGGGCAGGTGCGCAAACCCGGCCTCTACGAGTTGCCGATGGGCATACCGCTGCGTCAACTGGTCGAGGACCACGCCGGCGGCCCGCTGCCGGGACGCAGGATCAAGGCGGTGATCCCGGGCGGGGTTTCGGCGCCGGTCATCCCGGAGCACGGTCTGGACGTTGCGATGGACTTCGACTCGCTTGCTGCCGCCGGTTCGATGCTCGGCTCAGCCGGGGTGATCGTGGTCGACGACTCGACCTGCATGGTCAAGATCACCACCCGGATCATCGAGTTTTTCCACCATGAGTCCTGCGGCAAGTGCACGCCATGCCGGGAAGGATTGAACTGGGCCGTAAAGGTCCTGCGCCGGATCGAGGCCGGGGAGGGCGCGCCCGGCGATCTGGAACAGCTGGAGATGCTCTGCAAGGGCATCTTCGGCAATACGTTTTGTGCCTTGGGAGACGGCGCGGCGATGGGATTGCGGGCTGCACTTAAGCATTTTCGCGATGAGTTCGTCACCCATATCGAGGAGCGGAAGTGCCCGTTTCATTGAAGGAGCGCGCTGCGACAGGACTGCGAGGAACTATGGTTAGCTTTACGATCGACGGACAAACGCTGGAAGTTGAGGTCGGCTCGACGGTGCTGCAAGCCGCAGAGCGTTTGGGCATCGATATCCCAACCTTCTGCTATCTGAAGCGGCTGCCGCCACTGGCATCGTGCCGCATGTGCCTGGTGGAGATCGAGGGCATGCGGCGGTTGCAGCCTTCCTGTGCCACCGCGATCACCGATGGCATGGTCGTGCGGACGAACACGCCGCTGATCGAGGAAACGCGGTCTTCCATGCTCGACATGCTGCTTGCCAACCACCCCCTCGACTGCCCGATCTGCGACAAGGGCGGCGAATGCGAGCTTCAGGACATGGTGATGGCATATGGCCCCCGCAAAAGCGAGTTCCACGATCCCAAGCGTGTGTTCCATTCCCAGGACATCCGCCTCAGCCCGGTCATCATCATGAACGTCAACCGTTGCATCCAGTGCCAGCGCTGCGTCCGGATGTGTGAGGAGGTCGTCGGCGCGGTCGCGCTCGGCACCGTCGAAAAAGGCATGGATACGGCCGTCACCGGCTTCGAGGGTAGTCTTGCGAGTTGCGACCAGTGCGGCAATTGCGTCGAGGTCTGTCCGGTCGGCGCGCTGATGAGCTTCCCCTACCGCTACAAGGCGCGGCCCTGGGACCTTGTCGAGACCGACACGGTCTGCCCGCATTGCGGAACCGGTTGCCAGCTTACCGTGGGCACGCGCAAGGGCGAGTTCATGCGGGTGCGTTCGAAGTGGGACGAGGGGCTCAACCGCGAAACGCTCTGCGTGCGGGGACGCTTCGGCCTCGATTTCGTTTCTAGCAGCGACCGGATCAAGCGGCCGATGATCCGTCGCAATGGCGCCCTGGTTCCGGTTTCCTGGGACGAAGCAGGGGACTACCTGCGCCGGCGGCTGTCGGCCGTCGAGGACAAGGCGGCTGGCGGGCTGGCCTCACCGCGCCTGCCCAACGAGGTACTCTATCAGTTCCAGAAGCTGATGCGGACAGTGTTCCGGACCAACAACATCGACTGCTCGTCGCGCTGGTTCACGCCCTTCGATGCGCTCGGTCCACTGGTCGCTGACTTTTACAGCCGCGCACCGCTGGACGACGTGATCGCCAACGACTGCGTGCTCGTCGTCGGCGGCAACGTAACCGAGGAGAACCCGGTCACCGAATACCTGCTGCGGGACGGCGCGCGACGGAAACAGACAGAATTGCTCATGCTCGCGACGCGGCCATCCCGTCTGGATGCTGATGCGCGGGTGGTGGTTCGCGTGCCGCCGGGCGGAGAAGCGGCGAGCGTTGCTTCGGTGGTGGCTGGTCTCGTGGCAGCGGCTGGTCAGGCCCTGCCAGCCGAGTTTCTTGCGGACATCCGGGCGGCAACCGGCTGGCCGAGAGCAGCCGACAGTGATGGTTCGGACCGTCTGGCCAACGCGCTCGTGGAAGGCCGAAGCGTCACCGTGCTTGTCAGCGTCGACCTTCTGAGATCACCCGCAGCACGCGCGACGCTGCAGCAGATCAACAACCTGCTGCAGGTTCTCCGCGTGCTCGGTAAGGGCCTAGCGATGCAGTTTCTCTTCGACCGTGCCAACCAGATGGGCGCCTGGGATATGGGGGTTCTGCCGGGGGCTCTGCCGGGACTGCAGGCGGTCGCCGATGACGCTGCACGCACAGCTCTTGCACGGAACTGGGGCGCTGAAATCCCGTCTGAACCCGGCGTGGATCTCGACGCGATGCTGGAGCTGTGCCTCGGCGGGCGGATGGGTGCGCTCTACATCGCCGGGACCGACCCGCTGATCGCCCATCCCGACAGGGATTTCGTGACGCGGGCGCTTCGTGCGGCCGATCTCCTGATCGTGCAGGACACCTTCCTCACGGATACGGCGGGCTTGGCCGAGGTCGTCCTGCCCGCGGCGGGCTACGGCGAGGAATCCGGCACGTTCACCAACAACGAGGGCCGGATCCAGAAAGTCCGCAAATTCCGCGAACCCGTCTTCGAGGCGCGAGGCAATCTGGCGATCTTCGCCTTCGTCGCGGCGCTCCGCAACCAAGCGCTGCCATCATCGACAGAAGGCGAAATTTTCGGAGAGATTACCTGGCTGCTTCCGCCCTACGCGGGGCTGACGCAGGAGGGGCTCGGCGCCGATGGCGCATTCACCAAGGTGGTTCCGACGCCACGGCCTGGCGAGTTCTCCGCGCCGCCGCCTGCCCCGACAGAATCAGATGGGCTCATGCTGATCACCGGCAACTGCCTGTTCCACAACGGATATCTTTCCGAACGCTCGGAGGTTCTGAATACGGTCGCCAACGACCCCTATGTCGAAATGAGCGCGCAGGATGCCGCACAGCTTTGCCTTTCGGATGGCGATCAAGTGGTTGTGCGTTCTGCCCGAGGCGAACTGACGGCGCAACTCAAGGTCAGCAGACAGTTTCCCAAGGGCCTTGTCTTCGTGCCGGAAAACTACAGGGGCTTGCGTCTCAACAGCTTGATGCGGCGGGGTGAATACCCATGCCCGGTGGAGGTCGAGAAGGTGCATCCCAACCTTCTGGTCGATCGCACAAAACGGATCTGGCGTGGGGTCTGACGATCGGGGGACCGCATGGCCCCCGGCAAGCTGCCCTGGCCAAGCGTCGTCACATCGAGCTGGCCATGTCAGTGATACCTGGTTCCGCAGATGTAATCCTGCAGATCCTGCTCGGTGCGCTCCGCTTCGTCGAGCCTGTGTTTAACCACATCGCCGATGCTGACCACGCCGACAACGTCGTCTCCATCCATGACCAGCACATGACGCGTCCGCCGCCGGGTCATGATTCCCATCGCGACGGGCAGCAAATCCCGTGTCGAACAGATCGCCACATTGCGGTTCATGATGTCCGCGGCTCGCATCCTTGCCGCCTCGGCCCCGTATTCGGCTACCGCATTGCAGCAATCGCGCTCTGACAGCGTACCCAGGTATTCGCTGTTCGATTGGCTGACGACGACGAAGCCGATATTGTTGTCGCGAAACAGCCTCAGGATTTCCACCATCGTCTGATCGGGAGTGACCGAAATGACCCCGACACCCTTGTTCTTCATGATTTCGCCGACAAACATCTGAGCCTCCTGTCTGAGCGCTTCGGTTTGACAGCTGGCGCGCGTTCACGTTCGCCGGATATTCCGCCACCAGTTGTAGCCCTGCGTCTCTTTCGTCTCGACGAGCACGTCCCTCTTCGTATTGAGGCGCGCGGCAATCACGCCGCCGCCGGTTGTCGCCTTGCCCGGCTTGGCGAGCAGATCGTCGCGCCCGATCACCAAATCACCCGAGGAAAAGCTCGAGAATTCGTACTGCTGGCCAAGCGCGATCGCGTCCGCCGGGCAGGCGTCCTCGCACAGCCCGCAGAATAGGCAGCGGGCCGTGTCGATCTCGAATTTTGCCGGGCGACGGTTGCCCTTCTCATCCTCGTAGGGGACGACTTCAATGCAGTCGCAGGGACAAATCCGGGCGCAGAGTTCGCAAGCCACACATTTGATCTCGCCCTCTTCGTCGCGCTTCAGGAAGTGATGCCCGCGGTGGCGCGAGTAGGGCAGCCATTTTTCCTTGTCCGGATACTGCATGGTGACGGATTTGGAGAACATGTAGCCGAAGGTCAGGCCCAAAGCTCTCGCCAGATCGGCGAAGAACACCCAGCCAATCCATGTTCCAATTCTGTCTTGCGCGCGCGACATCATCGCCCCGCTCCGGAGCCGTTGCGGCCCCTAAAAGAAAGCAATTCCGGTTATGATTATGTTCGCCATCGACAAAGGAAGCAAGACTTTCCATCCGATCGCCATCAGTTGGTCGTAGCGGTAGCGGGGGAAAGTGAAGCGGAACCAGATAAACAAATAGACGAAGAACGAGACCTTGAGCACAAACCAGAGGAGCGGTGGCAAGGGGATCAGTACGCCGTTCCAGCCGCCGAAGAACAGGATCACCACCAGGACAGACACCAGCAACACGATGGCATATTCGCTGATCATGAAAAACGCAAAGCGGATACCGCTGTATTCGGTATGGAATCCGGCCCCCAGATCACCTTCGGCTTCCGAAAGGTCGAAGGGAATGCGCTGGGCTTCGGCCAGTCCGGCGACGAAGAACACGAAGAAGCCGATCGGTTGGTAAACGATGTTCCAGACATCGGCCTGTGCCCGCACGATCTCGAGCAGGCTCATGGATTGCGCCAGCATGACGACGCCGATGACCGCGAACCCCATCGGGATCTCGTAGCTGATCATCTGCGCGCAGGTCCTGAGGCTGCCCAAGACAGCGTATTTACTGTTAGCGGCCCAGCCGCCGAAGATGACGCCATAGACCTCGATCCCAATCACCGCGAAGACGAAAAGCAGCGCCACATTCATGTCGGAGACGTAGAGCGAGATCTCGGCACCGAGCACCGATACGGTTTCGCCGAAGGGGATCGCGACGAACACCACAAAGGGTGGGACGAGTGCCAGGATTGGGGCCAGCTTGAACAGAAAGCGGTCGGCCTCAGCCGGGATGTGGTCCTCTTTCGTTAAGAGCTTGATTCCGTCCGCCACCGGCTGCAGCAACCCGTGCCACCCCACGCGCATCGGCCCCATCCGCTGCTGGATGTGCCCGGCGATTTTGCGTTCCAGCCAGGTCAGCGGCAAAGGCAGCAGCAGCAGGATCGCGATTAGAAACGCGACCTTGAAGACGATCAGGCCGAGGGCGACGATAAGTTCCATGATCCGCGGCTACTTATTCATCGGTTGAAACGTGCGACCGGACTTTGCCCGGTTATGCACTGAGCACTTTGCGCACTTGTCAGCTTGATACGGTACAGCGGCGACGCGCCACTTGCAAAGCGGAAATCAACGCCGATCGCGACCGATCGTCCGCGATGCGCTTGCGCGCTTGCGCGACCAGGGCATGGTCTATGCCCGGCAGGGCGCAGGAACCTTCGTCAGCGCTCACGGTTCACCGGCGACGCAACTGGCCTACTCGCCTGTCAAAACGCTCGCTGACATTCAGCGCTGCTACGACTTCCGCCTGACGATTGAGCCCGCCGCGGCCTACTTTGCCGCCAAGCGCCGCGACGGTTCGGCGCTTGAGAAGATCGCAACGGCGCTTGCGGATCTTCGCGAGACGACAAACCACCTGCTGCATCGAACGGACGCCGATTTCCTGTTTCATCGGGCCGTTACCGAGGCTGCGAACAATCACTATTACACGGCGTCGATGGATGCCCTCAAACCGCATATCGCGGTCGGTATGCTTTGCACGGGCTGTCGCTTCTCGCCCCCCGGCAAGGCCTCCAGAAAGTGTTTCAGGAGCACGAAGAAATCTACAAGGCGATTGCCGAAGGCCGGGCGGATGATGCCCGGGACCTGATGCGAGCCCATCTCGAAGGATCGCGAGACCGCCTTTTCGAGGGCTGGGCTCTCGACCTCTCCTTTTTAGATATCAGCTGTCGCGCAATAGAGTTCCCGCCGCTGCCGCTTTCCGAAGATCGCGGCTGAGATTGTGCATTTCCTCTCAGAAAAGACGATACAGGCGCTGTTGCCGTGTGCCCGTCCGCGCTTGCGCATGCTACGATGCTGTTTCCTTCAACAATTAGGGACGATCAACTCATGACGGGCCAGGATGGCAGTATTCTCGATTATGTCGGGATTCTTGCCGTGTTTCTTCTCGTGGGCGCCAACGGTTTCTTTGTGGCCGCCGAATTCGCATTGGTTTCCGTCAGACGTAGCCGGGTGGCCGAACTCGCGGCAGCGGGCCGGATGAACGCTTCGGCGCTTCAGCGTGCCGTGGATAATCTTGATGCGAACCTTGCAGCCACACAGCTCGGCATAACGATCTCTTCGCTCGCCCTCGGCTGGGTCGGCGAACCGGCATTGGCGCATCTGATCGAGCCTCTATTGGCATGGTTGCCCGGTGAATGGGCGGCGAGGGGTTCCCATGCCATAGCCGTCGCCATCGCGTTCATCATTATAACGGCGCTTCATATCGTCCTTGGCGAACTGGCGCCGAAGAGTCTCGCTCTGCAGCGGAGCGAAGGAACGTCGTTGGCTGTGGTCCGGCCGCTCGGCTTTTTTCTGATCGTCTTCAAACCGGCAATCTTCGTTCTCAATGGCATGGGCAACTTCGTGCTTCGTACTTTCGGTCTTCAGGCCGGAACGGGGGAATCTTCCTTCCATTCTCCGCAGGAGTTGAAGCTGTTGGTGGCCGAGAGCCAGGAGGCGGGACTTCTCAACCAGGTGCAGCAACAGCTCGTCGAGCGCGTGCTCAATATCGGCGAGAGGCCGATCTCCGACGTCATGACCCCGCGTCTCGATGTCGAGTGGTTCGACGCCGACGACAGCGAGGCGGAAATCTTAAAGACGATTAGGGAGTGCAGGCACGAACAGCTTCTCGTCGCTCGCGGCTCAATCGACGAGCCGATCGGCATGGTTCTCAAGAAGGATCTGCTCGATCAGGTTCTGGACGGCCGCAAGATCCGGCCGATGGATGTCATCAAGCAGCCGCTGGTGCTTCATGAAGGAACCTCGGTCGTCCGCGTGCTCAGTAGCTTCAAGGCATCACCGGTCCACCTCGCTATCGTCATCGACGAATATGGCAGCTTGGAGGGGATTGTCACGCAGACGGACTTGCTCGAGGCAATCGCCGGGGAACTGCCGGGGTCCGACGAGGAACCGGCCATCGTCGTTCGCGAGGACGGCTCGCTGCTCGTCGATGCAATGATGCCTGCCTTCGACGCCTTCGAAAGACTAGGTCTGCGTGACAGACCGGACGCGGATTTCCATACGCTCGCGGGCTTTGCCCTTCATCAGCTCCAGCACATCCCGGAAACCGGTGAGGTTTTCGAGTTCGACGGATGGCGGTTCGAGGTTATCGATATGGACGGCATGCGCATCGACAAGATCTTGGCGACGCGAAGCTCGACGGAAGGAGCGGACGTTTAGGCTAGCTATAGCTAGGCAGCGCTGCAAACCAGGAAGCCGAAGCCGGTATCCGCCGGCTCAACCGCCTGCCGATCGTCGTGGTGATCGTGCTGGTCGTCGCCTTCTTCGCGGTGTTCTAGTTCTTAAGGGCTATCCGGCGACGCTGATCTTCGAGCTTCCAGCTTTCGGCTCGAACGAACCCGATTTAAGTATCCGTAGAGATAAAGTTTAAGCAGATCGGCCGGATCGTAGCCGGGGCGTCCGGTCCCTTTTGCCATCACCCGGGAAAACACAGCAGCGACAAGATCGATGCTATCCACAAAAGCCTCTGTGAGGCGGACCGGGTTGTCTGATCCGACATATCATCAAGGAAGAGGCAGTAGTTGCGAGCGATCTGAGCCAGATAAATGTGCCATGCGGAAAAATACTACAGTTCGCTTGCCGTCGGAATCTTCCCCAGAGCTTTTGCACGGTCTGAAAAGCGGTGGACACCAAGTCATGGAGGAAGGTGTTAAAAAGGGATGATATCCCGCTCGCAACTGCTCGGATATTTGTAATGCCGCATCAGATATCATTGACATTTCAATAGAGAATAGCGCTATTAAGATTACAACAATTTGGGATGTGCAATGCTGGCGATTCTTGCCGATGATCTGACGGGCGCGGTGGATAGTGCCGCGCCGTTCGCGACGCGGGGGATGCATGTGGAAGTGGCTCTGGCGACCGGAGCCATTGGCAAGGCTCTCTGCGAGGCGCCGGATGTCCTGTCGATCAATCTAGGCTCACGCGAGATCAGCGCTCCGGCGGCGCGGCGGCAAGTGGAGATGGCACTTGCCGCGCTGCCGGCGGGAACGCGGCTCTTCAAGAAGGTAGACTCGCGTCTCAAGGGGCATATCGCGGCCGAGCTCGATGCCATGTCCTTTCGGGCAGCTCTCGCGGCGCCAGCGATCCCTGCATTCGGGCGCGTCGTGAAGGATGGCTGTGTGACGGGCTTCGGGGTGGACACGCCAATTTCCATTGCCGAAAAGCTCGGACACCACGTTGCTTGTGCCACGATCCCCGATATGTCCAGCCAGAGCGAGATGCATGCCTGGCTCGATCAGTCGGAGAGCTCTGGCTTCGATCTTCTGATCGGAGCGCGGGGCTTGGCCGAAGCGCTTGCCGAACGCCTGAGCGGCAATGCAACCGCGCGGACTGCTGAGATACCAAGTGGCAAGGCGCTGTTTGTCATCGGCTCCCGCGATCCGATCACCCTTGCCCAGATCGATGCGCTTCGTGCGGCTTTCGCCCTTCGCTACCTGCCCGCGCCCAACGGCCACCTTGCCGGGGGAGGAGACCGGTCCGATGGCAGTGTGATCACCCTTGTCCAGGCCGTGCCAGGAGAGGGCGTCGTCGGCTCTCATGATGTGTCGCGTTTCCTCGCCGAAAGTGTGTTTCCAGATTTAACGAACAAAGCCTCGACATTGCTCTTTGCCGGCGGCGCGACGGCGGAGGCCGTGCTCGAAAGAATGGGCATAACGCGTTTCCGTCTGCTTGGGGAATGCATGCCCGGCCTGGGCTTGGCTCACGCCCATGGACATTGCATCATTGCAAAATCCGGAGGATTTGGGCATCCGGATACGTTGAAAGAGATCGCGGGCATAATGCTTCGCAATATGGGATGACAGATGGGATTGGAGAGCGGAACAGCACGCAGGAGTCTTGGCGATCTAGTATTCGAGCGCATGCACCGGGCAATCAAGTCCGGTGCATATAAGCCCGACGAACGTCTGCCGACAGAACACGATCTTGCAATCGAGTTCGAGGTCTCCCGCCCGATCATTCGGGAAGCCCTTGGACGTCTTCGCGAGCAGGGGTTCATCTATTCGCGCCGTGGTGCCGGCAGCTTCGTTCGCGCCGTTGGCATGCGCGAGCCGCTCGGTTTCGGACAGTTGGAAAATGTCGCCGATCTTCTAAACTGCTACGAGTTCCGGTTGGCCGTGGAGCCAGCGGCAGCGGCAGCGGCGGCGGATCGTCACGACGCTACAAACCTCGCTGCCATTTTTCAGGCACTTGAACTCATGCGGGATGCCACTAACCGCCAATCCCACCGAGAAGATGCGGACTTCCAGTTTCATCTCGCGATCGCGCGCGCCGCCGGGAACAGTTACTTCTACACTGCCATGGAAGCGCTCAAGGATCACATCGCCGTCGGCATGAAGTTTCACGGCGCCTCGGTTAAACGCGAAGCCGCCGGCCTGATGCGGGTTTTTGCCGAACACGAGGCGATCGCTGAAGCCATCGCCGCACGTGACGCCGCAAAGGCAAAACAATTCATGCATGCGCATCTCACCGGGTCCCGCGAACGTCTCTTTCTGGCGACAAAGTAGTTCCCCCCTTGGAAAACCCTGGCTTCAGGCAGGGGGTTCGACAGGGAATCGCCGCCTTCAAGTCTCGATTTTAGGTATGTCGCGCGGCCCGCTGCACAATGTTCGGCGACGCGTTTTAGAAGGCTGCCCTGTAGACGCCGAGAACATCCTCGACACTCATATCGATCGGATTGTTGTCCATCAGACGACGGATCGCATGCGCTTCGCTGGCGTAAAGCGGCAGGTCGTCCGCCTTCGCGCCATGAGCGGCAAGCGACATCTCGATACCGAGACCGTTGCAGAAATCGGAGGCGGCGCTGAGTAAGTCCGCCTTGGAGAGGCCTGCGTCGAGCCCGAGCGCTTCTGCGACTTCGGCCGTCTTGCCCGCTGCAACCGACTGGTTGAAGGCCAGGACATGCGGGAAGATGATAGCATTCGCCAGGCCATGCGGCAGGCGAAGTCGCGTACCAAGCGGATAGGCGATGGCGTGGCCGGCCGCGGTGTTCACCGGCCCGAGGCATATGCCGCCGTAGTAGGAGGCAAGCATCAGACCTTGGCGCGCCTGGGTATCGGCACCGTCTTTAACCGCGCGTGCCAGATATTTGCCAATGAGGCGGAAGCCCATGCGGGCGAAGTCGTCGATCATTGGATGCGCGCGGCGATTGGTGAAGGCTTCGACACAGTGCGCCATGGCATCCACGCCGGTGGCCGCCGTCACGGCAGGCGGCACGGAATAGGTCAGTTCCGGATCGAGCACGGCGAAATCGGCGATCATGTGCGGGCTCTCCACCGCGATCTTGTTGCCCTTGCCGGGATCGGTGATGAGTGAGCGAATGCCGGCTTCCGAGCCTGTTCCAGCCGTGGTGGCCACTTGGGCGAGGCGCGTGCGGCGGCCGGCGACGCGGTTCGGCCCGGCGACATCGGCAAGCGTCTGCTCGCCATCCCACAGCACCGCCACAAGCTTGGCGACATCGAGGACAGAGCCCCCCCCAAGGCCGACGATCAGGTCCGGCTTGCTGTGCCGCGCAACGTCACGCGCGGCGTCGAGCGTCCCCGTATCCGGCTCGCCGGGGATGGCGTCGAACACGGTGACGTGACTGGAGAGCTTCAGGCGGTCGACGAAACCTGCCGTGATGGGTGTCGCGATGACCAGCACCGATCGGGCATCAGCCGCCCAGGTGCCGACTTCCGCAATTGAGCCGGCGCCGACGGTCAGGCGGCGAGGTTGATGAAGGGTTATGGGAGCAATGGTCATCAGCGTGATCCTCGTTTTGCCGCGTCCGCCACAAGCCTGCGGGCGTAGGCGATGGCGGAGTTCAAGTTGCTGTGATTGGCGATACCCTTCCCGGCGATATCGAAGGCCGTGCCGTGGTCGACGGAGGTGCGATCGATCGGCAGGTCCACCGAGACGTTCACGGCTGTGTCGAAGGCAACAAGCTTGATCGGGATATGCCCCTGATCGTGGTACTGCGCGACGACGAGATCGAAAACGCCGGAATAGGCGCGATAGAAGACCGTGTCAGCCGAGATCGGACCATGAACGTCGATGCCTTCCGCCCGCGCAGCCTGTACCGCCGGCGCGATCTGGTCGTCGTCTTCGGTGCCAAACAGGCCGTTCTCGCCACAATGAGGATTAATGCCGGCGACGGCGATTTTAGGTGCGGCATAGCCGATGCGCTTCAGATGCGCATTGCCGGCGCGGATGGTGGCAAGCACCCGCTCGGTCGTCGCACGCTGGATCGCCTCCTGCAGCGACACATGGGTCGAGACGTGAATGACCTTCAGCCGCTCGGACGCCAGCAGCATGTACGCCGCCGTGGCGCCCGTCAGGCTGCGCAGCATGCCGGTGTGGCCATCATAATGGTGGCCTGCAAGGTTCAGCGCTTCCTTGTTGATCGGTGCGGTGACGATGCAGCCGATGACACCCGCCTCCGCATCGCGAACCGCATTCTCGATGAAGCGGAATGCGGCGTCGCCGGCGACGGGGCTCAACTGTCCCCAGGCCAGCGGCGCGCCGTCAATGGGCAGGTCCACGACATGCGCGGCGAGATCTACATCGAGGCCGAGAGCCGCTCGGGCCGCCTCGAGCGTCAAGAGGTTGCCGTAGATGCGGGTCGTATCACGCTCTTCGGGGGACATGCCAGCAAGCGCGCGGACCGAGATTTCCGGGCCGACGCCGCAGGGGTCGCCCATGGTTATGCCAATGATATTGCTCATGAAGAACTCCGTGCGGCGGCACTGTCCCAGCCGGGGGCCAAGCGGACATATTTGATTGCGCGCCGATGATAGGTGTAGACGAGATGCAGCGTACCGTCCGGCCCTTCGAGAAGCCAGGGATAGGACATTTCCTTGTTGCGGCCATCAGTCGAGTCGTTGGAGAGGCACGTTCCCGGACCATTTTCGATCACCAGGTGGCTGGGGAAGGTCTTGCCGCCATCGTCCGACAGGCAGAGAGCGACCGGCCCACGCGGTACGCCCCAGATCGGGGCGCAGCCGCCGGTGGGGTCCGCGTCAGGGCGGCTATCGTCCTCGCCAAGCTCGTCGTAGAGCGAGGCGCGTCGGTCGGCCGACTGGGCGGCGTTTACTGGATTGCAGAACAGAGCAACCCGTCCGTCGGCAAGGCGTATCGCAGCGATCGAAGAATTGTTGTTGGGCACGTCGGTGGCCCGGGGAGCCGACCAACTGCGTCCACCATCGGTACTGTCTGTCCTGTAGACGAAGTCCGCCTGCCGGCGTCGGAAAAATGCGGCGACGCGCCGTTCGCCCAGCGGAACGGGTGACATGTGAACGCAACCTGTGGACTGGTCGAGGTCTTCCAGCTGCCATGTCCTGCCTTGGTCCAGCGAAACACCGACGGCGGCCGTATCGTGGCTGCCGTTCCATTTCTGGCCGGGACGCTGGACGCAGCGGAAGATCGGCAAGAGCCAGGCTCCATCGTCACGCACGAACACCGGCGCGCGGACGAAGCAGCCGCGCGGTAGGTCCAGATATCGGCCATCAGAGGTCGTCAGCTTCAGCGGATCGGATGCATCGCGCAGGACTTCGGCCATGCGGATCCGGCACTCGTCCTGGTTGCCGGACGGCTGAGAAGTATGGAAAAGCCAGAGCTTGCCATCGGGGGCCGTGAACAATACCGGATTCTGCTCCGAGTGTGACGGGTCGAAGCTTAGGCGCTGGGGCGGCCCCCAGGCGGTGGCGTCCGTCGTCAGCACGGAGGCAAAGATCGAGATATCCGACTTTCCCTCAAGTGTGCCGCCGAACCATGTGCAGGCGAGAGCGCCATCGGAAAGCAGGTGCAAAAACGCCGCATGATTCTGGATCATAGGCGAAGGCAATAGTGCTTCCACGCGTCCGTGCGACGCGGGCTTGAGCAGGCCGTTCATGCCGCGGGCTATTTTCTCGGGGTTCATCTGATCCTCCTACTGACGTCGAAAATCGTTCATTTTTCTAAGTTGTCAAGTTTAATAATGTAACGTCCAGCTGGCGCCTCCGATGAGATCATCATTAAGTAAGTGATAAATCAACGTTATTTTTGCTTCATTGTAACATGTCAATTTACATCGCAAAACAATTTGACAAACTTGCTCGGAAAAGAGATGGTCTCTGTAGCCGGCGAGAAAATGCCGGAGAGGAGGACTTTCATGCCGCAAGTGTCGGCTCCTGGGAGGCTACGATGGCTGTCGCCTTGGCGGTTGGCGCTGGCCGACGACGCCCGGGGCGAGGGAGAGGGGTCTCCTGGCGCTTCGGGGAGTCAACGGAGTCTGCATGGGCATCATGACCTATGCCTTTGCGCTGGCTCCCGCAACGGTTGCCGCGCCTGTCGATTTTCTGCGCCTGCCGCTCGTCGCCGTTGGCGGGCTCATTTATTGCGCGGCGTTGATCGCCGCGCGATCCGGAAAAGCTACTTTGGCTGAACAAGATTTCACAAGGGAGGAAACGTCGTGAAAAAAATGCTTATCTGGGGTACCCTCATGCTGGGCGCCGCTCTATCGCCGGCTTTTGCCGGGTCCGGCCCGATCAAGATCGTGCTGCCGGAAGAAGCGGACCTGCTTGAACCTTGCATGGCGACCCGCTCCAACATCGGCCGCGTCATCATGCAGAACGTCAGCGAAACGCTGACCGAGCTGGATTTGCGCGGCGACAAGGGCGTGATGCCCCGCCTGGCCGAAAAATGGGAGCAGAGCGCCGACGGAAGCTGGCGCTTCCATCTGCGCCAGGGCGTCAAGTTCTCCGACGGCACGGCCTTCGACGCCAAGGATGTCAAGCACAGCTTCGACCGTATCATGAGCGACAAGAACGCCTGTGAATCGCGCCGCTACTTCGGCGGAATGACGGTCACGCCGACCGTGGTCGACGACCACACGATCGATTTCAAGGCCGATCCGGTTCAGCCGATCCTGCCGCTCCTGATGTCCCTCGTCACCATCGTGCCGGAGGAAACGCAGCTGGAATTCGTGCGCGAGCCGGTCGGCACCGGACCCTACAAGCTGACCAATTGGACACCGGGCCAGCAGATCGTGCTGACGGGGCGCGATGACTATTGGGGCACGAAGCCTGAGGTGACCGAAGCGACCTACCTTTTCCGTGCTGATCCGTCCGTTCGTGCCGCCATGGTGCAGACCGGCGAGGCGGACCTATCGCCGTCGATCTCACAGCTCGATGCAACCAATGCGGCGACCGATTTCTCCTATCTCGACAGCGAAACCGTCTATCTGCGCATCGACCACAATATCGAGCCGCTGAATGACGTCCGGGTTCGCCGGGCCCTCAACATGGCGGTCGATCGCCAGGCCTTTATCGGCACGCTCGTTCCGGAAGGCGCGCTGTTGGCGACCGCAATCGTGCCACCGCCGACGCTCGGCTGGAACCCCGATGTGAAGAATTTCCCCTTTGATCCTGAAGGTGCAAAGAAGCTGCTCGAGGAAGCCAAGGCCGCCGGCGTCAAGGTCGACACGCCGATCACCATCATCGCCCGCTCGGCCAACTTCCCGAACGTCACCGAGATCATGGAAGCCATCCAGGCACAGCTGCAGGACGTCGGCTTCAAGGTCGAGCTGAAGTTCGTCGAGGTCGCCGAGCACGAGCAATACTATTCCAAGCCGTTTAAGGAAGGCCGTGGTCCGCAGCTCGTCGCCGCCATGCACGACAACTCGAAGGGCGACCCCTCGTTCTCGATGTTCTTCAAGTATGCGACCGAAGGCACGCAGTCCGGCTTCTCCGATCCCAAGGTCGACGACCTGATCAAGCGCGCTTCGGCCGCCGTCGGCGAAGAACGCGCGAAGCTCTGGTCGGAGGTGATCGCTTATGTACACGACGACGTCGTCGCCGACGTCCTGCTCTTCCACATGGTCGGCTTCTCGCGCGTCTCCGAACGTCTGGATTTCAAGCCGACCATGGCGACCAACTCGACGCTTCAGCTTTCGGAGATCAAGATCAAGTGAACTTGTCCTGGCGAACGCCATGTTTGCCAGCCACGACAGCAATCAAGGCGGCGGGATGATCCGCCGCCCAATTCCTCCGAGGGCGCCATGTTGAGATTCATTCGAAAACGCGCCGTGGCCAGTCTGATCTCACTTGTCGGACTGATCGTCATGGTCTTCTTTCTCTCGCGCTTGACGGGGGATCCGGCCGCGTTGTTCCTTCCGGTCGAAGCGTCCGCGGAGATGAAGCAGCAGTTCCGCGAACTGCATGGGTTGAACGATCCCCTGCTGACGCAGTTCATGCGTTATGTCGGCGACGTCGTGACTGGCGATTTCGGCGAATCCCTGCGAAAGGCCCGTCCGGCGCTCGGTGTCGTGCTGGAGGCCTTTGTCTGGACCCTCTGGCTTGCCGTCATCACCATGTCGCTGGTCACGGGTGCGGCCATTGTCGTCGGTTCACTGGCCGCCTTCCGCGCCGGTGGATTCTTCGACAGGCTATCCTCGGTTATTTCGCTCATCGGTGCATCCGTCCCCGATTTCTGGCTGGCCGTGGTCGCGATCGTCGTCTTTTCCGTCAACCTCGCCTGGCTGCCGACCTCCGGCACGGGCTCCCTCCTGCACTGGATTATGCCGATCTCGGTGCTGTTCATCCGGCCCTTCGGCATCATCGTGCAGGTCGTGCGCGGCTCGATGATCGGCGCGCTGTCGTCAGCCTATGTGAAGACGGCACGCGCCAAGGGCGTTAAATCCGGGCCGATCATCTTCGTTCATGCGTTGCGAAACGCCATGCTGCCGGTCATCACCGTGATCGGCGACCAGGCGGCGAGCCTGCTGAACGGTGCCGTTATCGTCGAAACCATTTTCGGCTTTCCGGGCGTCGGCAAACTGATGATCGATTCCATTTTGCAGCGCGATTTCAATGTCGTCCTGGCCGCCATCCTCGTCACCGCGCTGGCGATCTTCCTCATGAATCTGTTGATTGACCTTGCCTATGCGCTACTCGATCCCCGAATCCGGCACTGAGGAACGCTTCATGACCTTACAGACCATCGATGCCGCCATCACCGAAGAACCGCATTTTGCAAAACGCATGTTCCATATGCTGCTTGCCGACAAGTTCGCGCTGTGTGCGGCGATCTTCCTGCTATTCATTATTGTTCTGGCTATCGTCGGGCCGAGCTGGCTCGGCGATCTTGCGACCAGGCAGAACCTTCGCGGCCGCAATGCTGCGCCCTTCGATTGGGAACGCGGCTGGGTCTGGTGGATGGGCGCGGATGCGCTCGGCCGACCGCTGCTTGCCCGCATTGTCGTCGCCACACAGAACACGATCATGGTGGCGGCAGGGGCCGTTGTTCTCTCCGCTGTCGTCGGCACGGTGCTTGGGCTCATTGCGGGCTTCTCCTCGCAGCGGGTCAATCAGGTGATCATGCGGCTTGCCGACGTCATCATGTCCTTCCCGTCTCTGCTGATCGCCGTAATCGTGCTCTATATTCTTGGCTCGTCGATCCTGAACCTGATGCTAGTGCTGTCGGTCACCCGCATTCCGGTCTATCTCCGGACCACGAGGGCGGAAGTGCTGGAAATCCGCGAGCGCATGTTCGTGCAGGCCGCCTATGTGATGGGGGCGTCCTCGAAGCGCATCCTCTTCCGGCACATTTTGCCGGTAGTGCTGCCGACGCTGACAACGCTCGCCACGCTCGATTTCGCGTATGTGATGCTCGCCGAAAGTGCGCTCTCCTTCCTCGGTATCGGCATCCAACCGCCGGAAATCACCTGGGGCCTGATGATCTCGCAGGGGCGGCAATACCTTACCAATGCGTGGTGGTTGTCCTTCTGGCCGGGCCTTGCCATCATTCTCACCACCATGTCGCTGAACCTCCTGTCGAACTGGCTGCGCATCGCGCTTGACCCGGTGCAGCGCTGGCGCCTCGAAATGAAGGGTCGCAAGAATGGCTGACCATCTCCTCGAAGTCCGCAATCTCTCGGTCGAGTTCCACACAGCGATGGGCGTGGTGAAGGCGGTTCGTGACATCTCCTACCACCTCGACCGCGGCGAGACGCTGGCGATCCTCGGCGAGAGCGGGTCCGGCAAGTCGGTCTCGTCATCGGCGATCATGAACCTCATCGACATGCCGCCCGGCCGTATCAGCTCCGGGGAGATCCTGCTCGACGGCGTCGACCTTCTGAAAATGCCGGCGCATCAGCGGCGCGAGGTAAACGGGCGCCGCATCGCGATGATCTTCCAGGATCCGCTGAGCCATCTCAACCCGGTCTACACCGTCGGCTGGCAGGTCCGCGAAGCGCTGACCACGCATGGAACCAGCTCCGCCAACGCTCGGGCCGAAGCCCTGCGACTTATGACGCGTGTCGGCATTCCGGACCCCGAGCACTCGCTCGACAAGTATCCGCATGAATTCTCCGGCGGCCAGCGCCAGCGCGTCATGATCGCCATGGCGCTGGCGCTTCGGCCCGACCTCCTGATTGCAGACGAGCCGACAACGGCACTCGATGTGACCGTGCAGGCGGAAGTTCTCGCCCTGCTCAAGGAGTTGCAGGAAGAGACCGGCATGGCCGTGCTCATCATCACTCACGATCTCGGAGTCGTCGCCGAGATCGCCGATCGGGTCGTGGTGATGGAAAAGGGCGTGCTGGTCGAGACCGGCACGGTCCGCGACGTCTACAAGAACCCGCAGCATCCCTATACGAAGAAGCTCATCGCCGCGGCGCCCGGCAAGGGCGAGATGCACAAACCGGCCTCCCGTGCCGAACCTGTTCTCGTCGTTCGCAACGTCCACAAGCGCTATGGCTCATTCGATGCGCTCAAGGGCGTTTCCTTTGACCTGATGCCCGGAGAGACAATGGCCATCGTCGGCGAGAGTGGCTCGGGGAAGTCCACGCTCGCTCGCATCCTCCTGCGTCTCGACGAGCCCAACAGCGGCAGCGCGCATTGGAAGGGCCGCGATCTTTTCACGATGTCTCCGGCCGAGCTCTACAAGCTGCGCCGTGATTTGCAGATGGTCTTCCAGGATCCGACGCAGTCGCTCAACCCGCGGATGACCGTCTATCAGCTGATTTCCGAGGCCTGGATCATCCATCCGGAGATCCTGCCCAAGGCGAAATGGCGGGCGCGCGTGGCCGAACTGCTGGTACAGGTTGGCCTCGGTCCCGAACATATGGGGCGGTATCCGCATCAATTCTCCGGCGGTCAGCGCCAGCGCATCGCCATTGCCCGGGCGCTAGCGCTCGAGCCGCAGCTCATTATCTGCGACGAGGCCGTGTCGGCGCTCGACGTCTCGGTGCAGGCGCAGGTCATCGCGCTGCTCGACAAACTGCGCAAGGAGATGGGCATAGCCTTCATCTTCATCGCCCACGACCTGCCGGTGGTGCGCGATTTCGCCGACCATGTCATGGTCATGCAGAAGGGCAACGTCGTCGAAGTCGGCACTGTGCGCGAGGTCTTCGACACGCCGCGGCAGGACTATACACGCGCCCTTCTCGCCGCTGGCCTCGACCCCGATCCCGACGTGCAGGCCGCCCATCGCGCCGCCCGCCTTGAACGCGCCTCCTGAGCGCTCCATTCAGAGGAACATTCCCATGACCAAACAAGCCTTTGTGGCCCTCGTGACCTGCTTCAACGAGGACGAGACCATTAACTACCAGGCGACCCGCGCCCAGGTCCGCCGTCAGGTCAAGGCCGGCAACAACATCATGTGCGCCGGCACCAACGGCGATTTTTCCGCGCTCACCTTCGAGGAGAAGGTGCACCTGACGGAAGAAGTGGTCGATGAGGTTGGCGGCCGCGTCAAGGTGATCGTCAATGCCGGCATGCCGGCGACCTTCGAAACGGTGAAATTGGCGCGCGAATTCGATCGCATTGGCGTTGACGGCATCGCCGTCATCACACCCTTCTTCATTGCCTGCACGCAGGACGGCCTCATTCGCCATTTCTCGACCGTCGCCGATGCGGTGAAAACCCCGGTGTATCTCTACGACATTCCGGCCCGAACGCAGAACCACATCGAGCCGGAGACCGCCCGCGTGCTGGCCGGCCACGGCAACATTGCCGGCATCAAGGATTCCGGCGGTGCCAAGGAAACGCTGGAAGCCTATCTCGCCGTCGCCAAGGGCATCGGCGGCTTTGAGGTCTATTCGGGGCCGGACAACCTGGTGCTCTGGGCGCTGCAGAACGGCGCTGCGGGCTGCATTTCTGGCCTTGGCAACGCCATGCCTCACGTGCTCGCCGGCATTCTGAAGGCTGTCAATTCGGGCGACATTGCCGAAGCTGAACGTCAGCAGGCGACCTTCGCCGCTTTCCGGACGGACCTCTACGCGCTCGGCTTCGCGCCGGCGATGGTCAAGCGCGCCCTTTATTTGCAGGATGCCTCTGTCGGCGCCAGCCGCCAGCCCGCGCTGTTGCCGAACAAGGAACAGGACGCCCAAATTGCGGCAATCCTGCGCCGGTACGACCTCTCTAAAACCGAGTAAGGTTGGATCGCGCTGAGGTGAAAAGCAGATCGACAGCCTCCGGAAGTGCTGGACGAACTCAGTGATATGGCCACCGGCGCGTCGGGCTTTCACAAAAGCGAAAGAGCCGAAGAATTGGTCAGGGCGAAAGGGGCATGGCTCTTGTTCCTCCCGCCTTATAGTCCTGACCTCAACCCCATCGAAAACGCATAAGGCGGGAACCTCTGAAGGTGAGCTTCCGTTGACACCTCATGTCGGCCATAGCGCGTCGATATTGCTGGCCCGATAGATGACACGAGATGAATCAGAAACGTGCACACATCCGAGGGACGGACCTGCCGCAGGAACGACGCCGGCGCCTGGTGAGGGTGCTAAACACGCTGATACAGCGGCATTTGACGGCAGATCGGGAGGCTAGAGATGAACGCGGAACCGAGCCCTCTCGAATTCGACCTACTGGAGAAGATCCAGGCCCGTAATAATGATCGCCAGGCCATTGTTTACGTCGGGCAATCGACGGTCCGGCAGGTTGAGCACAACCGGGAATCTACGCGGTTACAATATGCTTTGGCAGACAGGGCCTGTCGGCTCGGTTGGCGGCGAGAGCAAATCGTGGTCATCGACGATGATCTGGGTCGATCAGGGGCATCGGCGCTCGACAGACTCGGCTTTCAACGGCTCGTCGCCGAGGTGGGACTTGGCCATGTCGGAATGGTCATCGGTATTGAGGTTTCCCGTCTCCCACGTTCCAGACTCCAGCCAGAAAGAAATTTCCCGATTGCCCGTGACCGGAAATACTCATTCCTTTTATCTATTATTTTTATAGACAATAGTCTGTTTCACCATTCGAATTGGAAAGGAAAACAGATGGCCGCTCTGCGACTGGTTGGGATTGCCGGCAGCTTCAACCGCCCTTCGAAGACTTACGCGCTCGTTCAAGACGTTGCGGATCGTGCGGCGCAAAGATATGGCTTCGACCGTACCGTATATGATCTGCACGATGTCGGCCCATCGCTCGGCCCTGCGCTTTGGCGAAAGGATCTGGACGATCAGGCGAAGGATATCAAGCCGCTGAACGCTATTCGGCGGCCGCGAGAATCGGATTGGCTACGGGAAAGAAAGCCGCAAGCTCGCTCACAACCTCGCTAATCCTCTTTGAGAGAGGCTCCGACGAGACCTCGTAATCGGCAAAATCGCGATCCGATGCGTATAAGGCTGTCGGCAGAGTGTGGGACATGAAGAACCCGAAGAGCGGCCGCAATTGATGCTCGACCATCAGAGCATGCCGGTCGCCGCCGCCGGTTGCCGTGATGATGATCGGCTTTGCGCGCAATTCGTGGGGATCAATAAGGTCGATCAAATGCTTGAAGAGACCCGGATAGGACCCTTTGTACGTCGGCGAACCGATGACGAGCACGTCAGCGCTGACGATCGCATCGATGACGTACCGGATACGGGGATGATCCGATGCAGACAAGCCTGCGCCCAGCCGCAAAATATTGGCGCGGCATTTCGAGTTGTGACTTGCGAAGGGGTGTATCGTGATGAGCAGGATACTCATTCTCCCCGGCCTCTTTGGATCAGGCGAGACGCACTGGCAGCACTATTGGCTGAAGGAGCATCCGGACAGCCGCCTCGTCGAACAGGACGATTGGGATAGGCCCCGTTTGCACGACTGGATGCTCAGACTTGAGGAGGCGCTAACCGATGAGGACGATGCCTATATCGTTGCCCATAGTCTCGGTTGCGTTTTGGCCGCCCGGCTGGCAGGACGGCTATCGGCTCAGCGTGTCAAGGGTGCTCTTCTTGTTGCACCATGCGATCTGTCATCGACCGAAGCGCTCCATCCCGGCCACCTGGACTTCGGCACGATGCCGACCAAGGCGCTGCCCTTTCCAAGCATAGTCGTCGGCAGTCTCAACGACAGTTACATGAGCCTTGACCGGTTGACGCTGTTTGCGCGCCTCTGGAAATCTGACCTCAGGAACATCGGATTGGGCGGACACATCAATGTTGCAAGCGGTTTCGGGCGCTGGCCGAGCGGATACGGTCTGCTTGCGACTTTAAAGAGCCGCAGCCGCCATCGGCGGAAGGTTGAACCTACACTATCGGTCACCAATGTTTGAAGCGTCCAACCGAATTCAAGCCGCTTGCCGTCGGTGACGATGAGCGTATATCGCTAGCGGGAGATCGAATTCAGACCAGCGATAGAGGAACCGACCCATGAGCCTTCGTATCAACGATATTGCACCAGATTTCTCCGCCGAGACCACGCAGGGACCGATCCGTTTCCATGAATGGATCGGCGACGGTTGGGCGGTGTTGTTCTCGCATCCGAAGAACTTCACGCCGGTCTGCACGACAGAGCTCGGTGCGATGGCCGGACTCGAGCAGGAATTCAGCAAACGTGGCGTCAAGATCATCGGCATATCCGTCGATCCGGTCGAAAGCCACGGTAAGTGGAAGAACGATATTAAGACGGCCACCGGATTCGATGTCGGCTATCCGCTGATCGGCGATAAGGATCTCAATGTTGCGAAGCTCTACGACATGCTGCCGGCTGGCGCAGGCGAGAGCTCCGAAGGTCGCACGCCGGCCGACAATGCCACCGTGCGTTCCGTCTTCATCATCGGCCCCGATAAGAAGATCAAGCTCATCCTCACTTATCCGATGACGACGGGCCGCAACTTCAACGAAATCTTGCGCGCCATCGACTCCATTCAGTTGACGGCCAAGCATCAGGTGGCGACGCCGGCAAACTGGCAGCTGGGCGAAGATGTCATCATAACGGCCGCTGTCTCGAACGAAGATGCGATTACGCGCTTCGGCTCCTTTGACACCGTCCTTCCCTACCTGAGAAAGACGAGGCAGCCTGCCGGCTAATCGCAAGAGGACACGCTCAAACTGCAATTGATGTTCGGACGGCTGGATGGGGCTCAAGGGAGGGGCCCTATAGAGCCATAGCAATTGAAGTTTGGCGCCTCTAATGAGTGGTGAGATGCCCCGTTAATCACTGTTCATTAAAGGCGCAAACCTCTGCGCATACTCACCGTTCCTCTCCACTTCCTTGGCCGGGGACACGGCGTCTACGGTGAAATCGGCTTCCGCCTTACGGCCGAAGCCGCCGCAGACCACGAACCGGGATAGTTCGGCTTGCGTCGCGCAATCCAGGCATCAAGCCCCTCGCGCAGATCGGCGGTTGGTGCCATACGGGCGAATTGTTCGCCCTCGATCAATAGCCCCTCCGCGATACTCAGGTTGATACCGCGCGTTACCGCCGTCAGAATACTAGCGGCTGCCAACGGGGAATGACGCATGATGCGTCGTGCGAGCTCATGCGCCCCAAGCCTCAGGTCGTCATGCGGGACCACCTGGTTGACCAGACCAAGTTCGAGGGCGCGCTGCGGCGAGAACGTGTCGCCCGTCAGCAGCAATTCGAGCGCGCGCTTGCGTCCGGCCAACCTCGGCAGGCGCTGCGTTCCACCAAAGGTCGGCGGCATTCCGAGATTGATCTCGGGCTTGGCGAACAGGGCACGTTCGCTGGCGATGGCGAGCGGGACAGCCTCGGTGATCTCGCAGCCTCCGCCAAAGGCAAGGCCGTTGACAGCCGCGATGACGGGTTTGCGGAACGCTTCCAGTCTCGCCGTCAGTCGCTGCCCGCGGGTGACGAAATCGCGCAGGGCGGCATCGGCGCCGCGCGCCACGCTTTCGGAGAATTCGTGGATATCGCCGCCTGCCGAGAACGCACGCTCGCCCGCGCCGGTCAGGATGATTGCACGAACCGAGTCATCAATTTCTATGGCGTCGAGGATCGCGAGCAGACGGTCAATCAGGGCGTAGTTGAGCGCGTTGAGTTTTTCGGGGCGATTGAGCGTGAGGGTGGCCACTCCATCGCGGCTCTCGATCAGAACAGTGTCGGTCATTCGGTTTCCTTTCCGGCATGTTGAACCCTCTGAACATGTCACCAGCCGACGCTTGTGTATATTCACTAGTCGGTATACATGATCGCATGGCCTCCGATACGATCCCGACGCGCGAACGCATTATCTCGGCGGCAGCCAAGCTGTTCTACAACGAGGGCATCAGAAGCGTCAGCGTCGATGCGGTGGCCGAGAAGGCGGGCGTCACGAAGCGTACCCTCTACTATCATTTCGCGAGCAAGGACGACCTCATAGGGGCCTATCTCGAAGCGCGCGACCAGCCCAATCTCGCTTTGTTCAAACGCTGGTTCGCGGAAACCGAGGGTGAACCGGCAGACAAGGTGGAAGGCATCTTTCGCAATCTTGCCCGCTCGGCCCGCCACCCGAAATGGAAAGGCTGCGGTTTCCTGCGTACCGCGGCGGAACTCGCCAACATGCCCGGCCATCCCGCGATGAAAATCGGGACTGCCCACAAGAAGAAAGTCGAGGACTGGCTACGGGTCATTCTTGAGGCGGCAGGAATCGGGACAGGGGCGCCGCAACTTGCCCGACAGATCGTCCTCTTGCTGGATGGCTCGTTCGCCCTCGTTCTGTTACATCGCGATCCGGCATACATCGAAGCCGCGGGGGAAGCGGCCCGGTCGCTGATCCGTACCGCGAGCGCAGACAAGTAGTCGGACTTTCTAGACCGCCCTCGGGGCGAAAACCGGCATCACGCAGGATCGAGTGAACTTCCGCTCTTTGCTCGTTCCGATGGGCGAACAGTAAAGTTCCGCCCTCCCGCGCGGAAGCACGTCGGGCTGTTCATGATTTGAACTTTCTACCGTATATCGGTGCCCTTCTAATGTTCAGGGGGCCGGAATACGGATCGGAAGCAATCCGTGACTTAACTTCCGCTAAAAACGCCGGTCCGATTTCCGGAACCCCAGTTCCCCACCTCTGTCCTTATGAATGTAGATAAGATGATCTACATTCATTTTCAGTTTACCTACATGGAGGGTTCATGCCAATCAACGTCAACAATCCCGAAGCGGACACGCTTACGCGGAAGTTCGCGCATATGGCCGGCGTCAGTATCACCGACGCGATCGTCATCGCCATGAAAGAGGCGATCGAACGCCGGCGGAAAGTCGAGACTCCGCTTCAGACCGCCGCCCGGCTCCGCGAAAAGCACGGGGTTACGCTCGGCTCTTCGGCGAGAAAACCGCTTTCGCGCGAGGCTTTTGACAAAATGTGGGAAAACTGATGTTCGTCGATGCCTGCGCCATCATCGCGCTCCTCTCCGACGAGCCGGAGGCGGAGCGTGTTCTGATGCTATTGTGGCCGCGAAGGACGCTTTCACGTCCCCGGTCGCAGTGATGGAGGCGGTGCTCGGCCTCGCCCGCCCCGACAAGTTCGGTCTCGTCGTGGCAGAGGTAGAGCCCATCGTAATCGAGTTCCTCGACGAACGCGGGATCGAAGTCCGCGATCTTCCGCCCGCGAGCGAAACGACCCGTCTCGCTCTTTCCACTGGGCATCGCTATCGTTCGGGCCGCTGCGGCCTCAACCTTGGCGATTGCCTCCACTATGCCTGCGCAAAATACTTCGATGTACCCATTTTGGCTACGGCCGATGAGTTCAGACAGACAGATGTGCGCACCGTGCCCTGACACGCCCGTCTATAATCGGGGGCATCCAAACATGACATCCTATGGATATCACGAAGCTCAGCTGCCTATATGGCGTTATCGACGATGACGAGCGCTCGTCCCTGTGAGCAGGTTTCGATGCGGGCCGCTACTTTGTAGATGTCGCGGAGCATTTCGGCCGTGATGACAGCCGATGTCTCGCCGCTGATCGCCATCGAACCGTCAGCAATCACGATCGTATTCTGACAGTAACGAAGAGCGTGGTTGAGGTCGTGGAGAGCGACCAGCACGATCATGCCCTTGCGTGCGGCCAGATCGGAGATGAAGGTAAGGACATCCACCTGGCGATGCAGATCGAGCGCCGAGGTCGGCTCATCCATGAGAAGAACCTCGGGCTGGCGCACGAGCGCCTGCGCCAGCGAGACCAACTGCCGCTGCCCGCCGGAGAGCTCTCCAAGCTCCCGGAACGCGAGATCCTCAATCCGCAGTGCTTTCAGGACGGCGTCGATTTCCGCGAGCTCATCGTCGTGAACGCGCCAGCCGCTGCCCTGCTTGGCCGACAATAGGATCGATTCATAGACCGTCAGCACCGCGTTGGCTCCGGTATCCTGCGGCATGTAGCACACCGTTCTCGGTCCGCGCTCCGTACCGGAGAGCTCGACAAGCCCCGGCCCGGGGATCAACGAGGCGATGCGTTTGAACAATGTCGATTTGCCCGCGGCATTGGGGCCGATCACCGCCGTCACGCTGCCGCTCTGGAGCAGGTCCGTACTAACGCTGGAGAGCACCGTCCTGCGGCCGTATGCGGCGCCGACGTCCTGAAGCGCAAGCGCTACCATGCGCGCCTCCGATTGCTGAATATGAGGACGAAGAAGAAGGGAACGCCGACCAGCGCGGTGATCACGCCGATCGGAAGGATCGCACCGGGAATGAGCATCTTGCTGACGACCGACGTCACCGACAGGAGAAGTGCGCCGCAGATGACGGCTCCAGGAAGGAAAAAGCGCTGGTCTTCCCCAACCAGCATGCGGGCGATGTGCGGCCCGACAAGCCCGACGAATCCGATGGTGCCGACGAAGGAGACCGGAATTGCCGCAAGCAGGCTGACGATCATCATTGTCTGCAGCCGCAGCCGGCGGACGTTGACGCCCATACTGGCTGCCTTGTCGTCGCCGAGGCGAAGGGCAGTCAGCGCCCAGGCATCCTTCATGAAGAGAGGTACAGTGACGAGAAGTACAGCCCCGGTGAAATAGACCTTGGCCCAGGTGGCCTTCGTCAGGCTGCCCATGGTCCAGAAGACGACCGCCGCAAGCGCCTGTTCGGAGGCCAGATATTCGAGGAGGGAGAGGGCCGCGTTGAACGTGAAGACCAGGGCAATGCCGAGCAGTATGATGGTTTCGACGCTGACGCCGCGCATCGTTGACGCGAAGTGGATGAAGAGGGCCGCGACCATCGCCATCACGAAGGCATTCAGCGGCACCATGTATTCGATGGCGCCGGGAAACAGGGCCACACCGCCAACGAGCGCGAGAGCTGCGCCGAAACTGGCGGCCGCCGAAATGCCCAGCGTAAAGGGGCTTGCCAGCGGATTGGAGAGGATCGTCTGCATCTGCGCACCGGCGACCGAGAGCGAGGCGCCAACGGTGACCGCCATCAGCGCGATGGGCATGCGGATGTCCCAGATAACGACCCGCAGTTGGTTTGCCACGTCGCCGGGGCTGAAGATTGCCGAGATCACCTCCGAAAGACCATAACGCGCCGGGCCAAGCGCCATGTCGGCCGCAACACTGAGGCACAGCGCGGCAACCAGTCCGCTGAGGATCAGGATTCTGCGTGCCGCAAGCGCGCGATATCGCTCGCGCCCCGCCGGTTCGATAAGTGTTTCTGTTGCCTCGGCCATCAGTTCGATCCTCGTTCCAGCGACACGAAATACCCAGGCTTGAAGGTGACTGGAAGGAACTTTTCGTGGAATTCCTTGAACGTCCGGTCGGGATCGAGATCGGCAAACAGCTCGGGATGAAACCACTTCGCGAACTGCTGGATCGGATAGAATTCGTATGGTGCGCCGTAGAATTGGTGCCACACGGCGTGAACCTGTCCGTTCTTGACAGCCTTCAGCGCCGGAAAGGGCGTGCGCGTCATCAGCTTTGCGAGCCTATCGCGTGCGAGCGACATATCCGCATTACGGCCCACCGGGACGAACTGGTTGATGTCGGATTCGGCTTTCCAGTTCGAGCCGGTGACAATCACATGTTCGGGATCGGACACGACGAGCTGTTCCGGGTTGAGATCGCCGAAGGTCGTGGCAAGGACATCGGATGCGATATTGTGGCCGCCGGCCTCTTCCGCCATGGCACCGAAATTGACCGGTCCGAAGGTGCGGCAGCAGTTGTTCTCCCCGGAAATGCCCGGCGCCCGCTCGACAAACACGTTCGGGCGCTTCAGGTCCTTGATCTTTGCGAGCCTGTCGGCCACGCGGGCGATTTCAGCGCGCCGATAGGCAATGAATTCCTCGGCGCGATCTTCGGCGTCGAACAGTCGGCCGAGCAGTTCGATCGACGCCTCGGTGTTGCGAACCGGATCGAGGCGGAAATCGAGATACACGATTTTTATACCGGCGGCGGCGGCCTGTTCCTCGAAACCGCTTTCCTTGGCGGATTTTTCAGCTTCGAGGTTGAGGGTGATGACATCGGGTGAAAGGGCAATTGCAGCTTCGAGGCTGAATTCGCCCTGCGGCAGGTAACCGAAACGCGGCAGGTCGGTAATCTGCGGAAAGGCCTCGGCATAGGCTGCGTAGCTGTCTGGATCCTTCTTGATCAGATCATCACGCCAGCCGACGATCTGATCAAAGGTCTTGTCACCCTTGAGGGGGGCGATGACATGGATCTGGCGTGCCTCGCCAACGATGACGCGTTTTGCCGGCAGGTCGATCTCGAGCGTGCGGCCGGCAACATCGATGATCTCGGCTGCCATGGCGGGTGCCGAAAACAGGACAAGAAGGACGGCGGCGATGTGTCGGATTGCAGAAAACCGCATGGGGCGCTCCTATCGACGCGGAATTCGCATCGGCGACAGAAATGGGCGGGGGCCGGCGGTTCGCTTCAGCGCCGCCGGCCCGGTTACTCATGCTCACTCGTCCTTCAGCGAGACGAAATATCCCGGCTTGTAGTCAAGCGGCAGGAAGCGGGCGTGCAGTTCCTTGAAGGTTGCTTCGGGATCAAGATCGGCAAAGAGGTCCGGATGAAGCCACTTTGCGATCTCCTGGATAGCGACGAACTGGTAGGGATTGTTGTAGAACTGATGCCAGATCGCATGAACGTTATTGTCTACGACGGCCTTGACGCCGGTGAAAGCGGGCCGCTTGGTCAGTGCTTCGAGCTTGCGATGAGCTTCCTTCAGATCCGCGCCATAGCCAACGCCAACCCAGTTGCCGCCAGGCACATACTTGTCCCAGTTGCCGCCGGTGACGATGATCTGATCCGGATTGGACGCGATGATCTGCTCCGGATTGACCGTTCCGAACGTGCCGGGGATGATGTCTTTGGCCATGTTGGTGCCGCCGGCAATTTCGACCATCTTGCCAAAGTTTTCGTTGCCGAAGGACATGCAGCAATCCTCGGAATAGCCGCCGGCGCGCTCGACGAAGACGACAGGCTTCGGCGGCTTGGCCTTTTGAAGCACATCGGTAACTTGGCTGATGCTGTCGGCGCGAAATTTGATGAAGTCTTCGGCGAGCGCTTCCTTGCCCATCAGCTTGCCCATGATGCGCATGCTGGGTTCGGTGTTCTCCATCGGCTTTTCGCGGAAGTCGACATAGACGAGCGGAATGCCGACTTTGCCGAGCTTTTCGATGTATCCGGCTTCTTCGGTCGCGGTTTTCGCGTCGATATTCATTAGGATCACGTCGGGCTTCAGCGCAACGGCCTGTTCGATATCGAAGCTGCCGTCCTTCATGCCGCCGAAAGTCGGCAACTTGGCGATTTCGGGATATTTCGCGCGATAGGCGTCGTAGGATTAAGGGTCGGCCTTTGGCAGGTCATCGCGCCAGCCCACGACATGTTGAAAGGGTGCCTCCCTATCGAGTGCCGCGAGAAAATAAATCTGCCGGCCCTCACCGAGGATCATGTGCTTGACCGGCGCATTCACCTCGACATCGCGCCCGGTGACGTCCTTGACGGTGATCATGTCGGCAAATGCCGGCCAGACCGCGGTGACGACAAGGCCCATTGCAAGAACGGCCGCTTTGCCTGTAATGCGCATTAATATTCACTCCGTGGAAAACTGAAATGCCGTCTATTATTTTATGAATGTAATCGTCAAGTTATATCTATTAGAACGATTTCAAATTGAGACTGACAGGGATGATGGCAATGGACGGACAAATGGCGGTCGGTGAGAATTACGGGCTTCGTGACGAGATCAAAGCCTACTGGTCGGCCCGGGCCGAGACTTTCGACCGGTCGCCGGGTCATGAAGTTTTCAGCGAATCGGAACGGGAAGCCTGGCATCGGCTCATCGTGAAGCATCTTGGGCCGGGAGAGGGACGCCGTGCGCTCGATCTTGCGAGCGGCACCGGCGTCATCTCCCATCTCATGGACGATCTCGGCTTCAAGGTGACCGGCCTCGACTGGGCCGAGCCGATGCTGGAGCGTGCCCGTGCCAAAGCCAATAGCCGTGGCCGCACGATCAGTTTCCATATGGCGGATGTCGAAAACACCATGGAGCCGGATAGAGCTTATGACGTCATCGTGACCCGCCATCTGGTGTGGACGCTGGTCGATCCGGAAAAGGCCTTTGCAGAATGGATACGTGTGCTGAAGCCTGGCGGGACGCTGCTGATCGTCGACGGCGATTTCGTCAGCGCCAGTTTTGCCGGGCGGCTGGTGAGGCGTGTGATGAAATTGCTCGAACGTGCCGGACTTCTGAAGGCCGATCCGATGCATGCGCCCGGCATGGCCGAGATCCATACGAGCATCCTGTCACGGGTCTACTTCTCAAAGGGCGCGCGGGCCGACCGCATCGCCGCGCTTCTGAAGAACGCCGGCTTCGAAGATGTCCGGATCGACGAAGACCTGCGGGACGTGCACAGAGCCCAGGCCCGCCACTGGAACTACCTCAAGGCGCTTTCGAGAGGCCTGCAGCACCGCTACGCGATAAGCGCATGCAAACCTCGATAATTCTTTGAGTTCGACGTGGGGATGGCTGGGCGTTGGTCCTTTATGTTCGAACAGGTTGACGGCAACACAAGCGGTGTGGCAAGCGTCGTCCCAGCGTTTTATGGTTATGCTGTGGCTCTGACACTTCGGTCCGTCGATGCATCCCAGATTCCTCAAGACATTCCTCGCGGTCGCCCGGCAACGAAATTTCACCCGGGCCGCCGAAGAAGTTCATCTCGCCCAATCGAGCGTGAGTGATCAGATCCAATCCCTGGAAGCTGAACTTGGCACGGCACTCTTTACCCGATCGAGGTCAGGTCTGGAACTGACGCAAGCAGGCCAGGTGTTAAGTTCCTATGCCGAAGACATACTGATGCTGTCAGACGAAGCCCGCGCCGCCGTAGCGGCGGTCTGTGTGCAAAACCCTGGGTCGGTAACGATCGGTGCGCTTGAGACGATCGCTTCGGTCAAGCTGCCAGGATGGCTGTCCGGATTTCAGCACCGTCATCCTGACATCAATATCAAGCTGAAGGTCGCCGGCAGCGGTGATCTGCGGCGAAAGCTCGAAGCGGGCGAAATCGATGCCGCCTTCTGCTTTGATCAAAGCGGCCCTGACGAACGTTTCGCCAAACGGGCAATTGCCGCAGAGCCATTGGTCCTCATTGCGCCTCCTGGATGTGAATTCGCAACGACGAAACCGGACTTGGCCACGCTCGCCTCGGCGAGCTTCGTGGCGACTGAAGCCGGATGCGTCTACCGGTATCTGTTCGAGAAGGCATTTGAAGAGGCAGGCGCAGCGGCACCGAGGATTGGAGCCGAAGTTGGCAGCATAGGCGCAATTGCACAGCTGGTGGCGGCGGGCGCGGGCCTAAGCCTGGTTCCGCGCCTTGCGGTCGTCGAGGCCCTTTGCCGCGGCGAAGTAAGTGAGGTGTCCTGGCCGGGCATGCAAGCAGTTTTGCTTGTCATGATCTGGCGGCGCAGACGTGTTCAGCCACCGGCCCTGAGATTGTTGCTGGCAGCCGCGAGCGATCGATTTGCGCCAGCTAAATCAGTCGATGCCCACCCTCGACATGCAATACCGTCCCTGTCGTGAAGCCATTGCCCATGAGAAAGCAGACAGCATCGGCGATATCGTCCGCCCGTCCCACGCGTCCGACCGGCAGCCGTTCTGCCATGGCGCTCAATGTGTCGTCCTTCTTGTCGCCGGCAACGACTGTCCAGATGGGTGTGTCGACCCAGCCGGGAGAGATTGCATTGACACGAATTGGTGCGAGTTCAACCGCAAGCGCCCGGACCAATCCTTCCAGCGCCGCATTGACGGCAGCGACAACCGATCCGCGTGCGGATGGACGATAGGCCGCGATACCGGAGGTGAAGGTAATTGAGCCGTTGGCGGAGAGCAGGGGGCCACCATGCTTTGCCAGCAGCAGCGGTCCGTAAATTTTGCTTTCGACGACCCTTTGCGCGGCCTTCAGATCGAGCGAAGGCAGCAGCTGATAGGCTCCTTCGATATCGGCGGCCGTGCTGACGATATGGTCCAACCGACCTATCCGCCGAAACAGATCGGCGACCTGATCCTCGTGTGCTATATCGATCGCGGCCGTGCGAAGCGCCTCGGGGTTCTGTAAATCCTCGCTGACGCGTCTCAGTTTATCGGCGTTCCGTCCGGCAATGACGACCTCCGCACCGGCGGCAAGAGAGCGTTTTGTCAGCGCCAGGCCCATTCCAGAACCGCCGCCGACAATCAAAATCCTTGAATTCGAAATTTCAGCCGTTGCCATGTCTCTACTCCTGCCCATGATCACTGCAGCCGAGGATTGGCAGAGAAGGTCAAAAAGAGAAAACGGGGAAAAGCGATAGCATCATCGGAAGCCCCGATGGAGCGCAAAAGGTATTTGGGATCCGATGTATGACCTGGCCAGGGCTCGTCGCACCTTCGAGATTGTCCGATGACAATCCAACGCCTAGCGGACATTCCATTCGTTCTCTGGATACAGCTCAATCGAGCCAGATATTTACGAAGACACTAATGTGTGCATAAAGTAATATTAATGCAAGCGCAGCCGCACAAGTCGGAGGAGACTTGTCAACCGGGGAGAATGGCGCATTCTTCGTGAATCTCTGTGCGGCGCAGCCGCCTATTCTTCCTCGGTCAAGGCATCGCCTAATCCTGGGCGGTTGCGTGTGACTGCTTCGGTTGTTTCGGGCCAGTTTAGATGATGACAGGCAACCTACACGCCTCCCGTTTCAGCATCTTCGAAGCCGATGTCGACGAACTGCGCGAACACTATGCCAATACTTTGAAGCCGGTCCAGGTTAGCCCGATCGACCGCAGCAGTACCATTTCCGTGGAAGATACCCATTTCTCCCTTGGAGATTTCGACATCTGGTCGGGCCTTTGCCGGTCTGGAATGGAAGTCAATTTCTCGGAGCCGCCGGACGCCTACGCGCTCTATGTTCCGATAGCGGGTGCGATGGAGATGGCTGGACGCGGGCATCAGCTCACGTCGACGCCCGGGACACTTCTGGCCGCAGACCTTTCAAAAGCCACCATACTGCGGCTGCATAACGAACGCAGCCACATCGGAATCGCTTTCAGCCGCCAGTCCGTCACCCGCCAGCTGAGCGAACTTCTTGATGCGCCGGTCACCCACGATATCGAGCTCTTTGCCGAGTACGATGCACATTCGGGTGCGGGTGCGAAACTCGCCGCGATGGTGCACCTGCTCTGGAACAATCTGATAAGCGAACCGGCGGGCGCCATCTCGGCGCGTTCCACGGAGTTCTTCTTCCGAACGATCATGGTCACGCTTCTCGAAAACGTGCCACATCGCTATTCGGCGTTGTTGGAACGCCCCGTGTCGCCTGCCATGCCAAGGCAGATGAAGCGGGCCATCGACTACATGATGGCCAACATCGCAAGGGCGGTAAGCGTCGAGGAGGTCGCGCGCGATGCAGGTGTCAGCACCCGCGCCCTCCAGGCCGCGTTCAAGCAATTCAAGAATACGACACCATTGAACCACCTCCGCCAGCTTCGCTTGGAGGGAGCGCGAAAAGACCTCCTTCTCGGCCACCAGGACAGCGTATCCATCTCCGATATCGCCCGGCAGTGGGGCTTTAGGCATGTCGGGCGCTTCTCCATCCTCTACCGGGAAACGTTCGGGGAAATGCCGACGGAGACGCGCCGGTTCGCAAGGGCAGGAAAGTGACGGCCAGGCAAATTCATCGGCTATCGAAATGTGACCGAGTGCTCACGGGGACCGCCCATCGAGATAGGGGTGGTCGATGGGCGGCCGATGCTCAAGCTGGCGGCTATCACAACCGCCACATTCACCGCTAAAACCTGCCCGGCCGAAAGCCGAACATCAATGCTTTCGGCCCTCGTTGCCGGTTCATTCCTAACTTTCCTGCGTGTTTCGTATAGGAAATTCGCTATGTGTATACAGCCCCGCCGCGACGGTGCCCCGCCATGGCTATGGCGCCAGCGACGATGCCCAGGCTTTGACGGCCGCCGCCATGCTCGCCTGATGGTCGGTGAACGAGAAGCCCGATATCTTCTTTCTGGGCCTCAGATCGTGGTCACCGTCTTCGAGCCAAACCAGTTCTATCTTGTCGGATATCCCGTAGCCTTGAACCTCCTGCCTTGTGCCGAACTGGTCCCGCGTTCCCTGGACGATCAGCGCCGGCGTTTTCAGCGTTTCGAGATGCTTCGTGCGAAGCTCATCAGGCTTGCCTGGGGGGTGAAACGGATAGCCGAGGCAGAGGAGCCCGGCGATCTTGCCTTTGGCGAATAGCTCGTCAGCAATCATGCTGGCAACGCGGCCGCCCATCGATTTTCCGCCAATGATCAAAGGCCCGCGCGCGCCGAGCCGCTCGACTGCGGTAACATATTCCGGAATGAGTTTGTCGGCGCGGGGCGGCGGCTTGCGGCCCATGGGCGTTCGCCTTGCCGCCATATAGGCGAATTCGAACCTGGCGACCCGAAAGCCGGCGGACGCGAGAGCTTCGGCCGCAGCCGTCATTGACGTCGAATCCATCGCCGCGCCGGCACCATGCGCAAGCAGGACTGTAAACTCGGCGTCGTCACGGCCGTTTATCTGAAAGCCATTTTGCATGAGCTATTCATAGACGGACGGCCAGCCTTTGTCATCGGACGCTTCGGACTCGAATTAATTCGTCGATACGATGAGTTCGCCATTTACTTCCGGCGGATTTGCGCAGCATATTAGAATGTTAGCAACTACGAGGAGAGGGGCATTCGAACAACTCGACAAGTGCGCTCGGATGACTCCGATTCTGGGTCAGGGAGGACCAATCATGAGGCGAATTTTGTTGCTCGCGGCATCGACCGCGGCGGTATCGCTCGGCGTCTCGTATGCCTTCGCGCAATCGGGCAGCGTCGAGAAAGCGGTTGGCGGTTACGGTTTCGAAGAAGCCGCAAAGGAGGCGGCCGGCACGAAGGATTTCCATTCTGCCGACGGCCATCTGACATTCGCGATTGTGACGCATACGGCTGGCAATGGATTCTTCGACCCTGTCTATGTCGGCGCGACGGTTGCCGGCAATCTGATCGGCGCCAAAATCCTGCTGCTAGGCTCGGAATCACCGACCGACGATCCTGCCCGCGAGATCGAAATCCTGAACCAGATCGTGCAGGACCCGACGATCGACGGGCTGATCATGACAACGCCGCAGGCCGGCGCCTATAACGACATCGTCAAAACCGCCGAAGCGAAGGGCATCCCGGTTGCCACGACGAATTCCTTCGATGGAACCATTCTCAACCGCAATAGCCTGAGCCATACCGGGCAGGACGCGTCCGCGGCCGCGATTGCCGGCGAGGCGCTCGTCAAGTGCCTGGCGGACAAAGGCATCGAGAAAGGTTCGATCGTGCTGCCCTCGTCGACGGCCATGGGAAACATCGAGGTGAACAACCGTGTGACATCGGCGTTCAACGCGATCGTCAAAGGACTTAAGGATGCAGGCAAGCTGGAGAACTTCAAGGTCGATGCGGGGCCGGAGAACACCGGCATCGACACCAACCCGAATGATCCGGTGAACGGTATCGTCACGCTGTTTGAATCCCGCGGCGATGTGGTCGGCGCCTTCGCCGGCAACAACGTCTTCACGCCGGCCCTTGCCAAGGCCGTCGCCCAGACCGGAAAGACCGGCAAGATCTGTGCCTATGGCTTCGATCTCGGTCCGGCTCAGCAGGATGCATTGAAGAGCGGCGACCTGACGGGCGCGCTCGGGCAGCAGCCGTTCCTACAAGGCTTCTGGCCAGTCATGCAGCTTTATCTGCAGATCGATCGCGGCATCGCGGCGGCCAATCTCGATACGCGTGCCCAACTCGTGACCGAGGAGACTGTGGGAGATGTCGGCAAACGCTTCGAGAATTAATGTCACGCGCAATGCTCCAGATCGCTGGGGGAGGGCGCGCGCTCTCCCCACAGCACCCGGCGTCTCGAAAGCCGAATAGAAGAAGCTTATGGAGCCTAATACGACGACCCGGCCAGACCGCGCACCTTCCCAGCTGATCGGCGGCTGGGAGGTGGGGCTCGTTGGGCTGCTCTTGCTGCTCTATCTCGGCGGCGCGATTGTCAATCCCATCTTCTTCGGATCGGCGGAGGCGTTCCATGCGCTGCTTCGCGATACCTCGCGTGTGGCCATCATCGCAGTCGGAATGACGTTCGTCATCGTCAACAAGGATCTCGATCTCTCGGTCGGCTCCACTTATGGCCTGGTCGCCGTCGTCTTTGCCCGACTGTTCGCATCCAACGTTCTCGACCTGAACGTCCTGACAGCGACAATCCTCTGTATGATTTTAGGTGTTGTGATAGGCCTCGCCAACGGCCTGCTTGTCACTATCCTGAAGGTGCCCGCATTCATTGCCACATTGACGGTTCTCTTTATAGGCCGCGGATTCGTACTGGCGCTCACCCACGGCCAGGCGATCTATTATCCTGGCAAGGCGAAAGAATATCCGCTGTTCTTCCACCTCGGTGAGACAAATATCCTCGGTTTCAACAACCAGATTGTGATCTTTGCCATTGTCGCGGTGATCGGCGCCCTTGTGCTGGCGAAGACACGCTGGGGCTACGAGACCTTCGCCACAGGCGGCAATGAGCAGGCAGCGGTCTATGCCGGCATACCGACGAACTGGGTGCGTATCCGGGCCTACCTGATCTCCTCGCTCTGCGCGACGCTCGCCGGCCTGATGTCCGCCGCCCAGGATAAGGGTGTGACGCCGCTTTACGGTGTCAGTGGCGAGCTGACGGTCATCGCCGCCGTGATCATCGGCGGCGCTTCAATTCTTGGCGGCCGCGGCCGCGTGGCCGGATCGTGCCTCGGTGCCTTGCTGGTTGTCCTTCTCGACAAGGTTCTACGCGAGGGCTGGCCGATCACGCGCATCATCAAAATCGGCGATGAGGAAATTACGGTCAATGCGATCTTTTCGCTGCCGGTCGGTGCGGTGCCGGTTTTCATCGGACTACTTCTCATCATCGCCGTGCTGATCGAACCCCATCTCATTCGGCGCCAGCTTGCAACACGTTTCTGGGCGTGGCTTCGCGGCAAGCCGCCGCCGCTGGCCTACGAAATCGGCGGCGTTGCGCTCGAGGGCGTTCAGACCAAAGGAGCAATGGCGACCGACATGGCAATGTCGCCGACCACCTTCGGAAGGTTTCTTGGCCGGCGCGATTCGCTCGCTATCATCCTGGCTGTCTTGCTGTGGTGTGCGGGTGTTGCGCTCAGGCCCGACTATTGGTGGAACCTGTCGAACAGCTTCGCGATCCTGCTCAACTATACCGAGTTGGCGCTGATCGCGATCGGGCTCACCTATGTTATCGCCGCCGGCGATATCGACCTCTCCGTCGGATCGGTCCTTGCACTTGCCGGGAGCACTGCCGCCTACTTCCTGAAAGTTCTCGGCGCCGATCCAATCACGGCAATCGCGATGGGTCTTCTTGCGGGAATGGCCGCGGGTTTCGTCAATGCGGTCGTGACGGTTGGCTTCAAGTTGCCAGCGTTCATCGCCACTCTTGGCATGTACTACATGGCACGCGGTCTGGCCGCCTGGTTCGTCGCCGGACAGCAGCTGGCGGGCTGGCCGGAAGGCTACAACCTGATCGGCCGCAAGGTAAACGATATCCTCCTCCATTTCCGCGTCTCGCTGCCGCCCGGCATCCTTCGCACGGTAGCCGAAGTCGTCAGCGTCCAGACGATCTGGATGTGTTTCGTCGCCCTGATGGCCGGCGTCGTTCTCGCTTACATGCCGTTCGGACACAAGGTCCGCGCCACTGGCGGAAACATCCGCGCCGCGGCCTATGCCGGCATCCACACCAACCGGGTGCGCTTCATCGCTCTCATGCTGGCGGCGCTCTGTGCAGCCATGGCCGGGGTCATCAACATCGCCTATTTTCGGAGCTTCAACCCGGTTGCCGGTCAGTTCCGCGAGCTTGACGCCATCGCCTCCGTCATCATCGGCGGCGGCTCGATCTTCGGCGGCTACGGCACGATGATCGGCGCACTCGCAGGCGCGGCGGTGATTACGCTGGTGCGGGCTCTCATGCAGCTCAACGTACAGGGATTTAATATGCCGCAGCACTGGATCAACGTCTTCATCGGCCTCATCCTCATCGTTGCGGTGTTGATCGACATATGGGTGCGCCAAGCCAATATATTCGGACACCTGCTAGCCCGCCTCGCAAGAGCGCGCAGGGGCAAGGAAATCGTTCATGGTTGACATAACACGACCCGATCCGATTGTGGAAATGCGGAGTATCGAGAAAGCCTTCGGCGCGGTGCAGGCACTCCGCAAGGTCGACCTCGTGCTCTATCCCGGCGAGATACTCGGCCTAGTCGGCGACAACTCGGCCGGCAAATCGACGCTCATGAAGATCCTGACCGGCGCCTATCAGCGCGATGCCGGCGAAATCTTCGTCGCCGGGAAACCGGCGTACTTCAAGAGCCCGCACGAAAGCCGCGACGTCGGCATCGAGATGATCTACCAGGACTTCGCGCTATGCGGAAACATGGATGTCGGCCAGAATATCTTCCTAGGCCGCTGGCCGCTCAAAGGCCCTTTCGTCAATCGCCGCAAAATGTATGCGGAAGCTGACGACGTGCTGAAACGGCTCAAGGTCGACGTGAACTCCGTGTATCAGAAGGTCGAAAGCCTGTCGGGTGGCCGTCAGCAATCCGTCGCCATTGCCCGCGCGATTTCTTTCGATCCGCGCGTCGTGATTCTCGACGAGCCGACAGCCAACCTTTCCGTGATGGCGACCGAGCGCCTGCTCGAAACCATGCTGGAGCTAAAGAAACAGGGGGTTGCACAAATCATCATCTCGCATCGCCTCGTCGATATCTTCGCCGTCGGCGACCGCGTTATGGTGCTGAAGCGTGGCGAATATGTCGGCGACCGCTACATCAAGAACACCGACGAGCATGAGGTTCTTGAGATCATCGTGTCGGGCACGCGAGAGGACGCACTGACAGCCGATGAGGCACGGCGAGTTTGAGCGGCTGCTTTTAATGTTTTCAACAAGATGAATGGTGGGCGATGCGAATGTGCGATTATCGGCCAAGTGCAATAGCTTAGTTGCCCGCACACCCAAAAACGTGGCTTTGATTTCGTTATCGAATTTCAATCGAGCCCGCACCTTTTATTTAGATAGCGCTCCTTAGTGCTAGAGATGGTCGCTCAAAGGGCGGGTTTGGGCAACTAATGGTCCTGGACTTCCAAAGGCAGGCTCGACCACCTTCCGGGAACCCCGACTGGGCGGACTTCAATTTCTGTTCTGGGGCAGCGCCGCGTTACTCGAGGTCGTGCCCCCTTTCGGTGAGGAGCGCCGGTTCTCCAAAAGGCGTAGCAGCAAGTTCCGTTTTCTCTTGCGCTGGACAAGATCAATATCACTGACAAGCTTTGCGCCGCCCTCGCGCCGCTCCAATGTGATCTTGCGGCTATGGAAGGCTTCCAGCTCAGCTCGATGCGCTACGCTTATGATGGTGACCTTCGGTAATTCATGGATCAACATCTCCATCATCTTGTCCTGACTTTTCTCATCGAGTGCTGACGTTGCTTCATCCAGCACAACGATATCGGGAGTGTGTAGCAGGAGACGCGCAAACGCCAGCCGCTGCTTTTCGCCACCCGATAACGTCTGGTCCCATGGCGCGTCGTCCTCGATCTTGTCGTTCAGATAATCGAGTCCCACCTTCTCGAGGGCGGCCTTGATCTCATCCCGCGTCCAGCTATCGGCGGCGCCGGGATAGGCGACTGCACGGCGAAGCGGCCCGGAAGGGATATAAGGCCGTTGCGGTAACATGAACAGTTGTCTGTCGGCGTGGAAATTGACGCTGCCGTCACCCCACGGCCAAAGACCTGCGATGGCCCGCACCAGCGTGCTCTTGCCTGAACCGGATTCTCCGGCTACGAGCACCCGCTCGCCTGGTTCGATCACGACCTGGGTTTCCTTGACCACGGCGGTGCCGTCGTCAAGCGACACGGAGAGATCGTTTAAGCTGAGCATCGTGTCGCCTTCAGTTTCACCGCGCTTGATGCGTCCCAAGGCGTCGCTCTGTTCCGCGCGCTCGAGCCCGTCGAGCGACATCATCAGCGAAGCGACGCGGCGTGCACAGGCGTTCCAATCGGCGAGACGGGGGTAGTTGTCGACCAGCCATCCGAACGCGCTTTGAACGATAGCGAAGGCTGAGGCGGCCTGCATCACCTGTCCAAGGGTCATGCTGCCTTCGAGAAACTTTGGAGCGCAAAGCAAAACCGGCACAACTGGAGCAAACAAGCTCGACCCCTGCGACACAAGCGCTGTGCGCATGTGTTGGCGCGCAAGGAGCGCCCATTGCCTGAGCACCTTGGCGAACGTCTTCTCGACGTCGTTACGCTCCTCTTCTTCACCGCCGAGCAATGCGATACTCTCGCCGTTTTCCCGTACATGCGTCAGCGTGTAGCGAAATTCGGCTTCCGCCTGATTTTTGACCTCAGAGACGTGGACGAAATGGCGGCCGATGACCGCCATCGAGCTCGACGTGATCGCGGCGTAGAGTACCGCGGTGATGACGAGGAAGCCAGGAACAGTGATGGTCGAACCTGCGATTGTCAGACTGAGGGCTCCGCCGATCGTCCAGAGCACCACGATGAAGGTCGAGGCCGACAGAAATGCGGAAATGACACCCGCGATGAAATCGACGGGTGATTCGGTGGCAATCCGCAAATCTTCCGCGACGCGCGCTTCGGGGTTTTTGTGGTCGCCGCCGATGAGGTTCAACTGATAGTAACGGCCGTTTGCGAGCCAACGCGCGATGACTGCGGTAGTGAGCCAGCAACGCCAGCGGCGCTGAATGGTCATACGAAGGGAGACTTGTGCAACGACAAGGACGACGGTTCCGAACACCAGCGGCAGGAATATAGCGCTCAGAATATATACGGTGCGGGCATTGTGTTGTTCTATGGCGTCAAAAATTGCGCGATTCCAGGCGTTGATTCCATACTGGAAGCCGACATTGATGCAGATCAGGGTCAATAGCCCGATTGAGCACGGCCAAGCGAGCCTGTCGCCGCCGCGACTCCAGTAACCGCGCGCGCTGATCCAGAAACGCGTTAGCAAATACCTCTTGCGCGCCTGCTCGGCCTCCTCAGGCGTCAACTCTGTATCGGGTTCGATTACATTTGGGGGCGGCGCGACCTCGACAGTCGATGCCTTCTCTTGGCGCGACTTCTCGGCACCGTACGGGTTGGTGCCGTCGACCGATTTCGGATTGAATTTAGCGTCGGCCATACGCACGACAACGGCTTAAAAATCAAAAGGTTTCATGATGGCGGCGTCGAACATGGCATCGGATAGCTTCTCGAGAAAATGAGGTGGTCGCCGCTCGAACTCACAAGGCTCCGGGACACCAAGACACATTGCGCATTGGCCAAGTCGGATGCGTGTACACTGAGAATAGGGCAATTTCGGGCACGTCACCGATGTGAGGGGCAGCTTCACCACTGCTAGCAAAGACAACTGCAAGACCTTGAGCCCTTTCGTCGGCAGCCATCCGGTAGGCGTCCGGTATCGCTCCCGCCGTAGTTGTTACGTCCTCAATGAACGTAAGGCGGCTTTCCGCGACATCCTGCCCCCTCACTCTCGCGACACGTGCCACTAGTCTTTGCCTCTTTGCGAACCAAACAGGCAGGGACGCCTGATCCGCACATTGGAAATGACTCGCATTCTCCCGGGCTTGAGCGTTAACTGTTGTTCTGACCGAGGAGGTAAACCATGGCCATGTATCTCACGCGCTTCAGCTACACGCCCGAGACATGGGCGCGCATGATCGAAAACCCCGAGGATCGCCGAGAGGCGGCACGTACTTACATTGAATCCGTGGGCGGAAAGCTCCATGGATTCTGGTACGCCTTTGGCGAGCATGATGGTTGGAATCTGTGGGAGGCGCCTGATAACGTGTCGATGGCGGCTGTCGCGCTTGCCATCGGCGCAGGAGGAGCGCTCAGCTCTATTGAGACCACTGTCCTCCTCAGCGTCGAGGATACGATCGAAGCCTTGGAAAAGGCGAAGTCGATTCGGTATCGTCCACCGGCAGCGTAGGCGGCGGCCCAATGGTTCCCATCCATGTTGAAGAAGTGTGCTTCGCGCGCGTCTCGTCCCCGGCGCAAGCTCTCTGTGGATTGCGCCGGAGGCAATAAGGGTCCGCAATGAGCCGAAGACCGCCTTTTGGCAGGCGCGGAGGGACTGGTATGCGAATTGGTCGAAGTCGGTCCCCTGCTAAGACGCAACAGGAGCCCATTCGGCGCTCGCTGGCGTTCTTATTGCGAAGGTTTATACGGATCCCGTCGCGTTCCCTCCCGCTGGCTCGTCGTGGCACTGAGGGAATGGTGGGCGATGATCTTGCGGCTCTCGAATTCACCTTGAGTACTAGTCGCACCGGATGGCTGTTGGAAGCCCCCGTGATCTACGGAGCTTGTTATTTAGCAATAGTTATTCTACTCTTTCTTGTGGGTTTTTAGCCTTATCCTGGATTGGAGCGTTCTCGCAATGCTGAAACGTATTGCCGTCCTTTTCTCGGTCGCTCTAACGGGATGTGTGCCGTCCTGGCCGAACCTAACATTGGCTCCACCCAATGCCAGCAACTGTCAAAACACACGGCCGAGCGCAGCTGAATCTGCCGCTTGGCGCCGGGCACAAAGGCTGAATACACGTCAATCCTACCAGGCTTTCCTCGCTGAATATCCTCGCAGCTGCTACGGGACTTTGGCCGTCGAGAGGGTGAAGACGACGGTTCAAAAGCAGCCTGTCACAGTCCGGAAATTGGCGACCCAACCTCGGCGAGACTTCTGGGGACGGCGAGTCTACTAGCGCTGTCTGCTCTGCTTCATAGACTGCGTTTTTCGAGGGGCAATGTGCAGCCGCATCTGGAAACCTGGGGATACCCTTCGATCTCATTGAGGGATAGGCGGCAGGCCGCGAAGCTCAGCGTCGGATACAATCGTGGGGTTAGCTGTGCATTTTGACGTTGTTCATGCTGCTGACCCGCGCTTTCACGGCGGTACGTCGAGCGCACTGAGAGCCGAGCTGAAGGCGGCGAATCAGTGGGGGGTGAGCTGTGGCCTGCTGCCTTTTTTGGGGCAGCGCACGCGTGAGCTCGGCGTCTTCGACAGTCGTACAGCCGCAGTTATCGAGCAATCGAATACTGTTTGGCTCACAGGATCCGAAGAGGCGACCTGCGACATTCTTCTGGCTCACCATCCTGCAGTGTTCGAGCGAATGCCGCGTTCGCCAGTGCGTTTGCAGCCTCGCCGCGTCGTTTGTGTGGTCCATCATCCTCTGTTCGATGGCAATCGCGTTCCCCAATACGATCTGGGAGTCGTGGAACGCGTGTTGGATCGGCTCTTTGGTGTTCCGGTCGTGTTTGCTCCTGTTGGGCCGAAGGTCCGATCCCAGTTCGACAGTATTGGGACCGAGAGTCCTGCGCTGCTTCAGCACGATTTGTGGAACATGATTGACCTTGCTGAATGGGCATCTCCCCAGCGAACAGCTCCAACAGGCACCATCAATGTGGGGCGCCACACGAGAGCGGACCCGGCGAAATGGCCCAGTTCCGCAGATGAGCTACGGGCAGCCTATCCCGACACACCCAATTTCGCCATCAAGGTGTTGGGCGGTGCCCCGACGTCAATCCAACCCTGGATAGGCTCGAACTGGCAGATCAGTCCATTCGCGCAAAACAGCGTATCGGACTTTCTCAGGCGCTTGGATTTTTATGTTTATTTTCACAGCCCGCGGTGGGTGGAAGCATTCGGATTATGTATCGCGGAAGCAATGGCGAGCGGCTTGGTGACGATGCTCGATCCTTCATTTGAAAGCCTCTTCGAAGATGGCGCCGTTTATTGCAACGTTGCCGAAACGCGGAACGTCATCGAGCGATTTGTCGCCTCACCTTCGACCTATCTCCAACAATCAAATGCCGCGCGAGAGCTTGTCCGGAGAAAGTTTGCGATCGATCAATACCCGCAACGCATGGCGCGCCTCTGCGATGATCTTGAACTGTCCAGCCCCTCCGCCCTGAAATGCAGCCGAACCGCGGGCAAGCGCTATCTAACTGGCAAAACCGCCGAAGACAAAGCGCCAGGATCATTGTCGCGGCGTATGGGCAAAAAGCGGCGGATACTTTTCGTCGCGACAAACGGTATTGGGCTCGGACATATCACGCGTCTGATGGCTATCGCAGAGCGTCTGCCCGATGACACGGATCCTATTTTCTTTACCCGATCGTCCGGATCCGCGTTGGCTTATGCGCGAGGTCACGCTGTTGACTACACTCCTTCCGGCTTGGCGATCGGAGTAACGGACGACAGTTGGAATAGGGCATATGCGCAAGAGCTACTGACGGCCGTGGAGTCGTTTGATGTTTCGGCGGTGGTGTTCGATGGGAACAGGCCGTTTCCAGGATTGATTGCCGTTGCCGAAAGCCGTCGCGACCTAGCCTGGATTTGGATCCGGCGTGCCTTGTGGCGCCTTGACCACGACTTTGATCCAGGTTCCCAGGATATATTCGATATGGTGATCGAGCCGGGCGAATTTGCTCATGACGAAGACCATGGTCCGACCCGCGATATGGTGGGATCTGTTGCCGTCCCCCCTCTGCTTCTGTTGGATCCAGGGACGCGACTGCCCAGGAGCGAAGCTGCCGACAAGCTAGGCGTCGACCCTGGCCGCTTCACCGTCGCGGTACAACTAGGCTCGCAACGCAACTTTGACTTTGAGGATTTGCCCGGCCTAATTTTCGCCGGCCTGGTGAGGCGGAATATACAAACAGTTCAGATTCTCAATCCGCTCGCGAAACCTTCCAAGCAGGAATGGCGGGGCGTTTTGCGCACAAGCATTTACCCCTTGGCTGAATATGGCAGCGCGATCGATCTTCTTGTCACCACCGCCGGGTATAACAGCTTCCATGAAAGCATCTTGGGAGGAATCCCTTCGATCTTCGTGCCCAATGAAGCTCCGGAAATGGATGACCAGCATCTTCGCGCTGTTTATGCCCAAACAGCAGGCTTGGGTCTCTGCCTGCGGTACTCGGAGTTGGATCGTGTGGAGACAACCCTCGACCTGGCACTATCTGACGCCTTCCGCACCGAGGTTCGCCGACGATTAGCTCGCGTGAGTTACGTCAATGGCGCCGCCATGGCCGCGAATGCGATCGAGCAGCTTGTCTTCAGTATCCGCGCTGACCGCCCGCTGCATGCCTCGATTGCTCGCAGGTGAACTAAGGGACGCATCGGCGCTCACCTGGTCGGCAAGAAACTCGTCGATGGTTGATGAAAGTGCGATTTCGTTGGAGATGTCCCATTTCGCGAGGATCAATGACCAGCGCCGGCGAGCGTATCTGCCATAGATTTCGGGGGAGAGCGAAGGCAGATAGCTCCGGGTAGGGAGAAATTCCAAAGGGGCGGAACTTGCAGCGATCAGATCGGGACGCAGCTCTGACAGAACGACAACAGGAAATTCGCCATTAGCCCTGCAGGCCTCCATGGCCGTATCAAGAATCTCGGGAAGATTGGCCGGCATCATGCCGAGGACAGAGATAAGGCTCCTGGGCCTGGCCTCCTCCACCGGATCTTGCAGGACATAAAGAAGGCTGTCCTCTTCATCGGCCGTATCGACGATCCTCCCAATTCTCTTGCGCCTGCCGAACGGCGAAAACCAGCCAACTTTGTCTATAATCCAGCGCAAAGCCATTCCTGTGTTCCTCAAAGTCCATTTTGCTGAACAAAAAGTTCGACTTCTCCTTCGATTTCCTTTCGGGTGGCAGCGTTCAGTTTTTCACCCACCGAAGACTTGGTCCGTTCTGCCTCTTCGACCTTGAAACGAGTGGCGAGCGTTGCGTTAAAATATGCCTTCTGCAAATCCGGCTTTCCACGGCTAAAACCACCCTCCGCGTAACCCTTGGCAAGTTCGAGATAGGCGTCCTCGAAGCCTCGGCGTGCTGACAGTTCCAACAGGGTAAGTGCGCGATTGGCATCGCGAGGAACTTTGCCTTCGCCCTTCACGAGAAGGCGTGCTGCGTAGAAGGGCGCATATTGGTTACCTATTTCCGTCGCGCGGATCATCAGATCAAAACCCCGCTTGACATCTTTCTTGACACCCAAGCCGCTGACATAGGCACGGCCGAGATTGGTCATGGCGTCGATCTGACCGGCATCGGCCGCCGCGGCATAAAGCCTCGTCGCCTCTACATCATCTTTCTTCACGCCGGTACCGCGACGGAAGCTGTCGCCGAGCGCAGTGATCGCATTCGACCAGCCGCTTGATGCTGCAAGTCTGTACCACAGGATCCCCTCTTCGGGATTTTGAGGCACGCCTTGACCGCGGATGTAAGCCGTTCCCACATTCGTCCTTGCTCTGAGATTTCCGAGCGGTGCCGCCTTCATGTAGAAGTCCAAGGCACGCTTGTAATCGACCTCGCGGCCGATACCGGCCCGGGCCATGTAACCGAGATTGACGAATGCGGCGCTGTATTGCTGCTGGCTGGCAAGTTCGTAGAAATGCTCCGCCCAGTCATAGCGTTTCGCTATTTCGAGGACGCGGGCTAACTGAAACTGCAGGCGTGGGTTGCTGGGATCTGCAGCGAGCGCATAGCCGCAGGAGCGCAGCCCGTCGCGGACGTTCACCAGCCCGTTCGTAACGCCGGGTACCACGCGTTGAGGATCGTTTGGATCGGCTGCATATAGGTCGCAATCCGTAACGAGCGTCTTCATGCCGCTTTGTGTGTCGGGCATTTCGCGTGGCCAGACACGAAAAGTCTCGCTGACGGCGCGCTCGCCAGCCTGCTGAAAAATAAACTCCGCTCCAGCGGCTGCAGTAGCCTCATCGGACGGCGGCTCGGTTGAAATCGGGGTGGCGGCAAGTGCGCCGCTGACAAACAGCCCGCGCTTCTGCAACTCTGCAACCTGGAGACTGCTGCGTTTGAGCGCTTCGGCCGCAAGCTGGCTCTTCGGAAACACTTTGGCGAAACGTTCGAAATCCGTTGGATCCGCGCTGTCTTGAATGAAATACCACAGGACCTGGTCAATAGTCAGCGCGCCATCGCCCCCCGGGACCTCGGGTGCTGGCTCGTCGGCGCCGCCCGGCTTCAGGACGAATTTGGTTTCGATCGAGCCTGTGATCCACGGTATTTGCGATCCGCTGGTGGCAAGGCGCACGTCTCCACGCACTGTTCTGAACGTGTCGTAGATGTCGAGGCCCGGCTGCTGAAGCGCATTGGCCAGCGCCAAAGAATAAGGGCTGTTCACTCCGGTGCCGTCGTAAGCCACTTCGCCGGCGCCTGTGGCGAAGGCGATGAGGACCTGACCCGAGCCGGCCTCGATATTTGCCAAGCCCTGCTGCAGTCCCTTTTCCGAGGTCAGTGGGTTGTTGCGGCAGGCGTCCAAAATGATCAGCTTGACGCCGACCGGGTCGTCCTTGACGATGTCTATGAGGTCATTGAGAACCATGGCGTCGTCGACCACTTCTTTGGCCGATCCGGTCCTTACATCGACGGGTAGCAGCAGGCTTCGCCCTTCGTATTGCAGCGCATGTCCCGCGTAGTAGAGGATAGCCAGATCAGCGCCGAGAAGATGGGCGCGGGTGGCATTTTCGAGGTCGCTGAGAGCGGCCTTCTTGACGTCGTAGAAAAGGAGGACATCGAAACCAAGCTCCGTGAGCGTCGCGGCAATCAGCTTGGAATCGTTTTTCGGGTTAGCGAGAGGCGCAAACTCGTATTCGCCATTCCCCACCACGATGGCGGCTCGCCGCTCCGCATGGGCCATCTGCGAGAATGCCGTTAAGAACAGCGCCAACAGCGGGATCAGGAAAATCCACTTCGGCCGAAAGCAGGAACTTCTTTGCATCATGGCAGGTAAGCCCAGATTGTTGACTTCGTAGTCCTGACGAGAGGTAAGAATAATGCCTCCATAGTAATGCAATTTTTGGACCTTGGCATGGGGGTAAAGGATCAATGCCAGCGAAAGCCGCTTCCAATGGCATCGCGAATTCAGACTGACGCGTTTCTGGCCGAATTCTTTGCCCCGAGAGGATAAACCCGGTGCTATTGCCATGCTGCTTTCGAGGTGGCGGGTCTTTATGATAGGCTCATGATCCAGGACTGCCGGCGTCACGAACAGGGGCACTCTCCGCATGGCCGAAGAACGCAAGACAACCGTCCAGACGCCGCTTGGACCAGAGACGCTGACCTTCACGCACCTTGTTGGCCATGATGAGATCAGCAGGTGTTTTGCCTTCACCGTTGGATTCGTCAGCCCCGACGCGAACGTCGATGCCCTGAGGCTTCTCGGAAAGCCAATTTCGGTTGAAGGCGAGGCAGGAGACCCGAAACGGTGGTTCAGCGGGCTCGTATCAGACTTCCGCCTGACCCGCATCGAAGAAGGATTTGCCTATTACGAGGCGGAGCTGCGGCCTTGGCTTTGGTTGCTGGGCAACACCACTGACTGCCGCATCTTCCAGAACATGAGTGTGGTGGAAATCGTCGAGGAAATATTCTCGAAATATAAGCCCGCCAAATTCGAGAAGCGGCTGCAGGGTTCCTACGAGGCACGGGAATACTGCGTGCAGTATGACGAAACCGACCTGGATTTCGTGCAGCGGCTGCTTGAGCATGAAGGCATCATGTATTTCTTCGAATATGGCGAGGGAGAGCACACCCTCATTCTTGCCGACGCCATGAACAAGCTGAAGCCTGCGCCGGGTTATGCGACGGTCAAGTTCCGCGCCGAAGGAGAACCACTGCGCCGAGACCAGGAATATATCACGGAATGGGTGTCAACCAGTTCTGTTCACCCGGGTACCTATGCTCATACGGACTTCGACTTCACCAAGCCCGGCGCCGACCTGATGGCGCAATCGGCGCAGCCCTTTGCTCACGCGGAATCACAGGGCGAGCACTATCGCCATCCCGGCGCCCATCTGACGGTTGGCCGCGGCGACGCAATTGCCGTGGTGCGTCGCGAGGAGCTTCAGGCAGCCCATCAGCGTATCGCCGCCGCCGGCACTTTGCGGGGACTGGCTTCGGGCTGCACCTTCAAACTGGAAAATTTCCCGCGCAAGGATCAGAACACGGACCATGTGGTCCTCAGCGCCGACTACCGCTTGTTCGATCCTGGCTACCGCCCCGCCGGTTTTGCGGGCGAAGAAACTTTCCGCGCGGCGCTCCACGTTGCTCCGACCTCCGTCACTTATCGGCCGGCGCGAACCACGCCCCGACCGATCATGCGGGGCCCGCAAACCGCGACGGTTGTCGGCCCTTCGGGCGAGGAAATCTTCACCGACAAATATGCGCGGGTGAAGGTACAGTTTCACTGGGACCGCCTCGGTAAGAAGGACCAGAACAGTTCCTGCTTCGTGCGGGTCTCGCAAACCTGGGGTGGCGGGAGCTGGGGCTTTATCCAGATCCCCCGCATCGGCCAGGAGGTGATCGTCGATTTCCTCGAGGGAGATCCCGACCGGCCCATTATCACTGGCAGGGTCTATAACGGCAAGGAGATGCCTCCCTATGAGCTTCCGGGAAATGCCACCCAGTCCGGATTGAAGACGAATTCCTCGCCCGGCGGGGGCGGTTGGAACGAACTGCGTTTCGAGGACAAGGCAGGATCCGAAGAGGTCTATTTCCAGGCGCAGAAGGACCACAACCTGCTGATCAAGAACGACCGCGGCAAGCTCGTCCAACATGACCAGTCCGACCGCATCGACAACAACGCCAAGCATTCAGTCGGGGTGAACCTCGACGAGGATGTCGGCAACAACAAGACGACAAAGGTGGGCGTCGACCGCACAGTGAACATCGGCTCCAATGACACCGAGACGGTAGGCATCAATCGCTCTCTCACCGTCGGCGCTGACGAGACGATCGGTATCGGCGCAAATTCCACCGAGACGATTGGTTCCAACCACACCCAGACTGTCGGCATCGTCCAGACGGTCACCGTCGGCGCGGCGCGGATCGATACGGTCGGGGCCGCAGAGACCAGAACCGTCGGCGCGGCACAGATGAACACCATCGGCGCGACGCGATCGGTCAGTGTTGGGATCAGCCAGAGCCATGACATCGGTACATCCGACAGCTGGGAGATCGGCACTAATCAAAGCATCGAGATTGGCGGCGGACAGACGAGCGAGATCGGCAAGGGCCGCAGCGCCAAGATCGGCGAGGATGATGCGACCGAGATTGGAGGCGCCCGGATGGTGAAGGTCGCCAAAGGAAGCGCAGTCGAGGTCGGAGAGGATGGGCTGATCAAGATCGGAAAGGATCTGCTGATCGAAGCCGGCGACTCGGTGGTCATCAAGTGCGGCTCGGCGGCCATTGCAATGAAGAAGGACGGCACGATCTCGATCGAAGGCAAGGATATTTCGGTCAGGGCCACGGGCAAGTTCAACGGCAAGGCGTCCGGTGAGGTCGTTTGGAAGGGCAGCAAGATCAGTCATAATTGAGGGGTTTTCAAATGTTCGAGACACGGGAACGTATCGAAGGAGTGGTGATCGGCGTGCTGCTGGGTTTCGACGCCGGTGCGCCACTGGTGGTCTTTCCCGGCAACCCCCGGGATACTGCATTGCCCGCACGAAGCTTGTGCGACCTCACATCGGCAATGATCGGCGCCGAGGTCGCGCTGCTCTTCGAAGGCGGAGACGCGTTGCGGCCGCTGATCGTCGGCCGGATCGTGGAGCCGGCGCGCAAGTCTTCGACGCCAAATGTCGTTCGTGATGGAGAGCGCGTGCGGATCACGGGCGAGGAGCGCATCGAGCTTCGTTGCGGCAAGGCGACAATCATCATGGAAAAGGATGGCCATATCACGATCCGCGGCACCTATGTGACAAGCCACGCCAGCGCCGCAAACCGCATTCGTGGCGGCTCGGTGAACCTCAACTGATGCCTGCTGCGCCTGTTCTTCGCGAAATCGTCCGACAGCATGCCGAGATGGCGGCATACCTGTGGACTGTCTACGATTACCACCTGCTTCATCCGGACGAGAACCCCGACATGGACGAGGAGCGGCTTGCACGCCTCGTCGAGCGGCTTGAGGCGCACCTCGACGGGCTCAGAGTGGCGGGGCAGGCGGGGCTGGAAATTGCAAAGGAGCGGTACGCCGAGTTTCCGGAGGCTGGGGAGTTGTTTGTGCTGAGGATGTTGATGCCGGGGGCAGAAAATTTAAATGTGGCACGGTTGGATCTGGAAAAGGTGAGGAACTATCTAGCGGCCGGGCTTAGAAGTGCTTAGGAACCACGATTACTTGCTAGGATATCATCACACATCGGCCGAGAGCGGCATCGGCACCCATTCCTTGCCTGGATCGAGATATGCTATGCCGTCAGCCCCTTGGCGCCACAATCGCTCACCAATCGTGCTGAGAAGTGCAGCGCGCTCTGTCGCAAAGGTTTCAACAGTATCGCCTTTCAATACGAGGATTTCATCCTCGGCGGCGATCAGGACTTTCGAGTCCCACCGGACCGCATTGAGAAAGTTTAGCTCTCGCGCTCCGGCATCGATTGACACGACTTCGTTCAGCCCGACGAACATCGCCGTCGCGTCCCATCCGGTTACAAGCACGCGCTCTGCCGACAGTGGCAAAACACACGTTATGTCTGCATTTGTCGGCAATTCTATCCGATGGAGCGCGCGATCCTTCAGGATTGCCAAAAACCCAGCTTCGCCAGAAATGATATGTCCGTTCGCACCCCAATCCGCGATGTCGTAGAGGTACAGGCTCTTCTTCTCTTCGGTAATTGGAACCCAGGTATTTGCCTTCCACAGAAAGATCATCTGGTCGTTGCCAATGCCGAAGAGCTCGCCGTTGACTACGCGCATGTCGTTAATTCTGTAGGGGCGAAGGTCCGGGTTGGCGATGTCGTTCCAGGTACCCTCGGTATACTCGTAGACATGCTGCAGGCGGTCGACGCAATAGAGTGTCCCTGCGAGTGTGGCCATGCTAACGATCTCGGTATCAAACACGCGAACCACTCGGAACCCGGGTGGATCGACTTGGATGACTACGCTCGTCGACAAATTGGGGGGGCCGTCCAGACCTGGATGGCAAAGCGCGAAAGACCGAGCTTCTTCTGAAGCTATAACTAGCTTGATGCCGAGTTCGTCCGGGGTGTTAAGCAACATTTCCTGCACTCCATCTGAAGGTTGTCGATGTTTGGCCGACCTCACAAAGGACGAGGGCTCATCGAAGCCATGACGCCTCTGCCGGTATCGAACGTCTGGCCGGTCGATGGTTGCGTGCCTGGAGCCCTGACCTCGGTCGTATCTGTACATCCGAGTTTTTGCTTGTAGTACGCATCCAGCATGTAACCGACGCACTCGGTTTCGCGGTCGGTCAAACTTGCCGCCTTCTGTATGGATTCTAGGCCGGCTTGGCGGGCTTCCTTGTAGGTCCACTTGCCGGTCGTAGGAGCGGTGGGGTGGTTCGCAGCGATCTCGTCGGAGATGTTGTGCGCCTTAGCATGCTGGCTGCGTGGGTTCTTGAACCGGTCGCCACGTAGGCAAATGCTCGGCGCATCGCCCTCGTGATACTTGCGGCCCGGATGTTGGCTCCCCTTCTGAAAGAGGTTCTTGAGTACCTTCCACGCGCGCTTGCCCAGCTTCGGCCCGTCTTTAAAGGACTCCATGGTCTCGACTCGCCCGCCCGGCCGGGCGAAGCAGGCGTTGTCGACGATGTGATGTGCTTGATACTCTGGCGTCTTGCAAGAGTTCGGATCGTACGTCGTCATGTATTCGGCGTAGACCTTGTCGCACGTATTAGTCCATCCCGGGTTGAGTTTGGCCAATTCGGGCCATGGGGGAGTCTGTCCTTGGGGGCTCGCATGATTGTGCGTCGCCAGATCAGTAAATCTGATCACCGGCTCGCCTTCGAACTTCACGTCGGGCGACCACTTGTGAAAATATTTCTTGCCGGTATTCTTCGATGTGATGATACCCTTCTTCGGCGCGCAACCCGCTTCGGTGCCGGAGGTCCGCTTTTCGTCGGACTTGTTCTTGATGTTGACTTCCTTACTTCCGATCTTGACAGTGCCGGTACCGTTCTCAGTGTCAGCGGCCACTCCGAAGCTAGGGTAGGGGATGGGTACACCGGGTGGGGTGGCCGGGGTTTGAGGCGGGGTGAAGCAGACATCCGGGAAGGCCGCGATAGTTTGCGCGTTCACGGCCTTACCAGAGATTTCAAGTCCATTTGCGAAGACGTTGGACATTAAGCGGTCCTCGCCGCCATAATCGCTGCGCCGCAGGCGCCGAAATCATTAGAGGCTTCGATCAGAACCGGGTTGCCGGCGGCGTATGCCTTGCGGGCGGCAGTGAAGGCCATTCCAACCATCAGCGGAACCACGGCAGCGCCGACATTGCCAAGCGATTCGGCAGGGCTCCAGATGTCCTGAAACTCATGAGCACCGCGGACGAGGCGCAGGCTGGCCAGCGCACTCTGTTTGAACCAATACTGCTCTCCGATAAGATCGGAGATGCGGTAGCCGAGCCGGTTCATCTCGATGCCAGTTTCGTCGAGGGCTTCGCGATAAGCCGACATCATTCCGTCGCCGCGGAGCGGAAGATCATCGGAGTTGTAGATGTACGCTCGCTCACGAGCGAGGCCCAGCCCAAAGAGACGAAGCCCGCTGCTCTGCGAGCGGGTACATAGCACGGCTGCTGCCGCTTCTCCCGGTATAAAGCCATTGGGATTGTCCGGGGTCAGCAGGCGATTGTCAGCGAGGTAGCGAGCAATGGCCCCCGCCGTTAAATAGCTGTCGACGCCGACGATCATCACATAGGGAGCCTCGCCGGCCGAGAGTATCCGCCGCGCCTGCTCGAGGGCGACGTGTCCCGACGGACGCCCATGGGCAATTATCCTAGACCGGCCGTGCGGCTGGCTTTCCACGATCTCAGCTATGCGGCCAAGGAGGCGCACGCCATCGGGCGCAGGGCGGCCGGGCCGGTCCTCCTCGGCAAGGCAGAGAATAAGGGCGGCCTGACCGCGTGCTTGCGGAACGGCCTCGAAGGCTTCGCAGATCGAGCCTGCCGCTAGATGAGCTATACGCTTTTCGCCGATCCAGTTGCGTGGCAGCGGCACGGGAGCTCCGATCAGCCAACCTCCGCCGGATCCCAGGAAGCGCGTCTCCTGAAATCCGTCCAGGCGGGCGCGCATCGCTGCGCAAGCGGAAGGTGTGTCGAGGCCGACGGCTGTCACCATGCCGACAGAAACGATGTCGATTGGAACGCTCAAACCTCTTCTTCCTCCACTTTTTCTGACCCGCCGGCGCGGATGTAGCGTCGACCCGCAGCACGTGCTCGCCGCATGGATTCGGTCGGCGGCCCAACCCAGCATTCGCTAAAGTCGAGGATTGTCCGGTGGATGCGTTGCGAAACCCGCCAAACCAATGAAAAACGACGGTTGTCGGGGTCGAACAAAACAGTGTCCGGCAGAATTTCGGCTTCAAAAGTCTTCTCGGGACCCTTGAAGAGGGTCATCGGGAGTCCGGTTCCAGGCAACTGGAAACGCTCCCGGCCGGCCGCTGTGAGATTGATGAGCACAACTTCCTCGCCGCCCCTCGGCGGGTCTATCTGCTGGTCAGGCGGCGCCATCTGAAAATAGCGTTCGTCGAAATCGGACGGCAGGAACGGGAAGATGTTTTTCGTCCAGTTGTCGTCATAGGTGCCGCCATATTCGATCCGGCCTGGCCAGCCGCGCCCCATCGGCCCGAAACTCATCGGGCGGTAGTCGCCGAACGGTGAGCGCACTTCCTCGCCGACCGCCTGCGTGTTGGGCAGGCGCAAGCCCGGGATCAGGTGCTGGTTGCGCGTGCGCGCCCAGCCGATGCCGACCGGGTTGAGCGGGTAGCTTGCGGGCAGCTTGTCGTCCGGGTCGAGGCGGTCGGTGCCTCCCCACGCCGTGTCGTAGGAGATGTGCTGACGCAGGAAGAGTTGCGGGGCAGTGGCAACGAAGATCGGTCCGCGGGCGCGCCATTCGCGATGCCCGACCACATCGAAGACCTTTGACCAGTTGCCAACCTTGATTCCGACGCTGACACGGTCGGCCGGACGCCCCCCGGGAGCATAGGCACATCCATTGGCGATGATGTCGCATCGGGGCTTTCGAAAAGCAAAGTCCGACTCCCAGAGGGTGGCCGAAAAACCCGGTTCACCCGTATGCGTGTCTGCCATCACCAGCGGCACCTGCACAGAAGATTTTTGCTCAGGGCCGCCCGGCGTTTCTGGAAAGTTGAAGGTTCCCTTGACGACGACGACGATGTACTCGCGGCCCTCTTTGTCCATGCCCATCGTGAATTCGGTCGGAAAGCCGGTTTGGTTCCAGATTTGCATCAGCCAGCCTCCAAACCTTCGGGGAAGAAGTGGCGGAGCGCTGCTTCAGGTGCGCCAGGATCAACCTCGATTGCCTTGCACTGGCCCGTCCACAATGCCATGCGCCGGACCGGGTCGCCGGACACGGTCATCGCGGGATAGGGCAGGGACGCAAGGCGGGCAGCCAGTCCGTCACTGTCCATCTCGCCGTCGCGCGCAGACTTTCCCGCAGCTTCCAGCGCATCGAGCCAGTCTGTGGCGAGGGTGGCGATTTCAGCGGTGACGGTCGGCGGCACAGCCGCGATGGTCAAGGGAAACCGCCGGCCAGCGCGGTCGGCGCTTGCCATCACCACGCCGGTCATGGGTCCGAAGGCTTCTGGCCCGAGGATAAATCGCAACCCCGGACGAGCCGACACCGAACGCTGCGAAAATCGGTGAACCAGATGTCGGCTGATCCAGCGGTCCCACGCGCCAACGAAGGAGGCCGGCAGACCGCGCGTGACAAAATCCCCCTTCGCGGGCAGTTTTCCGAAGAAGCCTGGCAGGATCACAGTCGCGTCGGGCACGAAAACCTCGCAAACATTTTCAGGTCGTAGGGATTGGCCACGCTCGCGGCCCGAAGCTCGAAATCGGCGTAGTGGCCCTGTGCGGCAAGCCGCAGCTTGTAGAGTTCCGGAAGTTCGGTCCCGCTCAGCCGGCCGGCACGCAGCATCCGCAGGAAAGCCCAGCTCCCGGTCTCGCTGACCATCACTTCCGGCGAGCCGTCGAGGGGCTGGAAGGCGAGGGTAATTACGCCCGTCCCATCCTTGCCCGGCCACGTCATTGGCTGCGGGCGAGTTGGGTTGTTGAAATAGGTGAGGCTCTGGCCGTCGACGTTCAGCGTCACGCGGCCGACGGTCGGCGAAAGGTCCTTGGGCTCGAGCGTAAAGGTCAGGATCGGTCCGGCACCACCTGGAAAGAGGCTGTCGCGGATCAGCCGGGCCTGTTCCAAGGCCGCTAAGGCCGACGAATCGAGCCGGATGTCCGCACGCCATTTCCAGGGGTGACGCGTCATGTCGACGTAGTTGATCAGCTGATTGTTGATGAAGCTGTCAATCAGCCCGCCCGGACCAAAGACCCGCGCAAAGTCGACCACGTTGACATCGATTGCGCTGTCAGGGATGAACGGATAGCGGTTCGCCAGCGCCGCCTGACAGAAAGGCAGCACATCGGCGCGCCAGATGGCGTTAAGTTCAGAGGTGACCGCTTCCGTTGTAAGGCCGCTCGTGTCGCCGGCGATGCCGGCCAGCCAGTCGTCGAGCGGGTCAGGGAGGGTCATGGCCTGTTTTGCCACCGCCCCTGTGAGTTCCGCCAAGCCGCCTTGTCGCTTTATTGCATCCTCGGCATCGGGACTTGCCGATACGGTCTGCAGCATGTTCGAGAGCGCAGTGAGCGCCGCAACGGCGTCGTTGAGTGCTGGAGGTTGGCCGTCGACCTCGGCGATCGCGGCTTTGATGGGTTTGAAATGCTCGGCCACCAGCACGCCCGAGAGGTCCACTTCAGCCTTGGAGCCGGGGGCGGGCATCAGCTTCACGCCCTTTTTGGCAAGCTTGCCGATCTTGCCGAGTTTGGACAAAAGCTTGGAAGCTGCTGCCGGAGGGACTTTGCCCCCAGCGTCATCTTCGGAACGGGTAAGTTCGGTTTCCTGGACGACGGCGTTCAGCAGTCGCTTCATCGAGGAATCTGCGCTGGAGAGATCCTTGAGGTTTTCGCTCGCCGTCTGCAGGTCTGCCAGCGGCGCGAGCCTTACGTCGCGCAGAAAGCTGTCCCACTTCGCGATATAATCGTCGTAGTAAAGCTTGAGGATGTCCTGGGAAAGCGCGGCGACCGACGGGCTGGCATTTTCCGAGCACCCTCCGGCAAAGACGGAGCGATCGAGCGCAGCCTGAGTGGCGACGTCCTCCAGCCGTGCAAGAATTCCGTTGTGAAAGCCGTCATAGGTGAAGGCGCCGCTGATGCCCACTCTAAGGGTCTTGTCCGAGCGTCGCGCGAGAACCTTAAGGCCGTTTGGGCCGACATGGTCCGCCGGGATCCAATCTTTAAGTGCTGTGACCTCCGGATCTGAGAGCAATGCATTATAGGCACGCACTGGAAGCGGAATTGAGCAGATGCTCCGCAATGCTTCGCCCACCAGCGCCTCATCTGGCTGGATAAGCGCTTGATCCGCCGCCATGTTATCGATTGCGGCGAGTTGATGGTCGGCAGCCATCTCGGTCCGGAAGGGCGGCGCAGGCGCGAATTCGGGCAGCCGCTCCGTCCACCATTGCTTGGCGAATTCGGGGTCCATCGGCGACAATCCGGTCATCATGCGATACGTCTTCAAGGCGCCGAGAAGGAACTCCGGGTCACGGATCTGACGCCACATCGTCGCCTCGAGCAGCGCAACCATGCGTGGCTCCAATATGTTGCGAAGCGAGCGGTGATAGGCGTCCTCCTGCGCCTGTCTGATCTCGGTCGCCGCGGAAGGGCCGATCAACGCAGCAATCCCGCCTGGCGGCTCGGTCCGGGCATTCGATACTTCGGTTGCGGCCTCGAGCGCCACATCCAGGTCGAGCGGTTCCAGCGGCGCCTGACGTGCAGCGACCGGAGTGAGCGGAAGCTGCAGGGCCTCCAGCTGTTCGGCCTGTGCCGAAAGAGCGGCGCTGTTTTTCCGATAGGAAACCGTAAAGGCCAGGCCGGCGACGACAACCAATGCCGCGGCGGCCACTGCAGCGCCGCGCCATATCCAGATACGCCGTTCCTCTGCGGCAGGATCGAACGTGCCGAGACCCGCCTCCTTGAAGATCACTTTCGTGAGCAGGTCCTTCAGGAAGAAGCTGCGCTTCTCAACCCGCAGCATCGGCCCGGCGGGCTGTGCCGGAAGGCCGAAAGAGGAAGCGAGGGCTGCCGTCAGCCGGTCGATTGCCGTGCCTTCCTGAGTGGCGGAAGTTAGATAGATACCGCGCAACCAGGCGCTTTCGGCATAGCGGCTTTCACCGAAAACGGTTTCGACCAGCACGCGAATAGGCTCGGAGAGGCTCGCAACCTGTGCCGGGAAACGAAATATCTCCGCGCGCGCGGTAAGGTTTTCTTCGCCTTCCAGACGGGGAACGAGGCGTCGTTCGAGCTCGCCAGCCAATGCTGCAAGTTCCCGCGTAACTTCGCTGCCGTCGATGCTCGCGCCGGGCGGGAAGGTTGCTCCCCAGACCTGCTCGCGATCGGCCGTCGACAGCCCTCCGAAGAAAGTCTCGAACCCCTTTATGAGATCGGCCTTGGTCAGCATAAGGTAGACGGGCAGGCGGATCTCGAGCCGTTCCTGAAGTTCGGTTAGCCGTTTACGGATCTGGCGGCCGTGCGCGCGAATGGCCGCGTCGCCTTCTAAAAGCGTGTCGATGGCGAGTGCCACGATGACGCCGTTCAAGGCCCGGCGGCCCCGGTGCTTCTTCAGAAGATCGAGGAAGCCCAACCATTCCGCTGCGTCGACGTCGGGTTGGCTTTCCTGTTGAACGTAGCGGCCGGCGGTGTCGATCAGCACCGCCTCTTCGGAAAAGAACCAGTCGCAGTTGCGCGTCCCGCCCACGCCATGCAAATCGTCGGAGAGGTCGATGGGGAAGCTTAGCCCAGATTGCCGCAGTGCCGTTGTCTTGCCGGTCGCAGGCGGGCCGATGATCACGTACCAAGGCATCTCCCGGAGAAACTTTCGGCCGCCGATTTTGTGGCGTTTCAGCTCCGACATCACTTCCCGGAACTTTGCGCCCACGGAGGCGACGCCTTCCTCAGCCGGGCTCGGGGGCGCTTCCGGTGGCGGGGCGATTTCGGAAACGAAAAGGCGGTTGGCGCGGATTGCCCGGCGTTGTGCGGCGATCCACCAGATGATGAACAGAACGAAGAGAAAGCCTATGATGACCAATCGCACCGTCTCGGACGCTAATGGCGCGCTCTCTCCGACACTGACGATCGGGCCGAAGATCCAGACGATCAGGGACAGCAACACGAGCCCGATGAAGGTCCAGAGCCAGCGCGAGGTTAGGATAGCCCAGAGGAAACGGAAGATCGCCATCTCAAAGCCCCTTCTCGATCAGGAGCTCGATGCGGCGGTTGGCAGCCCGGCCTTCGCGAGTGTCGTTTCTGGCAAGGGGCTGCGTTGCCGCACGTCCTTCCGATCTCAAGCGTTCAGGCGGCAAGCCGCTTGCACGCAGTAAAGCGGCAATCGTTGCGGCGCGCGCCTCGGAGAGGCGTTGGTTGTTGGATAGAGGATTAGAGGTCTGGAGCGGAACATTATCGGTATGTCCGATGATGGTGACACTTCTGATCAGTTCGGCATTCTCCTTGATAACAGCTGCGACGGAGGCGACCAGCGGCTCGAAGCTTTTCGTCAATTCGGGCCGGGCAGACTGGAAAAGCTCCGGAGTGCTCGACTGAAGCAGGAGTGTGACCCGAGAGGCATTTTCATTGCCCTTCAAGGCCGGCAGAAGCGCAGCAGGTGCGGCGGCACGGAATTCCGGCAGCAGCTCAAGGACGACAGGTTCGACCGGGGGCGCATCCGGTGCCGGCGCACGTTTTTCCGGCCGATAGATCTCGGCACGCTCCGGCGGCGGTAGCGCCCGAACGAGCGTGGCAAGTTCTTCTGCCCTGGCGCCTAGCCGCATCGACAGAAGCACGTAAATCGCCGTCGCGAGGGCCACAGCCACGACTGCAAGCACCCAGATCGGAACTGCAAAGCGGGAAGGCTCGTCGGCTGCCGCGACACCCTCCCACCTCGGCGAGAGCGGCGCGCCTTCGGCATCTGCGTCCCGCAGGAAGCGAGCCGCTGCAGCGCGAACGGCGCTGATGGAGCGATCGCCCGCACGTCCTGGCACCCGATACTTGCCGCGGAAACCAAGCGCCAGACAGAAGTATTGCAACTCCAGCAGTTCACGATCGCGACCAGGATAGCGCTCCAGCTCCTCCAGCCTGGCGAAGAACTGTGCTCCGGCGTCCACATCGCCGCGGAGCATGACGACCAACGGCTGGCGCGGCCAGGCGCTGGAGCCGCCCCAAGGCGTGTTGAGCGCCAGATCGTCGAGCAGGGAGGCGACAGCCCACGCGGCCGCATCTGCCTGTGCCAGGCTTGCGCCGGCGGCCACGGCCGCATCGCGCGCCGAAACCAGCTCCTCCATCAGTCTGGTCCGCAGCGCTTCAGGATTGCCAGGTGGCAATGCATTCTCGAGTTCCGGCGCAAATTCAAGCAAGGTGGCGAAAGCGTTGATCAGCGTGTTGGGGTGGGATCGCGCGCGTCTCGCCAATGCGCCGGTGGGAATGACAGGGGGCATTGCCCCCGCCGGCGGGCGGATGCGCGTGCGGCCCTGATCTTCCGAAAGGCCGAATGGATCCTCACTTGTCATGGTGCTACCTGTTTACCGAATAGCAGTCGACCTCTGGTTCGCTGGGCAAAACGCCGGAAACTCCGATCACGAAACCGGGTGAGCGCAGAAGCGATTCCCAATGCTCGCTGCGTTGATCGAGCTCAAGGCAGAGACGGTCCCCGTCGTACGGGATCTCGCGGGGCTGCGAATGAAGGGGCTTGAGGCGGATGCCGGGCAGTCGAGACTTCCACAGCGCCTCGAATTCGTCTGCAGCACCGACGGTCACCTGATTGACGAAGATCTTGCGCAATGCCTCGTCGGACATGTCGCACCCAACGCGCACAACGATGCGGCTTGCCGTTAGCAGTTCGGGATTGTCGACGCGGACCTTCCAGACATTGGTCGCGTGCTTCAGAACCGGCAGCGCCCGCGACTTCGGCTCAACATAGCGCAGGCTCAAGATCAGCGAGCGCAATGTGTCGGCGAGTGCGGCAAAGGCCGGCCCCGGCGCCATATGCTCATAGGTGGGAAGTTCGCTCAGCCGCCGTGAGCCCGATCCGTAGGTTGCCATTCGTCCAGCCAGTCCACTGAGCTCCAGAAAGAGCTCAGCCGGATGAAAAACCTCCTGAGGAAGCATGTGGGCCAGTCGCGGGCGCGCGCTGTTGGCAAGATCGAGCACCAGCAGATTTTCCACGCTGCGGCCGGGGCCGCCAAGCACCATCTTGCCATGCGCTTCGGCTATGCGGTCGAGCCCCGTGATTACCTCCTGCAGGAGCTGGCCGTAGAAGGGCACTGCACCGGTTGCGAGCGCCGGCGGCAGGAAGTTTTCGGACAACGCCACACTGCCATCGGAAAGCAGGCCGGTAACGTTCGTCACCGGCATTGCCGTGTAGCCACCGGTCGCCTGCGCCGGCGAAAGGAGGAGGGCTTGCGGCCGGGCGATCTCGATCTCTTCGGGATCAGCGCCTCCGTGGACGGCATCGCGTATCCATTCGATCCGTCCTCTAAACCGCGCTCCGGTTGGTTCGCGGTGAGCCGGGTCGAAGCTGGCGCCGCCGGGTGGCTCCAAGGGCAGGGCGAGTTGCACCGCTCCCGTGCCCATGTCCCCCGTGATTGTCAATGGTGTGGGGGCGTCCATCGTTTCGGGTATGGCAAACGGGGTGCCGTCCGGAAAAATGCCGCGCGCCGACGTTACCGCCACCCGCCCGGCTTCCAGCTGTGCGGCATCGAGCGTGAGGGACCTGAAACCGAAGGTCTGCAGCCGTCCAGCCTGCAGCGCGCCCCGCACCAAGGCTTCGGTATAACGGTCCTGCTGCTGGAAATGCTGCGTCCGGAGGAAGAGCCCCTCGGACCAAAGCACCTTGTTGATATCCGTCATGCTGAACGCCCTCCATTCAGGCGAGCGCGAGCGCCATACCGCCGCGGCTGAGTACGACATTCGCCGTCACCGTCGATTCCGGCCTGATCGGGACGCTCCTACGCCAGGTGCGACCGCCTGGTTCCCGGAACAGTGCAACAAGTCCGAGGAATGTGGCTTCTGGCGGGAACGCGACCGTCTTTGAGGCGCTTGCACCCGGGGCGACCGTCATTTGCTCGGAACCGACGAGGTCTGCTCCGAGCGCGCCGGCCGGATCGGATTGAAGGGCGAAAATATCGGCAGAGTTGAATTTGCCGACGTCCTTCAGCCGAAGAACAAGGAGGGTCACCGGACGTTCCCCTCCACCAGCGGCAGCATTCATCCCCGTTTGTCCCGTCGCCGCGACCGTTACGGTCGACGATTTTGGCGGGCCGCCCATGCAGGCGGAAAGCGCGCCTGTCGCGCCGATCACCATCAGAAAGTCGCGTCGGTTAAGCATCAGTCGTTCTCCCTCTCTTCATAGCCGTCCCGAAAGTCGCTGCCGATGTCGCCCAGGAAGCGCGTCGACGCACTCTTGGCGATCTCGCGATAGCGTTTCTCATAAAGCTCCCAGAGCTTTGCCCGCCGGCCACCCGCAAGCAGGGCATCCAACGCCGAATGCGATTTCAGTTCGCTTTCCAGGGTCGCCGGGTCGAAGCGGTCAATCATCCTGGCGAGCGCTGCCTGGACACCGCGCCATGTTCTTACATGGTGGTGTGCGAGATCGCGGATGGAACTGCCGATGGCGGCCTCAGGAGGAAGAAAACCGGCCTGCCGCTGAGCCAGGAAGGTCGCGATCACATCGTCCACCGTGGGCAGGAATTTAAGAGGGTTGACCTCGGATGCTCCAACGACAGTCTGGGCGATCCTCGCTTCGCCTTTTTCTTCGGTGCGCTTGCGTAGGAGATGCATCAGCCCTTCCAGCATCATCCGGTATTCCCGGCCGAAATTCTCCATCTGGGCGACCGGATCGGATGTCGTGAATTCATCGGCGCCGAGCCCCAGCCCGCGCAGGAAGGCATCGCGCAGGGCAGTTTCGGTTTGTGCCGTCCTTTCCTGCATTGGCCTTGCTTGTGGTTTCGGGGCAGGACCCGGCTCGGCTGCAGGCTCTGTGACAGGCTGCTCGGTCGGCGTGGTACTGGGCAAAGAAAAATCCCAAGCCCCTTTGTCCTGACCCGATGCCGGCAACGCATCAAGGCTGAAGGGATCGTCGAACATGGGCGTCCCTTTTGCTGTTTCGCCTCTGCCGGCTGCGGCGAATGCCCCTGCGGCCGGTTGTTCGAATGGGTCGGGCAATCCTGCTGGCCGTGGGGTGGGCGCTGCCGGCTCTTTGTGCTCGGAGAAGAAGTCGTCCCGCTCGAAGCCGACCGGCGGTGGGGAAGCCGGGTGTTCAGATACCCGCTCCGTCGGCGTCGCTTGGAAGTCAACGCGCACGACATAATTGCCGAGTTGCAAGCGCGCTCCGTCATGCAGCGGGGCGGAATTCCCAAATCCAAGCGGCGTGCGCGATCCATCGATGAAAAGCCCGCCGCTGGAGGTGTCCGTCACCACATACTGGCCGCGAACGCAGCCGATCGTGCAATGAGCGCGTGAGATGTACATGTCGGGATCTTCGATCCGCCAGTCGGCGTCTGCGCTGCGACCGATGACCAGCTTTCCCTCGACGAGCCGCATCTGACGGACGGCTTGGGGTCGGGGCGACTGCTCGAGAGTGAGGATCAGGCTCATGCCGCAGCCTCCGGCATTTCCGGCCGCCAGCCGATGATGGTGCGTATGCACAGATCATCTGCATCACTGCGATCTTTCGGTCGAGCGAGCCAAGCGATGTGTCCGATCCGCGCTGCTCCCATTTTGGCCGCGGGAACTTCGTCCCGCCTGAGCACGAGCCTTACGTCGACATCGAGCCCGTGTCCCACGAGATCGCGGATTGCGGTTTGAAGGGTTTCGCGTCGTTCGCAGCCGGGCAGGAAAGCCACGTAGTCGGCAAGCGTCAGCGGGCCGATCGAAAGCTCTATCCTTTGCTGTCGCTGGAACGTCCTCGGTCCGATCGTGGCGCTTCGTCCGAGTTGCGCATGCGCGCCGCCAAGCCGGGACTGGAGCCCGTTCGGTATAGGCATCCAGGTGCCGACAAATTCGCGAAGTCGAACCGGCACCTTCAGGAGGTCGGCAAGAAACAGGGTGAGCCTTTCCGGCCCGTCTACCTGATGGGCGAGCGCCGGCGCGTGAGAGAGCTTCGTGGCATTGATAGCTGCGCGCTCACCATGGTGCCCCCTTCCACACAAGCCAAGGCCAGCCATGGCCGCCGACATTGCTCGAATACGGCCGCCGTCGTGGCGCCTGACCTGCACCGCCGGATGAGCGTCGGCCCACGCGCGGTAAAAGAGCGCGATCATGCGATGCTGAAGAACATTCACGAAATCGATGAAGGTCGTATCGCTGACCTCGCGCATGTCCGCCCGGGCAAACCAACGCTGCGACAGGCGATCCAGCACCCAACGCGTTAGGTAGAGGGGCATTGGACCCTCTGGCCCAAGCAACCCAAGGTTCGAGACCGTGACGCGAGCCGGCGTGGTTTCGGTGGCTGGCTCGACCTTCGCGACATCCTGCACGGCAAAACCGAGCCGCACATGCTGTCCGAGCCGCGCCGGCTCCCGGTCCGGGCGGCCGGCCATCCCAAAAAGTCGTCCGTCGTCTTCGAGGCGCCGCAGGAGCTCGAAAAAATCGAACGCCTCAAGGGATGGGGCCGCGTCCTTCAGATCAGGAAGCGATTGCCCGGCGCTATGGGCCATAGCACATCCTCCTGCTTTTGTATGATCCGCGTGCGGGTTCGCACGAATGCGTTGATTGCCGCATAGCGAGCAAATAGCCTTGCCAGCAGCGCCGAGAGCAACAGCGTGCTGTGCCCGGCAAGCACGGATTGGTCGATATGAAGCGTAACCTCGGTGCCTCGCGCGAAACACATTGGCCCGGCAATTGCCAAGCGCTCGATCAAGGGTCGAGCCTCGACGCGGGCGACGGCGCGCACATGCCGGCTTAGGCTTGGATCCCCGCGGTTCGCATAAAGCTCAAGTAGAGCGTGAAGCGGATCCACCCCGCGGCCCTCCTCGGCCAGGCTGAGGAAATTTAGCGAGAGTTGCGCGATGAGCCGCCAGGCGAGTTCATCGGCTCTGGAGCCTTCCGCTGCTCCAGCCGGAAGCGTCGCTGGAATCGAGGGCCACGGCGGCCGCACGGCGCCAAGGAGCTGGATAGTCTCGACGGGATCGCCGCTTTCGAGCGTGAGGGACGGCGTGTCGTCCAATATCGGTAGATCGCGATTGGTGCAGAGCGCCGTCACCTCGATCCGCTTCGGTGGCCGGTCAGCTTTCGACTGAGCCGGGCGCGAAAGCGTGATGAAGACATCGTCACCTGGATAGGAGGTCCGCGTTTGCCCCTGGCGAAGCTCGTCTTCGCTCGGGCGCCGCGGGCGCCGTTCGGTAAAATAGACCCAGCCGTTTCCACGATTCTGGCCCAGGCTGAACAGAGCCGGCACCTCGGCGTCGGGGCGCTCGGCATCGGCATCTTCGACGCGAATTGCGCGATAGATCTCGAAATCCCGTGGACGGGTGCGATCGGCGTGAAGCACTTGCCGGGTGCGCCGCGCATCGAGTTCGATGACGTTGCAGCCGCGCTCGAACAGATTGATGATTGGCGTTGCGAAGAGTTCGAAATCTTTCGCTGCGATATTCGCAAGCTCGGGGATGGGACGCCGCAACAGAAAGAGCAGTTCCAGCCCAGCCGCGCAACGCCGAACGACCGGCTGCAGCCCTTTGACGCGCACATAGTGAAATCTTTCCGGCGCGATGAAGTATTCCCGTAAAAGCCTGTAGCCTTCGAATGTTTCGCGCGTGCGCGGCATAAGCGCTTCGTCGTCGGAGATCCCGATCATCTCCGGCTCCGGAAGTGCGCTCAGGGCGTTATCGCGTCCTTCCGGGCGGGCGCCGGTCGCAGCGCAAGCGCCAAAGAGCGTATCAAAGAGCAGCGACGCCTTGCTCTTGTCGCCAAAATACAGATCCAGGCGGTCGAGCGACAAGTCGCTGAGCTTGCCTTTGCCAGTTCGATTGAAGGTGATGCTCAATGCCGCCGAACCGCTTACCCCGTCAACCGGAGTAATCCCCGCTGCTGCGAGTGCACTTCGATCCTGGATGTAGGTGACCGAGGTGATCGCGAGCGGCCAGAGCATCACATCCTGCGCCGTGGTATAGATACACCGGGTGGAAATGCCCGGACGGACGCTCGAAACCAGCCGGGTCCCGCGCTTCACAAGGTGTCCTGCAAGCATCGTTTGAACCTGCTGGCCCGGCTTCAGCAAAGCCATGGCGGTTGCGGGCGTCGGCGAAACGAGATCCGGATAGAAATTTTCAAGCACGCTTCGTGCGAAACGGGAGCTTTCTGCATCCACCTTCTGTCGGGTGCGCGCGGCGAGATAAGCCACTCCATCCAGCAGGCGTTCGACGAAGGGGTCGGGACAGGGGACTGTATCAAGAGAAAGGTTGCGTGCGATCGAGGGATGCATATCTGCAAACTCGGCGGCGAGCGCACGGATGTGGGTGAGTTCTTCCTCGTAATACTCCAGGAAGACCCGGTCCATGGTCAGGTGTCCTTCAGTTCAGTCCGCGCCGAACCGTCGTCGAGGTTGAGTATCGTGCGCAGGAGCAGCCGCTCCGGCGCCGGCGAGGTAAGCAGCAGTGCGTCGATGTCGATCCTGAGGCCGGTTGCCCTGTCGCCGAGGCTGACGGTAACTTTCGTCGCGCTTTCCTTCAGCCGAGGTTCAAACGCGGCGAGCACGCTTCGGATTTCCTTCGACAGTTCGTCGCGATCGAAGTCACGGGAGGAACGGCCGGAGAAGGGGGGAACGCCATAATTGATCACGCTGCGGCGAACCTCGGGGAAATCCTCAAGCGACGGAGGGTTGTCCCCAGCCTGATCTGCCTCGAAATCCGTCAAGAGTGGCGTGGATTCGAATCGTTGTGCATTAAAAAGCGCCTCAATGTCGCGCCGCACTGCCTCGCGCAGCACATCGGTCGAGACGACGACGCCACGACTTTCCAGTTCTGCCTGGCGTCGCTCAAGAGAGAACAGACGGTGTATGTTCTTCTTCTGCTCGGCGCTGATATCCGCAGCGGCCTCCATTTGGTGAAGACCTGCGGCAACCAGCCCGTTCAGACGTTCGAGGTCTATTTCTTTCTGGATCGCCTGCCGAAGTTGGTTGATTTCCGAGTTGAGCCCCGGCAGGTCGTTCACCAGGCGATCCCACAAGGACGGCTGGATCGCTTCTCGAGTCGCCCGCAGGTGCCCGCCGGGTCTCGCCTTCCTTCCAAATCCTTTTTGCCAGCTGTCACTTGCCGACATAGACATCCATCTCGACCTCGTCCTTGTCGTCGTAATTGAAAGTGATGTTCTTGTAAGCGAAGCCGACGCGCTCTTCGATCACATCTGGCTCTTCCTCACTCGGCTTCATGGTGTAGTTGGTCACCGAAGCGTCCTTCAACGTGATGACCAGGTAGTCGCTCGTTTCGCCCTCTATCGTTCTGCGCGCTGAAAACTTGACCTCGTCCAGAAGCTTGTTTTCGAACAGAGCCTTCTTCAGATAGGGCGAGGCCTTGTCGTAGTGCTTGATGAAATTGAGCATGCCCATGCTGACGCGGCCTCTCCGCGATAGCGAATTCGGATCGAAAGGAGCCTGCATTTCAAACTCTACTCCGTGGACCTCGATTTCGTCTTCGTGGCCGTCGCGAACGCTTGGCCCCGTGATGTCAGGTACCTTGAGAAAACCGTCGATTTTCATGAATAACCTCCCATGGGCTAAATGTTGTTCAGGACTTCATAGACGGCAGCTCCGAAACGAGCCGGAGCGAAGCATTGATACCTTCCAGTTGGTAGTGGGGTCGCAGGTAAAACCGAGCATTGTACCAGCCGGGGCGACCCTCCACGCTGTCAACCTGGACCTCGGCAGCTGCAAGGGGACGTTTTGCGCGGGCTTTTTCGTCGGCAAAGGCAGGGTTGGCGAGAACGTAGCGGTTGATCCACTCCGTCAGCCAAATCTGCATGTCGGCACGTTCCTTGAATGAGCCGATCTTATCCCGCGCGATCGCTTTCAGGTAATGGGCGAAACGGGAAACCGGGAAAAGGTAGGGCAGATTTGCGCTCAGTCTCTCGTTGGCCTGGGCATCCGGATCGACCAGACGGCCGGCTCGCGCCTCGTCGTCTTGCAAGGAATGGGCGCCGATGAAGGCGGCAATATCAGTGTTCTTTCGATGGAGGATCGGCATCAGCCCGAGCTTGGCGAGCTCGGCCTCGCGCCGATCGTCAATGGCGACCTCGGTCGGGCATTTCATCGCCACCGTCCCGTCGTCGGTCGGGAAGTTGTGGACAGGGAGATTGATCACTGCACCACCGTTCTCGACCCCGCGGATTTGCGTGCCCCAGCCGAACAGCTTGTGGCTGCGGTTGATGTTGACCCCCATCGGGAAGGCCGCGTTCATCCAGACATATCGGTGATGGTCGCCCTGGACCTCTTCCTCGAAGGCGAAGCCCTTCACAGGAACGGTGTCTGCGCCATAAGGCAGCCTCGCCAGCACGCGTGGCATTGTCAACCCTATGTAACGGGCGTCCTCGCTCTCGCGCAGTGACTGCCATGAGGCATAGGCCGGCGACGACACGATCTGTTGCAGGTCCTGCGGGTTCGGCAGTTCCTGCCAGCTTTCCATGCGGAACAGACGGGGGGCGGCGGCTGCGATGAAGGGGGTGTGCGCCGAGGCGCAGATGCCGGACATGTTGCGGAGGAGACCGGCATCCTTCGGGTGATTTGAGAATTCGTAGGCGCCGATCAGGCAGCCAAAGGGGTTACCGCCGAGCATCGAGTATTCGTCGGTGTAGACTTTCTTGAATATGGGGCTTTGGTCCCACATCTGACCCTCGTAATCCTCAAGGGTATCAGCCAACTCCTCCTTCGAAATGTTCATGACGCGGATCTTCAACTTTTGATCCGTCTCGGTATTGTTTACGAGGTACCACAGTCCGCGCCATGTCCCCTCCATCTGAAGCACTTCAGGCGCATGGAGAACTTCGTTGGTCTGCTCGGTCAGCAGCTTGTCGATGCCGGCAATCAAGGACTTGATCGATTTGATCGCGTTGGAAGAGATGACGGTCGATTCTGTACGGCCGCGCGCGGCAAGCGCCAGATTTCTGACCAAGGTTTGAAGCTTGTCGCTGTCGTCTTTTTTGACCTTGAAGTCCTTTTCCAGAAGGTCGCTGAACTCCTGAAGGTCAACTTCTTTGGCTTCCGTAACACCAACCGCAGCGGTTCTTTCCTGTTCGGCCATGGCTCAGACCTCCGACTTGCTGCTATCTTCGAGCGCCTGATTGGCGATCTTTCCCAACAGGGGCTCGTTGTTCAAAAGTTGCGCGATGCGTTTTTCGGCGTCGATGCGGCCATCCATGAAACCGAGCAATTCCTCAAGTTGGCCGCGCATTCTCAAGAGTTCTGCAAGCTGCGGAACTTGTTCGGCAATACGATCCGGCGCGAAATCGGCCATGCTCGTAAAGGTCAGGTCTAGCGCAAGCTCTTCGTCGCGCTCTTCGCCGGCAGGCTGGGGAAGGGTGTTTTTCACGCGAGCCTTGACGCGCGGGCTGAGTGCTTCCATGAAACGACCGAACCTGTTTGCGTCGGTTTCGACAAAGGCGCGGTCCCGGACGGACTTGCGGGCCTCCGGCGTCTGGGAGGCGCCGGCGAGATCAGCCATGACGCCCATCACGAACGGCAATTCGATGGTGGTCGGGCTGCCGTAAGTTTCGACTTCGTAAGCGATTTGGACGCGAGGCGCCCGGTTTCGTTCAATTACCTTGGCCTTAGTTTCGCTCATTGGTGGTCACCTTTCGTCCCAGGGACAGGTTTTTTTCTTTCCGGCACGCCGGCCAGAAGCCGGAATTCCTTCAAACCGGAGGGCGCCAGGTCCTCCATGAGTTCCAGAAAATCCATCGGCACCATGCGTTTGATCCTGTGCGCCAGATGGGGAATAGGACTAGACGGTTCGGTGCGGTCGTAGAAGGCAATGATGAGGTCGATGCACTTTGTGACCTCCTCGCGCGAGGTGAGCCGCGACGGAAAGACTGCCGGTGCTCCGATGTAAGCCGGAGCTGCGTCAGAGATCGTTTTTGCAGGCGCGGTCTCACGATCGAGCGTTTCCTCGTTTGCAGTTTCCTGCCTGGGGCTGGGCTTCGCACGCTCAAGCGTCGAGATCACTCGCTGCAGGAAGCGACTCAGATCCGGCAAGGTCACGCGCACATCCCCGCCGATTCGCCGATTGAGCGATGTCTCGAGGGCCTCCATCGCTGTGGCGGCAGCGTTTGCGCTGACGATAAGCGCGGCCGCCTCGTCCGCGGCTTGTTCCCCAAACGCCGCGCAGCCGATCCTCACGCGATTTAATAACTGGTCATGCTCGCTTACGAGCGACGCCTTCTCAGCGTCGCTCAGTCCGGGTGCAGCCTCGTTGAGAACGGCTCGGGTATCGAGAGCCCCGCGCTCGAGATCGCGCCCTGTGACAGGGCCGACGCTGCGGGGCGCAAAGAAAGTCATCTTGCGAAGATCGCCGAGCAGCCCATCCTTCTCGTTTTGGAGTTGGAGAAGAGCATTGATCCGGCGTAGGGCGGCATCTCGTGGAGGCAAGCCCTCACGAAGTTCCGGATGCATCCTTTCCCAATGCATGTCGAAGGTTCCGGAGATCAGGTTCAAGCCTTCCGCCAGGCCAGCAAGACCCTGTTCATTTGCAAGGGCGCGCGTCACGATCACGAGGAGCCTCAGATCCCGTCCGTGCGGGCGCAACTCTTCTGATTTTCGAAGGACCATCGACCAATCGACAGGGACCTCGGTCCGTGAGACTGGGTTGTTGCGTTCGTCGCGGCTGATCTCGATCTGCGGTTGCACAAGGCGTTCCAACTCGTGGAATCGCCCATCATTCCGCAAGCTTTCGCCCGACGGGTTGTCGCCGTTCAGTGGATTTAACCAGAGAGCCGAGTTGAACAACAGATCCCCCCGTTAACCGACTAGTATTCCCCTACCTTCTTGCTTTTACCACAACTTCTTGTTCTAGACTAATGGCAGATTTCTTCGACTTGCAATTATTTGCGGGTGTCGATCAACCGGGTCGTCATCGAGAGGATCGAGACATGACCGGCCGCTATCACTGCACGCAAATCTTCGGCAAAAGACTTGGTGGACTCGGTTGTTGGCCGAAGTTGAGAGAAAAGCGGCTGGTCGGTCTGCACAGCAATTATCAGAGTTCTGCCGAAGGTGTTGTCGACGGCGAAGGTGAGCTTTGCGGGGTCGGCCGCACCCTCTGCCGTTGGATAGGCGACCCGAACGGTGCGCATGCCATCCGACACGGTCCCGATCTGGGCGATTGCGTGATCGGGTCTCTTGATGTTCGGAAGTACATTGAAGAGATTGCCTGTGACGTCGGCGATGGCGACCCACAAGTACCCCTTGTCGAGCGAGGCCGGCGCAAGCACGTCGATAACCGGATTGTCACCAACCGAATAGATGCCCGACATGTTCGGCTCGGATCTGTCGCCATAGCCAAGAACGATCGTCATCTGACCTTGCGGCGTATCCGGCAACAGCTCTTGAACAACGCACAGCTGGTCGCTGAGTACCGTGGCATCGAAGCGCAGCTCGCGATCTCCGACATGGGGTGCGAGTGCCTGCTGGAGGGCTGCGAGGTCGCCGCTTGAAGCGACGTCTCCTTGGACGGAGATCGTCGATCCGAGGGGAAAGGTGCCGCCCTCCGGTTGTTGAACGCGGAGTGGACCGCAGGTCTCCAGCGGCACGATAAGGGGTTTCAGTTGATCCGGCGACAGATCTCGCGGACCAGCCGCAATACGGGCGACAGGCTGGTAGCCGGCCGCTTTTGCCGCCGCGTTGAATCGTGTGACCGCAGCTTCGCGTCCCGCTTTATCGGGCGCGAGGCCCGTGAGGCGGACCGTTCGATCAGCTATTTCAAGCTTCCACTCGTCAAGCGGAACGGCGGCCGCAAAAAAGACATCGATGTCCTGCGCCCACCGTTCGGATGGAGCGCCCTGGGCGAGTGTGAGGGCGTCATTGGGTGGCGGAAGCCCGACCGTGCGGGTGAAGTTCGCTAGGATTGCCTGATGCTGGTTGGCGTCGGGAGCGAAACCGGCAAGCGTGGGTCGCCCTTGCGCGTCCACCCCGGCAGTGAGTTTGTAGGGCGTCGCGATCGGCAGGGCAGTCGGAGACAAGCTCTGAAAAACCCCGAGAAACCAAAGTCCGCCGATAGCGGCCAGCGCCGCGAGAGGCAGAATTAGAAGCAATGGCCGCAACTTGGGCCCCGTGTCGCGCCCGCCCGGCCGTGCTTTGGCGTGACCAGGTTGCAGCAACCTTCCGATTTCATTGACGACCGCGGCGGCACTCGGTGGCCGGCGGGCCGGGTCAGGCTGAGTGAGGTCGTCGATCAGTGTCTTGAGCGGTTCTGGAACGCCCGAGGTGTCAAGCCGGCGCTCCTTATGACGGACGACCTCGCCTGGACTCCTTCCGACGTCTGGAACCCTTCCGCGAAAGGTTGCGAGCAACGATGCGCCCAAGGCATAAAGGTCGGAGCGCGGCTCCGCTTGCCCATGCATCTGCTCCGGCGCAGCATATTCGTACTTGCCCGCAAACTCGTTACCGACGATTGTGCGCGCCCCTGTGTTGCTGTCCTTGGCGATACCAAAATCGATAATGACGGCTTCCTCCGGCCTGCCGTCGCGAAGGATGATGTTGTCGGGGGAAAGGTCGCGGTGGACGATCTTGCGCTCGTGCGTTGCGACAAGACCTTCGGCCACTCTGTGTGCCACCACTAGCAGATCCCGCGGGGAAGCCCCGCCTTGCTCGAGCCACTCACTGAGCGGCGTGCCAGCAACGTAGTCCATCACCAGATAGACGTGGCCGTCGCCGGTCTGGCTGCAGTCGGTGTAGCGCACGACCGCGTGGTGGGAGATGCTGCGCATTTCCTCCTCTCGCTTCATAAGCTCCAGATAGCCGGCATTTGCCGAGAGCTCCCGCTTCAGCGCCTTGAGCGCCACCACGCGGCGGGTGATCCGGTTGCTTGCTCGATAGACTTCACCTGTTCCACCGCGGCCGAGGACACCCTCGATCTCGTAGGTATTGTTGAGCACCTGTCCTTTGCGGAAGATGTCGCCAGGCAGAGGATCAATCATCTGGAGCCTCCCAGCGCACCCAGTGGGAACCACGCGACATAATGTTCATCAAGAACACGCGGGTCGAATATTTGTCAAGAATACTCTAATGTGGCACGCTGTGACTAGCGATCGAAGACCAGCGACGCCCTATTCAAGATCACATGGTAGGAGCCGACCGACATGCAGCAGAGCTTCAAGCGCAAGGAACTGGTCGGCAAACTCAATCCCGTTTGCTTGCGCGCTTTCAAGGCGGCGGCCGACGCGGCCAAGCTTCGCGGCAATCCCTATATCGAACTCGTTCACTGGATCGAACAGCTGGCCCTGGTCGACCGCGCAGATTTTCAGCTTATCCTCAACGATGCTGGCGTGGATCTCGGCCGGCTTGCTGCCGATATGGCGAGGGCGATAGACAAGCTTCCCTATGGCGCGACCTCCATCGAGGAGTTTTCCGATCACATCTTTCATGCCATCCAGGAGGCCTGGAGCCTGGCAAGCCTGCAGTTCGGATCTGAAGAGGTTCGCGGCGTGCATGTTCTGCTGGCCTGCAGAAAGGTAGCCGTACTTGACGGGCTTCTGTTGAAGATCAGCGCCGAATTCGATCGGATCGAGGCGGATTCCGTCATCCCCCGGCTGGACGACGTGTTGGCCGGATCACTTGAAAATGCCGGCAGGGCCGAAGCTCCAGAACCGTCCCGGAAAAAACGCCCGGCGGGCGGTGATTCCGCATTGGCGAAATACGCAACCGACCTCACCCGGCGCGCACGCGACGGCCAAATTGACCCGGTCCTGGGCCGGGATCCCGAGATTCGTCAGATCGTCGACATCCTCATGCGCCGGCGCCAGAATAACCCGATCCTGACCGGCGAAGCCGGAGTGGGCAAGACGGCGGTGGTCGAGGGTTTTGCACTCCGCCTTGCAGAAGGAGATGTGCCGCCGCCGCTGAAAGGCGTGGCGCTACACCTGCTGGACATCGGTTTGATGCAGGCGGGGGCGAGCGTCAAGGGTGAGTTCGAGAAGCGGCTGAAGACAGTCATCGAGGAAGTCCAGGCATCGGAAACTCCGATCATCCTCTTCATCGATGAAGCTCATACTCTGATCGGGGCAGGCGGGGCAGCGGGAACGGGAGACGCGGCAAATCTTCTTAAACCGGCATTGGCGCGTGGCGAGCTTCGCACGATCGCTGCAACGACATGGGCAGAATACAAGCAGCATATCGAGAAAGACCCGGCTTTGACCCGCCGCTTCCAGGTGGTCAAGGTTGAAGAGCCTGATGAAGAAGCCGCCATCCTGATGTTGCGTGGTGTGGCAGGCGTGTTGGAGAAGCACCACCAGGTGCAGATTCTGGACGAAGCCATCGAGACAGCCGTCAGCCTTTCGCATCGCTATATCCCCGCGCGCCAACTGCCGGACAAGGCAGTCAGCCTACTCGATACGGCCTGCGCGCGCGTGGCGGTATCGCAGCACGCGACACCGGCTGAGGTCGAAGATCTTCTGCGGCGCAAGCAGTCTCTCGAGGTTGAGCAGGGCATCATCGGGCGCGAAGCTGCGATCGGCATCGAGGTCGCAGAGCGCCAGTCGAAGGTCGAAGCCTCGCTCGCTGAGACGGAATCCGCGTTGCTTGCCGGAAAGGCTCGCTGGGAAAAAGAACAGTCAATGGTCTCCAAAATCCTCGATCTACGGGCAAGGCTACGGGGAAAGGGAGTTAAGCTTGATGCGGTGCTGGCCGAGGGAGAGGCGGACGCGGAATTGCCGGCGGCTGCCGACGTGGATCTCCCCGAGCAGGAGCGCGGCGATAGCGTACTCCCGAACCAGGGCGCCGATCTTGCACGGCTCAAGGTGCTAATGGCGGAACTTGCAGGCGTTCAGGGCGAGACGCCGCTCATCCTGCTTTCCGTCGACAGGAACGCTGTGGCCTCCGTCGTGCAGGACTGGACGGGTATTCCCGTTGGCCGGATGCTGACCAGCCAGACTGAAAAAGCGCTACAGCTCGCCAAGGTTCTGGGAGAGCGCGTCGTCGGCCAGGAGTTTGCAATGGAATCGATCGCGCGGCGCGTGCAAACCAGCCGTGCGGGACTTGGCTCACCTGAAAAGCCTGTGGGCGTTTTCCTGCTGTGCGGCCCTTCAGGCGTCGGCAAGACAGAAACGGCGCTGGCGCTCGCCGAAGCGCTCTATGGAGGCGAACAGAATCTGATCTCCATCAACATGTCGGAATTTCAGGAGGCACACACAGTCTCCACTCTCAAGGGTGCCCCTCCCGGCTATGTCGGCTACGGCAAGGGAGGGGTACTGACCGAAGCCGTGCGGCGGCGACCCTATTCCGTCATCTTGCTCGATGAAGTCGAGAAGGCGCACCCGGATGTGCACGAGATCTTCTTCCAGGTTTTCGACAAGGGAATGATGGACGACAGCGAGGGCCGACGGATCGACTTCAGGAACACCCTTATCCTGCTGACGTCGAATGTCGGTTCGGACGTCATCATGAAGCGAACAGACGGCGGCAGGACGCGGCCGCCGCTTGAGGAACTCGAAAGCGCACTGCGGCCGCCACTGCTGAAAGTGTTTCCGCCAGCGTTCCTCGGACGGGTGATTGTCGTGCCCTATTACCCGCTCTCGGATTTAATGATCGATGCGATCACACAACATCATTTCGCCAAGATCGCGCGCCGACTGCGCGCCAGCCATGACGCCGAACTGGTCATCGGGAACGGGGTTCTGGAATTGATCAAGGCTCGGTGCACCTCAGTTGAATCGGGCGGGCGCATGATCGACGCGATCCTGACAAACACGCTTCTGCCGACGCTGAGCCAAGGCGTTCTGAACTGGGCGCTCGAAGGCAAACGCCTCACCAAGGCCACGGTCGGAGCATCTGCCGAAGGCTTCACCTACGCGTTTGAATAAGAAACGTGCTCACGCCGCTAGCAGCTGCGGCCGCCGTTAGCTCACAGCCTGGAATTCTACGCGCCTGTTCTCGTCAGCCTTCGGATTTTCCTGGTTGAGAAGAAACTGCTCGCCTGCACCAACTGCTTCGAGCCGTTCCCGAGCGATGTTGCAATCATCCGTGAAGAAGCGGGTTACCTCCTTCGCGCGCAGCACTGACAGGTGCTGATTGTAGCTTGCGCCTCCGACAGCATCCGTGTGACCGATGATACGGACGAGTTTGATGTCCATATCCTTTATTACTCCGCAAAGCTTCTGCAGCATCGCCTTTTGCTTCGGAGCGATGGCCGCTGAATCGAAGTCGAAATTTACGCGGACGTTGATCTGGTCGTCGGGCGGCAGCTTCCAGTATGTCTGCGGATCGCTTGTCGCCGCTGCGGATACGGCAGTTGTCGGTGATATCGCCGTCGGTTGCGGGGTTGATGGCTGACCTACATCGGGGACAGCTGGAGCAGCTTCGGTCCCTTGGGACGCAATGGCTGCAGGGGCAGCGGGAGCCGGAGCGGTTTTGGCTGCGCCGGTTTCGGGCGTGGCAATTGTCACCGGTATGGCCGCGGCTTTGGGCGTGGAGTTGGAGTTGGTAAGAACCAGGCCACGCGTGGCTCCGAGCCGTGCTGCCTTGAACAACTCGATCTGTCGCTGAAAGCGCTCTTTAAGCGCCGAATCGTTCAGTTCCTGCGCACCCAAATCAGTTTGGGTCACGAAGAATAGAGCGAGAAACACCGTCAGCTTGGTGGTCAGCAGGCGCTTCATCTTACGCTCCTTTGGCAAAAAGGTTTCGCCTCCTATGAAATTACTATAGGATGACTTTGGCGGCAACTGATCCGCTAGCCGCTCTCGCGACGGATCGATTTAATGGGGTTCATCCGATCATGACCCCGGATTCTCGGGACAATGCTTCGACGCGCGTGCCTAACCAGCCGGGCAGGCCACAAGGAGCGGGACTAAGTCATACCGGGCATGTGCGAACAAACAACGAAGACGCGATTCTCACCGATCCCTCGGGCGTCCTTTGGGCAGTAGCTGACGGCATGGGCGGCTACGGCCACGGCGACGTCGCAGCTGACCTGGTCATCGAACAGCTCGCGCTAATCCCGCACACTCCAGTTTCCGGCGCTCACCTCGTTGCTGCGCTGCAGTCAGCCAATTCAGCCGTCCGGCGTTGGGCGGCTTCGGCCAATGTGGCACAGATGGGTGCTACAGTGGTCGCGGCACTCATCGACGGCGGAGCGACGACAATCGCTTGGGTGGGAGATAGCCGGGCCTATCGTTCGCGAGGAGGTGAGCTGCTGCAACTCACGCGCGACCATTCGGTGGTGCAGGAACTTCTCGATGACGGGCGCCTTAGCCCCGCCGCTGTCCGGCAGCACCCGCAATCCCACGTTGTTACTCGGGCAATCGGTGCCGCCGACCGTCTGGACGTGGACTCCGTCGAGGTCGCGCTGGAGCCGGGGGATTTTCTGCTCCTTTGTTCCGATGGATTGACCGATTGTCTTGCCGAGCCCGAGATCATCGCTCACTTGAACGCGCCGAGCCCAGATGCCGCCTGCCGGCGACTGGTAGCCGCCGCTCTCGAACACGGTGCTCCAGACAATGTCTCTGTGATAGTGATTCGGATTGACGGAGATGCAGCGCCTTGAGGCCACTAAATCCGATTGCGGCTGTCGTCATTGGAATGAGCGTCATTCTTGCGGCGGCCGTATTCGCGTTTGTTGGCGACCTGCTTCGAGACACGGACCGTGATCCGAATGCAGGAAGGATCGATCGGCTAACTCAACAGTTCGCTCAGCAGGACAGAGAGATCCAGTCGCTGCGAGCTGAACTGAACTCGGTCAAACGAAAGGTGACAGAACTAGAGGGAAAAGTGAAAGAACTAGCGGAGGCGCCGCGCGCCGAGCCCGTCCCGCCAAGCACCGCCGTCGCCCCGCCGCCCGGGGAACCTCTGAGCCAGCAGTTATTTTTCGACCAGTTCGGCGGTATGGCGCCGCCCGAGGAGACCGAAAATATGACAGAGCCCATGCAGCTGGCGAGGAAGCGCTTCAACGAGGGCATCATGCGCCCGACCCCGGCAGTGCTCCGCCAAATCCTTGGCGAGCCGCGAAGTGTGTACTCCACAAGCTGCCAGCCGGTCACCAACCCGAAATTGCTGAAAACTCTGGTAAGCCGAGACATAGGACATTTCCGCCTGACGATGATCAGGCCCGCCCTCGATTCGCTGGGGCAGATCATGGAGCGCCTCCGAAAGGAGGAGCCGGATATCTATGCCGCGATCGGCACGGCTGGTGCGCTGTGCGCGCGTTATGTGCGAGGCTCGAACAGGTCTGTGTCGTCGCATGCCTGGGGCGCGGCCGTCGATCTGACACTCAAGAAGAACCTCGACAGGATGGGAGATAACAACACGCAGTTCGGACTCGTGGTGCTCGCAGAGTTCTTCAACGATGCCGGCTGGTATTGGGGTGCCGGCTATAGCCGCGAAGATTCCATGCATTTTGAAGTGGGTGAAGCGCTGCTTCGCAAATGGGCCGCGGAGGGCAAACTGTGAGAGACTATGTCCAACCTCCGGGTCGCGATGGTGCGGGAGCGGACGTGCTTCCGGCATTGGCCGAGCCGCTGCTTGGCCTCGCGAAGCGGGCCGAAAGCGAGAAGCGGCCCGATCCGCAGGAGTTGGCCGCGACCGCCCGCATGCTCGTGGCCGAGTTCGAGAAAGAAGGACGCCGCAGGAACGTTCCGCCGGACTGGATTCTGGATGCGCGCGACGCGCTCGTCGCTTTGCTCGATGTCCGTGCGCGCAGCAATCCGGCGCTGCCAATCAAACGATGGGAGCGTGCGCTCGCGGCCGCCCTTCCGATCAGCCACATGATTGGCGCCGATGGTCTCGCCGAAAGGGCCGTCCAGGCCGCGAAAGGGGGTCTGGCGCGGCGCGATCTAGCGCGTTTTCTCGGGCACTGCAGTGAGGCCGTTCAGGCTGCACAGTCGAAGCAGGAGCAGCACAGAACGCGAGCTGATCACGGCCTTGTCTTTCTTGCGGTTGCTCTGTTCTTCGCGATGCTGGTCGCCTGGGCCGGGTGGGCCGAATGGCAGTTTCGCGAGCGGCTGCTGGCACAATTGCCCGACGTCCGGAGCGTTGTGGAAGCTGGCAAGGCCGCCACGCCAGCCGCGCGGGCGACTCAGCTCGATGCCTTCGTGGCGGCGGTCCGGCTCGTTGAGCAGGAGGCCGCCCACTCACCGCTTGGCCTCATTCACCATATCGAGATGGTCGATCCCGCTGCGGCGGCGCGCCTTCGCTATGGCGAGGCGGCCGAAGCCTTGGTTGCCGAGCCACTCGCCGAGGCACTGGCTGTTGCGCTTGCCACGGAAGGGGAGGCCAATGCGCTCTACGATTCCCTCCGCGCTTGGTCGATACTGAAGGGGACATCGGACTGGCAGCCCAGGTTTCTGGGGGGCTGGGTCGCCGATCGCGTCGAGACCTTCCCCGAACTTGCTTTACTGGCCGAGCATGTTGCTGCCATGCCCAAGGCGCAGCCGGGACTTCCATCTCCAGATCCCGAAACGATCGCCCAGGCGCGGCAATTCGCTGCTGAAGGCTTGGCGAGTGAGCGGGCCTTGCTCGAACTGACACGTGCCGAAACGACGGCAGCTCTTCCTCCCTGGTCTCTCGTTCAGGCGGCCCCCGGTCTCGACACGATCTTGATCCACCGGTCAGGCCTGCCGATCGAGCGTGGAGTTCCCGGTCTCTATACGGAGGCTGGATGGAACTATGCGAAGTCGGACGCCGCCGACGCGATCCGCCGGGCAACGTCCGAAGCCGTAACGCTGCTCTCCTCGGGCGGCACGACGACCACGGAAGCGGTGATGGATCTCCTTCAAAAGCGTACGCTTGAGGCATGGACGCAGTATCTGGGTGAGCTTCGCGTGAGGCCGTTCACAGACCAACCCACTGCTGTCGTGATCAGCGGTTCGCTGAGCACACGCAACTCGCCGCTCTCGGCACTTATCCGCGAGGCATGGCGCCAGTCCGGCGGGAACGATCGCAGCCGAAGCCATGCCAACCAGCTTAGGGTCGCAGCGGCATTGGGTCCGGCTATTCAGTTCGTGGAGCAGGGCCGGATGTCGGAGATCTCGCAGCTCTTTGTCTCGCTGAACGTGGCTCTCTCCGTTCTCGATGAGGATGCGGAGATCGGCAAGAAATCCCTCATGGCCGCACAGGAGCGCGCCAACTCGATCGTTGCCTTGCAGCAAGCCCCGCTTCTGGTGGTGCAGATCGTCGAGGACGTGATCTCTCAGACGGCTGCCCCAAAAGCCCCGGAGGTTGCTGCGGATCATGTCCCAAAAGAGGCACCGCAGCCTCCACAGTCACCACAATCACCTTGGGGCTCTCAGGTTGCGGCCGCCTGCCAAGCCGCCGTAAGCGGCCATTATCCGTTCTTTGATGGGCCGGATGCGGACATGGCCGAAGTCGCGCGGATCTTCGCGCCGGACGGCAGCATAGAAAGGTATTTCCGGGCGCAACTGGCACACTTGATGGACACGTCGACGACACCGTGGCGCTGGAAGCCGGAAGCGCGGCTTTCGGGCTATTCACCCGAAAGCGCGGCCTTTCTCCAAAGGGCGGTTGCCGTTGGCGAGGCCCTTTTTCAAAAGGGAGNTCGGGCTATTCACCCGAAAGCGCGGCCTTTCTCCAAAGGGCGGTTGCCGTTGGCGAGGCCCTTTTTCAAAAGGGAGCATCGCCCAACGTCCCGATTGTGCTGGAGGCGCTCGCCCAACGAGGAGCCGCGACCGTCTCGATCGGCGGCGCTCATGCTCCGGTCGTCACTTCCGGAGAGTCGGTCACCTTGAACTGGCCAGGGGCCTCGCCCGGGCAAGGCTTTGAGATATCCTTCGATACGGGTCCTGCGGTCGAGAAGAAGAGCGCAAGCGGTCCATGGGGCCTGTTGCGGTTTCTGGACGGGTCGCGCCTGCGGCCCCGCGAGGCCGGCCGGCGGTTCCTGGTCGATATCCGTGCCAAGGGGGCGCGCGCCTATCTTCAGATGTCCTTCGCAGGAGCTGCCAACCCGGTGTCGGTACGCTCACTGATGCGCGGCTTGACCTGTCCGTTCACGCTCTGAATGCAATATTCGTATTTTGGCACACGATACCCGTGCCGTCTGGTCCGGAGCCGTCGCCGCCTTATTTAAGCTTTTCATCGAGAAGGCGGCGGTGGGTTCAAGGGTGAAGTGCGATTTGCGAAAGATACCAACGAGGTATCGCTCGCTCAGACAAACGAGGGAAAAAGCGATGAATAATCAATGAGTAAATAAGGGAATGGTGGGCGATGAGAGACTCGAACTCCCGACATCCTCGGTGTAAACGAGGCGCTCTACCAACTGAGCTAATCGCCCTCGATGCCGCAACATCCAGCGTGAAGGCTCTCTACCGATATCGGCGCAGAACTGCAAGACCATCGCCGGGTTTTTTCTCCAATTTTTTCAAACCCGCCATCATCAGGCCATGTGCGATGCGCGTACGCGTCAGATTATTGTGAACCGCAAAGGACGACTCCTTGGTCTCGCAAGCTTTCGCGATGCGGGACTTGCGTATAGAGATGGGCTGGGTCGCGGCAACACCGGTGTTGTGCCGTGTCAGAAGAAACCACCCGTACTGGAGCATAGAGTGAAAACGCGCGAAGAGCGGCTACGCCTAAGGAACAGCACACCTCGTACAAAGCTCGATTTTGTCCATACCGAAGGCGCCAAGCTGCTGCCTGATCGAAACGAGCTTCTCTATCGCCTTCCGAATCATGCAGTTGCGGCCGAGATTGGGGTCGCCGAAGGAGAGTTCACGTCTGAAATTCTCAAGCGGAATCACCCCTCAAAGCTGTTCCTGATCGATCCGTGGGGGATGGATCGCTACTCAGCGGGTATCACGACGGTGAGCGAGAAATTCGCTGATGAAATAGCCGACGGAACGGTGGTGATAAGGCAGGGTACGTCGCTCGACGCTTTGAGCACGTTCGACGACGGTTTTTTCGACTGGCTCTATATCGACACGGACCATTCCTTCGATCTCACCTGGAAGGAGTTGGTCCTGGCAAACAGCAAGGTCAATCGTGGCGGGCGCATTGCGGGCCACGATTTCTGCACCGGAAACGCCGTAAAGCCGATCGTCTATGGCGTCGTGGAAGCCGTCAACAAGTTCTGCGCGGAATACGGATGGCGTTTCGAATATCTGACGCTGGATCCGGATGCGCATTTTTCCTTCTGCCTGCAGCGCCTCTGACGTGGCGCGATGCGGTGCGCAGCCGAAATGGCTTCGCACCGCGGTCACCTACCGAACTTTAATTGATATATTACCTATATAACATTCACTTACGGCAAAAGCTTAAAGCTTTGCTTCCGATGTGGCGCAGAGCTATTCCAAAGTCGCTTTTGTCGTTCTGAAAAGTTCAACTTCCCTTTTAAATCTCGCGCTTAGCGATGCATTTTCGCCGGATTTTTTCGAATGCAGCAGAGGACTTTCAGGAATAAATCGACGGTGTGGCGCGCGCCCAGCGAACATGTCGCTGTCCTCACGGGTCAGATCGGACACGCCGAAGGCGCTGAGCGAGATAGTTACGGAGCAGTCACGAAGTGGCCTGCGCGCGCTGCTGCCGCACGCGGGAAATGCCGGTCATGGCAATCGCCAGCAATAGTGCAGCAGTTGCGATAAGCAGGAAGCCGCCGGCGGCGCGATAGACCAGGACGCCGAGGATCCCGCCGAACAGGAAGGCAAGGATCGTCTGGACATGCAAAAGGAGCTTGGCACGGTTCTGTTGCGCCTCACTCGGCCGCTCACTTCCGCGCAGGATGTCGAACGCCGTGCCAAGCTCGATGCCGATATCGGTTGCCATGCCCGAAATATGCGTAGTCCTCACCCGCGCGTTAGAAATGCGCGTGACGACTGCATTTTGAAGGCCCATGAGAAAGGCGAGGCCAATCACCAGAACCGGTGCGCGCCATTCTCCGAGTAGCCAAAGATCGGCACAGCCGAGTACTGCAAGCAGTATCCCTTCCGTCAAGATACTGTAAGCGTAGATCGCATGCATATTGCGTCGGCGCCCGGCATTGATGAGCAGCGTCGAGACGGTCGCGCCCAGGATGAAGGTGACGATGATCGCAAGGTAAAACAGGGCCGAAAGCCACGCGCCGACGGCAATATGGTCGGAAAAGGTGGAGACGTTTCCGGTCATATTCGCGGAAAAGAAGCCGACTGCGTAAAATGCAGCCGCGTTGAGCGCGCCGGCTATCGCCGCCAGGCAAGAGGCGAGCTTTCTGTCAATCTGGTCGTTACGTTCGTGCCCTTGGCGGATCAGCATGGTTTGTCTTCAATATTGCAGAGACCGGGAATAGTAACGAGGAAAGGTCAATGGGGCGTGAAACATTCGCGCGACGGGACTTTTGCGCAATGAGGTATCAACTGCCGCCAACCCCCAGACTCCTGAACTCATAGGGTCGCCGCGATCCTATGGAGCGGTTACCGAAGCTTGTTGCGGACGAGTTGAAGAGGAACCGGACCGGCGCTGCGCTGCTGCAGCAGGAAGCGTTCGACATTGTGGTCCAGTCCTGCCTCCGAGTACTCGCCTGCTGCAGCATCTACGGTGTCTCCGACATCGCCGCAAGTATGTGCTCCCATCTTTGACGGACTGGTCGGCCCGCAATGAGAACGGCAGTCATCTCTTATAGACCTCCAACTTGAAAGGCGGATCTCGGGACGGATCCAACAGATCCACGCCGAAGGTTTCAAAGTGCTTGATGTTTCTGGTCGCGACGATAAGACCGTGACATTTCGCGATCGCAGCAATGCCTGCATCTATGCGATGCTTGTCGCTTTTACCGACGATCAAGGCCCACTCTTTGGCAGCCTCTGCGTCCAAAGCAAGAATTCGATCTCTGAAGCTATCTTCGAATTCATCGATCGCCTGCAATCGACGATCTGCGGCGGCCGGATCTTTTTTCCTCTCACTTTCGGCGCCCTTCCGCCTTTCCCACATGGTGAAGACGCAGATCGCCAATTGACTGTCGTCTACAGTCTTAATCCACTTCTTGACGTTGTCATTGCCGGTCATGCCCCTGATGACGTCTGCATCGAGCAGATACTTCAGCACCTAGGCGTTCCCGTCTTGATCTTCGTTTTCACCTTCATCGAAGACGCCTGCGGCCACCAGTGCGGCAAGCCCTCTTTTGATCGTCGTCGATGGGAAGGGCCTTCCGGGCTTTGGGTACGCACGCGCGTAGTTGATAGCTGCCTGCACCTGGCTTCGCTTCAAGGATGGAAAATCTTCCAATATTTGATCTACAGAAAGTCGGGGGGAGAGCGCCGCGATCTGGTAGGTCATGACGTTAGTGCCTTTTATAAAGGACTCGCCACCTCGGCTCTCTATCGCTCTCTTCGCGTCCTGTAGCATTTTCATTCGCGCCCTAAGTTCGCTGTCGGTCTTTCGAATATCGACCGCAATTACTCCAATCGTGGCGACCTTCGCGGCATCAGACAGTCGCGAGAACTCCTTGTAAAGGAGCTTCCTGCCCTGTGGCGAAAGGGCGTTGCCGAGACTTGGGTCCACCTTAAGAAAGCGAAGTTCGGCTTTCCCAAAAAGTCGCTGATTACTCACCCCCCGGCCTTTTGAAACGGGCGTGATCACTTTCTTATCGACTGCCCGTTGGACCTCGACTGTAGGACGGTCGACCAGGAACCCGGCTTCCGCGACCGTATACATCTCCTGCTTCACGCTCAGATCCCCAATTCATCTCCAGCTGGGGATAATATAGTGCCGCCGGCTCTACCGGTCAAGAATTGTGTCCGTTGTGCACTCGCACCCAATCCTCGGAAACGAATGCACGATTGATCACCGCCCTTACCTGGAAAATGGCAACGTGCCCCGCAAGGCGCCCTGGATCTTAAGGCTAGAGATTCGCCATTCGATGGTTGGTGGCAGTACCTAATCGCAGACTTTTGATGAGCAAACCGTACGGGAGAATCCTACGCTGTCTGTCCAATTCGCACTACGACCACCTCATGCCTTACCATCAAACTCGGCTGATGCTTCGGGCTTGCTTCGGCCTTTCACTCGGCGGGCACCTATGGGAATGAAAGCGGAATACGACAGCAACATCACAGCAGCTCGACGGCAGTGGCGAGCATGTAGCCGGCGCCGCGCTCGGTGGTGATGAGCTTCGGCTCGCTGGGGTTGACCTCAAGCTTGCGGCGCAGGCGCAGGATCTGCACGTCGATGCTGCGGTCAAACACCTCCTCGTCGTGCATCCGGCTCGCAATGAGAAGCTGCTCGCGGCTGAGGATTTGCTGCGGCGACCGCAAGAAGGCGGCAAGCAGGTTGAACTCGCCGGCGGTCAGCGGCGTTGGTTCGCCGGCCGGCGATATCAGGCGCCGCGTGCGCATGTCGAGCTCCCAGCCGGCGAAGCGGTAGCGTACCTGCTTCTTGCTGCCCGAATGCCGCCGTGCCACCTGCGATCGCCGGAGCACGGCGCGAACGCGCGCGAGCAGTTCCCTGAGGCTGAAGGGCTTCGTGATGTAGTCGTCGGCTCCGAGCTCCAGGCCGACGATGCGGTCCGCCTCGTCGCGCCGGTGGCCAGTGATGATGATGATGGGGGCCTCCGGCGGGCTGCCAAGCTGGCGCATGATGTCGAGCCCATCTTCGCCGGCAAGCCTCATGTCGAGGATCAACAGGTCCACCGGCCGTTCGCTGAAGATCCGCGCCATGGCTTGGCTGCCGGCAACGGCGGTGACGTTGAAGTTCTCGGCCTCGAGGTAATTGGTCAGCATATCGCGGATGTCGGGATCGTCGTCAACGACAAGGATATGCCTCGATGCCGTTCCCGGCTCGGCTCCGCCGTTCGGCGGCTGATCCTGATGCGTGTTTTGTGCAGCTGACATGTCCGCCGTCCGCAAACGTGGAACCTCTGGCCGAGTCGCTGCTTTATTAAACATCGATCTTCGGCGATTTATTGGCCGGGTGCCGATAATCGTCACGGCCGAACGCCCCTACCACAGGCTTGCTCGATGACGCATGGGCATATTGGTAAGGATTGGGCGGGGCTTTTTGTTCCGCTTTGCCTGGCAATGGCGGCACCGGCGCTGGCCCTGATGAAACAGCCTGCGCCCTTGCCCGAAGAGCCGATTGCTCCGCTCGCAGCGGCCGGGCCTTCCGACCAGGCGAAGATTGCGCTTGGCGAGGGTCTGTTCAACGACGCCAGGCTGTCGCACGACGGTGTCTTTGCCTGCAGCTCCTGTCACAGGCTCGAGCTCAGCGGTGACGACGGCCAGGCCCGCTCCGTGGCAGCAGACGGAGAATCGCTCGATTTCAATGCCCCGACCGTTTTCAATTCGGCCTTCAGCTTCCGGCTGAATTGGCGCGGCAATTTCGACACCTTGGAAGAGCAGAACGAGGCGGTCCTGCTCGACGACAAGCTGATGAACACGAGCTGGGATGAATTGCTGCCGAAGCTGCGCTCCGACCGGAATTATGCAGAGCGCTTTGCCAGGATCTACGGCGAGGCTGCCAGCAGGGCGACGGTGCTCGACGCGCTGGCTGTCTTCCAGCGGTCGCTGATCACGGCCGATGCGCGCTTCGACCGCTATCTCAAGGGCGAGCGCGACGCCATCACGGCGGACGAGGAGCACGGCTATCAGCTCTTCAAGGCATATGGGTGCGTCGCGTGCCACCAGGGCGCAAATGTGGGCGGCAACCTTTTCCAGAAATTCGGCATCTTCCAGGATCCGTTTGCCGGCCAGAAAGCACTCTCGGAGGCGGATCAGGGCCGCTTCGCGATCACCCGCGCCGAGGCCGACCGACATGTGTTCCGTGTCCCCAGCCTGCGCAATGTTGCCGTGACGTCTCCGTATTTTCATGACGGCCGCACCGGATCCCTCGGCGAAGCGGTGAAGATCATGGCTCGTAACCAGCTCGGTCGGGAGCTTGATCAGCGCGATTCCGACCTCATCGTCAAATTCCTGGGCACGTTGACCGGCGAATATCGCGGCCGGCCGCTGGCCAGCGCAGCCGAGCATCTCGAGCAATGACGTCGCTGCGTCCCCTGGCCGCGATCGTTGCCGGCCTGCTCATCATGCTCACCTACCTGCTGGTACAAGGTGCGGCGCCCGACACTCAGCGCCACGAACGCACTCTCGATGCGGTGAGAACCGTCATCCTTTACAACGCGGCCCTCCAGCGTGACGTGCTGCGGGCCCGGGCGGGACTTCTGCGCAGCTACGATCCGCTCGTCCGTGCGATTGCGAGGCTCGATGAGGCGACGGTGAGCTTGGCGGCCGCCAGCGAGGTCGTAAGCGGTGAAGCGAGGGTTGAGATCGATCAGCGTGTCGCCGAGGTGGCCGCTGCGGTGCGCGACGAGGAAACGCTCGTCGAGTCCTTCAAATCGAGCAACGCGCTGCTCCAGAACTCGCTGAACTATTTCAACTACACCAGCGGCCGGCTCGCTGCCGAAGGAGACGGCCTCCGAGCCGTCGAGATCGGGGCCCTGACGATCGCGATGTCGCGGTTCATCAACGATCCCCAGCCGGAGGCGGCAAGAGCCGTTGCCGCCTCGCTCAATACGCTTGCCAGGCCATCCCTCGACATCGCATCTGCAAGCGAGGTCGGCTCGCTCGTCTCTCACGGCCGGCTTATCGTCACGACGCTGCCCGCAGTCGACGGTCTTGTCGCCCGCCTCCAGGCTTCCCCCACGAGCGAGCGGGCGCGGGCGCTTCAGGACGTTTATCTAGAGGCACATGGGCAGGCAGCCGCGCGCGCCGCAATGTTTCAGGCGCTGCTTTATGTCGCTGCGCTGGTCCTCGTGGGTTATATCGCCTATTTGTTCGTCCGTCTGCGCCACAACGCGCAGACCCTGAAGGAGCGGCTCGATTTCGAGCGCCTGATCGCCTCGATCTCGACCGAGTTCATCAATCTTCCGCGTGACCGGATCCGTGCCGACATTAGCAAGGGCCTCCAGCGCCTAGTGGAGCACGCCGGCCCAGATGGCGCGCAGATCGCCGTCAGCCACACCTGCGACGGCAACGGCGGCTACGCCTATCGCCGCCCGGGCGTGAACACGCCGCCATGCCCGCCGGAGGATATTCTGGAGCTCGCGTCGACCTGGACGCTGAAGGACTACGAGCGTCAGGGCGCGATCTACGTTCCGCGTGTCAGCGAGCTTCCGGAGGGGCCGGAGAAGACGCGCCTGCAGGCATATCAACTGCGAGCCTGGCTCGGCATACCGATGTCGCATGCCGGCGAGCGGCTGGGCTTTCTGGCGCTCGATTCCGTAACGGACGAGAAACATTGGGCCGACGACGACATTGCTCTCCTGCGCACCGCAGCCGAGATTTTCGCAAACGCAATCGCGCGCGAGCGCATCGAACACGAACGCGAAGCGCTTCAGGCGCGCCTCAACCAGTCGCAGCGGCTGGAAGCGATCGGAACGCTTGCCGGCGGCATCGCACACGAGTTCAACAATATCCTCGGGGCCATTCTCGGCTATGGTGAGATGGCGCTGGCGGTCCTGTTAAAGGAGTCGCGCGCGCGCAGCTATGTGCAACAGATCATGAAGGCCGGCGCGAGGGCGCAGAATGTCACGGAGCAAATTCTCGCCTTCGGCCGCCGCCGCGAGCGGCACCGTCAGCCCCTTCGGGTGGAGCCCGTCGTCGTGGAGACGGTCGACCTGCTGCGCGCCTCCTTCCCCGCAACACTCTTGGTGGAGACACGTCTTGCGGCTGCGGCTGCCTCGATGATGGGCGACCCGACCGAGCTTCAGCAGGTCGTCATGAATCTCGGCACGAACGCAGCGCAGGCGATGAACAACCGCGGTGTGCTGGAGATCGACCTCGGTACGCTGGAGTCCGAAGTGCCCTTGACGCTGTCGCACGGCAACATGCCTCCCGGCGACTACATTCGCCTGACTGTCAGGGATACCGGCATCGGCATGGATCGAGCGACCATGGAGCGCATCTTCGAGCCGTTCTTCACGACCAAGCCGGCGGGGCAGGGCACGGGGCTTGGCCTTTCGACGGTACACGGCATCATCGCCGCGCTCGGGGGCGCAGTGGACGTGAAGAGCCAGATTGGCGAGGGCACGACCTTCGAGATCTATTTCCCGCGGATCGAAGGCGCCGCCCCGGAGGAAGATGAGGCCGAGACCGTCGAGACTTCTGTCCACCACGGCAACGGTGAGACGATCCTTATCGTGGACGACGATCCGCCGCTCGTGCGGCTTGCCGAGGAGATGCTTGCCGCGCTCGGCTACGAGCCGGTCGGCTTCGACCGGCCTCCTGCCGCTCTCAGTGCATTCCGCACCGATCCGGCACGCTTCGACCTGGTGCTGACAGACGAGATCATGCCGGAGATGACGGGCATCGAGTTTTCCGGCCAACTGCACAAGATCCGGCAGGATCTGCCGATCGTCCTGATGACGGGATACGGCCGTCCGCTAAGTTCGCGTCAGCTCAAGGCGGCAGGCATAAGCGAGGTCATCAGGAAGCCGCTGCTGTCGGCCGCGATCGCGCACTGTCTCGCCCACCATCTTCATTAGGACCGGGGCGCTGCAATTGCGGCGCAAGGGCCCCCCGCCATTACAGCTGTAATCAAACTCGGTTTCCTTGAAATCATCCCGTAGCTCAATCGTTCGATCATCGGGCTCCGTACTCCAAACGAGGAGCGTGAAAATGTATCGAAACGGCATCTTTCCGCACGAAGTGCGCAGAGCGCTTGAAGCGCAGATCAAGGGAATCGAGATTTCCGCAAGAAGGGCCGGTAGGCGTGTGACCGATCCTGACATTCAGTCGCGGCTGCAGCCTCTCCACGAGAAACTCGACGCCTCACTCAGAAGGCGCCATCGGCGCCGCGTCGCTCGATAAAACACCTCGCCTATCTGCGGAACGCGACAACCGGTCCAGCCAGGCGTGTCGCGCGGCCACGCATGACATGGAGGCACCGATGAGCACTACAGCTGCTAATCACATGACAGTTGCGGAGAGCGAAGCTTGTTCGCCGGAAGGCATCCTGCAGCTCGGTCTCGGTTTCTGGGCATCGAAGACGTTGCTAAGCGCCGTCGAACTCGGGCTTTTCACGGAGCTGGCCTCCGGACCTCTTGATGGGGAAGCCTTGCAAAAGCGCCTTGGATTGCATCGGCGCGGAGCGCGGGATTTCCTCGACGCGCTTGTCGCGCTCGGCATGCTAGAGCGCGAGGGCGACATCTATCGAAATACCCCGGCGACCGACCGCTATCTCGACCGCGGCAAGCCGACCTATGTGGGCGGAATGCTCGCCGTGGCCGCCACGCGGATCTACGCCAACTGGGCCTCGCTTACCGAAGCGCTCAGGACCGGCAAGCCGCAGAACGGCACCGAAGACGACGAAGACCTCTTCGACATGCTCTATTCCAATCCGGACAATCTGGTCATGTTCGCGCAGGCGATGACCGGCGGCAGTCTTCAGGCCGCTGAGGCGCTTGCCCGGCGGTTCCCCTGGACAGACTATCGCACCTTTATCGACATCGGCACCGCCGAGGGCAGGGTTCCCGTCGAGATCGCCAGCGCCCATCCGCACCTGACAGGCGGCGGCTACGACCTGCCGCCGATGCGGCCGGTATTCGAGGCCTATGCGGAGCGGCGCGGACTTGCCGACCGGCTCCGGTTCCATCCCGGCGATTTCCTGAAGGAGCCGCTTCCTCCGGCCGACGTGCTGGTGATGGGGCATATCCTTCACGACTGGAATCTTGAGGTGAAGCGCACGCTGCTGGCGAAGGCTTACGCAGCCTTGCCGAAGCGCGGCGCGCTCATCGTCCACGACCAGATCATCGACGACGAGCGAAGGCAGAACGCCGCAGGGCTGCTGATGAGCCTCAATATGCTGGTCAATACGCGGGGCGGGTTCGATTACACCCGCGCCAACGGCATTGGCTGGATGCGTGAGGCAGGTTTTACCGACGTGCGCTTCGAACATCTCGCCGGCCCCCATTCGATGATCGTGGGAATCAAGTAGCCGATAGCGGCTGAGCACAGGGAAAAGCTGATGACACGATGGGCTCCAATCGGAATTGCCGCCCTCAGCCTGGGCGGAATTCTGACGATCACGACATTCCACTGGACCGGGGTAGGGGTAGGCGCAGCCACGGCCGACGACTCGATCGAGCGCGGCCGATACTTGGTCAAAATCGGCGGCTGCAACGACTGCCATACGCCAGGCTATCTGGCAAAGGCCGGCGACGTGCCTGAGCATCGGTGGCTGGTTGGCGATCGCCTCGGCTTCAACGGGCCGTGGGGAACCACCTATCCGTCGAATCTTCGCCGCCTTTTGCGCACGATGAGCGAGGACGACTGGGTCGAGCTCGCGCAAACGACCAAGACACGGCCCCCCATGCCATGGTTTAACTTGCGTGCCATGACAGAGGCCGACCTGCGCGCCATCCATCGATTTGTGCTCTCGCTGCCGGCAGACGACAACCCTGTCCCGGACTATGCTCCGCCAGGCCACCCGCCCAAGACGCCCTATATCGTGTTCGAGCCGCGGGCGCCGAAGTCATAGGCACCCTCTATGCAGGCGCCACCCTGTCACAAACGGCCTGTGTTTCAGCCGTAACGGAAATTCCCGATTTCTGAAATCACGTTGTAGCGTCGATCTCCGATCGTATCAGTCCAGGCAGCGGCGGTCGCACGGCTGCCTCGGCCGGACAATCGATCATGGAGTTAGGTAATGTACAATCCGCTTGTCCAACAGACACAGACGATCAACCGCGATCTGAGCATTGCGGATACCCGCCCTTATGCACTGGGCTACACGAAACGCGAATTCAGGCGGCTGGAGCTGCAGGGGGCGCTCCTTCACGAGCTCACGGAAGATGTCCTGCGCTGCGCCGGGATAGGACCCGGCATGCGCGTACTGGATATCGGCTGCGGCGTCGGCGATGTTTCCATGCTGGCAGGAAAGCTGGTCGGACCAAAGGGATTGGTGCTCGGCATCGACCGTTCGGCAGATGCCATTGACATCGCAGAACGGCGAGCGACCGAAGCTGGGCAATGCTACTGGACACGCTTTGCGACGGCTGAGCTCGACACGTTCTACTGCGACGAACTCTTCGACGCGGTGATCGGACGATTGATACTGATGTATCTGCCCGATCCTCGTGCAACTTTGCGCAGGCTCAGGGGGTTTCTTCGGCCAGGTGGCGTTGTCGCCTTCCAGGAACTGGCGATGCCGCTCGCCCGCAGTGTTCCCGAGGGGCCGCTTTTCAGCCAATGCCGCGATTGGATCGTCGGCACCATCGAGCGGGCTGGTTTCGAATCCGATATGGGTGGCAAGCTGCCGATGACCTTTGCCGCTGCCGGGCTGCCCGCACCGCAAATGAATTTCGCCGGCATCATCGGCGGCGGGCCGGATTCGCTAATCTACAACTACATCGCAGAAACTGTACGCAGCTTGCTGCCTGCGGCGGAACGCGTCGGTGTTACGGCCGCCGCCGAGGTTGAGATCGACACTCTGGCCGAACGGTTGCGCGGAGAAGCAGTCGAACGGCAGGCATGCTTCATGCCCGCGACTTTCGTTGGCGCCTGGGCGACCACAGCCATGTGAACCCACCGCCATGATCCTCATCAGCACGGCGAAGAGCGGGCGCTTTAAGGAAATCGGAAAGTCGGTCGTTCAAGGAGGCCAGCCGCCCGACCGGTGAGCGACCGACATGAAACAGAGCGGCCTGCTGCTTCGTTCGCATCTTAACGGGACATTGTTGCCCTCCCCAGTCAGAGGCGGATGGCCGACGGGCGCGTGCCGAACTGCGCCTTGAAGCTTGCGGCGAAGTGCGCCGGTGTGGAGAATCCGCAGGCGGCCGCGATTTCGGTGATGCTGGCCTTGCCGGCTCGCGCAAACTCGTAGGCCACCGCAAGCCGCCGCTCCTGCACGAAGCGGTGTGGCGTCTGGCCCGTCGTCGCTTTGAACATCCGGGCGAAATGATAGGAGCTGAGCCCTGCCTCCGCGGCAAGCCGGTCGAGGCTGAGGTCGCCGGCAAGATCGGCATCGATCAATTGCACAATGCGTTTCAAGACATGGGGCGAAAGCCCACCCTGAAGCAGAAGGCTGCTGGATCGCACCGGTCCGTTCTTGCGCAGCACTTCGAGCAAGATGAGATCAGCCGCCTGGGCAAGCAAAAGGCGATTTGCGCTTTCCGACCAGTCATTCGGCAGGATCGCCCGGTTGATAATGTCCGCCACGAAACGATCGGAAAAGAAGCTCAAGTCGGGAAGGGTCAACGTCCGGCTGTCGCGATCGAAGACTTCGCCGGCCAGTCGCTGGAACCGGCTCTGAGAGATGTAGATATGGCAGAAATAGACGTCGCGGAGGACATGCCAGGCGCTGTCGCCGTCTGCCGGCAGCAGACAGAGCGCTCCCGACGAGCCTATCCCCGTCTGCCCGTTATCCATGCGGCGCACGCTACCATCGAGATAAAGGCTAACCGTGTGGTGTCCGGGATCGCGATAGGAAAGCCGGCTGTTGGCGAAGTTTCGCCATTGCGCAATCGCTAGCCCGCCGCCGAGATCAACCTGCCGCAGCAGCTTGGCGCCTACACCTTCCAAAGCGGATGAGATCGATCGCGTTTGCATGCTTTCTCATAAGGCCGCGGAGGCATCTGCTGCAACTGGCCGCTACCGAAGACCGCAAGATTTCGATAGTCGCGCAAGGCTGTGATAGCGGCAGGTGGTGCAGTGTCATAGAAGACGCCATTTAATGCCTCCGACATAGAAAGACTACGAATGGCGCCGCTTCTCTTCATTCTCACCGTTCTTATCTGGGGCACGACCTGGTACGCGATCAAGCTGCAGGTCGGCATCGTGCCCGCCGAGGTCTCGATCCTCTACCGTTTCGCGCTCGCAGCCATTCTGCTGCTTGGATTGCTGGCGCTTCGCCGGCGCCTGGCGCCTCCGCCATTTCAGCATTGGCTGACGGTCGGCGCTCAGGGCCTTTGCCTGTTCTGCTGCAATTTTCTCTGCTTCTACTATGCCGCCGGCATGCTGCCGAGTGGCATCGTCTCAGTCGTTTTTGCGATGGCAACGCTATTTAATGCGGCGAATGGTTGGCTCTTGCACGGAAATCGCCCGAGTGGACGCGTGATATTGGCAGGCGCGGTTGGGCTTTTCGGCCTGATGCTTCTTTTTGCAGACGAGTTGCGCGCCCTTGGCACTGCGCCTCAGGGCGGACTTGGCCTGCTGCTGGCACTTGCCGGCACCTATTGCTTCTCGCTCGGAAATTTCCTCTCCGCTCGCCATCAGACGCTGGGGCTCGATCTCCCATCGACGACGGCCTATGCGATGGTCTGCGGCGTGGCGGCGCTGGGCGTCCTCGTGCTTGCCCGCGGGCTGCCTCTCACCTTCGATCCATCGCCGGCGTATACGGCCGCGCTGCTCTATCTCGCCATTCCGGGCAGTGTCATCGGCTTCCTCGCCTATCTGGCGCTGGTTGGCCAATGGGGTCCGGCGCGAGCCTCCTATGCGACAGTGCTGTTTCCGCTCGTCGCCCTGACGGTCTCGACGGTCTTCGAGGGCTATCTCTGGACCGCCGAGGCCGTGCTCGGCCTCATCTTCGCGCTCGGCGGCAACGTCATCATGTTCGGCAGGCCAATCCGGCTGCAGCGAACCGCCCAAGCAAGACAGTCGTGAGCGTCGATGGGCCGGGGCTTTTGAGGTGAGGATGGCAATCGCCGATTGCGGTTTCGTCTTCTTAGCGACCGTCTGTGTTCTCTTCCGCTTTGACGAGGCCTTCGCGAAGATGTTGAACATCGGATTCCTGAGCATAGTGCATCGTCGCAAGAAATGCGTCTATGTCAAATTGTGGGGCAAGCGCTCTAACTTTCTTCAGATGACCTGCCGCAGCGAGTCCATCACCGAGCCAGCCGTAGCATGCAGCGACGAAAGCGTGCTGGACGTGATCCATAGCTGATAGATGCATGAATGCTTCGATCGACTCGCCGTATTGATGCGCAGCAAAATGTGATTTTGCGAGGTGGCTCCAAAACCGCTCGGGGTGATGCGGATTGAGCCGCATTGCCTTGCGGATCCATTCTATCCCCTCTTCGGGCCGCCCTAGCCACGTCAACAGCTCGCCTTGCTGAACCACGACTAAGTCGTAATTCGGATTGAGGCAAAGCGCGCGCTCCTGGTGATACCGCGCTGTGGTCAGGGCATTGTTGTTCACATTCACCGCAGCTAAGATTCGGTGGACGTCTGCGTCGTTGTCATCCAGCGCCAGCGCCCGATCTAGCGCGGCAACGATCTCATCCCAAACAGCATCCTTGTCTTCGCACCAGCCGTTGACCCAAGCTTGGCCCAGAATGCACGCTCGCCACGCATGGGCGTGGGCATAACCTGGGTCAAGCGTGACCGCCCTGTCTATGAGCAGCTGCGCCTGCTGGTTGTCCAACGCAGTGCTCCTGTGATGCAGCACCTTGGCGGCAAGCGCGCACTCATATGCGGCCATGTTCGCCGGTTTTGTTCGTTCGAGCTGGTCGCGTTGGGCTGCTTCGACGCGACCGGGCAACGTGGCCACGATCGCTCCGGTCACCTCGTCCTGTATGGCGAATATGTCGTCAAGCTTGCGATCGTACTTGTCGGCCCAGATATGGGCATCGTTGACTGCATCGATGAGCTGGACCGTCACACGCACCCTGTCGCCTATCTTGCGAACACTTCCCTCTACCAAGTACCGGGCGCCAAGCTTTTCCGCGACTTCTCGTGCGTTCACAGCGTGGTTTTTATAGACAAAGCTTGAGTTGCGCGAGATGACGAAAAGCTCGTGACGGCGGGAAAGTTCAGTGATGATGTCTTCAGTAAGACCGTCGGCGAAAAACTCCTGATCGGGATCGCCGCTCATGTTGATAAATGGCAGCACAACGATTGAAGGTTTCGCGACATATCGTTTCGCATCCAAGTCATCCGACTGGGCGGGCAGGGCAGATACGTCGAGCCCGACACGAAAGAGATGAACCGGACGGCTTATGTTCTTGAGCGTCTTCTCCCCCAAATCCTCGATGGCGACTTCGAGCCGGTCAACAATTTGTGTCGCTACTGCCGCCGTGATGCAGACGCCGCCGACGTCGGCCAATTGCTCGATCCGAGAAGCAATATTCACACCGTCGCCGAAAACATCCTGATCGTCAAAAATAATGTCGCCGAGATTGATCCCGATCCTGAATTCGATCCGCCGATCTTGCGGCACGTCCGAATTGCGCCGCTTCATGCGCTGCTGGATCTCCACGGCGCACTTCACTGCATCGGAGACACTCTGGAATTCGACAAGCATGCCATCGCCCGTCGTCTTGATGATGTGACCCTTGTTCTTGGCAATCGCGGGGTCAATCAGCTCGATTCGATGCGTTTTCAAGCGAGCAAGCGTGCCGGCTTCATCGGTCTCCATCAGCCGGCTGTAGCCTGCCATGTCGGCCGCCATGATGGCGGCTAGTCTCTGTTCCATGCCATTTGCCAATAAACAAGAATGACGTTTTTTCCGCGAGAAGCGCTAACCCAGAGCGTGATCACCTCCCGGTTAGGGCGCCCGACATTTAATTTTACCGCACCGCAGGGAAATCGACTATCTAAATTAGCATTTGCTTTCGATATAGATTCTGATGAAGATGCGATGGCAATCCGATTGCCCACTCCCGCCTTCTTGGCAACAGCTACGCGATCCCGGTGGCGAGCGCGAACGATGACCATTCGGCAAAGTCGTAGCGGTCCGGCAGTGCGTGCGGCGCGGACGGAAATGCCAGTAGCGTTCGGGTCCTGCAAGAGGGCTGCCAAAAGGTGATCGAACAAGAGCTCGGCCTCGCTGGTCATCTGCAGAAAATCACCCGCGGCTCGGCGTCGAAGCGGATATGGACGAGCTCGGGCGCCGGTCGACTCAAGATCGTGCTTGCGGATTACGAGCGTGAGCCGGTACCGATCCACTCGTGCACTCGGAAAGGCACATGGTTTCCGCCCGGGCACGTGCCTTCGTGGATTTTGCGGCCGAACGCTTGTGGGCGTGAATGCTGAGCTTCCGGAAAGCGATGAAGTCGGCGGAACGCGTGCGGCGCCAGTCCGCGGTAGGCTCGTTGCGCGGACGGCAGCGCTGGCGCGATGAGGTCTCTTATAATTCGAGGCGCTTGAAAGCTTCCGCAGGCGCATCGTTTGATCGCATTCGGGCCTGCATCAGCTCAAGCATCCGCAGTTCCAGCGCTGGATCCTCAAGGGGCGCCTCTTGTCCGGGATCGATCGCCAGATCATAGAGACGCGTTTGCTTTTCAAGCAGCGCTCCGGGCCCGTAGTTGTTGAACATCGGCGATCGTTCGGTCACCGGTACCCGCAGCAGAGGAACATCCTTGGTCCACGAAAACGGCTTGGCTAACGTCGCCTGCGATAGTTCTTCCGGCGTGAATGGTCTCGTTATGTGCGTAGGCATAACCGTATACTGATAGAGATCCTGTTTCAGAGGATCGGCTGGAAACCTATGGTAGGTATAACGGCCATCGGTTACGTTGACCGCGCCACCAAAATAGCCAAAGATAACGGCATCCTTGGAATTTGGCTTCAGCAGCGACTCCCCTTCTGTTTCAGGAGGGGCATCTACACCGAAGATATCGAGAAATGTCGGCCCGACGTCGATCGACTGGGTTAGCCGGTCGATCCTTCCAGCACCAGGTCTGCGCGAATCATGGATGAACAAGGGGATGTGTACGATCTCCTCGTACATGTTCATACGGTTCTTGGCCCAGAAATCGTGCTCTCCGAGAAGAAACCCGTGATCGGTTGTGACGATCAGGGTCGTGTCTTTCCACATATCGTGCGTATCGAAGTCGTCGAGCAACTGGCCGAGCAGAAAGTCGCATAGCGACACGATTGCGTAGTAGTTTGCTCTCAGTTCATCAGCTTCCTCCGGCAGCTCCTCAAGTCGTCCATAGCGAGGCCAGTCACGGATCGGCCCGTTCCATCCGGTTCTGAAGGGTTCCTTGAAGCGCTCCGGTGCGAAAAAAGGTTCGTGCGGATCGAATGTTTCGATCTGGAGTAGCCAGTCGTCGGCCTTTCGATTGAGATCGAGAAACTCCAAACCATGCGCAAAGCACTGTACGGAGGGAAAGTCCTTTTCCTGCTTGATGAACTCTCGATTGATCATGTATGGCCCATACTTGCTGATCGGGCCGCCGCCGGTCTGTGCTTCGTGATATTTCTCCCGAAGGCGCTCCCAATGAGGCTGCACCATTGCCTTCCACGGATCCGACTCCTGACCTCGCACGAACTCGAACGTCGAATACCGATTGTGATAAGTCGCGCCGCCGTCTTCCCAATAATGGTAGTGATCGGTGACCAGGTGGCTATGCACGCCCTTCTCCTTGAGAAGCTCGGGAAAGGCATTGTCAAACGGTTCGAGTGGCCCCCAACTGCGATGCAGGAAAGTCAGACGTCCTGTCAGAAGATCCCGCCGTGCGGGCATGCAGGGCAGCGAGCCCACATAATGCTTGTCATAGACCATCGAGCGTCTGGCGAGGCGATCAAAATTCGGCGTTGGTATTCGAGATCCGCCGTAGCAGCCAAGCATATGGCGATTGAGGGAATCGAAGAGAACAAAGACGGTCTTCATTGGCAATCTCCCCTTATGCGGTCGCTCTACCGACAGGTGCTGTCGGCGCGCCTGTCGCGGCGCCTAGAAGTCTGACCGGTCCGCCATTGGCGCCAGGCCCTCGATCTCCAGGATGAATTCGAATTCCCGGGCAAGCCCTGGCGAATAGGCGACGACAGGGCCGCCTTCGGACAGAAGCGCCGACAATGCAGGCATGACGACCTTCGCGCCCGCTTCAGAAGCGATCAACGCGCCCGCGAGCATGTCCCATGCGTTCAGATGCCGCTCGTAATAGAGGTCGGCAGCACCCTCTGCGACACGCAGAAGGTCGATCGCCGCCGCGCCCATGCGGCGGTAATCCATGCCGCGCTCATGCAGGCGCCGGGAAACGGCAAGGTGTTCGTCGAAGCTTGTCTTGCGCGAATGGCCGAGGATGCAAATGGCATTGGCCGGATCGTTCGTCGCTGCGGCAAGAATGAGCGCCCCCTCGCGAAAGGCGCCCCTGCCGCGGATCGCCGAGACAACGGAATCCTTGGCGGCGTCGTAAACCACGCCGATCTCCAGGCGGCCTTCGGCGCAGAAGGCGATCGATACGCCCCAGTGGCGGAAGCCGCGGATGTAGTTCGTCGTGCCGTCGATCGGGTCCACCACCCAGGTTCCGGCGCTGCCGGCTCGGCCGCCGGTTTCCTCCCCCATGAAGGTGTCCTGCGGGAACCGCGCAAGCAGCCCGTCGCGAATGGCCCGCTCGGCATTGCGGTCGGCGACGGTGACGAAATCCTGCAGGCCCTTATTCTCGACCTTCAATCCCGAACCCATTTCCGTGCGGAAGCGGGCTGCCTCGCGGCCGACGCGACGGGCGATCTCTATCGCAGCCGCGGCACGGGCCTCAAGGACGGAGGAATCGAATGCGGAACTCATCAGGCAGTCCTTCTCTTGATCAGCGAAACGGGCGTGAATTCTACGCGCGCCATCATGCCAGGCTTGGCCATCCGGCTGATCAGCAGGCCGATGGCCTGTTCGGCCTGCAGGTCGCAGGGCTGGCGGATGGTGGTGAGCTCATAGGCGGCCCAGCTCGCCTGGGGGATATCATCATGGCCGATCACGCGCGTGGCGGGCACATCTTCGCGGCCACGGCCCGACATCAGCCGGTCGATCACGCCGCAGGCCATGTAGTCGTTGGCGCAGAAGACGCCGTCGATACCGAAGGAGGCAATCTCGGATGCCGCCTCGAAGCCGCTTCGATAGTCATTCATGGCGACTGTGAATAGCTGTGCCTCGAGGCCGCGCTCACGGCAGCGCGCAAGAAAGGCCTCGCTGCGGCGGCGTGCCGTGTAGGAGACGGAGGACGCGGCAATCGCGGCGAGGCGCTTGGCGCCTTGATCGATCAGGTGGTCGGCGGCCAGATGTCCAGCGGTGCGGTCATCGGAAATGATACGGTCGACGAAGGGAATGTCGTCGCCCTTGTTAATCAACACGATCGGTACGCCCTCGGCGGCACACTGCTCGCAGATCTCCGTCGGTGGCGCGTCCGATGTCACGATAACGCCGGAGACGGCATAATGCAGAAGGTGGCCGATGACGGTCGACGTATCCGCCTCCTTCGAGGTCGGCAGCAGGATTGGACGGAAATTGCGGGAAATGAGCGTGCGCGCGAGATGCTCGATCTGAAGGGTGCGGAACGGATTGTCGAGCCCGGCCGCGACGACGCCGACAAGATCGGAGCGCTTGTTCGTCAGGCCGCGCGCAAGATAGTTGACGCGGTAGCCCAGCTCCTTGGCGGCCTGATAGACCTTTTCGCGGGTCTTCGGGGAGACGCTCGCATCCGGCGTGAAGGCGCGCGATACGGCAGCGCGCGAGACGCCCGCCACGCGCGCCACGTCGAAGGACGTTACTCTGCTTGGTCCTTTATCTCTGTCTGTCAAATTTTCCTTCCCCACCAGACATGGTGCGCATCATGTCCGGCAGATCCGTGCAGATGCCGAGCACCGGTAGCTTCATTATCTCATCGAGGATCGGCCGTCTTTCCTCGTGCCACAGAACGATCTCGCGGCCTGCTGAGAAGGCGCGGTCCATCAGCGCCGGTGTGACCAGATCCTGTGGCCGCTCGCCGGCGCGCTCCCAGCAGAGGTGCAGGATGTCGGCACTCGCCTCGTCGCCGACGGCATGTGGATTATCGCCGACGCGAACGAGCACCGAGAGCGGATAGTCGCAGCCCGCTTCGCGAAGCTCGCGGACCTGTGCGGTGTCGAAGGAGCCGAGGCAGGCGAAGCGCTGGCCCATTTCCATCAGGTGCTGCCAGCAGCGGAGACCGCTTCCCGAAGCCTTCAATTCGATGTAGAGCCCGGTTCCGGTCTCACTGCCAAGGGCGGCGACCTCCTCGATGGCCGGTACGTCGACGCCGTCCAGCGCCGCAAGCTCGGTCGCGGTCATCTGCGAAATACGCTTGTCCACGCCGAAGACGCGTTGGAGATGGTCGTCATGGGAGACGACGACGACGCCGTCCTTGGTCAACTGCGTGTCAAGCTCCCACATTTCCGCGCCGAGTTCCGCCGCGAGCCGGAAGGCAGCAAGCGTGTTTTCGCGGGCATGCCCGCTTGCGCCGCGATGGCCAATGCAGAAGGGCAGGCTGCCTTTGTCTTTGGGCCAGCCGAAGCGTTCGAAGAAGGACGTAAAGTCGCGCTGCATCAGAGCCTCCGTCCGCTTTCGTCGAAAACGAGCACGTTGCGGCTGTCGATCGCCCAGGTGACCTCGTCGCCGATCCTGATGTCGTGGCGGACCGGCTGGACGGAGCGCAGCAGCGGTCCTTGGGCAAGCTGCACGTCATAGAGGTTTTCACGGCCCTGCGTTTCGGCGAAGTTCACGATGCCTGTGACGGGCACGTCACCCGCCGGATTGTAGTGCTCCGGCCGCACGCCGAGCATCAGCTTTGTCCCGTCGGCGGCGGCGGCCGAAACGGGAAGCGGAATCCTGATTTCGCTGCCTGGGATGGAGAAGAAACCTTCTGCCGCCACGCCGTGCAGGAAGGTGATCGGCGGATTTCCAAGGAAGCTGGCGACGAAAGCGGTGCGCGGGTCGTTATACATCTCCGCTGGTGTGGCGATCTGTACGATCTCACCTTCTTTCATGATGGCGATGCGATCGCACATGCTCATGGCTTCCACCTGGTCGTGAGTGACCAGGATCGCGGTGATGCCCGTCTCGCGCTGGATGCGGCGGATTTCCGAACGCATCTCCAGCCGCAGCTTTGCGTCGAGATTGGCGAGCGGTTCGTCGAGAAGCAGGACATCCGGCTTGCGGATCAACGCGCGGGCGAGGGCCACGCGCTGCTGCTGTCCGCCCGAAAGCTCCGAGGGGCGGCGGCCCATCAGGTTGCCGATCTGCACGAGGGCGGCGATGCGGTCGGCTTCCCTGCCAATATCGGCGGAGGCCATTCCCTTGACCTTCAGCGGAAATCCGATGTTTTCGGCAACCGTCATGTGCGGATAGAGCGCGTAGGACTGGAAGACGACGCCAACATTGCGCACCTGGCTTGGGAGATCAGTCACATCGCGGTCGCCGAAGAGGATGCGGCCGCCGGTCGGGCGATGGATGCCGCAGACGGCGAAAAGCGTCGTCGACTTGCCGCAGCCCGAAGGGCCAAGCAGGGCAAGCATCTCGCCATGCGCCACTTCCAGGTTCATGTTTTCGATAACCTTGGTAGCGCCGAAGCTCTTCGAGAAGTTGTCGAGGAGGATACGCATCAGCCTTTGCTCCCGCCACCGTAGATATTCATGAGATATTTGTGGAAGAAGCCGTAAAGCAAAAGCACCGGGATCACGTAGAAAACGCCCACCGCCTTGAAGGTGCCGAAGTCGAAATTGTTGTCGTCGGCAATCAGCGCCGAAAGATAGACCGACAGTACCTGCACCTGACTGCCCGGCGCCAAGACCTGCGGCAGGATGAATTCCCCCCAGCTCGAAAGGAAGGAGAAAAGCCCCAGCGCCATAATCGCGGGGCGCACCTGCGGCAGCACGAGGCTGCGCCAGACGCGGAAGCGCGAGGCGCCGTCGACGACGCCTGCCATCTCTATCTCCCAGGGCACGCTGTCGTAGAAGCCTTTCATCAGCCATATGCCGAGCGGCAGGTCGATCGCAGCCTTCACAAGGATGACACCGATCAATGAATTATAGAGGCCGACCATCTGCAGCACGATGAAGATCGCGATGATGAGCGTAACCGACGGGAAGGCGTGCAGCACCATGACCCCCGCAAGGAAGAAGCCGCGGGCGGGCACGTTCAACCGCGACAGCACATAGCCGGCCATGGAGGAGACGAGGAGTACGACGGTGGTCGTGCTCACCGTGAAGATCAGCGTGTTCAGCGTCACCAGCCAGATATTCGGCTTTCCAGGCGGGGTCTGCCAGAGGAATGTCCAGTGCCGCAGGGTGAGCGTATCCGGCGTCAGAGCCGCCGGTTGCTTGTCGGTGATCGTATCGATGAAGAGATAGGCATACATGAGCACCAGCGGCAGGCTGACGATAGTGAGCGCCAGGATGACCGGCCAGATGCGGTAGTTTGCCGAGGGTTGCGATTTCTCCGCCATGATCAGTCCTCGATGAGCGGCCGCGCAACCAGCGTGGCGTATTTGAAGACGCGCAGGTAGGCGAGCGACAGGATGATGCCGATGATCACGAGGACCAACGCCATGGCGGCGCCGAGGCCATACTCCAGATTGCCCGCATAGTTGTTGAGGGCCGTGTGATAGGCGGCAAGCGACCAGACTTCGGTCGCCTTGCCCGGCCCGCCGCGGGTCGAAAGCAGGATTTCGTTGAATGAGGCAAGCAATGATAGCGTTTGATAACAGGTGACGAAGAGGATCGGCCAGCGCATCTGCGGCAGGATGATGTAGCGGATCTGCTGCCAGCGGCTGGCGCCATCCACCTCGCTTGCGAAGAACTGGCTTTTCGGGATCGCCCTCAGCGCCGAGGAAAAGACCAGCATGCCCATCGAGGCGCCGATGAAGCCATTGATCAGCACAACGAAGAGCCAGGCGTTGTAGGCGTTGTCTAGAAGGTAGTTCTTCGGAGCGTAGCCGAACTTGCCCATAAAGGTGGAGATGAAGCCGGTATCCCAGGCGAGCCATTTCCACATCAGCACATAGATGACGACGGGCGTGATGCGGGGCAGGAGCCAGATGGACCGGAAAATCGTTGCCGGCGCGTCGGGCATGTAGTGTGTCCAGATCGCCAGCAGCATGGCGTAGCTCGTGTTGAAAAGCATGAGGACAAGGGCGACGTAGAGCAATGTGTTGAAAAGGACCTGCGCCATGTCAGGCGAAGAGGCGATGCGCGAGAAGTTCTCTGTCGTCCAGCTCCAGCCGGTATAGGTCGCGTCGGCGAGGCTTTCCTTCTGTTCCGGCGCTATCTTGAAGCCGAGCTTGTCGAGCGAGGCGAAGAGCTCCTCCTTGCTCGAAAAGCGCAGATTGGCAACGGAGCGGTTGAACTGTTCGGAGATTTGCTTGACCTCCCGGGTCGACGGCCGGTCGTTGAGCCCCTTGATCACGCGCTCGGCTTCACGGCGGGAAGGGAAGACCTCACCGAGATGGTTTTCGCGTAGTTCCGTGGCGATACCGGGCTCAAGCTCGATGCGCTCGACGCCCTTGATGCCCGCCTCGTCGATCACGTAGCGGGGTTCGGTAAGCTGCTGCACGACCTCCGGCATTTCCTCCTTGAGCGCAATGAGCGCGTTCGGGACGATCTGGTAGGCGCCGCCCGAAATGCCCGTGGCGGTCGACATGCTCGTGAAGGAAAAGACGGCGGTCAACACCACCGGCATCAGGAAGAACAGCACGATCATGATCGCGGCAGGCGCGATCATTATGAGCCCGAGCGTTCTCGACGTTCTCATGAAAGTCTCCGCAAAAGGTCCGGGCGGGTAAGACCGCCCGGAGGCTTGCCTGCGCTTAGCGGATGACGATCTTGTCGCCGAGCGTGCTCTTCAGCTCGCCTTCGACGTCGTTGACGGCGGCATCGACGCTCTTGGCACCCGTCCATGAGGCCTCAAGGCCCTTCCACATGATGTTCCAGTAGGTGCCGAAGTCGGCATTGTTTGGCATCGCGTTGGCGTAGGGCAGAAGACGTTCGGTGGCTTCGCGCGTCCAGCGGTCCGATGAGTAAAGCTCGATCTCGGTTTCCGACTTCGAAATGCCGAGATGGGCGGACTTGACCGCATGCAGCACGTTGATGCGCGGCTCAGACGCAATCTTGATCAGCTGGGCAGCAATCTCGGTGTCGTCTTTGTCGTGGCCAGAGGTCATAAGATAGACGAGCGGGTGCGTCAGCGTGTTGGCCTTGCCGCCTTCGCCGGCCGGGATCAGCGTGAAAACGACGTTGCCGAAGAAATCCTTCAGGCCTTCCTGGTTGACGTAGCGGGCGTAATGCCAGGTACCGCCGTGCCAGATTCCGGCCTTGCCGGACGCCACTTCCTTCCACCACTGGTCGGCCGGCATCCCGATATGGTTCTTCTTGGTAACGCCCTGCGCCACGGCGTCGGCGAAGAACTGGTACGCGCGCTGCATCGCAGCCTTGTCGAAGACTAGCTTGCCGTCTTCTTCCATCGTGCCGCCGAAGCTCGTGTAGAACTGCCAGAAGTCCGGACCGTTTGTGTAGCGGGGATAGAAGCCATAGCCGGCCTGCACGAGGCCCTTGTCCTGCATCTTCTTGGCGTCTTGCAGCAGGCTCTGCATCGTGTAGCTGCCGTCCTGGACCTTCTCGGGTAGCGCCTCGAGATCAGCATCGCTATAGCCGATCGCCTTCATGTGCGGCTTCCAGAAGAACATCGGCCGGGACTCGGCATCCTGCGGAATGCCGTAGACCATGCCGTTGAAGGAGGCAATGTCCATCAGGTTTTCGTAGATGTTGTTAAGCGGCCACGAGTCGAGGTCAACATAGTCCTCGATCGGCACGACCAGGCCGGATTGTGCCCAGGGGCCGATGTCCTCGTGGCCGGTGACGACGATGTTCGGAGCGGTCTTGGCCTCGGCGGCAAGCGTCATCGCCTGCTTGAAGTCCTCCCAGCCGCTATAGGCCTTTTTCTCGACCTTGATCTTAAGGTCTTCGCCCTTGATTGCGGCTTCCCGCTGAAGCTGCTCGGCTGCAATGTCGATCGCGTCGAGGCGATAGACGTCATTCGGGCCTGTGCCGCCGGCCCAGACTGTAACGGTCAGGTCCTTGGCAAAGGAGAGGGCGCTGGTCGAGGCCAGGATGGCGGCAGCGACGCTCATGCACTTCAATGTCGGCAGAATAGTCATCTCTTCATCTCCCCAGAGATAGATGTGAGCCTCTTGGCGGGCCATCACCATTGCTGACGGCCGCCCGGAGGTCCCATGAAAAGCGCGAACGGATTCCGCTCTAAGGGGCCTGCGTAACGACCGAATGACAAAATTGAGCACGTGTACAAAAATTATTATGAACCGGTCGAAAAACATTGCAAGCGCCGTTTTTCGGCACAACGACTGCGGCTTCAAAGGTCGAAAACACGGTCTCGTAGCGCAAGACGAGCAGGGGGCGCACAAAGACCAGAAGGAAACGGCTGGCCAATCATCGGCGCCACGCGTTCTTGTCTGTTATCTACGCGAAGAACCGTCGCTGCGGATCGGCAGAAATGCCGTTTTGCTAGTTCAACTGCCCCCAAGCCGGATTCCAGCGGACACCTTCTGTGAGTTCGACGAAGATGGGTGTGTCCGGGGCCTCCCGATGCTTGTTGTCAGCTATGAGAAATGCATCGTTGACCTGCAGTTCTTCGCTTGAAAATACCGTGTCGTGCTGACCGGGCTCCGTAACCTTTCTGATGAACCCTCGGATTTGATCGCCGGAGCGGTAGAACTTGATGACGATCGAACCGGCGGCAGCCTCGCCTTCCTTGTATCGGTAATAGGTCCGCATCTCATTCTCCTCCTTCGATAAGAGAACCCAATCGCGCTGCGGATGTTCCAGCCATCCGGCCGCCTTGTGGCAGTAGCGATTTGGTGTCCTTCGCGATGAAGCGCCAACCATTGTTCATCATCACCTGATTGATCTGAAGATGGCAACAAGTCCCGACGCCGGCACCGCCAGCAAGAAAAGATGAAACGCATGGTCGACTGTTGTTTGCGGGCCAATCCCAATGGCGATGGTGGAGGCCCCGATCAAGGTCCCCAAAAGCGCGAAGACCTGGACGGCAAGGGCGGTCACGCGCGCTGAAGCCGGCCGGATGAGGCGTGCGAATAGGCCAAACACCAAAACCGCCGCGATCACGCCCTCGGCTGTCGCTGCCCGCCAGTGCTCGTAACCGCCAAAGAGAGGCCCGCGTGAACCAGCGATGCGGCGGTAAACAGGAAGGCCTCGAAGGCGAGAAGCATTTTCACTAAGGAGTTCATTGGCATACCTTCTGTGACCCCCAGCTCGTGCTTCTTTCTCGCGTTCGTGCATCGCGCTATCGGCCCTCTTCGGTTTCCAATCCTTATCGAAGCGGGCAACAGGTGGTACGGCTATTTCTCGCACAGGCGCCGATCGCCATAATATGGTTGGTACGTACAGTCGGAAGCGCGGAAAGAACGATAGCTGCGAGAGCATGCGGTGATATTGCAGGACGGAGCGGCGTTCTCCTCGCTGGTCATCATTCCCGTATTTGGATCGATCTGCGGTGCAGGCTCAGCCATGGCCGCCTGCATGAATTCCCGCCAGATGCGAGCCGGAAGTGCCCCGCCCGTGACACCCTTCATCGGCGCGTCATCGTCGTTGCCGACCCAGACCCCGGCGACCAAGGGTTCTGTAAACCCGACGAACCAAGCGTCGCGGTTGTCTTGACTGGTGCCTGTCTTGCCGGCCGCAAACATGCCGGGATCGGCGTCGCGGCCAGTCCCACGCTCGACCACCAACTGCAGTAACGCCAGAAGGTCCGGCTGATACTGCGAGAGGTCGATAGACGCCGTCACTTGCGGCCCCACTCGGAAGCCTCTGGGCTGGCCCGATGCCTGAAATTCGATAACGCCCCACGGCTCAACGGGCGCCCGCCCTAGGCGGACCGATGCGTAGGCACCGGTCAAATCGAGCAAGCTTACCTCCGAGGCGCCAAGCGACAAGGCGGGCGCCGTCGTGAGGGTTGCGTTGATGCCGAGCTCCTTGGCTGCCGCAGCGACACTGTCCAAACCCACCTCCTGCGCAAGGGCAGCAGTGGCGGCATTCAACGAGCGAGCAAAAGCCTCCGCCAGCGTCACCCAACCTCGGTAAGCGCCCCCGGAGTTTTGCGGCAACCACCCATTGATTTCGATAGGTGCGTCGAGCACTTGATCCGACAGGGCCAGACCCTTCTTCAACGCAGCGTAATAAACGAAAAGCTTGAATGTGGAGCCGGGCTGACGCATCGCCGTGACGGCTCGGTTGAACTGACTGGTCTTGTAGTCGCGCCCGCCGACCATTGCGACAACCGCGCCATCGGGCGTCATGGCGACCAGTGCTGCCTGCGATGCGCCGCGCGCCTTTCCTTCTTCATCGAGAACCCGCTTCACCACCCGTTCGGCAATTTCCTGCAGGCGCGGGACCAAGGTCGTGCGTACTGTCGTCGAGCCCGGAGAAGTGCCTGCGATCTCGCTCGCCTGTGCCGAAACCCAATCGGCGAACCAACTGCCTGAGCGTGGCGTCGGCGTTGTCGGGTGCAGTTCGGCGAATTCATTCTTGGCGGCATCGGCTTCCTGCTGCGTAAGCTTGCCATTGGCGACCATGGCGTCGAGCACCGTTGCCGTGCGTTGACGTGCGGCCTCGAAATTGTCGATTGGGTTCAACTGGCTCGGAGCCTTCAACAGACCTGCCAGCATCGCCGATTCTGGAACATCGAGCGCACCGATATCCTTGTTGAAATAGATCCGTGCTGCTGCCGGCATTCCCGTAGCGCCGGAACCGAGGTAGACCGAATTCAGGTACCGCGTCAGGATCTCCTGCTTGCCGAGCTTCCATTCCAGCCAGAAGGCGATCACCAGTTCCTGGATCTTTCGTTTCAGCGTTCGGTCGCTTTCGAGATACTGCAGCTTGATCAACTGCTGTGTGATCGTGCTTCCACCCTGGACGATCGAGCCTGCCTCAAAGTTCCGGATTAGAGCGCGCGCAATTCCTTTCGGGTCGATGCCGTGATGATCCATGAACCGGCGGTCCTCGATTGAAAGGACGGCATTCACAAGATGTGGAGGGAATTGCTCGTAACCTGCATAAGGTCCTTGATACGGCCCCTGCCGGACAAGAGGCCCGCCGTCCGCCGTTTCCAATACGATGACCGGCTTCATGGAACCGTCAGCGATCTCTTGCCACGGCACATCCTTCAAGGCCCAAGTCAAAACGCCGGCCACGATCAGGAAGCCGAATAACGGAACGAGTGCGAGCAGCACCCTCCATGATCGCAGTTTCAGGGGAATGACCTGCCTTCTGCCGGTCTTTCCCGCTCGGATCGCCGCCATGCGGGACTGCGCTTTGGAAGAAAGCGCTGCAAATGCGGACACCCGCGGAATCCTCTTATTTGATGTCCGAGGTCGAAGCGTCTGGTGTCTTTCAATGATGGCTCCAATGCCGTTTCTGATCGAGGCCTGGCTGCTTCGCAAAGCAGCACGGAAGTCATGACGGAGGGCGGCCATCAGGTCCTGAATGGCTCGCGCGCTTTGTCCAAAAGGCGAGGGAGGGGCCTCGGTCCTTTCGGACTGTTCTGGCAATGATGATGATCCGGATGATCCCTCGTGATCGCCACTTGTTTCTTCAGCGCCCTCAGCCGGAAATCCTTCGACCTTCGGCGGACGCGCAGATCCGGCGGCGGTGCGATCACCAGTTTGCTTTGAGCTGCCAGTTTCTTTTGAATTGTCTGCGGTGTTTGCCATTTCTTACCGGCTGATGGGTTTGCCGAAGCAATTAGAGCGCCCTGAAGCAGCGGAAAGACAATTAAATGGCGCTGCTCCCGAGCCATTGCAGAATATAGACCCCCGTTCTGCAATTCGACGCGGCGCATGTTCTCACATCCGAAGCCAGCCTTTTCGTGGCAGAGCAGTGCAAATTCAACTGCGCATGCCGAGAGCGAGGATGGGCTCACCAACGAACAGTTCCTGTTCGGCGGAGAGACGACCGACGGAAGGAAGAACTACACTATTCTGGAAGCCGAGGGGCAAGGGCACTATGTCGGCGTTCTCTTCAGCGTCTATTCCCGCCGGCGCTCCGGCGTCTGGGACTGGTACGGCGAAGGAGACGACATGATCTTCATCGACGGCGAATCGGGGCTCTCCGTATCAGATACCGTGCGCAAGCCGGATCCGCGCATCGGGCCGAAGGCCGCACTCATCGAGCCGCGCGGCGAAAGCACGCCCGGCGCCAACGATGCCTGGCCAGCGACGCTGCACGGGACCGGCACGGAAGACTATTTCAACACCGCCTGGTGCCCGACGCAAGAATACAGCAGGCCCTATCACGGTATCATCGCAGCCGGCGGGCCGAACTGGACCGAACCCCGTCACGCTCTAACGCTGGCACATCGAAGATCCGGCGATTTTCCAAAAAAGCATTCGCGTCACCATCGAGCACGGCCATGCAAACCGCCGATCGGACGATATTTCCTCGGTCGCGTTTTGGTACCAGGCAGAGCCTCACAAGCCCTTCGAGAAGCTCGCCTGCGTCGCAGATCGCCTTCCCACCTTCCGTCTCCCCTACCAGAACTGGGAGACCGCGGCAAAGAAAGCGAGCGCTACGTGAATGAGACCAGCAGTAAAAGCGCTGCTCCGGCCGCGATCATGGCGACACCCAGCCAGTTCCTCGTCAGTCCCAGAAATCGAACGCCTTGTCCCCTGGGTTCCAATGTCCGCTCGCTAAGGGATGATCGGTGAGGATCGCTGAGGGGCCGCCGGCCGAGTGCCTCCCGACACAGGAGAAGTATGCCGCATATGACGAAAATAGCACCAATCAAGATTGTCCACACGGTCTCCTCCTCTTGATCCCGCTTCGTAAAGAACCAAACTTCCATAGGTCGTAACTGTTCCTCTGTTTCCTGAGAGGCCCCTCGTGAGTTTCAGACCGCCGCGATCGCTTTCGGATCGGCCGAGCACTGCACTCAACCCCTTGGAGTACGAACTCGCCTCGGAGCGGGCCGATGCACTTGGCCGCCAAGGCCGCAAAGTCGAAGCGGCACTTGCGAAGCTTGCCGCCTCGTCGGAAAACGATCATCGCACAGCTGATCGGGAAAGCCTCCTTGAGGAGGCCTCGGAAGCGGTCTGGGCATTGTTCATTCAGCGAGAGGTCTGCGGGCTCCGCAATAACCGGGACGTCATCGCGCGGTATGGGATTCCCGGCGAAGTTCTTGCGCGGATCGGCGCTATTCGCCGATGAGCTTCTCAGGCTGGCCTCCGTCCGACAGCGGGAGTGCCTTCAAGGCGAACCTATCTCCCGCCACGAAAGCGCCGACAGGGTCGTGAAACATAGTGCGACAAACACAATGATTGTGTTTGCGGCATGAGAATACTCCCACTGCCGCCTGAACGTTTCCCAGTTTTCGGGAGCTGTCGTCCAGTCGTTCGTCGCCTGATTGGCGGGAAGCGTCCAAAGAAAGAATATCGCAAACATGAGGGCAAAACAGAGCGCGGCAGCCACGGCAAGCCAGAATGGACATTTCTGCGAACGAACAACGACAGCGAGCAGCGCATTCATGATGAGCGCAGCAGGCCAAAGCAAACCCAAAATTGCCCATCCATAATAGATGGTTTGAACGGTGAAATATTCGGATTGCGGCAGCGCGATCTTGTTAGGCAGGGCCGCGAAATGTGCTCCTGACGGGACAAGTGCAAGCGCTGAAATGGTAATGGCGAGAAACTGAACGGCGCCGACTGTCATTGCCAATGCCTCCTTTTGTGCAAACTTGCTCTGCAAACAGAAGTTCCGGGCGAAAACGGTTAGTGGCGTTGCGTCAATGGCAGCGGTAGACAGCCCGCGTTGGCGGATTTCACTATTCGATTGACACCATAAGAGCCGCCGTTCAGTTTCTGCACCGATGAAGCCGGGCGCCAAATGCGCTTCCTCACGCATTAAAACCATGAAAAGGCCAAGACATGACCATCACTCTTTCCGGCAAGACCGTTCTCATCACAGCGGCGGCCCAAGGCATCGGGCGTGCCAGCGCGATTGCCTTTCAGAACGCCGGGGCCACGGTTCATGCGACAGATATCAATACGGATGCACTGGCAACTCTTGCCGCCGAGACCGGGGTGTCGGCACACAAGCTGAACGTGCTCGACGAGGAGGCCGTGAAGGCATTGGTCGCTGAAATCGGCGCGGTCGACGTGCTCTTCAACTGCGCCGGTTTCGTTCATGCCGGATCCATCCTGGAAATGAAGGATTCCGATCTGGAATTCGCTTTCGACCTAAACGTCAAGGCGATGATCCGCACGATCCGCGCTGTGCTTCCCGGCATGCTGGAGCGGAAGGACGGCTCAATCATCAACATGGCTTCGGTCGCCTCCAGCATCAAGGGCGTGCCGAACCGCTTTGCCTATGGCGTCACCAAGGCGGCGGTGATCGGCCTTACGAAATCGGTTGCCGCCGATTACGTTTCGAACGGCATCCGCTGCAACGCCATTTGCCCCGGAACCGTCGAGAGCCCCTCGCTGCAGGACCGCATGCGCGCGCAGGGGGACTACGACGCAGCACGGGCCGCCTTCATTTCCCGCCAGCCGATGGGCCGCCTCGGCACGCCGGAAGAAATTGCCGATCTTGCCGTCTATCTCGCCGGTGCTACCTATACCAGCGGACAGGCCTTCGCCATCGACGGCGGCTGGACGATCTGACTGCCCGGCCAGTTCGGGAGGAGCCCATGACCCGCATAACCGGCATTCGTGTTTCCGATCTTCGTTTTCCGACCTCGCAAAGCCTCGACGGCTCCGATGCTATGAACCCGGATCCCGATTATTCAGCGGCTTACGTCATTCTGGATACGGATGAGCCAGGGCTTTCGGGCCACGGGCTCACCTTCACGATCGGCCGCGGCAACGACATCTGCTGCATGGCGATAAAGGCGATGGCGCATCTGGTTGTCGGCGCGGACCTTGCCGACGTCCTCGCCCAGCCGGGCAAATTCTGGCGGCATCTGACGAGCGACAGCCAGCTTCGCTGGATCGGTCCGGAGAAGGGGGCCATCCATTTGGCGACAGGCGCCGTTGTCAACGCGGTCTGGGATCTTCTCGCCAAGCAGGCGGGAAAGCCTGTGTGGCGGCTGGTTGCGGAGATGAGCCCCGAGGAGATCGCTGACATCGTCGACTATCGCTACCTGACCGACGTGCTGACGCGCGACGAGGCGGTTACGATCCTAAGGAGTGCCGAGGTCGGAAAGACGGAACGGATCGCGACGCTCGAAAAGGAAGGTTACGCCTGCTATACGACGTCTGCCGGCTGGCTCGGATATGACGACGCAAAGCTGCGCCGCCTTTGCCAGGAGGCAATCGATGCCGGCTTCAACCACGTGAAGATGAAGGTCGGCCGCGATCTTGAAGACGATATCCGCCGGCTGCGCATTGCCCGCGAGGTGATTGGCCCGGATCGTTACCTGATGATCGATGCCAATCAGGTCTGGGAGGTCGGGCAGGCGATCGGCTGGGTGAAGGAACTCGCTTTTGCCAAACCCTATTTCATCGAGGAACCGACAAGTCCCGACGACGTCGCCGGACACCGGAAGATCCGCGATGCCATCGGCCCGGTCAAGGTGGCAACCGGCGAGATGTGCCAGAACCGCATCATGTTCAAGCAGTTCATCGCCGAAGGTGCGATCGACATCGTTCAGATCGATTCCTGCCGCATGGGCGGCCTGAACGAGGTTCTGGCCGTGCTGCTGCTCGCCGCCAAATACCGTCTGCCAGTCTGGCCGCACGCCGGCGGCGTCGGTCTTTGCGAGTATGTACAGCACCTGTCGATGATCGACTATGTCGCGGTGTCCGCGACCAAGGACGGGCGCGTGATCGAATATGTCGACCATCTGCACGAACACTTCCTCGACCCGTGCGTGATCAGGGACGCGGCCTATATGCCGCCGTCAAAACCAGGTTTTTCAATTGAAATGAAGGCGCAGTCGATCACCGACTACACCTTCAAGACTTGATATCTCAGGCGGCACGCTGCTCCGTGCCCTGGATGGCGGCAAGCTTCCAGTCGCTGCCGGTCTTGCGCACAAAGGTCCAGATCTCGGTGCTCTCGCTCGGCTGGCGATCGTCACCGGAAACGACATGGCCGCTGTCACGGTCGACCATTGCGTCGATTGACGAATAGCGCATGGCAAGCGTTGCATAGTCTTGACCATTCTCGCGCCAGGCTTCGGCGATATCGCCCTGCAGAAGCTTGACGTCCGAGACGCGGTTGCGCACGCCGTTTGTGGCATTCTCGCCAAGTTCTTCGGCAAGATAGGACATCGCTTCGGGCGTCGTCAGCTTGCGAAGCGTATTATAGTCCTCGGCGCCATAGGCGGTCTGCACCTTGGTCAGCAGTTCCTCGAACTGGTCGAGATCGGCCTGTGCCAGCCCGATTTCGTCGCTCGGCCGGTCGGCGCGAGGCTGCTGTTGCTGTTGATAACCCGCAGTGCCTGAGCCGATCGTCGGAATGCGAAACGACGAATTGCTGGACGAATTGCTGTTTGACGACATGTTGCTGGACATGTTGTTAAAGGATTGACCGCGGCCTCCTGCCGCACCGTAGGACGGCTGGCGGCGATTGGCGAAGAAGCGCATGGCAAGCATGACCGCGCCACCAATCAGGGCGATCTGCAGCAGCATGCCAAGAAAACCGAAGCCGCCGCCGAAGCCATGGCCGAGCAGCATGCCGAGCAGGCCGCCTGCAATCAGGCCGCCGATCATCGAACGGCCAAAGCCGCCAAAGAGGCCGCCCGGACGCTGGGCATTAAGAGGCTGCTGAGCGGTAGCGGGCGTCTGCTGGCGCGGCGTCATCGTCCGTTCCATGGGTGCGGCCGGTGCAGGCGCGGTGCGCGTGACCGGCGGCGCGTCGAATGTGCGCGTTCCGCGGCTGCCGAATCCGCCGAAACCTCCGGCGCGGCGCGCCTCGGCATCGCTATAGGCAGCAAAAACGGAAGCGCTCGTCAGAACGGCTATCGCCGCTATCTTGGCAAAACGCGAAACGGCACTCGGCATCTTATCTCCTGTCATGCACAACCACGGCATGTTTGCGATGTAATATAGGTATTCTGTTGATGATGTGAAGTTGGCGAGCCGAGTTATTGGCAGACATCGACCCATTTGGCACGGGTAAGTTCGGCCAGCCGTTCCGTCGGGATGCGCACCGCCGAGTTCGTGGAACCGGCGGCCGGCACGACTTCGTCGAAACGCTTCAGAGAAACATCGCAATAGACCGGGATCGGCGCGGGCAATCCAAAGGGGCAAACGCCCCCGACCGGATGGCCTGTAACCTCCAGGACTTCCTCCGGTCCGAGCATGCGGCCCTTGCCGCCGAAAGCATCCTTGAATTTCCGGTTGTCGAGGCGGGCAGTGCCGCTTGCAACAACCAGCATGGTTTCGTTCCCGACCCTGAGGCAGATCGTCTTGGCGATCTGCGCCGGCTCGACGCCGTGCGCTTCGGCCGCAAGTGCCACCGTCGAAGAACTTTCGGCGGTTTCGACGATTTCGATGTCAGGTGCATGTGCGCTGAAAAACGCGCGGACGGATTCGAAGCTCATGGCGTATGCTATCCAGGAAGATCGGGATTTTGAAAAAAGCCTCCGAACCGTATCCGATACTTGAGGAATTTCAATCCGATTTCGTGTATCGCTGCACTTGCCGTCCCGACGCTTTTCTGACCTTCTTTGTCGCGCGGAGAGACGTTTGAGGAGGAGACGATGCGGCGCGTCGATTGCCATATGCATTTCTGGACACTGTCGATGGAGCCCTACTATTCGCTCTGGATGTCGCCGGGTGACAAGGTGCTTTATCGCGACTACGGGCCGCGCGACGCGGTTCCGTTGATGGAGAAGAACAACGTCGAGGGCGTTGTCGTCGTATCCGCAGCGTCTTCCGTTCATGAGACCGGCTACCTTCTCGGCCTTGCCGACGGGCGGGACTTCATCAAGGGCGTCGTTGCATGGCTCGATCTTCTTGCGCCGACGGCCGCAGCCGACCTTGCCTGTTGGGCACGCTTTGCCAAGCTGAAGGGCATCCGTCCCTATCTGCAGGATCTGCCCGAAGACGATTGGATATTGAAGAAAGAGCTCGATCCGGCCGTCCGGGCCATGCTCGACCTCGGGCTCCGGTTCGACGCCTTGATCAAGCCGCGGCATATCCTCAACACGATCCGGTTCATCGAGCGCTACCCCGATCTGCCGGTGATCGTCGACCACATGGCGAAGCCTGAAATCGGAAGCGGTAGCTTCGAGCCCTGGCTGCGGGATATGGAACGCTTCCGCGATCTTCGCCATGTCCATTGCAAGATCTCCGGCATCGTGACCGAAGATGGTCCGGATTGGGCGCCGGAACGCCTTCAGCCCTATCTCGAGGCGGTCTTCGAAATCTTCGGTCCCGATCGTCTCGTTTTCGGCAGCGATTGGCCGGTCGTCAATCTGGTCGCGGACTACAGCCGCTGGATCGAAACGCTTGGCCATGCCATGACGAACCTGCCGCCCGCCGACCAGCAAAAGATCTGGGCATCGAACGGCGAGCGCTTCTACGGGCTTTGAGAGGCTCGAAGATGACGCTTATCTCGCGGTGCGATGGCTTCCCGTGCCCGGTTTGCCTCTTGCTAATCGCTCCCGTTTTCGGTACGAAAACTTGAGTATTGCAAGAAGGTTTAATCGTGACCCCACCGGCGCGGGATCGGATATGACATTTCAACCGCGGATGCAGAACAGGATCGAAGGCTTTTCCGTTGTCGGCGGGATGAACCGCCGGAATTGGAACGGCATCGTCGCAGACGTGTGGGATGTCGAGTGTGCGCCTTACGCGGGCGGCTATTATGTCGCCAGCGACCCACGGCTTTTCATTCTTCTCGACTTGCGCGGTGCAGGCAATTCCAAGGTCAAACTGGCGCCGAAGAGCAGCGGCGCAGTGCAGGATACGGCGCGGCGGCCGATCTCTTATGTTCCGGCAGGCATGGAGCTTTGGGCCGATCTCGTCGATGTGCAGTTCGTCCGGCATCTGGACGTCCATTTCGACGCTGAGATCGTCGGCCGTCGGCTAATGGAAGATATCGATCCGAAGCGCTTGAACGACGCGCAGCTGCTTTTTCACGACGAGCGCGTTCTGACGCTGGCAAATCTGATTGCCGCCGAATGCATCAATCCCGAGCCGCTGCATGATCTTTACGGCGACGGGCTTTGCCTGTCGCTGATCATCGACGTGATGAAGCTGACGAAAGCGCCAGCCCGCAAACGAAGCAAGCTTGCGAGCTGGCAGCTCCGCCGCGTCACGGAATTCATTGAACAGAATTGCCTTCGCAATATCAGGCTGGAAGAGCTTGCAAATCTCACCGGCCTGTCGCAATCGCATTTTAGCCATGCCTTCAAAGCGTCGACCGGCATTGCGCCCCACCAGTGGCAGACGAATGCGCGGCTAGACAGGGCCAAACAACTGCTTTCACGGGGCGAATTCACGCTTCCGGCGATCGCCGCCGAGACCGGCTTTTCCGATCAGGCGCATTTCACACGTGTCTTCCGCAAGAATGTGGGCACCACGCCGGCCCATTGGAAAAAGGCGCACGTTGCCTGAAAACAACGCCCTGCGAGCATTTGCGTGCAGTGCGAAAATTTGCCCAAGAACATTCAAATTCCACCGAATGTGACAATCCACACCCTTAAATTTGAGTTAAACGCTCATCTTATCAAAATGGGCATTGGCCGCGGTATTCAAAGCTTCGCGGTGCAAGTGGGGTAAACGAATATGCGTGGGCAAACCAAGGGGCTTATCTTCCAGGCGCAACTATTGACCGGTGTTGCCGCCATCGGGCTGGCGGCCGCGATGCCGGCAGGGGCGCAGGAAACAACCGAACTGAAACCGGTCGTCATCCAGGGGGAGGCAGGAAGTGGCGACTCCGAGGCAACCGCGACGAGCCCGGTGAACGGTTATGTGGCGAAGCGCTCTGCGACGGGTTCCAAGTCGGACACGCCTTTGAATGAGATACCGCAGTCTGTCTCGGTTGTCGGGGCTGAGGAAATGAACGACCGCGGTGTCGTGAACAAGGTGGATGAGGCACTGCGCTATACTCCGGGCGTGACCACTCAACCTTTCGGCACCGACGGCGACACCGACTGGTTCTACATCCGTGGCTTCGACGCGACACAGACGGGCGTCTTCCTCGATAACCTCACGCTCTTTAGTTACGGTTTCGGCGGATTCCAGCTCGATCCGTTCATGCTGGAGCGCGTCGAGGTATTGAAAGGCCCGGCGTCTGTTCTTTACGGAGGCGCCAATCCCGGCGGCATCGTCAATCTGGTCCGCAAGCGCCCCCTGGACGAGCCGCTTTTTTATACCGACATCGGCATCAACAGTAACGGCAATGCCTTCACCGGTCTCGATATCTCCGACAAGGTCGGCTCCAGCGAGACGATGACCTACCGCATCACCGGCAAGGTTGCCGGCGGTGACAATTATTCGGATTTCTCGGAGGACCTGCGCGGCTTCATCGTGCCGCAGATCACCGTCTCGCCGGATGCTTCCACCCGCTTTACCGCCTGGGCCTACCTTTCCGGTCTCGACCAAGTGCACACCGGCAACGGTTTCTTCCCTTATGTTGGCACGGTTGAGGACGCGACCTTCGGCAAGATCGACCGTGACGCTTTTTACGGCGAGCCGGATATCGACGACGGCAGCTATGTGCAGAAGATGATTGGTTACGAGTTCGAGCACGAATTCGACAACGGCGTCAAATTCTCGCAGAACTTCCGTTACGGCCACCTCGATAAGCATGAAATCGGCCCGTATCTCAACGGTTGGGTCGGCGGTGTCCCGGCTGGGCCGAACTACCTGCTCGCCCGCATCGGCTTCGAAGGCCGCTCGGCCGTCGATACTTTTGCGATCGACAACCGGCTTGAGGGCGAAGCAGAACTCGGCGGCGCGACGCACAATCTGCTCGCAGGCGTCGACTATAAATATTATAGGTTGGATCATATTCAGAAGTGGCCGACCTGGCCGATCACCGCAACGCCGATCAGCGCGACGGACCCAATCTACGGACTGCCGCAGCCGGCAAATGGCGTTGGGATCGATCAAGTCGTGACTCAGAAGCAGATCGGCGTCTATGCTCAGGACCGCATCCATTTCGGCGACGGTTGGCTGCTGACGCTCAATGGCCGCTATGACTACGTCGATACCAATTCGGATGCTGTCGTTGGAACCACCTATGCCTCGAACGATAGCGCCGTTAGCGGCCGCATAGGCCTTGCTTATGAATTCGAAAACGGTCTGACACCTTATTTCAGCGCGGCAACTTTCTTCAACCCGCTGATCGGCACCGGCGTTTCCGGGCCGCTCAAGCCGGAAGAAGGCCAGCAGTTCGAGGGTGGCATCAAATACGATCCGACGTTCATTGACGGCTCGTTGACTGCATCGCTCTTCCATATAACCAAGCGGAACAACACAGTCAGCAATCCGGTGACCTTCGCTCAGACCCAGCTCGGCAAGGTCGAGTCGCACGGCGCCGAACTCGAAGGCAAGGTGAACGTCAACGAGAACTGGAAGGCGCTCGGTTCCATCGCGTATACCGACACGGACGTCCTCGAAAATGCAGGCAACCCGGCGCTCGTCGGCAACTCGCTCTATGTCGTGCCTAAGGTTACCGCTTCGCTCTGGGTCGATTATACGCTGACGACAGGTGTCTTCGAGGGCATGAGCTTTGGCGCAGGTGTCCGCTATCAGGGCTGGTCCTGGGCAGACGAAGCCAATACCAAGAAGGTCCCCGCCGCCACGGTCTTCGATGCAGCAATCCGCTACGAGAAGGAAAACTGGGGCGCCTCTCTCAACGTCGCCAACATATTCGACAAGGAATATGTCACGGCTTGCCGAGGGCTGACGGTCTGCGGCTACGGCGATGCGCGCACGATCACCTTCAAACTCAGCAAGAAGTGGTAAGTTGACAATAGAAGTATAGTTTTGCAGGAAACGCGAGGCGGGAGGGTATTTGCCCTCCCGAATGCTTTTTTATGCGGCAGCGGAGGTTTTGATCGTGTCCACACCCTTTTTGACGATGTCGGGCATCGGCTATGCGGCGGGCGCAAGGACGATCCTTTCGGGCATCGATCTGACATTGCAGCACGGGCGCATCTACGGGCTCGTCGGACCGAACGGCTCCGGCAAGAGCACGCTCATGAAAATCATCGCTCGGCAGATCGCACCCGTCTCCGGCACACTCACGCTTGCGGGCAGAGCGGCGGCGGAATGGGGCGGCCGCGCCTTTGCGCGCAACATCGCCTATATGCCGCAATTCACGCCGGCAACCGACGGCATGACGGTGCGCGAGCTTGTTTCGCTCGGCCGCTTTCCATGGCGTGGCACGCTTGGCCGGTTCGGAAAAGTGGATCGTGATTTGGTCGATGACGCCATATCACGAACGGATCTTGATGAATTCAGCGACAGAATGGTGGCGAACATGTCCGGCGGCGAGCGCCAGCGCGCCTGGATCGCCATGATGCTGGCGCAGAACGCCCGCTGCCTGCTGCTTGACGAGCCTACCTCGGCGCTTGACCTCGCGCACCAGGCATCCGTGCTTTCGCTCGTCCAGTCGCTGAGCCATGAGCGCGGATTGAGCGTCGTGATCGTGCTGCACGACATCAACCTTGCTGCGCGCTATTGTGACGAGATCATCGCGCTCAACCGCGGGCGCATCACCGCGCAGGGAACACCGGCCGAGATCATGCACGCCGACCTGCTGCACGCGATTTTCGGCGTCGGCATGGGCGTTTTTTCGCATCCGGCACGCGGCGAACCCGTCAGCTATCTGCTGTGACGGCCATGGCGCACTTTACCCGCAGGCGGTTCATGGCGCTGACAGCTGTGCTCGCAACGCCACCTTTTGTCAGGGCGGCTGACGCGCCACGGGTGGCGACGCTTGACTGGGCGCTGCTCGAAACGCTGCTTGCAATCGGCGCAAATGTAGTTGCCGGAACCGAGCTCCGGCAGTTCCGCCAGATCGTGGTGAAGCCCGAGATTCCGGCATCTGTTTCCGACCTCGGACTGCGGGGCACACCGAATTTCGAAGTGCTGCGTTTCGCCAGACCCGACCTGATCTTCAACTCGAATTTCTATGCCTGGGCGGATGCACGCATGAGCCCGATCGCACCGGTTGAAAATCACGCGATCTACAAACCGGGCGAAGACCCATACGCACTTGCGCAGCAGACGACATTGGCAATCGGTGAACGGCTTCAGCTTGAGGCCGCAAGGCAGCTCACGGAAGAACTGGCTGCGAAACTTCAGCGCTATCGCGCCATCTTTTCTCAAGGCGACGGGCGTCCCGTCATCCCGATCAATCTCGGCGATTCGCGCCACTATCGCGTCTTCGGTTCAGACAGCATGTTCGGTGCCGTCCTGAACCGCACAGGGCTGACGAATGCCTGGCAGGGCGCGACCAGCTATTCCGCCACGGCGCCGGTCGGGATCGAGACGCTCGCCGCTATGCCGGATGCCTGGATCGTCCTGATCCCGCCGCACCCCGAAGATGCGCTGGCGACTTTGAGCGCCAGCGCCTTCTGGAACGCGCTTCCTGCCGTTCGTGAAGGCCGGGTGATGAGGCTCGGTTCCATCAACCCCTACGGCGCGCTACCGGCAGCGATGCGTTTTGCTGATCTTCTCGCGGAGGCGCTTTCCGATGCATGGAATGGCTGACCGCACGATTGCGGCATGCCAAACCCGGCAGCCGTTTGCCGCCGGTTTCGTGCTGGCGGGCCTTTGCCTTGTCGCGTTCGCGCTGCTCGTCCTGCTTCGCCCCAGGCTTCCAGACGATGAGGCAGCGCTCGACTCAATCCTGCTCTGGCAGAGCTTGATGCCACGCGCCGTGCTTTCGCTGATCGCCGGCGCTGCTCTTGGGCTTTCCGGCCTGCTGCTGCAGAGAGTTCTGCGCAACCCGATCGCCGACGCCTCGACGTTGGGTATCGCTTCCGGTGCTGAGCTGGCGCTCACGCTGGCGATGAGTTTTTCACCCCTGTTGCCGGGCATCTCGCGCGAGCTTGCGGCCTTTGCGGGCGGGCTTGCCGCCGTCGCCATCGTCCTGGCTTTGAGCTGGCGGCGCGGGCTCGATCCGGTAACCGTCGCTCTATCGGGCATGATCATCACGCTGATTGCGTCGGCCCTCAGCGTTACCGTCATCCTCGCCCGCGGCGAATATGCGATGTCGATCTACATCTGGGGTGCCGGGTCGCTCAGCCAGCAGGACTGGGACGGCGTCATTTCGCTTGCGCCGCGGCTTGCGATCGGCTTCACCGCCGCCGCCTTGCTTATTCGGCCGCTCAGAGTTTTATCGCTGGATGATACGGGAGCAAGAAGCCTCGGCGTGGCTCTCCGTGCGACGCGTTTTGCGGTGCTGGCTTTGGCGGTCTGGCTCTCGGCTTCGGTCACCGCGCGTGTAGGAATCATTGGCTTCATGGGGCTTGCCGCGCCAACGATCGCGCGCCTCGCCGGCGCGCGAACCACCGGACAAATCATGATAGCGGCGCCGCTGACGGGCGCAGGGCTGCTGTTTTTGACCGACTGCATCACGCAGCTGCTAGGCCCAGGCTTCACCGATCTTGCGCCTGCAGGAGCGGCAACGGCATTCCTCGGCGGTCCGCTGCTGCTTTACCTGCTGCCGCGCATTCATTCCTTCTCGGCGGTCGCACCTCAGTCTCCGTCTGCTTTTCGCCACATCCGCAAGCCTTCCGCCGGCTTGCTTGTGCTGCTGGTCGCACTCACGGGCGTCATTGCGCTCGCATTGATGGTGGCTCCCTCCGATGACGGGTGGCACATCGCAAGCGGCGCGCTTTTCGCGGACCTCCTGCCGTTTCGCCTGCCGCGCACGGCTGCCGCCGGCGGTGCGGGTGCGATGCTGGCGGCTGCAGGTTTCATCATGCAGCGCGTGACCGGCAATCCGATTGCCAGTCCGGAGGTATTGGGCGTCAGCGCCGGCGGCGGGGCAGGGCTCACGGTTGCCCTCTTCATTTTCGGCTTTCCGTCGCCGACCGTCATGCTGACCGCGATGGCGCTTGGTGCGTTTACCTCCTTGCTCATCATAATCGCGATTGCGGCGCGCGCGCAGTATGCTCCTGAGCGCATGCTGCTTGCCGGCATTGCCATCAGCGCCTTTTCGATGGCGGTCGTGACGATGGTCCTCGCGCAGGGCGACATGCGCGGCTACACCCTGCTGACCTGGCTTTCGGGTTCGACAAATCGGGCGGGACCGTTCGAGGCATGGATCGCCGTGGCCGCCTTGGCCGTTCTGGCAGCGCCGCTACCCTGCCTGAGCCGATGGTTGACCATCCTGCCGCTCGGCGGTTCGGCGGCTCGCGCCTTCGGCCTTTCAGCGAGCATAAGCCGCCTTGTCCTTGCAACGATCGCAGCACTCATGACGGCCATTGCTTCCTACCTCGTTGGTCCTCTCAGCCTGACGGGTCTGATGGCCCCGCATCTTGCGAGATTGATGGGCTTCCAGAAACAGGCGCATCAGCTTACGGCAAGCATCCTTATCGGTGCCGCCGTTCTGATTTTCGCCGATTGGCTCTCGCGTGTCGTCATCTATCCATATCAGGTTCCCGTAGGGCTCTTTGCCGCACTGATCGGCGGCCCGTATCTGATTTGGCTGCTCACTCGGCAGCAGGCGCATCGATGATGGCGGCATCGCTATTCGGTATGCGGGGGTGCGCCGACAGCCCAACTTGGATCAGCTCCAAATGGATGATCCAGGTAAAACACCCAGCTTCCATCGGGCAACCGGCGGTGAACTTCCATGCCATGATGATGCACTTCAGTTGGTTGGCCGTCCTCGTCAATGCCCTTGATTAACCATTGCGAACGGGTCATGGCGAAGTCTCCGGCGATCGTGGTGTGATGGGTGACCACATCCATGTGCGGCTTGAGGCCGATATAGGCAGCCATGGTTTGGCGGATGCCGTCGGCCCCGCGGGCAATCGTGGTTCCGCCGTGGACCTCATCGACCTGCACGATCGAGGCTTCTGGATGATACATTGCCGCCGCGGCTTCGACATCGCGAGCGTTGAAGGCGCGGGCGAGCCAGAGATTGCAAAGTTCGGGGGATGGAGCGCCCATGGAAAGTCTCCCTTTCATTGAATGCACTTACGCGGCTTTGCTTGGACAGCACTGGAACTTGAAGCTGCGCTGAACCACTGTAACTTTCTCATGCCGCCACCTTCATGCCTTCCGCCGCCATTGCCGCACGAACCGCCGGCCGCGCACCGACCCGGCTCATGAAGTCGCGGAGGTGGGGAAAGGCGGCAAGGTCGATCTTCGCGAATTCGGACCAGCCGACAATGGTGAAGAGATAGGCATCCGCAGCAGAAAACCGGTCGCCCATCAGAAACGGTCCGCTCCTGGCGAGATGATCCTCGGCGAATTCAAGACGCTCGGTGATCTTCGTGCGCGCCACGTCCTGCGCCTGGGTTCCATATTCAGAGTGGAACAGCCAGGGGCTGTACACCTTGTGTAGTTCGGTCGCGATGAAATTCAGCCAGGACTGCAAGCGATATCGCTCCGGCGAACCAAATGCCGGAACCAGACCGGCATCCGGCTTCAGGTCGGCAATCAACTGGACGATGGCGGTACCTTCGGTCAGCACCGAGCCGTCGTCGAGTTCTAGCGCCGGTACGTAAAGATTGGGATTGATCACAGCGAAATCCACACCCGCTTTGGTCAGGTGTGGCGTCTTGCGGATATCCACCCGCTCGAGTTCAATCGGAATTCCAGCTTCCAGGGCGACGATGTGCGGGGATAGCGCGCAGGTTCCGGGGGCGTAGTAGAGCTTCACGGCGGGTCCTTTCGGTTAATCGTCACTTCTTGTGCCGAGTGCTGTCGCGGTTCGACGAAGACCCCATGGGTCATTCGACAAGCGCAAGGATAGGCCCAGTACGAACGCAAAGCTCGTTGGAGTTTTGCCAGCCCTGCTTGCACAGTTGCAAGCGCGCGATATGTTATCGACCTCGAATGGAGGCTGGAATGGAAGACTGGAATGAACTGCGTCTCGTCCTGGCCGTGCACAGGACAGGCAGTCTCACAGCGGCGGCAAGCGTGCTCTCTATCGATCATTCGACCGTGTTTCGCCGCTTGAATGCGCTGGAAAAGAGACTTGGCGTGCGTTTGTTCGAACGCCTTCCGGGTGGATCATATCAGGTGACGCAGGCCGGTGAACGAATGGCCGCCGCTGCCGAGCGGATGGAAGACGAGACGCTTGCGCTCGATCGTGACATTGCGGGCCGCGATCACCAGCTCTCCGGCAAGCTGCGCGTCACTTCCTCCGAAACGCTTGCATACAGCATGCTGACACGGCACCTCGCTGCGTTCCGCCAAGTGCATCCGGGGATTGTCGTCGAGCTCTTGATCGATAACCGCGTGCTCAGCCTGTCCCGCCGCGAGGCCGACATCGCGCTCCGTCCGGTTCGTCCGAGAGAAGGTGACCTTTGGGGACGCAAACTCGCCGATGTCGGCTGGATGCTCTATGCATCGCCGATGGTTCTCGAGGCCATCGGGGGGCCGTTGACGCGGGCGGCGGATGCCGTCCGGCATCCGTTGATTGGCTGGGAAGAATATGTGGCCGGGATCGCTGCTGCCGACTGGCTCGGCCGTCACGCCCCGGCAGCCGCCTTTGTCTATCGCACGAGCAGTCTGGTCAATCAACTGGTAGCTGCCAAAGCCGGGATAGGCGTTGCCCTGCTTCCCTGTTATCTCGGCGACAGCCACCTTGAACTGGTGCGCGCACTCGCCGACCCCATCGCGGAACTGGCGGGCGAGCTCTGGATCGTAACCCATACCGACCTGAAGGGCACTGCTCGCGTGCGCGCGTTTTTCGATATTGTCGGTGAGGGCCTCATCCGCGAGCGCGCGGTGTTTGAAGGCAAACTAACATAGCGCGATTGCGTCCGTTCGATCACTGCACGATGACCCTGACAGTACGCATCGAGTTTTGTGCGCCGTCCCGCGGCTGCCCGGCACCTGTTGTTTCGATCGCCCGCACCTGAAGCAGGCCTCGCCCCGTTCGGCCGGCATCCAAGGCAGAAAGTAGCACTGCCAGGCAGAGCGGTTCCCAGGCGGTCATCACACCCGTGAAGGTTCCGTTGGGACCGACATCGCTATCGCCAGTCTCATGAGCATCGCTGTCTTCTGGGAATATTAAAACGGACCGGCTTTCGCCGATCCGCCCTCAATCACAATTGCGTCAGCTCTTAGGGCTGCAGGTGCGGCCAAACTTCCAGGATGCCGCGATGGATCATGTCGAGCGCGACGTAGAGGATGATCAGCAGGCCGACATAGGCGATCCAGCGGTGGCGGTTGAGCAGCCGGGCGATGATGCCCGCCGCGACGCCCATCATGGCGATCGACAGTGCAAGGCCCAGGACCAGCACTGTCGGGTGCTCGCGGGCAGCACCGGCAACCGCCAGCACGTTGTCGAGCGACATCGACACGTCGGCGATCACGATCTGGGTTGCAGCCTGCATGAAGGTCTTCTTGGGCCCGGTGGACGCAGCACCTTCCTGACCAAACTCGCCACCGTTCGCATGCTGCAAGCGAAGTTCGCGCCACATCTTCCAGCAGACCCAGAGCAGAAGCAGGCCACCGGCAAGCAGCAGGCCGACGATGCTTAAAAGCTGAACCGTCACGGATGCAAACAGAATACGCAAAACGGTGGCGGCAAGAATACCGACCAGAATGGCGTTCTTGCGCTGCACGGCGGGAAGCCCGGCTGCAGCAAGGCCAATGACGACGGCGTTGTCGCCGGCAAGAACAAGATCGATCGCGATGACTTGCAGGAGTGCAGTCAGGCCCGCAGCAGTAAAGATTTCCATGGAAACGTCCCCAGAATGCCTTCGAGAAGCGTGCTAGTGTCCCAGGAACGCCGCGTCAACCATGAATAACGCAAGGTCAAGCAAATGCGGCGTGGGAAACGTTCCTGTCCCCAAGTTTTAGGGGCGCGCGCGTCCAGGCGAATTCAGTGCTTCAACTTGATGATGATCTCCCGATATTCGTCGGCAATGGCAACCGCTGCCTTCGCAACGACCGGACTGATCGATTTGTGATCAATGGCCAGGCGGCAGGTTTCGAAGACGCCGCGCAGTTCGTGTTCAATATCGGAGAGATGCGGATACTTCTGCACCAGAAGGTGCGGCAGAACTTTAGCCTTTTGCTTCATGGGTTTGGTTTCATTGGAGAAAGCCTGTGGGTCGGCGATCACTTCCCGGATCGCATCTTCGAGACGCCAGGTTGCACCAATCATATCCGTGACTGACACCATGATATCCTCTCCTGCCGGCGCGCCATATTCCGATAGATATTAAGAGGCAATCCTTGTGCCAGATTAACCAAAAACGCGTCAGCGCTGGTGAGCGGCGGTTCGACAGGACGCATTCAAAAAGATCAGGCCGCAGGGCCTGACCTTTTTGTGCGTTATTGTTTCTTCTTCTTGGCTTCGTCGTCGACCAGTTCGTACCACATGGCGTTGAGGACGGCGAAGGCGGCTGCGAGCGGGAGCCCCAGAATCCATGCAAAATACCACATTGTTTTTCTCCTTCAGTATGCGTGGCCGCTTTTGTCCGTGACGCTCTTCTCGTCCACCTTGCCCCAGAGCACTTTGTAGACCCAGGCGGTATAGGCAAAAATGATCGGCAGGAAGATCAGCGACACGACGAGCATGATGAAGAGCGTCATATGGCTCGACGACGCGTCCCAGACGGTCAGGCTCGAGCGTGGATCGAGCGAGGAGGGCAGGATGAAGGGAAACATCGAGACGCCGACCGTCGAGATGATGCCGAAGATCGAGAGCTTGCTGAAGAGCAGGGTCGAGGCCTCCCGCCTGGCCCGCATTGCCGCAAACGCAAGTGCGGCGCCCGAAAAGCCGAACGCCGGAATGATCAGCAGCCAGGGATGGGTGCTGTAGTTCGCAAGCCATGAACCGCCATGCTCCGCGGTTTTCAAGAGCGGATTCGACGGACCGGCCGGACTGATAGGACTGGTGATGCGATAGCCATCGATGCCAAGCGCCAGGAGGAGGCCGCCGAGCGCAAAGAGCACGATAACGCAAAGGGCAGCGATGCTTCCATAGTTTCTGGCGCGCTCGGCAACGGGGCCGCCCGCCTTCAGCACCAGCCAGGATGCGCCGTGCATGACGAGCATGGCGACCGAGAGCAAGCCGCAAAGCAGCGCATATGGATTGAGAAGGCCGAAGAACGAGCCTTCATAGAAGATGCGCATGTCGTCGGCGAAACGGAAGGGAACGCCCTGCAACACATTGCCGACGGCAACGCCGAAGATCAGCGACGGCACGAAGCCGCCGATGAAGAGCGCCCAGTCCCAATTGTTGCGCCAGCGGGCGCTCTCACGCTTCGAACGGTATTTGAAGCCGACCGGGCGCAGGATGAGCGCCAAGAGGACCGCAAACATTGCAAGATAGAAGCCCGAGAAGGAAACGGCATAGAGCGGCGGCCAGGCGGCGAAGGTGGCGGCGCCGCCAACGATGAGCCAGACCTGGTTGCCTTCCCAGATCGGGCCGATCGTGTTGATCGCGACACGGCGCTCCGTGTCGGTCTTCGCGACGAAGGGCAAAAGCGTGCCGACACCCAGGTCGAAGCCGTCGGTTGCCGCAAAGCCGATCAGCAACACGCCGAGCAGCAGCCACCAGATCACACGCAGGGTTTCGTAGTCGATGAGTTCATGAAGGATCATGGCGATCACTCCGCTGCCGGTGCGAGGGTTTCGGAAATGAGGGCGGCGCCCGGCTCGTCATCCGGTTCCGGGCCTTGCCTGATCGCCTTTAGCATCAGGCTCATTTCGACGACGATCAGCGTCGTATAAAGTGCGGCAAAACCGATGATGGTGATGAGCACCGTGCTTGCCCCCAGGCTGGAGACCGCCATCGCCGTCGGCAATACCCCTTCGATGACCCAGGGCTGGCGGCCGATCTCGGCGACGATCCAGCCTGCCTCGATGGCAATCCAGGGAAGCGGTATGGCAAAGACGGCGATCTTCAAGAGCAACGGATATTTGTCGAGATGGCGGCGGGCCGACAGCCAGAAGAAGACTGCCGTCAGGACGATGAAGAACATGCCGAGCCCGACCATGATGCGGAACGACCAGAAAAGCGTCGGCACATGCGGGATCGTGTCCCGTGCAGCCTGGGCGATCTGTTCTTCCGTTGCCTGACGGGGGTCGTCGACGTAGCGCTTCAATAAAAGTGCATAGCCGAGTTGGTGGCCGAGATCCTCGAAGGAGGTGCGAACCTCCTGCGCGATGCCGTCCGGCGTCGGGGCCGAGCGGATTTGCATCAGCGCATCGTAAGCCTTGATGCCATCGCGGATACGGGTTTCGGCCTGCTTCTCCAGCTTGTCGATGCCCGGAATTTCGGTCGTCAGCGAGCGCGTGCCGATCAGGCCCATGACCCACGGGATATGGATGGCAAAATGCGTTTCGCGGGTTTGCTGATCCGGAAAGCCGAAGGCCGTGAAGGCTGCCGGCGCCGGTTCCGTCTCCCACATCGCCTCGATTGCCGCGAGCTTCATCTTCTGGTTTTCCGTCGCAAGATAACCGCTCTCGTCCCCGAGCACGACCACCGAGAGAGCCGAGGCAAGGCCGAAGGAGGCGGCAACCGTCATCGAGCGCTTGGCAAGCTCGATATGGCGGCCCTTCAAGATATACCAGGCCGAAACGCCGAGCACGAAGATCGAGGCACAGACATAACCGGCCGAGACCGTATGAACGAATTTCGCCTGCGCGACGGGATTGAAGACGACGTCGAAGAAGCTCACGATCTCCATGCGCATGGTCTGCGGATTGAGCGCCGAGCCGACCGGGTTCTGCATCCAGCCGTTGGCAATTAAAATCCACAGTGCCGAGAAGTTCGAGCCGAGCGCCACGGCCCAGGTTGCGACCAGATGCCCGACTTTCGAGAGCTTGTCCCAGCCGAAGAAGAAGAGGCCGACGAAGGTCGCTTCCAGGAAGAAGGCCATGAGCCCTTCGATTGCCAGGGGTGCGCCGAAGATGTCGCCGACATAATAGCTGTAATAGCTCCAGTTCATGCCGAACTGGAATTCCATGACGATGCCGGTAGCCACGCCCAGTGCGAAGTTGATGCCGAAGAGCGTGCCCCAGAATTTCGTCATCTGCCGCCAGATCTGGCGGCCGGTCATCACATAGGTCGTCTCCATGATCGCGAGCAGCACCGACAGACCGAGCGTCAGCGGCACGAACAGGAAGTGGTAAAGTGCCGTCAGCGCGAATTGGAAGCGCGATAGCGCGACGATATCTAGTTCCATTGTCTTTCTCCCACGGTCCCACGGGATGTCGAGAATTCCACGGGCGCCGGCCGGCGTCCGCAGTTACGCACAGCACTCAATCCGGCCTCAGCCGTTCGAGCGCGCTTTCGAACGCCGCCTCTCCGCGGCGCGAGATTTCGGTGATCCGGCCGCCTTCAATGATCGCGATCCGATCGGCGATCGCCGCCTCCCGGCGGGTATGGCTTGCAATGACGAGCGACCGGCCATGTGCCCTCGCCTTGAGACGGGCCATCACGTCACGTGCTGTTGCGCTGTCGAGACCTTCCGTCGGCTCATCGAGCAGCCAAAGCGGCGTATCCCGAAGGAAGAGGCGCGCAAGCGCCAGACGGCGGGATTGGCCGCCCGACAGACCGAAACCGCCCTCGCCAAGAGGGGTCCTAAGACCTTTCGGTAGAGCATCGACATCTGAAAGCAGCCCCGCGGCGGCAAGCACTTCGCGCAGTTCCATTTCGGACGCCTGTGGCTTGGCAAGCCGCAAATTACCCTCGAGCGTATCCTGGAAGAGCTCGGTCCTTTGCGTCAGACGCGTCGCGTCCATGCATGCGGCAGTCCCGAAGCGGGGCTGGATTTCGCCCGCGAAAACCGACAGCAGGGTCGATTTTCCGGCACCACTCGGGCCGATCACGGCCAGAGTCTCACCCAGCTTCAATTCCAGGCTGATTGCATGCAGCGCATCTCTGGCGGAGCCATCATGCCTGACGCCTGCGGCCTGTAACGAAAGAGCCATGCCGGCTTCAGCCGCACGGCCTTTCGGCCGCAATGGCTCTTCAGCAAGGTGCGGACCGATACGCCTAGCGGCGACAAGGATCCGCCCGAGTTCCAAGGCGCCTCGCCGCAGGGCCGTGAAGGGTTCGACTGCTGCAAAGGCGATCAATAGCCCCAATGCGGCAACCGGCGCGGTGATCGCCTTTGCTTCAGTGAGTGCTGCCACCGCAAGAAGCGAGCCGGCGAGCAGGATCGCCGTGACGAGACCGAAGCTCAAGATGACACCTGTCTCGATCCGGTTCAGGTGACGATCGGCCTTGGCCGTGTAAGCATCGGCTGCGATGACGGCAGCGCATTGCGCTTGAATGCGCGATGCCATTAGGAGATCCGTCTGGCCGGCGGTCAAATCGATGGCGCGTGAGCGAAGCGCCTCGATGCCATAGGCGCGCCGGCGGGCAGGCCTTCGGGCAAGACAACCGGCAACGAGCGGAATACCGATGCCGGAGCAGATCAACAGCCCACCGACCGCGAGACCGAATGCTGGGTGCATGATGCCGAGCGTGATGACGGCGACAAGTGCAGCGCCTATCGCGGCAACAATCGGAACAAGAATTCTGAGGTAGAGCGAATCCAGAGCATCGATATCGGCCGTCAGGCGAAAAAGCAGTCTGGAGGGCCGACGGAGCAGATGGCGCGCTGCTCCTGGGCCAGCCCAGCCGCGAAAAAGCTTCTCGCGAAGTGCTGCCAGTATGCCCAGCGTTGCGTCATGCGTCGTTATCCGCTCGCCGTAACGCGCGACCGTGCGGCCGATCGCAAGCATGCGGATTGCAGCTGCTGGCGCAAAGACGTCGAAGGCGATCGCCGCCGCCGATAGTCCGGCAATCGATGCGGCGGTGATGAACCAGCCCGACAGGCCGAGCAGGGCAAGGCCGGCGATAACCGTGACGGCCGAAAGCAAAGCACCGGTCAGCAGGCTGCGCGGTCTTTCAGCGAAGAAAAGCTCAAGGATCGGCGCAAGGGTCCGGAACTGGTTTCTCATTCAGCCGCCTCTTGTAAGAACTGTGTGCCGATGGCGATCCTGCGGCCCATGCGTGCCGCAAAACGCGGGTCATGTGTCGCGACAATGAGCGTCCGGCCCCTGGCAAGCGTAAGCAAGCTCTCCGTGATCTCCGCTGCGGTCACCGCGTCGAGATGTGCCGTCGGCTCGTCCGCCAGGATGATGCGAATGTCGGGATTGGCGGCCGCCCGTGCGATCGCAAGCCGCAACGCCTCGCCGCCCGAAAGGCCGGTACCGCTTTCGCCGAGCGGCCGCTTGCCATAGGCAGCCGCGACGCCGTCCAGCCTGGCAAGCGCCAAAGCCTCGTGCAGAATGCCGCGATGCCTGCCCAGCAAGACATTGCCGGCCAAGCTTCCGGCAAATATATGTGGCGCCTGCCCGATCCAGGCCATGGCCCTGCGCGCGCCCGCATCGACAGGCCGGCCGCCGATCAGGACTTGACCCGTCAGAGGTGGTGCCAGACCGGCGATCAGCGCAAGCAGCGTGGATTTTCCCGCACCGCTCGCACCGGCAAGCGCGACATGCTCGCCCTCTGTGAAAAGACAGTTGAAGCCGGCAAGCGCGAAGGGCCGCGAGCGATCGTAACGGAAGCTGACGTCGTTGAACTCAATGTCGAACCGATAAGTGCGCGGCGCCGAGCCGGCCGTCTCCAACTCGACGATCTCCATGCCGCAATCGGAAAGGCTATCAAGCGCCTTAACTGCCGCTTCTCCGGCGGCGCGGTCGTGCCAAACTGAGGAAAGTTCGCGCAAGGGCTCGAAAAAGGCGGGCGCAAGCAGGAGAATGAAAAGACCTTCGGTCAAGCTGAGCTTTCCCGACCATGTTCCGAAGCGGAGTTCGCCGAGAAGACTGAAGCCCACATAGACCGCGACCATTGCAACGCCGAGCGCTGCAAAGAGCTCCAGCACGGCTGAGGAGAGAAAGGCGATTTTCAGCACCGCCAAGGTGCGTGTCTTGAGGTCCTCTGCATCTGCCCGCAGCCGCGTGGCAGTCAGCCCGACCGCATCAAGCGAGCGGATCGTGGCCAGTCCGCGGAGCCGATCGAGAAGAAATGCGTTGAGGCTGCCTGTTGCGGCGAGCTGCTTTTCGCTCGCTGCCTGCGCCCGCCAGCCGATGAGCGCCATGAAAAGTGGAATAAGCGGCATTGCGATGAACAGCGCAAGTGCCGCGACCCAGGAGATCGGCAAGATGCAGATGAGGATGATGGGAGGAATGGCGCTCGCTTTGAAGCGAGCCGGCAGGAAGCGCGAAAGGTAGGGAACGATCAGCTCCGCCTGCTCGCCGAGAATGCTCGCAACCCGCCCGGAAGCAGGACGCGTGCCGTCGATCGGCGATCGCCGGGCAAGCGCTGCAACGGCAATCTGTCTCCTCAAACCCAGTTCAGTGCGCGCCCTGTCGAAGGCGATCTGGCCGCCAGCCGCGTCAAGCAGCGCCTTTGCAATGCCGAGTACCAAGACAAAAAAGGCGGGCCAAAGGACATCGCGAAGACCGCCGCCATCCGCAGTGCGGCCGACGGCGTAAGCAAGTAGACCAGCTTGCGGGATCCACAAGAGGGCGGCAGCGGTTTGAACCGTAGCGGCATGACGAAGACGTGAAGGCTTGGACGAAAGCACCGGCGAGCCAATCGCTGGCGCTCCGGCTGCGCGCGCTTTTTCCTCGTCGAAGAAAGCACTCCCCATAGCGCTAGCTCTTGTTCGCAGGCCGACGCCCGCGGCCGAGCGATACCACCCGGTCCTTGGCTTCCAGAAGCTTCGTAACCTTTGCTCCCAAAGAGAGTAGCGTTGCGAGGCGCTCTGTTTCAAGTTGTTTTACGTCCTCATACCAATGTGTCAGTTGCTCGATCAAGCCGTGCATTTCGCTCATCCGCTGCTGGGCGAAGCGTTCGGCTTCGCTGGCAGGCCTTTGCATGAGGATTTCGCGCAAAACCGAAAGGGTGGGATCCACTTCGCGCTTCTTCCGTTCTTCGGCGAGCGTGCGCAGGATGAGCCAGACATCGTCAGGCGTGGTGAAGAAATCCCTGCGGTCGTCGGGCTTGTGTTTCAAAAGCACGAGGTTCCAGGCCTGCAGTTCGCGCAGGCTCATCGACACGTTGGAACGCGAGATGCCGAGCGCGTCGACGATCTCTTCGGCGCAGAGCGGCGACGGCGCGACATAAAGAAGCGCATAGATCTGGCCGACCGTGCGATTGATGCCCCAACGCGAGCCCATCTCACCGAAATGCAGAACGAAGGATTGAACGAGCGGCGGAAGGTTCATGCCAATTTCCGTTGTTCCTGTGATTTCAGAAATTACTGAAATCACTATACGCTCGTTTCCGTCTTTCTCAATCGAGCAAACCGGGCTGCGGCAATTTGGTTGCAGGCCTGGAAATCAATTCAGACAGTGATGTTCACAGCAAGGATCTGATCTGAGCGTCGCAAGGATACCGAGCATCCTTTCCGGCAACGAATCCGTATGACACGACCTACGGTCGCTTGGTTTGCGAGATCCATTGCCCAACCCGATCGGCAGGTTCCGATGCCATCAGGACCCCCATGCGGTCGCTGCCGCCGCGGCGATGGCCTGAAGCCACGGTGGCCGCGCACCGCAAGAAACTCGCCGTGTTACTGTAACCTACATGGTGTCGGTCGGATTCTGTGTCATATTCATGACGACTGCGCGACGTGCGGGCCCCCTCACATTGCCTGTCCGGGAGCGAAGGAATGGAATACGACACGGAGTCACCAAGCGCAGGTTTTCCGAGCAGGCGCTGGAGATCGACGCGCTTGCCTCCCGCAATGAAGATTCGGAGAACCGTACAACGACTTTTCCATTGCGGACCATCTCGTGCGAGAGTGGGAGTCGTCTACGGCTCCGGAGCGAGACGGACGTTACGCCGAGGCGCTCGAACTCAAAGATGGCCTCGGCAAAGAGATCCGCACCATGCTGCATCTTGCCAAGGTCGTGCCATTCTGTGTCGCCGTTGAACGCGCGATCGCCGAATCGTCGCAGCACTGCCGCGGCTACAGAAAAGGAATAACATGCCTCGACTGATGGCGCTCATCCTCAACTTCGCGGTCGCCGTAATCATGGCGGCTTTGACAGCCTGGTGTTCACTGGCCCTCTGGTATCGCCTGCCCCTGCCTGATGCCGGGCGGGCAATTGGCGCTGGCGTCTTCCTCGTCTTCGGTCTCTTTACTGTAGCGGCGCTTGCCAGCCGGCTGCGCATGAGAGCCATCCTTTCGTTCGCTGTCGTGTTCGCCCCGGTTCTCTTCTGGTGGAACTCGATCAAGCCGGAAGCGAACGCTGCATGGGCACCAGATGTCGCCCGGCAGGTCACGGGTCGTGTCGACGGAAATTCGCTGACCTTGACTGATGTCCGGGACTTCGGCTGGCGAAGCAATTCCGACTTCACGGAGCGCTGGACGACACGAACCTACGATGTCAGCAAGGTGAAGACCGTCGACCTGTTCATGTCATACTGGGCGGGGCCGAAGATCGCACATGTCATCTTCAGCTTCGGCTTCGAAGGCGGCGAGCAGCTCGCCTGGTCGATCGAGGTACGCCACAAGGTCGGTGGGGCGTTTTCTCCCCTTGCCGATCTCTTCAAGAACGACCCACTTGTAATCCTTGCCGCGGACGAACGTGACGTTGTCGGCGTCCGCTCCAATGTGCGGGGCGAGGACGTGCAAATCTATCGGCTGAGAGCCAGTCCCGAGCAGGCACGAAATCTGCTTCTCGAATACGTCGCCGGGGCCAACGCCCTTGCCCAGACTCCGCAGTTCTACAACTCGATCACGACGAACTGCACGACGACCGTCGCCAAGCTGATGCGTGTCGCCGGAGACAAGGTGCCGTTCGACTGGCGGCTGATCCTCAACGGTTATCTTCCCGACTACGCCTATGACCGAGGAGCCATCGACACGTCGATGCCGCTCGCCCGATTGCGAGAAATTTCGAAAATCGACGAGCGGGCGCGGGCGGATGGATTATCGCCCAACTTCTCGAAGGCAATCCGTCTCGGCGTGCCCGCCCCGGCCGCCGTCGCTACGCCGTAACCACCAGTAACATGCTGAGGAAATCGCGATGATTGAGGCATGGTGCACCCTCTCAGGAATTCGCTAGGTGAAGTTTCACCTGCGCCCTTAAGCAGGACGGAACGTGAAGCTCATTAAGCACTTTCAGAACGTCACCACGGCTACGGACCTCCTGATGATGGTGGCCGCACCAATGCTCGCTCCGACCCGGGCCGAAGCCCCCCGTGCATCGCAGGCGCGGCCTCCCTCGCCGGAACGCCGCCGCAGTCTGGCATGTACCGACAGCACCGAGAACACGGGTTTCTGTGACGTCTGGCCGCGATAACGTGCTATGAAATTTGAGGACGGACGACGACAGCTTTAGACAGACAACCGCAGACAGGGTCAGTGCGACACACAAGCAGGTGGAAGACTATGCCTCGCGCCGTCTCATGGGCAGAAGCACCACGTAAATGATTGAGAAGATCCTCGCCCCCTGATATGGCGACGGAACATGTCACGCGAACAGCACAAGTGTCTGTCGCATCCACAAACTACTGCCTGATTTCGGGAATGTGACTGCGAGCCGACGTCGGAATGCTAATGGGGGATGACTTGCGCTTGTTTAACTCGTTGACTGCTGGTCGTATTCGGCGACTTCTTCCATGCCTTGCGCAGATCGAGGACATGGGCGACCCGCACCCGCAGTTCACTCTGTTCGTCTCCCGTGACGACAAGGCGCTCGCTTTCTCGCGACGGGTCTGGGGCAACATTCCGCGCCTCGGGTCGATCGATCCCGAAACCGCGCCGTACAAGGCGGAGCTTGCCGACTACAAGATTTCGGAGATCGACCTCACCAAGATCAAGGTCAGCGACGATCGCAATCACAGCAAGTTCGCGGAATCCCCGGAAGTCGCCCAGCTCATCGGCGCGCGGCTGTCCGAAGGGCAGACGCTGACCGACAGCCGGGTCGGTCTCGGCGACACCATCCTTGCCGGAACAACCGAGGTGGCCGCTGCCGCCGGAAGTGCCGCGGGCCTCGTACTGACCGCCCCCGTCGCGGTGTTTGACGCCGATACTCGCGGCAACTACGCCAATCATGTCGGCGGCCTGACCGGACAAGTCAGCGGAAGGCAGAAGGTTGCGGTCAAGAATTGCGCGGCGATGCCGACCGCCCCGACGTGCCTGACGCAGAGATAGCAGGAGGCGCCCGTTTGAGTTCGATCGCCCTTGGCACGCTTGTCTTCATCTGCCTGTTCGGGGCATCGCTCATCGGCATCCTTGTCCGTAACCGCCTGCCAGCCCATCACCTGGATGCCGAATCCAAGGACGTGATCCGCTTGTCGACGGCGGTCGTCGGCACGTTGTCTGCCCTTGCCCTCGGGCTGCTGATCGCGTCCGCGAACACCGTCTACAACAACGCCGAAGCCGAACTGCGGACCTCGGTTGCCCGCTTGCTGCTGCTTGACCGGGTAATGGCGCAGTACGGCCCAGAGACGGCGGATGCACGCAGCCGGCTGCATCGTCTAGTCGAGAACAGACTTGTTCAGGGGTGGGGCACCGCGGCCGAGCAGGCGGGAATCGAACCGTATGATGAAAACCAAGGCATCGAGCCTGTACAGGGTGAACTTCGCAACCTCGTTCCGGCGACCGAGCCGCAGCGACTGCTTCAGGCTCGCGCCCTCGAGATCAGCGGCCTCTTGGCCGAAGCCCACTGGATGCTCGTCGAAAGCAGTTCGGAAGGGTTGCCGACCGCGTTTCTCGTCATCCTTGTCTTTTGGCTCGCGTGGCTGTTCCTGACCTTCGGGCTCCAGGCTCCGGCCAATCCGACCGTGATCGGCGTCATGCTGGTCTGCTCGCTGTCGGTCGCAGCAGCGGTCTTCCTTGTCATCGACATGGCGCATCCGTATCTCGGTGTCATCCACGTCTCGGACGGGCCGCTGCGGGCTGCCCTTGGGCACATTGCCTCTCGATAGTTACGAGGGGCGGACCGGGTCAGCTCCTCGCGTCCGGTTCAGCCTTCATTGCTGACCGGAGAATATCTGTGGCCAACTGAGGCAAGCGCTTGGGGTGTCATTTCGCGCAGTACCGGAACCGGCCCCTGAGTGTAAGAGCGATGTTGCAGGGTTTGCCGCCCGTGTTTAAGACAGTCCGGCAATTCTACCATTCGGGATCGTCATCATGTTCGATATTTTATGGCGCGGCGTCGCAATCGGGATCGGCGCGACGATCCTCATGGATATTTGGGCAATCGTCCTTTTCCGGGCCTTCGGTCAGGCGCCTGCCAACTGGGCGCCTGTCGGACGGTGGTTCTGGCACCTCGGGCGCGGCAAGGTTTTTCACGACAATATTGCCGATGCCGAGCCCTATAGGCACGAACTGGCGCTGGGCTGGATCGGGCATTATGCAACCGGCATCATCTATGGCCTTGTTCTTGCGGTTCTCATGGGGCCATCCTGGCTGACAGCGCCAACTTTCATCCCCGCTTGGATCCTCGGTATTGTGACCGTCGGGGCCGGCTGGTTTCTGCTGCAGCCGGGGCTCGGCATCGGCTGGGCCGCGTCGAAGACGCTAAACCCGAACAAGGTACGTGCACTCAATCTGATCGCGCATACCGTTTTCGCGATCGGGCTTTTCGGCACCGCGCTCCTGATCCGTTAAAAGCGGCGCAAACCCCGCAAGGAGGCTCAGTGAAGAATATTTACGTCATCGGCATCGGCACCGGAAACCCGGAACATATGACCATTCAGGCGATCAACGCCATGAACGCTGCCGATCACGTCTTTATCCCCACAAAGGGCGCACAGAAAGAAGAGCTTGCAGATGTACGCCGCGAAATCTGTGCGCGATATCTCAACAAGGCGGACAGCAAGATCATCGAATTCGCCGTACCTCGTCGCGAGACGAAGGAGCGCAGTTATGGGCAGAGCGTCGATGAGTGGCATGAGACTATCGCTGCAACCTATCGTCAGTTGGTCGGCGATCTGCCGGAAAACGGCACAGCCGCCTTTCTCGTATGGGGCGATCCGAGCCTCTACGACAGCACGTTGCGCATCCTGGAGCGGGTGCGGGATAAAGTGGAATTTGAGATCACCGTCATCCCGGGTATTACCAGCATTCAAGCGCTCGCCGCGAGCCACCGCATCCCCGTCAATCTCGTCGGCAAGCCGGTGGAAATTACGACCGGCCGTAGGCTTGCCGAAGAGGGGCTCAAGACGGAAAGTACGGTTGTAATGCTCGATGGAATCCAGGCGTTTACGACGGTCGATGATCCGGACGCGGAAATCTTCTGGGGAGCCTATCTTGGCACGGAAGACGAAATCGTCCGTGCCGGGCGCCTCGGCGATGTCGCCGATGATATCGTCAGGGCACGCGCTGAAGCGCGCGAACGGCATGGCTGGATCATGGACATCTACTTATTGCGCAAAGGCTGCGACGTTAAGAACTAGTCGCGGCGCTTTGCCGGGGGGCCGCCGTCCTGTAAGGGCAGGAATGAAAGGACGAGCCATGGGCTTTGCCGGCGAAAGAAAGATCGACAGGGAAGCGCACGTCGTTGCCGCGCAAGAATCGCGCCGCGGCGCCTGTCCGACGCTTGCCGCACCCATGGCGACCGGCGACGGCCTGCTCGTGCGGTTGCGGCCGGCCGGCGGCGCGCTGACGCCTGCGCAATTCAAGATGCTTGCAGCCTCCACAGCGGCAAACGGCAACGATCTTCTGGAAATTTCCGCGCGCGGAAGTCTGCAAGTCCGCGGTCTGCGGCCGGAGACTGTCGATCGGCTTGCTGCTGATGTCGATGCGGCAGGAATTCTTGTTCCGGCAGGCCCGTCGATCGAGCTTTCGCCCCTACATGGCATCGACCCGCGCGAGATAGGAAATCCCGCCGCCATCGAAGCGCGGCTGCGTGATGAGCTAAGGATTGCGCTGTCTTCACCACTTCTGGCCCCGAAGCTCTCCATCATCGTCGACGGTGGAGGACGTTTCGGTCTATCTGGTCTTTCAGCCGATATCCGCGTTGCCGCTCTGGGCGAAGGCCGCTGGCGGGTTGCGATAGACGGCGATGGTAAAACGGCCGTGCCTGTTTGCATCGGCTCGGCGGATGACGCTGTCCGGACGATCGGGCAATTGCTGGCGATGCTCGTGAAAATCGGCATGCATTCTCGAGCGCGCGACATCGGACCGGCTGCCTTGCGCGACATGTTTCCGGCAATGGAGGCGCAATTTGTCACCGCGCCTCATTCAGAAACGCCAAGGCCCGGAGTTCATCAGCTTGCCAATCGCAGCGTTGTCCTTGGCCTCAGGCCACATTTCGGCCAGATCAATGCAAGCGATCTGTCGATATTTCTGGGAGAGGCCGAGCGCTTCGCGGCAGCAGAAATTCGGCTGGCGCCGGGCCGGCTATTTTATTTGACCGGTTTGAACCCACAAAGTGCAGAGCGGTTGCAAGAGGTAGCAACGGATCTTGGCTTTAGCTCCGATCCAAACGATTCGTTTGCAAAGATTGCGGCTTGCGCTGGCGCGGGGGCCTGCGCCTCGGGTTTTTATGAAACGAAGGTGCGGGCAGAGCATCTGCTGCAGCATGCATCGGCCCTTCTCGACGGATCGCTGGCGGTTCACCTTTCCGGCTGTGCCAAGGGATGTGCTCATCCGCGGCAAGCTCTCACAATCATTGGGATGCCCGGCGGTTATGGTATTGTGTTGAACGGACGGGCGGGCGACAGGCCGGATGTAACGATTGCTGGCAGCGAGATCGATTCCGCTATAGAGAAGCTCGCCCGGCTTGTCGGGAAGAACAAGAGCCCTTGCGAATCGGCGGCTGCCTGCCTGACGCGGCTCGGCCCCCAGGCGATCGCCAACGCGCTGAAACAGGAATAGGGATGCCAGATTACGATTATATCCGCAGCGGCGAGGCGATCTACGAACGCTCCTTTGCAATCATCCGCAGCGAAGCAGATCTTTCGCGCTTTTCACCGCAAGAAACCGAGATTGCCGTGCGCATGATTCATGCCTGCGGGCTGGTCGAAGCCGCCGCGCATTTCGACTTCTCGCCGGATTTCGTCATCACGGCGCGCGGCGCGCTCAAGAAGGGGGCTCCGATTTTCTGCGATGCAGAAATGGTCGCCCATGGCATTACGCGTGCCAGGCTGCCGGCCGAAAACGACGTGATCTGCACGCTGCGCGACCCCCGCACCCCGGAACTGGCTGTAGCAAGCCGCAACACGCGCTCGGCGGCGGCCATCGGGCTTTGGCTCGATCGCCTGGCGGGCAGCGTCGTCGCGATAGGCAATGCCCCGACGGCACTCTTCCATCTTCTCGAACTGCTGCGTGGCGGCGCGCCGAAGCCTGCTGCGATCATCGGTATGCCGGTCGGCTTCGTCGGTGCTGCCGAATCCAAGGATGCGTTGGCGGAAAATTCCTATGGCGTGCCCTTCGCGATCGTTCGAGGCCGCCTGGGTGGCAGTGCTATGACGGCAGCCGCAATCAACGCGCTGGCGAGGTCCGGACTATGACCAGGCCCGGCCGTCTCATCGGCGTCGGCACGGGGCCAGGCGACCCGGATCTGCTGACCATCAAGGCAATCAAGGCGATCGAAGCCGCGGACGTCATTGCCTATTTCGCCAAACAGGGCAGGGCGGGCAACGGCCGGGCTGTCGTGCAGCACCTGATCGGACCCGAAACCGAACTGCTGCCGCTCTATTATCCGGTGACCACCGAAATCGAAAAGAGCGAAGCGCTCTATCAAAGCCAGATCACCGCTTTCTACGATAGTTCTGCAGCCGTGGTCGCAGCATGCCTCGATGCGGGAAAAACGGTCGCGGTCCTCAGTGAAGGCGATCCGATGTTCTACGGATCCTACATGCACTTGCATGTGCGCCTTGCAGATCGCTACCCGGTCGAGGTGATCCCGGGCATCAGCGCCATGTCCGGCTGCTGGTCGCTTGCCGGCATGCCGATCGTCCAGGGCGACGACGTGCTTTCCGTGCTGCCGGGCACGATGACGGAAGCAGAACTGACGCGACGGCTGGGCGATACCCAGGCAGCCGTCATCATGAAGGTCGGCCGCAATCTTGCGAAGATCCGCCGCGCGCTTGAAGCTGCGGGGCGGCTCGGCGAAGCAGTCTATGTCGAGCGCGGCACGATGGCGAATTCCGCGATGCTGAAGCTTGCAGAACGGCCGGACGGTGACGCACCGTATTTCTCGCTGGTGCTTGTGCCCGGCTGGGAGGCGAACCGATGAGTGGAATCCTGTTTGTCATTGGCACCGGCCCCGGCAACCCTGATCAGATGACGCCGGAAGCGCATTCGGCGGTTTCGGCATCGACCGATTTCTTCGGCTATGGTCCCTATCTCGACCGGTTGCAGTTCAGCGCCCATCAAAAACGCCATCCGTCCGACAATCGCGAGGAGATGACACGGGCAGGGGACGCTTTGACGATGGCGGCAAGCGGCCGCAAGGTCTGTATCGTCTCAGGCGGCGATCCCGGCGTTTTCGCCATGGCCGCTGCCGTCTGCGAAGCAATCGATACGGGTCCGGCGGAATGGCGATCCGTCGAGCTGGTCGTGGTGCCGGGCATTACCGCAATGCTTGCGGTTGCAGCCCGCGTCGGCGCCCCGCTCGGGCACGATTTCTGCGCGATTTCGCTTTCGGATAACCTGAAGTCCTGGGATATCATCGAAAAACGCCTGGCATTGGCTGCAAAGGCGGGCTTCGTGATTGCCCTTTACAACCCGATCAGCAAGGCGCGGCCTTGGCAGCTCGGCAAGGCCTTTGAGGTGCTGCGCGCGCATCTGCCGCGGCAGACACCGGTGATCTTCGGCCGCGCAGCCGGACGTCCCGATGAACGGATCATCATTCAGCCGCTCGGCGACGCCCACGCCTCCGTTGCGGATATGGCGACCTGCATCATCATCGGCTCGCCGGAAACGCGGATCATTTCCGGCGGCGGCAAGCCGGAGCTTGTCTACACGCCCCGTTCCATGGCGGGAGGAAACAGGTGATCGATCGCGCGGAGCGCTTCCTCGATGGTTTCGACCGCTCTCATGGCAGGCGCGGGCGCACGGGCGATCATGAAGACTTCGATGCCGAGATGGCGTGCTGCCTCGATTTTCGCATAGGTCGCCGCACCGCCGCTATTCTTGGCAACGACCGCATCAATGCGATGAGATGCAAGAAGTCCGATCTCGCGGTCGACATCGAAGGGGCCGCGATCGAGAATATATTCCACGTTCGGAATATTGAGCGGCGGATTGACGGGATCGACGCTGCGAACAAGGAAGAAATGATGCGCCGCCGCCTCTGCATAGTGCGCCTCCTGGCGTCCGGTCGCCAGGAAGACGCGGCGAGCGCCAGGGCCAAGCGCAGCAATCGCCTGCTGAATGTTTCTAGTCGCGATCCATTGATCACCCGGTTGCTGGACCCATTCGGGCCGGCGAAGGGCAAGCGCCGCAATTCCGCACAGACGTGCAGCGCCGTCGGCGTTGGCGGAGATGCGGGCGGCAAAGGGATGTGTCGCATCGACGAGAAGGTCAAAGCCTCCATCGCGCAGGAAAGACGCGAGGCCGTCGGCTCCGCCGAAACCGCCAATGCGAACAGGAACAGGCTGATTGGACGGTTTTTCTGTGCGGCCGGCAAGAGACAGCAGGATGTCAAAACCGGCCTTCTTGGAGAGCGCCTGCGCCAAAGCACGCGCTTCGGTCGTTCCGCCCAATATCAGTCCGCGGATTTTTGCCATGTCTGATATGCCTAGTCACACCACGAAACCCTGGCTAGTCATTATCGGCATCGGCGAGGATGGTCCAGAAGGACTTGGCGAGCAGGCCAAGCGGCTCATTTCTGCGGCACCCGCCGTCTTCGGCGGCGAACGGCATCATGCACTGATGGACAGTCTGATTACAGGCGAGCGGCTTTTCTGGCAAAGCCCCTTCGAAAAGTCGATCAATGCAATCCTTAGCCGGCGGGGCTCACCGGTCGTCGTGCTGGCTTCCGGTGACCCCTTTCTTTATGGTATCGGCGCGACACTCTCGCGGCACGTGAACGCCGATGAGATGCTCACCATTCCAGCTCCATCGGCCTTCAGCATGGCCGCGTCGCGCCTCGGCTGGCCTTTGCAGGAAACTGCCTGCCTCTCGCTTCATGGCCGTTCCATCGATCTCGTCCGCCCGCATCTGCATTCCGGGCGGCGCATCATTGCACTGACCTCCGACGCGAGGGGGCCGGGGGAACTGGCAGCGCTGCTGTCAAACAGCGGCTTCGGCCATTCTCGCATGATTGTTCTGGAGGCGCTTGGCGGCGCGCGCGAGCGTATCCTCAGTACCTCCGCAGACGATTTCCGGCTTTCCGATATAGATCCTCTCAATGTCTGCGGTGTCGAGGTCAAGGCAGGTAAAGGGGCTCGCATCCTGCCTTTTGCCGCCGGCCTGGACGACGAACTCTTTGAGCATGACGGGCAGATCACCAAGCGTGAAGTCCGCGCTCTGACACAGTCTGCGCTTGCGCCGCGCCACGGGGAACTGCTGTGGGATATCGGAGCCGGCTCTGGTTCGATCGGCATCGAGTGGATGCTCAGCGATCCGTCGCTGAAGGCAGTCGCCATCGAGCAATCACGCGAGCGCGCGGAAAGGATCGCCCGCAATGCTTTCGCTTTCGGCGTGCCGGGGCTCGCTGTTGTCGAGGGAACAGCACCTGCGGCATTGGGTGGATTGCCGGTACCGGACGCCATCTTTGTCGGCGGAGGCGGCAGCGAGCCGGGCGTCATGGACGCAGCAATCGCCTCACTCAAAAGCGGCGGACGCCTCGTCGCCAACGCGGTGACGCTGGAAATGGAGGCCGTGCTGCTTACCGAGCAGGCAAGGCGCGGCGGTCTTTTGACAAGGATTGAGATTTCCCGCGCCGGTCCCCTCGGCGCAATGAGCGGCTGGCGCCCGGCAATGCCCGTGGTGCAATGGCGCTGGATCAAGGATTGAAGGATGACGGTTCACTTTATCGGAGCAGGCCCGGGTGCGGCCGATCTCATCACCGTTCGAGGGCGCGACCTCATCTCCAGATGCCCGGTCTGCCTCTATGCCGGATCGATCGTATCCCCGGAACTGCTGCAATACTGCCCGCCGGATGCGCGCATCATCGATACCGCGCCGATGTCGCTCGATGAGATCGAGGCGGAGTATCTGCGTGCCGCCAAGGCCGGCGAGGACGTGGCGCGCCTGCATTCCGGCGATCTTTCCGTGTGGAGCGCGGTTGCCGAGCAGACAAGACGCCTCGAAAAACTGGGCATCGCCTACACGATGACGCCGGGCGTTCCGGCCTTTGCCGCGGCCGCCTCCGCACTTGGCCGCGAGCTGACTATTCCGGCTGTTGCCCAGAGCCTGGTGCTGACCCGCGTCTCAGGCCGCGCGTCGCCGATGCCGAATGAGGAAACACTTGCCAAATTCGGCGCGACGGGCTCGACTCTTGCGATCCATTTGGCAATTCATGCGCTCAGGCAGGTCGTCGAAGAACTGACTCCGCTTTACGGCGCCGATTGCCCCGTTGCCATTGTCGTCAAGGCTTCCTGGCCTGACGAACGTATCCTGCACGGCACGCTTGCCGATATCGAGGCGAGGGTCGCTCTCGAACCGGTTGAACGCACGGCGATCATCTTCGTCGGTCCGACGCTTTCTGCCCGCGATTTTCGCGAAAGCGCGCTTTACGACCCCGCCTATCAGCGGCGGTTCAGGGGTAGAGAATAGCGAGCCGGATCGCCGGCTCGTCATTAACGCTCAGATCGCTGCCGACAGATAGTTCATGCTTGCCTTCAAGGCTGCCGCAAGATCTGTCAAACCATGCACTTCGTCCGCAAAGGGCTCGAAGGAGAAGCGACCCTTGTAGCCTGCCTGCAAGAGCGTGCGCATCTGCCCGGCGTTGTCGAGTCGGTCGGAGGCGTCGACGAGAACGCGGTGCGAATCGCGCATGTCGCTGACGGAAACGTCCAGATCGCTGACGCCGGAGAGATGGACGAGGCCGGTCAGACGCGGGAAGATCGGTTCCTCGCCGGCTAAGTGATGATGGAACGTGTCGTGGACCAATTTAAACGTCGATTGCGCCGAAAGCGCCTCGATCGCATCGGCTGCCTCTGTTTTCGAGCGCAGCGAGCAGATTTCAAAACCAAGCGGCTCGACGAGGCCGATGATGCCGGCCGCTTCCAGCATCGGCTTTAGCGCTTGCAGTGCTTGGCGCAGATTGGCCTGACGCGCACCATCTTCGCGGCCGGTGCCGTCATTCTTGGGTACAAGCACGAGCGCTTCGGCCCCGCAGGCGGCTGCATAGCCGATCAGTTCCGCAGCTTCGTGCGAGCGCGTCTCGTTCCATTCGTTGAAGCGCTGCAGCGCGTTGATGGAGATGATCGAAAGCCCATGATCGGCCGCCGCCTGCTTGATCTCTTCCGGTTCGGTGCCGTCGAGAATGGCGTTGCCGAACAGATCGTTGCGGATTTCGACGGCGTCGATGCCGAGCTGCTTTGCGAGCGCGAAAAATTCGCCGATCTTCAGCGCGGGCGCCGACATATGGTTCAGCGCAAAGGGGATGGATGTCATTTCAGTCTCTCCTCCCAAGGCACATCAATCGATGAGCCTATATGGTTTCGTCAGGGCAATCTCTAATGGAAATCCTGGCGCAAGCCACGCCATATCGGGCCTGTTACTCCATCATTTATGCAAGAATTTCCAAAGGAATGATGGAATTCCATCAGTCTTCAGATATTTTCTGAAATGTAGATTTCGAGGGGCAAAAAGGTTTGGCCGGGAACGGCAGCCTCGCCGTTTTCGACGGCGGTCGTCATCAATGTCATCATTTCCTTGCACAAGGCGGGCAGTGGCGTTGAGATCGCCATCGTGACGACATCATCGGCGAGCCCTGCCTTGCTTTCCGGCGTCAGCTCGTTGACGATCAGCACGATCTTGCCGACGAACCCTTCCTCGCGGATTGCCGAAATAGCACCTTCCATCCCGCCACCGCAGACATAAAGCCCGACGAGGTCCGGGTGTTTTTGCAGAAGCGTCAGAGTCGCCTCATGGGTTATTTCCGAAGTCTCGAGATTAATAAGCGTCTCGACCACCTCGAATTCCGGCGCATTCTCGCGAAGATAGGATCGGAAGCCCATTTCCCGCAGTTCATGACCGTGAAAGCGATGGCTGCCGACGAAGCAGGCAACCTTTCCTGGGTGCGGCGCCGTTTTGGCGATTGCCCATGCAGCGGTCCGGCCCACCTTGCTGTTGTCGAGCCCGATATAGCCCTTGCGCACGCCGGCGGCAAAATCTGAAAGAAGGGAGAAGACTGGTACACCCTTCTCTTTGAGTTCTTCGATTGCGGCTGCCACAGCAGGATAATCCGGACCGACAAGGGCAATGGCCTGACTGCGTGCTGCAAGCGCCTTTATCTTTTCCGTGATCGCGGCGGGCGTGGACGCCGCGGGAAAATCGATCTGCGTCTGAATGCGCGCCGTCGCCACCCCGCGTGCTGCAGTTTCAATCTCTCTTGCAAAATTCTGATAGAAGGATTGCATCGGCTTCTGCAGTAGAAAAGCCAGTTTGTATTGCGGCAGGTCTTCGAAGACGCGCTGACGGATGAGGCCGAGCGCGTGATAGCCGATCGATTCCGCCGCATCATAGACACGTCTTGCCGTTTCCTCACGCACACGATGGCGACCGTTCAGCACGCGGTCGACAGTCGCAACGCTGACGCCGGAAGCGCGGGCGAGATCGGAGATGGTCGGTCGGCGCATACGCTTAATCCTGATGGAATTCCATCACGAATGCAATTCACTCATGATGTTCTTTGATAGATTATATCAAACCTGCATTGAGTGCTTTTCAAAGTCAACTTATTCTCGTCCATCAGCGATGGGTGCGGAGGCCCGGGAGGAAAGCATGACGACGAAGGCGACGAAGCGCGATTACAGCCTGCTCGGCGAAAGCGGCCGCACTGCGGTTGAGATCGGGTTGGCCGCGGCCGAGTGGTATCACACCGAGATTCCGCGCAAGGATATGAAGGCGCTGATGCAGCGTTCCGATGCGCCGGCAATTCGCGATACGGCGATCTGGCTAGGCGCCATGGCAGCCTTTGCTGGGCTTGGTATCTATTTCTGGGGCTCGTGGCTTTGTGTGCCGTTCCTCCTTGCTTACGGCGTGCTCTACGGCTCGGCATCCGATAGCCGCTGGCATGAGTGCGGGCATGGCACCGCCTTCAAAATGCGCTGGATGAACGATGCCGTCTATCAGATCGCCTGCTTCATGATCATGCGCAATCCGGTAACCTGGCGCTGGAGCCACACCCGCCATCATACTGATACGGTCATCGTCGGCCGCGATCCGGAAATTGCCGTCATGCGCCCGCCGGATCTTGTGCGGCTGATCCTTAATTTCTTTGGCCTTCTCGACGTTTGGCATGCCGTGGTCGATATGATCCGCAACGGTTTTGGCGTGATCAGCGCCGAGGAAAAGACGTTCATTCCGGAGATGGAACAGCCGAAGGCGATCCGTATTGCCCGTATCTGGCTGGCGATCTACGGCGCAACCGTCGCGCTTGCGATCACTTTGGGTTCGTTCCTGCCGCTGGTGCTGATTGGCCTGCCGCGGCTTTACGGCGCCTGGCACCATGTGTTGACCGGCCTGCTGCAGCATGGCGGGCTTGCTGACAATGTCATCGACCATCGGCTGAACAGCCGCACGGTCTACATGAATGCCATCAGCCGCTTCATCTACTGGAACATGAACTATCATGTCGAGCATCACATGTTCCCGATGGTACCCTACCATGCGCTGCCGCAGTTGCATGCGATGATCAAGCACGACCTGCCGGCGCCAAGCCCGTCGATCTGGTCGGGTTATCGCGAAATGGCCCCGGCCTTTCTGCGCCAATTGCGCAATGAGGACTACTTCCTGAAGCGTGAGCTGCCGCCGACGGCGCGGCCCTATCGCGAGGAATTTCACAACGAGCTCGCGCCTGCTGCGCAATGAGACCAGCCCTCTGGGAGGATGAAAATGAGCGGAAACTGGATCGAAGTGTGCGCCACTGGCGATATCGACGAGGAGGATGTCATGCGTTTCGACCATGACGGCAAGACCTTTGCCGTCTATCGCAGTCCCGACGACGAGTTCTTCGCAACCGATGGCCTCTGCACGCATGAGCACATCCATCTTGCCGATGGATTGGTGATGGACGAGATCATCGAATGTCCAAAGCACAACGGGCGCTTCAACTACAAGACGGGCGAGGCCAAGGGTGCGCCGGTCTGCGTCAACCTAAATACCTACCCCGTCAAGGTCGAAGGCGGCACCGTCTTCATTTCCATCTAGGGGGTGCACCGTGGCTCACTATGTCATCATCGGAGCAGGCGAATGCGGCACTCGTGCAGCCTTTGGGCTGCGCGAGAAGGGTTTTGGCGATGAAGTCACCCTGATCGGCAGCGAGCCGGTTGCGCCTTACGAAAGGCCGCCGCTTTCCAAGGCGGGCCTTGCCGGGGCGCTTCAACCGAAATTCATCGCCGCGCCGGAGAGATATGCCGAAAGCGGCATCCATCTGCGGACGGACGCTACGGCGATCAATCTCGACGTGAGGAACAAGAGAGTCACGCTCGCCGATGGCGCGATCATCGCCTACGACAAGCTGTTGCTGGCGACCGGCGCAAGAGCGCGACCCTTTCCCGGGATGCCGGAAAGCAGCGCCTGTATCCGTTCGCTGAGAACGCATCACGATGCGATGGCATTGCATCATATGCTGAAGCCAGGCAGGCACATTGCAATCATTGGCGGCGGCTTCATCGGGCTTGAGGTCGCTGCGACAGCTAGAAAGCTTGGAGCGGATGTTACCGTTCTCGAGGGCCTGGAGCGCATATTGAAACGCGGCGTGCCGGAGGTGATCGCCGATGCGGTCTGTGCGCGGCATCGCGTCGAAGGTGTGCGCATTCGCTGCGGCGTCTCCATCGAGTCGCTGAATGAAGCCGACGAAAAGGCGGGGATCACGCTTGCTGCCGGCGACGTGGTCGAGGCCGATCTTGTCCTTGTGGGGATCGGTGCAAGACCGAATGTCGAGCTCGCGGAAAAGGCGGGGATTGCGATCGAAAACGGGATTGCTGTCAACGCCCATCTGCAGACCTCGGCGCTGGATGTCTTTGCCGCGGGCGATTGCTGCTCGTTCCCTCTTGATATTTACAGCGGCATACGCGTACGGCTCGAATCCTGGCGCAACGCGCAGGAGCAAGGCAACCTTGCTGCCGCCAATATGCTCGGCACCGGTGAAGCCGTATCGGCTGTTCCATGGTTCTGGTCCGATCAATACGACATGACCTTGCAAATCGCCGGACTTGCCGAGGGCGCAGTCACCCATCTGCGGCGCGACCTCGGGGACGGAGCTTTCATCCTCTTCCATCTGGATGAGACAGGGCGGTTGATTGCGGCAAGCGGTATCGGGCCGGGCAATGCCGTTGCCCGCGATATCCGGCTTGCGGAAATGCTGATTGCCGCGCGGGCATGTCCCGATCCAGCAGCGCTCACCACAAGTCATGTGAAACTCAAATCCCTTCTCGCCGCCTGACGGCCGTCGATCTTTTCAGAGGAAACGCCATGAAAAAACACACCCGGCCGACCGTTGCTGATCTGCTTTCGATGAAAGGCAAGCGGCAGTTGACCATGCTTCGCGTGACGACGCTCGAGGAGGCAGAGGCTGCTGAAAAGGCGAAGATCGACATCATCTCCGTACCGCCGGCACTGCTCGGTTCGCTCTTTCGTGAGGCGGCCCCAAGTTCTTTTGCCATACCGGGGCTCGAATATGGCGACTATGTTTCAGCCGAGGAATATATGCGCGAGGCCTTCAAGGCGTTGAAGGCGGGCGGCGACGCCGTCTATTGCGCGGCGAGCTTGCAGACGATCCGGCGGATGCGCGACGAGGGCATTCCGGTCTGCGGCCATGTCGGGCTGATCCCGTCGAAGGCGACCTGGACCGGCGGCTTCCGCGCCGTCGGCAAGACAGCCGCAAGCGCGTTTGAAATCTGGCGGCAGACGAAAGCGTTGGAAGAGGCCGGCGCCTTTGCCGCCGAAATCGAGGTGGTACCTGGCGATGTCGCCAAGGTGATCAGCCAGAACACCTCCATGCTGATGATTTCCATGGGCGCGGGCAGCGGCTGCGATGCGCAGTATCTTTTCGCCGACGACGTGCTTGGCGCAAACCGTAACCACTACCCACGCCACGCCAAGGTTTATCGCGATTTCGCCGCCGAAAATGACCGGCTGCAGCGCGAGCGGATCGCAGCCTTCACCGAGTTCGCCGAAGATGTCAAAAGTGGCACCTATCCGGAAAAGCGCCACCTCGTCGGCATCGACGAGGAGGAACTGAAAATCTTCCTGCATCGCCTGCGCAGCGAATTGACCGGCGCGTGATTGCCCTTAGCCATGCTTGAACTGGGCCACGAGCGCGTGCCTGTCGCCGGGATAGGTGAGTATTACATGGGTGATCTGCAGGCCGCTGTAATGGGTTGTACGCTCGACGACGAGGCAGGCACTCCCGGTTGGGATTGAGAGAGCGGAAGCGATTTTCGCTTTTGCGGCCTCTGCGCGAATCCGGTGTTCTGCGGAGCTCCACGGCACCTTGCCAAGCAGCCACGTTCCGGGCGGTCCTTCTTCGAAAGTCTCCTTCGCCGCTTCGGGAACGGCGGCAAGATTGATCAGCCTCTCTTCGTGGCAGAAGGGCCGGTCGCCGGCGAAGTGATCGCAGACGATTTCGAGCACCGAGGCGCCCGCTGCAAGGTCGAGCCTCGCATTGTCCTCGCGCCGTGCACGCCGGGGCTTGAGGCTGACGATCTCGTAGCGATAGGGGAGGCCGAGCGCTTGTACCTCGCGTCGCAGATCATGGATCTCCATGACGGCAAATTGGACATGCGGGAAGCTCACATGGGTCCCAGCCTTCCGCCGCCTCTCGATCAGCCCCTTCTTGACGAGATCCGTCAGCGCCTTGTTCACTGTCATGCGCGAGCAACCGTATTGCACAGTCAGCTCGTGCTCGAAGGGAATGCGGTGGCCCGGCGGCCATTCGCCGGAGAGGATCCGCTTTTCGACATCGTTCAGGATGCGCAGGTGAAGCGGCATTTCCCCCACAGCCACTTCCTCCTATCCATGTGCCGCGGCGGCGATCGCCTCGCTTCGGATCTCCTCCGTCAGCTTCAGCCGGAGAGCCGAGAATTCGGAACTGGCCTTGATCGTGTAGTGGCGCGGATGGGGCAGATCGACCGGCGTGATCGACTTGATGCGGCCCGGCCGCGCCGTCATCGTGACGACACGCGAGGCCATGAAGACGGCTTCCTCGATATCGTGAGTCACGAAGATGACCGTCTTCTGCTCACGCTCCCAGATACCAAGCAGCAGCTCCTGCATCAGGCCGCGCGTCTGATTGTCGAGCGCGCCGAAGGGTTCGTCGAGCAGCAGGATTTTCGGATTGTTGGCAAGCGCCCGGGCGATTGCCGTGCGCTGCTGCATGCCGCCAGACAGCTGCTTCGGCCAGTGATGCTCGAAGCCGCGAAGGCCGACCTTGTCGATGTAGCTGTCGACGATCTCCTTCTTTTCCGTCTCCGGAATGCCTTTCTCACGCAGGCCGAAGCCGACGTTGTCGCGCACCGTCAGCCAGGGGAAAAGCGTGTAGGACTGGAACACCATGCCGCGATCGGCGCCTGGACCTTTGACTGCCTTGCCCTCAAGCGCGACGGTGCCGGCCGTCGGCCGGTCGAGACCGGCGATGATGCGCAAGAGCGTCGATTTTCCGCAGCCGGACGGTCCGAGGATGGTGACGAAGTCGTTGCGCGGAATGCTAAGATCGGTCGGCTGCAGCGCAAGCGTCGGCTGACCGCCGCGAACACCGGGGAAGGTGCGGCTGAGACCCTTTATGACGAGTTCGCTCATGCGAGCCTCCAGGCAAAAAGCCAGCGGTTCAGCCATTTGAAGGCGAAATCCGAGACAAGGCCGATCAGGCCGATAACGATGATGCCGAAGATGATTTGGCCGGTCGCAAGCAGCGACTGGCTGTTGATGATCATGTAGCCAATGCCCGAGGAGGCGCCGATCAGTTCGGCGACAATGACATAAGTCCAGGCCCAGCCGAGCACGAGGCGCAGTGTTTCAGCAATGTCGGGTGCATTGGCGGGAATGAGCACGCGGCGGACAACGCCGCTGTCCTTGGCGCCGAGCGTATAGGCTGCTTCGACGAGATCGCGGCGGGTATTGGAAACCGAGACCGCCACCATCAGCACGATCTGGAACACGGCGCCGATGAAGATGACCAACAATTTCTGCGTCTCACCGATCCCGGCCCAGAGGATCAGCAACGGCACGAAAGCCGAGGCGGGCAGGTAGCGCGCGAAGGAGACGAAAGGTTCGAGCAGCGCCTCGACCGGTTTGTAGGCGCCCATGATGATGCCGAGCGGAACGGCTACGAGGGCTGACAGGATGAAGCCGCCGCCGACGCGCCAAATCGTCATGCCGATGTCGAAGAGGAAGCCCTGGTTGACCAAAAGGTCGTAGCCGTCCTGCACCATGGTGATCGGATCGGCGAGGAAGGTTTTCGACACATAGCCGCCGAGCGTGGCATAGCCCCAGCCCGCGAAGAACAGCACGAAGAACAGCAGGCCGAACAGCGCCCGACTGCGGGCTCCGATGGGTTGAAGTGGATGCATGCCGCGCCCTTACTGAATAACTAGAGCGCCTGGGCCGTCCCGGCGCTCCCTTGAATGTCTGCGGATCACTTGATGAAGGATGGGTCGGCGAGAGTCGAAAGATCAGGCTTCACCTTAATGACGCCGGCCGAAAGCAGAAGATCGGCGGCTTCTTCGTTGAAGCTCTTGAAGGTCGTTTCGAAGAACTTCTGTGCCGCGGCCTTGTCCTGCCATTCGAGATAGGCGGCAGAATCACCGAATGCCTTGCCGGACTGTTTCACGTCCTTGCCCATGATCTCATAGGACTTTTCCTTGTCCGTCTTGATCATATCAAGCGCATCGTAGTAGCTCGCGGCAAGCGCCTTGGCGGCATCCGGATTGTCCTTCAGGAAGGCAGTCGTGCAGCCGAAAGTATCCATGACGGCCGGATAATCGACCGTGGTCGCGATGATCTTGCCCTTGTCCGGAGCGGCGCGAACGCTTGAAAGATAGGGCTCATAGGTGACGGCCGCATCGTTCTGGCCGGCAAGCAGCGCCTGTGCTGCCGGGCCTGGCTCCATGTTGACGATCGTCACGTCCTTCATGCTGAGGCCGTTCTTGGCAAGGATGAAGGCGAGCAGGAAATAGGGCGAGGTACCCGGCGCGGACGCAGCGACCGACTTGCCCTTGAGGTCGGAGACCTTTTCGATACCGGGTTTGGCGGCAATGCCGTCGGCGCCATGCGAGACATCAAGCTGGAAAATCTGCTTGGTCGCGACGCCGGCCGCGTTCCAGACAATCCAGGTTTCGACGGTGGTCGCCGCGCATTGGATGTCGCCAGATGCCAGCGCCAGATGACGGCTTGCCTGCGGGACCTTGACGATGTTGACGTCAAGACCGTGCTTCTTGAAGATGCCGGCCTCCTTGGCAAGCGTCAACGGCGCGAAACCGGTCCAACCGGAAATGCCGATGGAGACCTTGGTGTCGGCGGCGTGCGCCGCGCTGCCAGCGAGAAGGGCGGCTAGGGCCGCGGCAAAAATCGGTGCTTTTTTCATGTCTGAGTTCCCTGCTCTTTGTTTAGGCATGTAAGGAGTTTGCCTGTTTATTGGGACATACTAGGCACGCTGCTTTTCTTTTGTCTATACAAAATACGAGGAAATCACCTTGGCTTCAGATAGCCGTGATGCCGATGAGATAGCAGTGTGCGACGCCGGCGAGTGTCAAAGCGGCGCCGTAATGACCTTTGATCATCAAGACGTCGCCAGTTTCAAGCGAGCCGTGTTCTCCGGCCAATTCGAATGCTGCTTTTCCGTCGTGACACAGCACAAGCGATAGTGCAGCCGGTAGAGTGCCGCTCCAATTCAGGCCGATATGTAGCCGTTCGACCTTATGCACAAAGCCGTCTCGCCGCGTCATAATATTGAGGTCGGTGATCGGTCCCGCCTGTAACCGTGCCATGACGGCAATGTCAGCCGCAAAGGCGAACGGTTCGCTCTGTTGTGCCAATACGACCGGCGCATGGCCGTCGATTTCCAAGGACATTCCGTTACCGGCAAGGATTGAAAGTGTGCGGTCAGTACCGGGAAAGATCGAAAATGGTCCGTCGGAAGCAACGGTGGCCATACTGACCCGCCAGTCGAAATCGTCGAGGGCTGCACCATGCGGCGAAACAGCGATCTCTACCGTCTCGCCGCCGCCGTTCTTCCACGGCATGCGCCGGTGCGTGTCAGCGGTGAGAATGGCCGTACGCGGCATGGCTATGATCCGTTGTTGTCATAGGAGATCAAATAGACTAAGTTTAATGGACTAAGTCCGCTGGAGGTCACTATGGAAACCGTGAACATACATGAGGCGAAGACGCACCTTTCGCGGCTGATCGAGAAGGCGGCGAAGGGAGAACCCTTTATCATAGCCAAAGCCGGAAAGCCGATGGTCAAGGTCGTTCCAATCGATGATGTCGATGCGCCCAAAAAGCGGCGGATCGGCTTCATGAAGGGTCTCATAAAGGTTCCTGACGATTTCGACACGATGATGGCGGATGAAATCGAGGAGATGTTTTACGGCGGCGATATCTTTCCAAAATGAGATTTCTCCTCGACACTCATATTCTGATCTGGGCGGCGGGTGATATCGGCGCAATCCCCAATCGCATCAAAGCTCTCATTGAAGAGGAGCAAAACGAACTTCTCTTCAGCCCGGCAAGTATTTGGGAAACAGCCATAAAACATGGTCAGGGGCGGACTGATTTTCAGGCCGATCCCTATATTCTGCGCTATCGTCTACTCGAAAATGGCTATTGCGAGCTTCCGATAAACAGCGAGCATGCAATCGCCATCGCCGGCCTTCCGACCCTCCATAAAGATCCTTTCGATCGCATCCTGATTGCTCAGGCGATTATTGAAGGTATTCCGCTCGTCACCGTCGACAAAATGGTCTTGCAGTATCCAGCCCTCAAGCCGTTCTGAGGACGTTGCTTGGTTCAATTTCCCAGAATCCCCGGCAGCCGCAAACCTTTCTCCTCAGCGCAGTCGACTGCAATGTCATAACCCGCGTCGGCATGACGCATGACGCCGGTTGCCGGGTCGTTCCAGAGCACGCGCTCGATGCGGCGGGCGGCGTCATCGGTCCCGTCGCAGCAGATGACCATGCCGGAGTGCTGCGAAAAGCCCATGCCCACACCGCCGCCGTGGTGCAGTGAAACCCAAGTTGCGCCGGAGGCAGTGTTCAAAAGAGCATTCAGCAGCGGCCAGTCGGAGACGGCGCCGGAACCGTCTTTCATCGCTTCGGTCTCGCGGTTCGGCGATGCAACCGAGCCGGAGTCGAGGTGGTCGCGGCCGATGACGATCGGAGCCTTGAGTTCGCCGCTCTTCACCATTTCGTTGAAGGCAAGGCCCAGACGGTGCCGATCGCCCAGGCCGACCCAGCAGATGCGCGCCGGCAGGCCCTGGAAGGAGATGCGCTCGCGTGCCATGTCCAGCCAGTTGTGCAGGTGCTTGTTGTCCGGCAGCAGTTCCTTCACCTTGGCGTCGGTCCTGTAGATATCCTCCGGATCGCCGGAGAGTGCTGCCCAGCGGAACGGGCCGATGCCGCGGCAGAAAAGCGGGCGGATATAGGCCGGCACGAAACCGGGGAAGGCAAAGGCGTTTTCGAGACCCTCGTCTTGGGCGACCTGGCGGATATTGTTGCCGTAGTCGAGCGTCGGAATGCCTGCATCCCAGAAGGCGATCATTGCTTCGACATGCTCGCGCATTGAGGCGCGGGCGGCCTTTTCGACCGCCTTCGGATCGGTTTCGCGCATCGCTTTCCATTGCGCGATCGTCCAGCCTTTCGGAAGATAGCCGTTGATCGGATCATGCGCAGAGGTCTGGTCGGTGACGATATCCGGACGGATGCCGCGACGAACCATTTCGGGCAGGATTTCAGCGGCGTTGCCGAGAAGGCCGACCGACTTGGCTTCGCCTGCCTTGGTCCAGCGGCCGATCATCTCGAGCGCCTCGTCCAGCGTTTCGGCCCTGGCATCGACATAGCGGGTGCGCAGGCGGAAATCGATTGAATCCGGATTGCACTCGACCGCAAGGCAGCAGGCGCCTGCCATAACGGCCGCCAGCGGCTGCGCGCCGCCCATGCCGCCAAGGCCGCCGGTCAAAATCCATTTACCCTTGAGGTTGCCACCATAATGCTGGCGGCCCGCCTCGACGAAGGTCTCGTAAGTGCCCTGCACGATGCCCTGCGTGCCGATATAGATCCACGAGCCGGCCGTCATCTGGCCGTACATCGCCAAGCCCTTCTTATCGAGCTCGTTGAAGTGGTCCCAGGTCGCCCAGTGCGGCACGAGGTTGGAATTGGCAATCAGAACGCGCGGCGCATCCTTATGCGTGCGGAAGACGCCGACCGGCTTTCCGGACTGCACCAGAAGCGTCTCTTCTTCGGTGAGCGTCTTCAAGGTCGCGACGATCCGGTCGAAATCGTCCCAAGTGCGGGCGGCGCGGCCGATGCCGCCATAGACGACGAGTTCGTTCGGATTTTCGGCCACGTCCGGATCGAGGTTGTTCATCAGCATGCGAAGCGGCGCTTCGGTCATCCAGCTCTTGGCATTGAGTTCCAGCCCTCGAGGTGAACGGATCTCGCGGATGTTGTGACGGGGATTGCTCATCTCAGATCTCCAGGGATGGAAGGATGTGTTCGGAAACGGACGTGTTCAACGCGCCGGTTGCAACGAGTTCGCTGACGGCGCGTAGATCGTCCGCCATGTAGCGATCGACTTCCAGCGTCGGCACCACATTGCGGATGACAGCGATCGCCTTTTGCAATTCAGGGCTGGTCGCAAGCGGCGCGCGCAATTCGACGCCTTGTGCGGCCGTCAGCGCTTCGATACCGACGATGCCGAAGAGATTTTCGGTCATCTGCAGCAGACGGCGCGCACCATGGCAGGCCATGGAAACATGGTCCTCCTGGTTTGCCGACGTCGGCGTCGAGTCGACGGAAGCCGGATGCGACATCTGTTTGTTTTCGGACATCAGCGCGGCAGAGGTGACTTCCGCGATCATCAGGCCGGAATTGAGCCCCGGCTTCTTGGCGAGAAAGGCCGGAAGCCCGTAGGAGAGAGCCGGATCGACCAGAAGCGCGATACGACGCTGCGAAATTGCGCCGATCTCGCAGACCGCAAGCGCGATCTGATCGGCGGCGAAGGCGACCGGCTCGGCATGAAAATTGCCGCCGGAAACGACGGAGTTGTCGGAAAGCACCAGCGGATTGTCGGTCACTGCATTGGCTTCGATTTCGAGCGTGCGGGCAACAGAACGCAGGAGATCGAGACATGCACCGTCGACCTGCGGCTGGCAGCGGATGCAATAGGGATCCTGCACACGCTCGTCGCCTTCGACATGACTTTCACGAATGACAGAGCTTTCAAGTAGCGTCCGAAGTGCGGCTGCCGTATCGATCTGGCCGCGATGACCGCGCAGCGTATGGATATCCGGATGGAATGGTGCTGACGAACCCATCGCGGCATCGGTCGACATGGCACCGGTGATCAGGGCCGCCTGAGCGGCACGATGTGCGCGGAAGAGACCGGCGAGCGCGAGCGCGGTCGAGGTTTGCGTGCCGTTGATCAGTGCAAGGCCTTCCTTTGCGGCGAGAATAACCGGCTTGAGGCCAGCCCGATTCAAGGCCTCCCCGCCTGGAAGGCGCTCACCTTTGAAGAGGGCTTCGGCCTCTCCCATCATCACCGCCGCCAGATGGGCAAGCGGTGCAAGATCGCCCGAGGCCCCGACGGAGCCTTTTTCCGGAATGACCGGGATGACGCCCTTGTCGAGCATTCCCTCGATCAGCCGCACCAGCTCCAGCCGTACACCGGAAGCGCCGCGGCCAAGTGACACGAGCTTCAGCGCCATGACGAGGCGCACGACATTCTCCGGCAACGGTGCGCCGACGCCGCAGCAGTGCGAGAGGATGAGATTGCGCTGAAGTGTGGCGACATCGGCGCTGTCGATTTTGATCGAGGCAAGCTTTCCGAAGCCGGTATTGATGCCGTAGACGGGCGCATTGCCCGCGGCGATCTCGGCGATGCGCGCTGCGGCCTTTTGAATTCCAGCGTCGAAGGTGGCATCGAGCTTTGCCGGTTCGCCGGTCCAGTAGATCGTTTCCAGCTGTTTCAGACAAACGGAACCTGGATGGAGGATGATGGTCAACGGTCGATCCTTTCGCCCTTGAAGACACGCGCAAAAAGCGGGTTGAAGCCGATGCGATAGACAAGCTCGGCCGGGCTCTCGATATCCCAGATGGCAAGATCGGCCGATTTTCCGGCCTGGATCGTGCCGGTTTCGGCAAGAAGGCCGAGTGCGCGAGAGCCTTCACGTGTGGCGCCTGCAATACATTCCTCAACCGTCAGGCCAAACAGCGTCGCCGACATATTCATCGCCAGAAGCAGGGAGGTGAGGGGCGAGGTGCCTGGGTTGCAATCCGTCGCGACGGCGATCGGAACACCGGCGGCACGTAGCGCGTTTACCGGCGGCTTCTGCTTTTCGTTGATCGCGTAAAACGCGCCGGGCAGCAGCACCGCGACGGTTCCGGCTGCCGCCATGGCGACCACGCCGTCGTCATCGAGATATTCGAGATGATCCGCCGAAAGCGCACCATACTCGGCGGCAAGCTCGGCGCCGCCCAGATTGGATAGCTGCTCGGCATGCAGCTTGACGGGGAGGCCGAGCGCCTCGGCGCGATCAAAGACAAGGCCAATCTCTTCCGCAGAGAAGGCAATGCCTTCGCAGAAACCATCGACCGCATCGACAAGGCCTTTGCCATATGCCTCTTCGAGCGCGGGCAGCACGATGTCGGATATATAATCGCGGTTGCGGCCCTTGTATTCGGTGGGGGTCGCATGGGCACCGAGATAGCTCGTGTTGACGCGCACAGGCCGTGCATAGCCGAGCGCTCGGGCAGCCTCCAGCATCCTTACTTCGCCAGCGATGCAAAGACCGTAGCCCGACTTGATCTCGATCGTCGTCACGCCTTCGGAAAGCAGCGTATCGAGGCGGGGCAGTGAAGCTTGCACAAGGCCTTCGACGGAAAGCGCATTCGTCGCCCTGACCGAGGAGACGATGCCGCCGCCGGCGCGGGCAAGATCTTCATAGGATGCCCCCGCAAGCCGCATTTCGAATTCGCGCGCGCGGTTGCCACCATGAACGATGTGGGTGTGGCAATCGATAAGCCCCGGCGTCACCCAACGGCCTTCAAGGTCGACGATTTCGGCACGCTCGATGACAGAAACGGGCAGCTCGCCTTCCGGACCGGCATAGGAAATGCGGCCGTTATCGGTGACGATCGCGCCTTTTTCGACGGTGCCTAAGCCTGGCTTACCCGGATCGAGCGTCATGAGCCGGCAGTTGCGCCAGAGGCTCGGCCTCTGCTCCTTCGTAAAAAGATTGTTCCCGCTCATCAGCTTTACGCCTTTCCTTATGCCGAAACATGTATATACATATTAATCGGGTGACAAGTGGAAATTTGGGCGTTTCCATGGAAAAGAAAGATAGAAGGCTCACAGGAAGGGAAAAGGCGATGACGACACTTCATGCGGCGACCGCACTCTTGCCGGAGGGGTGGCGAAGCAACGTACGACTGTCGCTTGAAGGCGGCCGTATCGCAAAGATCGAGGCCGGCGCGAAGGCCGAGGCGAGCGACGAGCGCCACCACCTCCTTATTCCTGCGATGCCCAACCTGCACAGCCATGCCTTCCAGCGCGCCATGGCAGGCCTTGGCGAAGTCCGTGGTCCTGCAAATGACAGCTTCTGGAGCTGGCGCACTGTCATGTACAGGTTCGCGCTTTCGATGACGCCCGAGCATGTGGAGGCAGTTGCCGCACAGCTCTACATGGAAATGCTTGAAGCCGGCTTTTCGCGTGTCGGTGAATTCCATTATCTGCATCATGACAAGGACGGCAGCCCCTACGCTAATATTGCGGAGCTGGCGGAACGCATCGGCGCCGCGAGCAAGACGGCAGGCATAAGCCTGACATTGCTGCCGGTCTTTTACGCGCATTCCGGGTTCGGCGGTGCAGCGCCCGTCGAGGGCCAGCGGCGCTTCATCAATTCGCTCGAGAGCTTCGGCAAATTGATGGAGCGGGCTCGCGCGGTCACGCAAAAGCTGGAAGGCGGAAAGCTTGGTATGGCACCTCACAGCCTGCGCGCCGTCACACCCGATGAGATGGCAAAGCTCCTGCCGCTTGCAGAAGGCGGACCGGTCCATATCCACGTCGCCGAACAGGTGAGAGAAGTGGACGATTGCATCGCCTGGTCAGGCGCAAGACCCGTCGAGTGGCTTCTTGAGCATGCGCCCGTCGACCGCCGCTGGTGCCTTATCCATGCCACCCACATGACCGACGATGAAACCCGGCGCATGGCGAAAAGCGGTGCGATCGCCGGTCTTTGCCCGATCACCGAGGCCAATCTCGGCGACGGCACCTTTCAGGCGCCGCTTTTCCTCGAAGAGGGCGGACGATATGGCGTCGGGTCGGATTCGAATGTGCAGATCTCGCTTCCTGGAGAGCTCCGCCAGTTCGAATATTCCGAACGGCTGGCGCTTCGCGCCCGCAACGTAATTGCCAAGAGCGGCAGCTCGACGGGCCGTGCACTGCTGGACAATGCACTTGCGGGCGGCAGTGCGGCTCTCGATGCTGCAGGGGGTCTCGCTGAAGGTAACTATGCGGATATCGTCGCGCTCGATTGTGGCGCAGTGCCTTATCTCACCGATGACCATATCCTCGACCACTGGATCTTTGCCGGCGGCGTCGCTGTCGATTGCGTCTGGGCCCTTGGGCGCAAACAGGTCGAAGCCGGCCGTCATCGGCAGCGCGAGGCGATCAATCGGAGTTTCCTCGCAGCAATGCACGAGCTGGTCGCCGCCTAAGTCTTTTCTTGCCGCTGCGTTCCAACTAGAGCAGCGGACCCGAAGCGGAGTGAGTTATGAACGGCAGCAAGGATGCGACCCTGCATCAGCGCATCTTGAGCGAGATCGAAGGCCGGATCGTCTCCGGCGAGTGGCAGCCTGGTTATCGCATTCCATTTGAGGTCGATCTCGCCATGCAATATGGATGCTCACGCATGACCGTCAACAAAGTGCTGACGCAACTTGCAAAAGCCGGGCTGATCGAGCGCCGCAAGAAGTCCGGCAGCTTCGTCACCCAGCCGCAGGCACAGTCGGCCGTACTGGAAATCCACGACATCAAGGCGGAAGTTCAGTCGCTGAACTTGCTCTACTCCTATTCGGTCACGAAAAGTGTGAGCCGCAAAATAAAGGCCGAAGACAACCTCGATCTTCCGGCGGGCGGTCTCGTGAAAGAGATCGTTTGCGTCCATTTCGCGGGGACCCGGCCTTTCTGCCTGGAGCAGCGCCTGATCAATCTTAGTGCAGTCCCCGAAGCGGCCGATGCCGACTTCAGCGCGCTCGCCCCTGGCGCCTGGCTCTTAAAACAGGTTCCGTGGAGTGCGGCGGAGCACAAAATTTACGCGTTTGAGGCCGGTGCTGAGGAAGCAGCAGCGCTCGGCATCGCCCGTTCGACAGCCTGCCTCGTTATCGAGCGTCGCACCTGGAGCAGCGCCGGATCGGTTACGCATGTGCGCTTTACCTATCCCGGAGACCGCCATGCGCTCGTCGCGCGCTTCAGCCCGGCCTCCTGAGAATTCGCAGCACGTCTATTGCGAATCATGCTGCAAATAGCGGAAGTAAACGTTGAGATGACTTCCGGCCGATAAAAGATGCGCTACGAAATCGACAACGCAATGCTGAAGAGCCTGCTGCCTGCAATCGCGCTGGCGGAAGATATGCTGGCCAGGCTGGATGAAAGAGCAGCCCGTTCGCCTGTCGGCGACGGTTTTGCCGAACGCGGCCACTTTTTCGATGCGGCAAGCGCTCTCTGGGTTGCGGGAGAACTCGTACATGTCGAAGACCTGGTGCTGCATGATGCACATATGGACAGCCGGACGCCGAGCCACGAACTGACGATTGCCCATGCTGTCCTGCGGGCGCGTCGCCGCATCTGGACGGCCGACCCCACTTGGGCGCTTAGTGCTGCCGGATTGAATGCGCTTGCCGGCGCCGGTCTGGAGGAAACCGCGCGCGCAACAGAAGTGAAGGGGGCGATAGCGCCGCCCGATGAAGCGGAGGAGGAAGCCGAAGCGCTGCTATCGGTGGAACTTGCCGAGATCGACGCCGTACTCGCCCGCTCTCAGCGATTACTGGATACCCATCTCGGCGGAGCTCCTGCGGTGGAAGAAAGGCCGAAGGAGACGCGCGCCGATCCGCTCGGCCTCTTCGGCGACGACGAATGGGACGAGGCCCAGCGCCTATCCGATTGGCGTGCGCTCATTCCGCTTGCCGACGAGTTGCCTCCTGCCTTGGCCGCCGCAGTGCTTTTCGAGGCCTGGGAGCGAACCGAGCCGATCAGACGTCAGCACTGGCTGGGCGGCCTCCTTGTTTCGGGCTATCTGCGGTCCCGGGGTAAGGTCGCCTCGCATCTCTTTGCCTTCTATGCCGGTTTGAAGTCCATCCGCCACGAGAAGCGCCGCTCGCGCGATCGCCTGACTCGCTTGCTCGCTTTTCTGGACGCCATCACGGAGAGCGCTGCGACCGGGCTTAAGGAGATGGATCGCTTATCTCTTGCCCGCACCCAGATGGAACTGCGCTTCCGGGATCGCCGCTCAAACAGCAGTCTGCCGCAGCTTGCGGAATTCGTCCTTTCGCGCCCCATGGTATCCTCGGCGATGGTCGCCCGCCAATTGCAGGTCACGAGCCGAGGTGCCCTCAATCTGCTGAACGAGATCGGCATCCGCGAAATCACCGGCCGCGGACGTTACCGCGCCTGGGGCATCATCTGACACAAAAGAAAGACGGCCGGACATCAAGCCCGGCCGTCTTTTTAAGGTGAACGCCCGGCTCGCCATCCTGTCACAGATTGCAGACCGGGCGCTCTTGCGCTTCCTTTGCCCCCAGAAGCGCGGTCTTTATTCCCGCTCGCCGGTGAAGTTGAGCAGGAGCTGGAAGATGTTCACGAAGTTCAGGTAGAGCGAGAGCGCGCCAAAGACGGCAAGCTTCTGGTTCGATTCCTGATCGTGGTTTTCCGAAAACTGTTCCTTGATATTCTGCGTGTCCCAGGCAGTCAGGCCGACGAAGACGAGGATACCTATCACCGAGATGGCGAACTGCAGCGCGCTCGAACCCAGGAAGAGGTTGACGATGCTGGCAATGATGACGCCGATCAGGCCCATGATCAGGAACGAGCCGAAGCCGGAAAGATCACGCTTGGTCGCGTAGCCATAGAGGCTGGTCGCGCCGAACATCGTCGCGGCGATGAAGAACGTGCGCGCGATGCTCGTGCCGGTGAAGACGAGGAATACCGAGGCCAGCGATAGACCCATAACCGCGCAGAACGCCCAGAACGTCATTTGCGCGGCACTTGCCGACATCGTCTGGATGCGGAACGAGAAGAAGAAGACGAAGGCTAGCGGCGCCAGCATGACTACCCACTTCAGCGGCGACTGGAAGATCGGCACGTAAAGGGCCGGCGTGCTGCCGACGATGAAGGCGACGATCCCGGTGATGACGAGACCGAGACCCATGTAGTTGTAAACGCGCAGCATGTGCTTGCGGAGGCCCTCGTCGAAGAGAACCTGCGAGCTGGCGGCAGAGCCGTAGCCGTAACGCGGATTGTTCGGATTCATTTTGATCTCCTCTGGTTCAAACTAGTAGAGCGAACGGGCGAGCCCCTCGGCAGCCCGGTCGAGTTCAAGATCCCTGTCGCTGGCGATCAGTGCATAGGCGACCTCGCCGATCTGCCAGTAAGCGGCCTCGGCATTGTCGAGCGCCAGATGGCTGACCGGCTGAACGGCAAAAGCGCCCGGCCGCACGGCAAAAAGCGAAAGCCGCTTGCCGTCCGGTTCCCGGATTGCCATTTCGACGCTCGGGCCGAATTCGGACCGAAAAATCTGGACATCGGAAACCTCCCACTCCTTCGGCAGTTCCGGCATCACGATCGCGGTATCCGCGCGAATCTCGTCAGGATTATATTTCGCAGCCGTCTGCGAAGGCATCGTTTCGCGAAGTTTGGCCGTCTGGTAGGCCTGCACCGCATCCTCGACATAGGGCGGAGCTGGAACGGACGCGACAACCTCCGTCGCCGTAAAGGCGCCAAAGGAGGTATGTGCCACCCAACCTGCCATCACGAGCACGCCGACGGCAGCGGCCCGCTGAACCGCATGCAAGATACGGCCGTAAGAGAGACCACGCTCCAGACGCCGTGCGGCATCCCGCGTCTCGATCCGGCCGAAGGCATTTTCGCCGGCAAGCGCCAGGCGCAGCTCGCCCTTCATGCTGAGATCGGCCATTACCTTTGCAGCAATCGCCGGGTTCTCGGAAAGATAGGATTCCACCTGAATGCGGCGCGCCACGTCCAGCTCGCCATCCACATAGGCGTCGAGATCGGTATCGATGATCGGATCAACTGCTTTCATTGCCGTTCCTTCCGATTAACCTCAGGTGCGAGGCGCGGGGCGTTGCTGCCTCGAATTCGCGAAGCTGCGCGCGGGCGCGTGAGACCCGCGACATCAGCGTTCCGACCGGGATGCCGAGCGAGGCTGCAGCTTCCTGATAGGAAAGATCCTCGATCGCAACGAGATGCAGTGCCTCGCGCTGTTCTTCCGGCAGGTCGAAGAAAGCGTCACGGACCTGCTGAAGACGCACCGCATGTTCCTGTCCCGCCGGCAGCGACGAGTCCGTCTCAAGAGCCGCTTCATCGTGCCGGCGCGCTACGGACCGGTTCTGACGAACCCGATCGATATGGGCGTTGTGCAAAATGGAAAGCAGCCAGGTGCGCAGGTTGCCGGCACGCCGGAAGCTCTGCCGCTTCTCGAAGGCGCGCACGAGCGCATCATGCACAAGGTCTTCAGCGTCATCCGAATTGCGCACCAGCGCACGCGCATAGCGCCTGAGCGCCGCGAGCTGCCCGATGACGTCGAAGGGCCGTTCTTTCCGTTCCATGGTTGAGTATACGATTGCCGATGATGTTTTATTCCTGCTTTTTTCGAAATTTTTAAGCTGATGAAGTTCTTGGCTTCTGGTCCGTGTAGACGCTATCTATAAATTGTCTACACAGGAGCGTGCGCCATGCCTCTCAATATAAGAAGCGAGACTGTGAACCAGCTGGCTGAACAGCTGGCTGCGAAGAAGCGCATCAACAAGACCGAGGCCGTGCGGCTCGCGCTTGAAAACGAGCTTCGCCGCACAGACGAAACGCTGCCTTTTCGTGAGCGGTTAAGGCCGCTGCAAGAAAAGATCGCATCCTACAGAGATAGCGACGTCGTTCTCGATAAGAAATTCTTCGACGATCTCAGCGGCGAATACTGATGTTCGTCGACGCGCCGGTCATCATCGCGCTGCTCTTGCAGGAGCAGAAATGGGACAGTTTTGCGAGAGCCCTCGATGAGGTTCCTCGCGGCGAGCTTGTCACTTCCGTCCTTGCTGTATGGGAGGCGGCAGCCGCTATCTATCGCAAGAAACAGATTCCGATGGCTGAAGCCGAGGCAAAGGTCCAGGAGTTTCTGCGGCTTGCAGAGATTGCAGTCGTATCGATAACGCTTACTGAAAATACCATTGCCCTAAGCGCCTTCGAAAAATGTGGACGCCATCGTTATCCCGATGCTAATCGCAACAGTGCGCTCAATCTGGCAGATTGCTTTCACTATGCGGCGGCAAAGGCGGGCAACATGCCGATCCTAACGAAGGACGCCGGTTTTACGCTGACCGATCTCAAAACAATTGGCCCTGATTTCTAGACGTTTTTGCCATCCGACAACTCCTCCAGTATCGGGCAGTCCGGCCGGTCGTTGCCGTGGCAGGCATGCACAAGATGCTCCAGCGTGCGCCGCAATTCCAACATCTCCCGGATCTTCCGGTCGATCTCATGGAGCTTGCCTTGTGCGATCTCCTTCACGTCGGCGCTTGCCCGGCTTTTGTCCTCGTAAAGCGCCAGCAGTTGCCGGCATTCCTCGACAGAAAAGCCGAGCCCGCGGGAACGCTGGAGGAAACGCAACTTGTGAACATCGGTGGCCTCATAGTCGCGATAGCCGTTTCCGCCCCTTCCGGGGCGGATCAAACCGATATCCTCGTAATAGCGGATGGTCTTGGGTGGCAGACCGGAGCGGTCCGATGCTTCGCCGATGTTCATTCTTTTGTCCTCTCAGAGTTTCTGGAGCCTCAGCCTCAGCGCGTTGCCGATGACGGAGACAGACGATAGGCTCATGGCCGCTGCCGCAATCATCGGCGAAAGCAGCAGGCCGAAGACCGGGTAGAGCACGCCTGCGGCCACCGGCACGCCTAGAGCATTGTAGCCGAAAGCGAAGCCGAGATTCTGGCGGATGTTGCGCATCGTCGCCTCCGCCAGCCGCCGGGCGCGCACGATCCCGTTGAGGTCACCCTTCACCAAGGTAATGCCGGCACTTTCCATCGCCACATCCGCCCCCGTTCCCATGGCGATGCCGACATCTGCGGCGGCAAGTGCCGGAGCGTCGTTCACGCCGTCGCCGGCCATTGCAACGACCGCACCCTTTGCATGCAGTTCGTCGATCAGCGCCTTCTTGTCTTCCGGCAAAACGTCGGCGCGCACCTCATCGATCCCGAGACTTTTTGCGACGGCGTTTGCCGTGCGCTCATTGTCGCCAGTCGCCATGATGATGCGCAGCCCGCTTTCGTGCAGCGCGCGGATCGCCTCAGCCGTCGTCGCCTTGATCCGGTCGGCAACCGCAACGAAACCCGCAAGACTGCCGTCGATGACGACGAACATCACGGTCTTGCCCTCGTCGCGCAGGGCGCGGGTCTTTTCGGCAAGCGGCGCGGTATCAATCCCGAGATCGTTCATCATCGCGGCATTGCCGAGCGCTACGGCAGCGTTGTCCACATCGCCTTTCACGCCTTTACCGGTGATAGCCTCGAAGCCCGTGACATCGATCGGCTTGATCTTGCGCTCTTCCGCACCGGCGACAATTGCCTCGGCAAGCGGATGTTCTGACCCGCGTTCCAGACTTGCCGCCAATAAGAGCAACGTCTGTTCATCTGTGCCGCCAACCGGGACGACGTCCGTGAGGCGGGGCTTGCCTTCCGTCAAAGTGCCGGTCTTATCGACGATCAGCGTATCGACCTTCGAAAAACGTTCCAACGCTTCGGCATCCTTGATCAGCACGCCCTCCTGCGCGCCACGCCCGGTGGCGATCATGATCGACATCGGGGTTGCAAGGCCAAGTGCGCAGGGGCAAGCGATGATGAGCACGGCAACCGCGGCAAGCAGGCCATGTGCCATCGGCGGCACCGGCCCGAAAATTGCCCAGGCGATGAAGGCGACGATCGCCGTTACAACAACGGCAGGCACGAAGAAGGCCGAGACCCGGTCAACCGCGGCCTGGATCGGCGCCCGCGAGCGCTGCGCCTTGGCGACCATGTCAACGATGCGCGACAAGGTTGTTTCCGCACCTACGCGCTCTGCCGTCATCACGAAAGTGCCGTTCCGGTTGATCGTCCCGCCGGTGACGGCATCGCCCTTCGTCTTTTCGACCGGTAGCGGTTCGCCGGTAATCATGGATTCATCGATGGTCGATTGCCCATCGATGACCGACCCGTCGACTGGAACGCGTTCGCCTGGCCGCACCCGCAGCAGGTCGCCGCTCGCGATCTCGTCCACCTCGATATCCGTTTCGCTGCCGTCTGCATTGATGCGGCGTGCCGTCTTCGGCGCAAGGTCGAGCAAGGCCCGTATGGCCGAGCCCGTCCGCTCGCGCGCCTTCAATTCCAGCACCTGGCCGACGAAGACGAGCGCCACGATGACGGACGCCGCCTCGAAATAGACGGGCGCAGTCTCGCCATGCCCCCGGAAGCTCATGGGGAAAAGGCCGGGCGCAAGCACAGCGACCACGCTGTAGACATAAGCAGTGCCCACGCCGAGGCCAATCAGCGTCCACATGTTCGGGCTGCGGTTGAGGAATGAGTTCCAAGCCCGGCGAAAGAAGGGCAGGGCAGCCCAAAGCACGACAGGGGTTGCGAGCAAAAGTTCGATCCAGCTTGCCAGCGGCTCGCCGATCGCATCGCGCAACGGCAGTCCGATCATCGGACCCATGCCGAGAACGAGTAGCGGAATGGCCAAAGCGGCGCTTATCCAGAGCCTCCGCGTGAAATCGGTAAGCTCCGGGTTCGGGCCCTCGTCCGCCGGCGGAACACCCATCGGTTCCAACGCCATGCCGCATTTCGGGCAGTCGCCGGGATGATCGCTGATGACTTCCGGATGCATCGGGCAGGTATATTGCGTACCCTTCGGCATAGGCTTTTGTGCCAGCCGTTTTCCGTGGCGATAGGTTTCCGGATCGGCCTCGAACTTTGCCTTGCATCCCGCCGAGCAGAAGTAGAATTTCTCGCCGTCGTACTTCAGGAAATGCAGCGCGGTCGCGCGATCGACGGACATGCCGCAAACCGGATCCTTGGCCGCGAGATAATTCTGCGGATTGGCTTCGAATTTCTTACGGCAACCGTCGGAGCAGAAATGATAGGTGTGGCCCTGGTAATTGAGGCTCGGCTTGTCCGCATCCGGATCTACCATCATGCCGCAGACGGGATCGCGGGCAAATATGGCCCCGCCAGTGTCGGCGCTACCGTGCCCGCGGGAACAACTGCCGGCGCCGTGATGGTGGTGATCGTGCGTATTCATAGGCTTCTCCTTTGTCCCGACGGGCAGTGGATAGGCTTATGAACCTTCCAGCAACTGGAAGGTCAAGTGATAATTTCATGCTCTTCGATATCTGCCTCCCAAGGCTCGATGAGAGCCACAGGCTGGCTGCCGAGTAGCGCCGAAAGCGACAGCTCGCCTCCCGGCTCGAGCATCCTACCGGTCAAGAGATCGCAGCGAAGGCCCTCGAAGGAAGAAGGCACCTGGATCATCGTATCGTTCCAGAATTCCGGCCCGGCGAACAGAACGCCTGGATCCAGCCAGCCGAGCATCAGCCGTGGAACGACGCTCATCGCGTAGGTTCCGTTCAACTCTCGCGCAAAGGCAACGACATGATCCTTGCGGCTGCCGGACACCTTAAGCGGAACATAGGCGCCCTTCGCAAAAAGGTCCGGTTGCCGCTTTCGAAGATGAAGACCGATTTCGACGATGCGCTGTTTCAGCGCAGGCACAGTCAGACTTACGACCGGCACTCCTTCCAAGAGGCTGGCAGACAAGGCCGTCATGTCGACAGCCCTGCGGTTGTCAGGATCGACGAGGCTTAAATCGAAAAGCTCGGCGCCCTGATAAATATCGGGAATGCCGGGTGCTGTCAGCTTTATCAGCGTCTGCGACAGGCTGTTCAGATAGCCGGCCTCGATGAATGGCCGCATCACCGCTCCGAAATCCTCGTGAAAGGCGAGGTTGGTCGATGAAAGCAACGCTGTTGCATAAGCTAAAACCGCCGCCTCGTATCCGGCATGCGGCTCATCCCAGCTCGTGCCGTGCTTTGCTTCACGGATCGCCTTTTCCGCATAAGCGGTGAAGCGTCCTGTCAGCGCTTCAGCCTCTCCATTTGAGAAATCCTCCGGCCAGATCCCGGTAAGCGCCTGATAGAGCATCCATTCGACGTTCGGTTCAGGCGTCAAGCCACTTGGCAATTCGACCAGATGGTCGCGGTTCATCTCGCGCCAGCGCTCCACCGCCTGCACCCAGACATCGGCTCCTTCGCTCAAGGTATAGAGCCTTGCGCGGGCATCCTCGCCGCGCTTGGTATCGTGTGTCGATGTCGCTGAAAGACCGTGCGGCATAAGCCGCGCGCGCTTAAGCATCAGTGCATGGAAAGTCTCGACGCCGCCCGGCGTCATGTCCGGATCGCTGCCGACTTCGTTTACGCCAAGCAGCCGGTTGTAGCGATAAAAGAGCGTGTCCTCCATTGCCTTCGCCATGACAGGTCCGCTCAACTGCTGGAAGCGGCGGCGGAACTCTTTCGCCTCTGCTCCCCGTACCTCACCTTTCAAGAGCCTTGCCACGACGTCGATCGCCCGCTGGTCGGCAAGCTTTTCTGCCGCGCTGGAAACGACCCTGCCGAGCACGTCCGCATCCCGCGCGTCAAGCCGACCTTTGCTGCCATAGATGCGATAGACGGGAAAGGCGATCAACAACTCGCGGATAGCTGCCGCAATCCCGGCGCGCTCAAGGTCGGGATAAAGGCCATGGACGATCTTCACCAGCCGCGTCGTCTCGCCTTCGAAGTTGCGTTCCACCATCAATTGCTTGGCTGCGCGAAGACCGGCTGCAACATCGGCCATGTCCGGGGCAATATTCGCATAGGCGGTGCCAAGCTGTTGCAGGCCACCGCCGTCGATGAAAAGGTGGCCAAGCGCCGAAATGAACTCGTAGCCGGTGGTCCCGGCGATCGGCCAGCTTGCGGGTAGTTTTTCGTCGCGACCGAGGATTTTCTCGACGACGATATAGGTTTCCGGTCCTGCTTCGGCGCGGAGTCTTTGCAGGTAGTGCTTCGGATCTGCCAAGCCGTCGATATGGTCGAGCCGCAAACCTTGCACCTGCCCGGAGCGCACAAGTTCGAGAATGAGCCGGTGGCTATCTTCGAAAACCTGCTCGTCCTCGACGCGCAGGCCGACCAGCTCCGTCACCTCGAAAAAACGCCGATAGCTCAGATGTCTTGCCGCCTCTTTCCAATGGATCAATCGCCAGTGCTGGGCCTCGTGCAGGCGAGCGATCAGCTCTTTGTCTTTCGAAAGCCACGCCGGCTCATCTGCGCTTGCTGGAACAAGCTCGGCGCTGCCGGGGTTCAACGGCAAAAGCGTGTCGCAATAGCCAAGCACCGGTTCGCCATCTTCCGAATCGCGCTCAAGCCGCAGCTCGCCATCCGACAGGGCGTCTTCGAACGGCTTGCCGAGGATCGGCAGGGTCAGCCGTTCGCCCCAGTCGATATCGAAATATCGTGCATAGGGGCTCTCCTGCCCAAGCTTCAGCACACTCCGCCACCAGGGGCTTTCCGTCGAGGCGGCCATATGGTTGGGCACGATATCGAGGATGAGGCCGAGCCCGGCGTCGTTCAAAGCACTGCTCAACCGGTTAAAACCCGCCCGTCCGCCGATTGCCGGATCGATTTTATTGGCGTCAGTCACGTCATAGCCATGCGTCGAACCCGTCGTCGCGGCGAAGATCGGCGAAGCGTAGACATGGCTGATGCCAAGGGCTTTGAAATACGGCACACATTCGATCGCCCGGTCGAATGTCATGCCGTTGCGGAATTGAACGCGGTATGTCGATGTCGGAAGCGTCATGTCGCCCGCTCTTCGGAGGGAGACGGCCCGAAACGGTGACATCGGGCGCGTTGTTCCCCCAATTCCAAGGGTTAGTCGATGAAGACGCCGACGCTCGCCGCACGCCCCATCGCATCGATCACCGTCAGTTTCGAATAACCAGCGCCATCCGGCATCCACTGGTTGATGCGGCGGCGGGAAAGATCGGGCAGCGGCTTGCCGTTTGCAAGCCAACGGAACGGCGCCCGGCCGCCCTGTAGTTTCAACATCAATGGCGAGAGGTCACCACTCTTTGCCCCGAGATCGACATGCGCGCCTTCCGGCGGATAGACGATCTGTGGTGCCTGTTCGCGGCTGGAGGTGGAAAGCAACCCGCTGGCATTTATCGAGAAACGCCGCTGGCTGACCGGCAGATCGGCCTGGGCGACGCGTACTGCCCCGGAGGGTGGGCGCGACAGAGGCGTGGCTGCTATGCCCGACTTTGCAAAAGCCTCAAACAGGATGGGGGCTGCCGTGCCGTAACCGGTCAATCCCGGCACCGCGCCATTGTCCGGCCTTCCGACCCAGACACCGAGCACATAACGCCCGTCGTAGCCGATCGACCATGCGTCGCGGTAGCCGTAGCTGGTCCCCGTCTTGTAAGCGATGCCGCGTTGCGGAGCGCCTGCGGGTGGGACGACGCCGGAAAGGATATCCGAAACGTTCCAGACGGCGACCGGCTCCAGCAACGGTTCGCCATCGATCTTGCCGGGCGCGCCCGTCACGCCGTCGCCGATCCGAACCGGTTCGCCCTTGTTGGCAAGCGCCGTATAGAGCTGCACGAGGTCTTTCAATGTGATGCCGACGCCCCCGAGCCCGATCGCCAGTCCCGGCGTTTCGTTCGGTGGCAGGGTGGGCCGGACGCCGGCGCGACGGAAGCGCACCAGAAGCCGCGCCGGATTGACGGCGTCAAGCAGCCTGACGGTCGGCACGTTCAACGAAAGCTGCAATGCCTCGCGGACCGTCACGTCGCCTTGATAGCGCATGTCGAAATTGCGCGGCCGGTAACCGAAGAAATCCGCCGGCCGGTCCTCGATGATCGTTTCCTGGCTCACCAACCCCTGCTCGAAAGCAAGGCCGTAGATGAAGGGTTTCAGGGTCGAGCCAGGCGAACGGCTGACCCGCGTCATGTCGATCCAGCCGGAGCGGCTGGCATCGAAATAATCCACTGAACCAACCTCGCCGGCGATTTCGCCGCTGCGCGCATCGGCCATCACGATCGCCAGCGAAAGCTTCGGGCCAAGCTTCATGGCGGCATTCTTTGCCGTTGCTTCGAGCCCTTCCTGCACCTGCTTCTTGAGCGTCGTTCGATGCTCGCGCTCCTTCGGTTTTCTGCGAAGTGCTGCTTCGGCGACGTGTGCTGCAAGGGCCGGAAGCTGCATGCGCGCTGCCGGAACGAGTGTCGCCTCGGCGCGCTCGGCCTCTCCCTCGCCGATGGCGTCGTCTACGGCGGCGCGCTCCAGAACGCGTTTTCGCGCGGCCTCCGCCGCCGCCAGGTTCCTGTCGGGACGGCGCCGCTCGGGAAGCTGAGGGAGGGCAACGAGGAGGGCAGCCTGCGCCACCGTCAGCCGCTTCGGCTCCTTGCCGAAATAGGCAAGGCTTGCGGCGCGCACGCCTTCCAGATTGCCGCCGTAGGGCGCATGCGTCAGATAGAGATCAAGGATCTCTTCCTTCGAAAGCCGCCGCTCGATCTGGACGGCACGTACCATTTGCAGGAATTTCGCCGAAAGCGAGCGTCCCGCGCGCGGTTCGATCAGCCGTGCCACCTGCATGGAAAGCGTCGAGGCGCCGGAAACGATGCGGCCGTTGGTGATCAGCTGCAGGCCCGCACGCCCGATTGCCAGCGGATCGATGCCGTGATGGTCGTAGAAGCGCCGGTCCTCATAGGCGATCAGCATGCGCGTGAATTGTGGGTCGACGTCTGCGACCGTGGTTTTCAGACGCCAGCGGCCCTCCGACGTCGCAAAGGCCCGCAGCAGCTGACCATCGGCATCCAGCACTTCGGCCGACACCGCACCGGTCTTTTCAAGCGGCGGCGGAAAGGCATTGTCGGCGGTTTCGAGCGCGAAGAAAACCGCACCGGCAAGAAGGATACCGGCCGTCGTTCCAATCGTGACCTTGTGCCAGAGCCGCATTATCGTGCTGCGACAACCTCCATCTTGCCGGTCGCCGTGCGAGCCGAATATTCGGGACGGTACATGTCCTCCACGGTCGCCGCCGGGTGGTCATAAACGCCTGGAGTGACAGCCCGCACGACATAGGCGACGTTGATGTCACGATTGTCGTCCGACGTCCGGTTGAAGGCCGCAACAAAGCGGTCGTCGCGGAACTCTGTATGAGCCGCCGTCTGTTCGCCGATCCAGTCGAAATTAGTGAGTTGCGCGCTGTCGACCAGGCTCGGATTGTCGATCTGGAGGCCAGCCGGCAGCAGATCGGTCATGATAATACGCGACGGCCAGGCGTTGGTTTCGGTCACGTGCAGCACCACCACGTAGCGCTCGTTCTGCCGCGCTTCACTGATATTCGCCGGCTCGCCATCAAGCGTGTAATAGCTGCGCTCGATGGCAAAGCCGTTGCCGCCGGCAGGCAGCGGCGTGACGGGTGCTGCAACGGTCGTCACGACCGCCGATACCGGATCGGCCATGGCGCTCGTCAGCGTCAGCGGATTGTTCATCAGCGCGTCGCCGCTCATCTTCGCCATGTAGGCACCCGTGTGTAGCGCACCGTTGACGTCCACCTTCAGCGAGTCATCGCCGCTTTGGATCGCGCGCGCCGCAAGCAGCGTCCATGCCTGCTCCTGCGTGCTCGTCCACTTGCTGCGATCCCATTCCTTGCCGACGGCCTTTGCCAGTTCAGGAATGACCGGCGGGACAGGGCGGCTTTCGGCGGCAAGTGCCAGAATGGCTGCGCCGTCGCGCAGGATCGAGCCGTAGTCGGTGCGCGAAAGATTGACGCGATGAACCATTGAATCCTCGGTCATCTGCAGCGCATCGACAAAGATATTCTTCGAGCGCGTCGCATCTCCGTAAAGGGCAAGTGCCGCGGCGATATGCGCCTTGGCAAGCGGCGTCGGGAAGTCGTTGATCATCGTATCGGCGTAGTAGCGCAGATCGCTGATCGAGGCTTTCCTGTTGCGGGCGAGAACATAGATTGCATAAGCAATTTCATCGCCCTGCGTCTTGACGTTGACGTCATAGCTTAACGCGTTCTGGAGGTTCTCGAGCGCCTGCACCAGCGCACGGTCCGGCACGTCGTACTTCTCTTCACGCGCCCGCGTCAGGAAATCCGTGACATAGGAATCGAGCCAAAGGTCGCCCGAATCCGGTCCCCAAAGGCCGAAGCTGCCTGCCGATGCCTGATAGGACAGTACGCGATAGATCGCATCCTGCACGCGCTTCTTGACGTCTGCATCATCTCCGAGGCCATTCTGTTTCGAAAGCTCGCTGAGATAAAGAAGCGGCAGCGCGCGGCTCGTCGTCTGTTCGGCGCAGCCGAAAGGATAACGGTCGAGCGACATCAGCAGTGCGGGAATGTCGAAGGCGGCCGAACGGGTGACGTTGACGCTGACCGAGGCGCCCGGAAGCACGCTGTTGGCCAGAAGCTCCTTGTCGATCTTCAGTTTCGCCCCCGGTTTCAGGGCGATGACGCGTCGTTCGGTCACGGGCAGTGACGATGGGCGGACCGGTACGTCAACCGTCTGATCGAGCGACAGTCCAGCAGCATCCGAGAGGTTGATCGAAACAGCGCCGTTGCCTGGCTGCTTGCCGATCACAGATAGCGTGAAGTCGGATTTCGCACCGGCGGCCAGATGGATCGTCCGGGAAGCTGCAGCTTCCTCGATGCCGACGGCCTCGTTGCCGGTCAGCTGCAGTTTGAAATCGCCGGCCGGTGCATCGGTATTGGCAATATCGAGGCGCAGTTCCGCCTTGTCGCCAGGGGCCAGGAACTTCGGCAGGCTGGCGGTGACGACCACCGGATCGCGGATGACGACGTCCTTGACGCCGTGGCCCACCCCGTCCTTCGACCAGGCAACAGCCATGACACGCGCCGTGCCGTTGAATTGCGGAATGTCGAAGCTGACGTTCGCCTTGCCGGCGGCGTCAAGCTTCACTGGACCGGAGAAGAAGGCGACGAGTTTTTGCGTCGGGGGGCTGCCCTGCAGCGCCACCGCGCCGCCGTCGCCGCCGGTTCTAAGCTTGCCGGTCGCGCCGAGCGAACCATCAATCAGGCGGCCATAGAGATCGCGGATTTCAAGACCGAGCTGACGCTGGCCGAAATACCAGTCCTCGGGATTGGGCGCCTCGTAGCGCGTCAGATTGAGAATGCCGACATCGACGGCGGCAACCGTGACGTAAGCGTCCTCATCGGCGCCAGCCCCCGTCACCGCAAGACTGATGTTCAGCGGTGCGCGCGGCAGCATCTTTTCCGGTGCATCGAGCTTCACCTGCAGTGCACGCTGCTCGGGATCGACCTTCAGCCATTTGATGCCAATCGAGCGCATCGGCATGTGGCTGTCCTGGGCGTCGCCCGGGCGGAAGAGCGTTGCTGTCACATAGGCGCCAGCGCCCCATTCGGCGGTGACCGCGACCTCCACTTCGCCCCCGGTCTCGCCGATCGTTGCATTCTGCACGGCAACGAGATTTTCCGTCCCGGCAGTCACCATCAGCTCTCCGCCGTAACGGGAAGAAACCTTCAGCTTCGCCGTCTCACCGACCTTGTAGCTTTCTTTGTCAAGGGCGATTTCAAGCCCGTCCGGCGTTTCAGTTGAGACAGCCGCCACCATCCAGCCGGCATCGAATTCGATGCTTGATACCGGACCATCCGCGTCCGGGCTTTCTACTTCAAGGCGGTAGCGGCCCCAGCCTACCTGGGACGCTATCTTGCCGCCGTCGAGGCCGGCATCAACCGTGCCGCTCGCAACCTGGCGTGCGTTGAAGGCGGATTCGTATTTCCATGCCGTGCCTTCCCGATACCATTGGTATTCGCGCTCAAGGAGCGAAAGCTTCCAGCGCAGCCCCTTCATTTCTTGCTTTCGGCCGTCTGCGGAAACGCCGATCACGTTGAAGCCGGCGATCGAGTTCTCGGCTGCATCGCCCGAAAACTCAGGCTTGATGCCGATCATCGGTCCTTGGCTTTTGACCGGGATCACCAGTGAGCGCTCCAGCGCCCGCCCACCCGTTTCCTGCATGCGGATGTAGACCGTCGCGTTCAGCAATTGCGTGGTCGCGGGAAGGTCGCCGACCGTGAGATCGGTCGTGGCTTGGCCGTTCTCGTCCAGTTCCGGCAGGCCTTCGATCGCCTGGCGGCTTTCCTCGTTCGCCTCCTCGTCAGAAAGACCAAAGACGTAACCCGAAAAAGCCTGGCTTTCGCGCGTCGGCTTGATGACGACATCGCCTTCGAGCGTCAGGCCGGCCGCCGGTGCGCCATAGAGATACTTGCCGCTGATAGCGATCGTTGCCGGCGTGTCGGGACCGATTTCCTTGGCTTCTGTCTTCAGCTCCATGTCGGTGCGATCGGGAACGAAATCGTCGACGAGGAAGGTTCTTGTGCCGATCGGCGATCCTTTGGGATCGGTATGGACGTTCATCGTCCAGCTGCCGCGCATGGCGCTTTCCTGGATCGGAAGGTCGATCACATAGCCGCCAGCGTCGCTGCTCTGCCTGACGATGCGCCGGTCCTCGACGCCATCAGGGCGCATGAAGATGAAGGTCAGCGGCAGCTTCTCGATCGCCTTGCCATCCGTATCGCGGGCAAGGGCGGAGGCATGCACCGTTTCTCCCACCCGATAGATTCCGCGCTCGGTCCAGGTCATGACATCAATCGCACCGGGCGAGGCCCGTCCCGTCACGCCGCGGTCGGACAGATCGAATCCAGCGCGTGTCATGTCGAGGAAGACGTAGTCGGACGCACCGTTCCTGGCAGCCAGGACGGCGGGTGTGAGTGCTGCCGTGCCGCGCAGCAGGCCGGCGGTGAAGACGGCTCGGCCGTTTTCATCCGTCGTCGCGGTGCCCAGAACCTCGTTGTTCTTGGCAAGCAGTTGCAGCTCGACGCCGGCGATCGGCTTGGCAGAAGCGAGCGAGCGCGTAAACACGTTGAGCCCGTCGGTTCCGGCATAGGTGGTAACACCGATATCGGAAACGACGAACCACTGCGTCGCCTTGGCATCCCATTCATTGTCCGGCGTATTGGTAGGAGAGGCGATCAGCACATAGATGCCGGGCTTGCGCTCGGGCAAGGCTTCATCGACGGGGAAGCTGGTGACGACATCCTTGTTGAGGCCGTTGGCGATCCCGATCGAACCTTGCCAAACGAGCTCGCCGCTTTCGTCCTGAATGCGCTGCGCGCTATAACCGTCGAGCTGCGTCAGGAATTGGGAACTGGTGAGAAGCGGCGCGATGCCACGATCGCCAATGCGGTAGAGCTTAAGGTCGGCCGCTTCGATGTTGACGCTGACCAGCGGAATGCCGCGGCGCGCCGACGAAGGCAGTACGAAACTGTCGCCAGTAAACCGCACCACCTTGCTGCGGTCCTTGACGTAGATGTCAAGGCTGACGGGTGCCTCCAGCACTTCATCAACGGACGAGGGCAGGCCAGTGCGGAAACTAATCTTGTAGGTCTCGCCGTGAACCAGGCCCTCGACGCAGATCTGCTTATCCTTGGCTTCGAGCGCCTTGGGCGCTCGTCCGTTCAGCGTTACAAACGGCGCATAGTCGACCGACTTGACGAGCGATTCCGAGAAAGTCACGCAGGCGCGCGGCGTTGCGCTATCGGCATCGACATTGTGTTCGGTGATGCGGAATCCCTGTTCCGACTTGAGCTTGAGATAGGCGGCCTGGACTTCCCTGGAGCTCGCCAGCCCAAGGCTTGCCTTATAGGCGTTGAGGGCCGCGCGGAAATTCGAGTTCTTGGCAAGCGAGGCCGCAAGCACGGCAAGAGCGTCGGCACGCTTCGAGGTCGTGCGCGTCAGTTCATAGGCGTTCAACGCATCGAGAACAGCCTGGCCGAAGGCCTGGCTGCCGGTGCCGCCGAGCGAATTTGCGGCGCGGGCTGTTTCCAGCCAGAGATCGGCATCGTCCGGCGTCAGCGCCAGCGCACGGTGAAACGCATCGATCGCACTTGCGAGGTTGTTGGCGGTGAGATCAAGGCGCGCCGTCGCTGTCAGACTGTCGAGGGTCTGGCCCGGCTGAGCATCGGTAAGCGCCAGATTGGCCTTGAAGTCGCGCGCTTGTTGGATGACGTCTTCAGATAGAAAGCTGAGACGAGGGGCCGCACCGATATCGGGCTCCCGCGGCCCTGCCGTCGTTTCGACGATCCGGCCGGCAATCGCGCCGGGAAAGGCGTTCATGGTCTTGAAGTCGGACTTCAGGAAACACCATTTCACCTTTGGGTTATAGGTGAAGGCCTTGCAGCTCTTGTCGCCGATGCAGGACGTCTTGCATTGCTCAAGGGAAACATTCTGTTCCGTCCGCAGATCAAAGCCGAAGAAGTCGGCGTCTTTGATTGTCTGAATATCGCGCTTCGTCTCCGCAGCTGTTGCGGGAAGGCTGGCCGCGATGGCGGAAAGGGCAATAGCGGCGATTGCGAAAAACGAGCGTACAGACATAGGTTCCCCCCGGTCGCTGGCGCTGGATTGGGGCACTCTCCAGCGGCCGCGAAGTCTTGTCAATACAACTTCAAATTTATGGGCTTATGTAGCAAGTGCCACAAATGGCGAATTTGGGAGGGACGAGCCCTAGAGCCTCCTTGTGGCCGCAAAGCGGACGCTACAATCGCGTCCGTTATGACAATACAAAGTCAGCATTGAAGGTGAACAGGTGGTTGAATCGATTTCCCAAGAGCACTTTTTAGCGCTAAAGCGGACCGCGATACTGCCGAACGGGCTACGACTCTCGTACGTCGAGATGGGCGACCAGAACGGCGCGCCCATCCTCCTGCTGCACGGGTTTACTGACAGCGCCCGAAGCTGGAGCCTCATCGCGCCTTATCTCGCAACGGGCTTTCGCGTCATAGCGCCAGACCTGCGCGGTCACGGGAATTCCGACAAGCCTGAGGGTTGCTACACTATTCCCGAGATGGCGAATGATGTCCGGTTCCTGATAGAGCTTCTGGGCGTTGCGCCGATGCACGTAGTCGGCCATTCGCTTGGGGGACGGCTTGCGCAGGCAATCGCTGAGCGCTGGCCCGGCATCGTCGGCAAACTCGTTCTTATGTCCACGTCCACCGCGTTGCGCGAGCGTCACGGGTGGTTGTGGGAGAACATCCAGATGCTCCGGGATCCGATTGATCCAGAGAGCACATTCATCCGGGAATGGTGTTCCAGCGCAGTTCCGGTTGAAGAGCGTTTCCTGGCCCATTCCCGCCGCGAAAGCGCCGCGATGCCGTCACGAATCTGGCATTCCATCTGTTACGAACAGCTTGCCTATGATCCGTCGCCGCTGCTGCAGGATATTTCCGCGCCGACGCTCATCCTGCGGGGCGAGGAGGATGTGATCGCGACTGAGGAACACCAGGCGAAGATGAAGGATGGCATCGTCGGCGCGGAGTTCATTTCCCTTCCTGGCCACGGCCATAACCTTCATTGGGAAGATCCTGAAAAGGTGGCCGGCCTGATTTGGACATTTCTGGAGCGTTCGTGACCGCTCTGGGCGCGATCCCGTCAGCGCTGAGCCGACTGGTGGCACGAGGCGTCGCACTCGATTTAGAGCAGAGCTTTGGGAGCATCCCACTCATTCCGGCAATCCGGCCATGCGATAGCCTTCGACGAAGCGCTGGACTGTCTCCGGATCGCGCGAGGGTTGTGCCGCGACCCAGTGGGTGATGGTGAATTTCGGGGTCATCGCCATGAAAAGAGCTGCCTCACGCATCGCCTCGTCTGTGCGTCCAAGTTGGGCAAGGCTAGCCGCCAGTATGCGGCGCGAGGGGCTGCGGTAGATCGCCTCCATGCGCAAAATCTTGACGGCTTCTTCATATTGGCAGGCCGCGTAATGCGCGAGTCCAAGCTGCCAATAATACCACCCGGCCGGGTGCGGATTCAGTCGAAGCGCCCTTTGGGTCAGTTCGATCGCTTCCGATGCACGACCTGCGAACGCCGCAAGCTCCGAACAGATGGCTAAGGCATCCGCATTGTTTGGTTCCAGCGTGAAGGCGGCGGCGAACTCTTCATCGGACTCGGGCCAGCGTCTTTCATGGGCCAACAAAAATCCAAAAAACCAATGGCTGGCAGCGTCGTTCTCGTCCAATGCTACTGCCTTGCGGGCCAGTTCAAGGGCTCGTGATCGGTTCTCTTCCGTGGGTTCGATGCTCTGCGCCCACAATTGCCAGTAAACAAAAGCCAGCCAGCGAAATGCCTCCGCATATTCGGGATCCATCGAGACTGCCTGGTTCAAGAGTATCTCGGCCTCGCGAAGCGCTTCTGGCGAACTGTTGAACGTTGAGATCAGACTTCGCCCGCGGACACAAAGGTCATAACCTTCGAGGCTCTTCGGACGGTTGCGTGACGGTGAATCCGACAAGCGTCCGACAAGGGCCTCGACGATTTTATCTGTGACTTCGTCCTGTACGCCGAATATGTCTTCGAGGTTTCGGTCGAAGCGTTCGGCCCAGAGGTGATCTCCGCCCACGGCGTCGATGAGCTGAACGTTGATGCGCACGCGTCCGGCGGCGCGGCGCGCACTGCCCTCCAGGATGTAGCGGACGCCCAAATCGCGTGCGATCAAGCGAACGTCGGCCGATTTTCCCTTGTAGGCAAAGGTCGAATGGTGCGCGATGACAAACAGGCCGGCATTTCTTGAAAGGTCGGTAATCAGGTCTTCGGTCAACCCGTCTGTGAAAACGTTCTGCTCGGCTTCCCCGCTCAAGTTGGTGAACGGCAACACGGCGATGGATGGCTTGGCAGGCAGCGGCAGCGCGGATTGTCCCTCGTGGCCGACCTTGGCGACGGGCTCATTGAGTAGGCGATAGACATGAACCGGTTCGGCGATGTTTTTCAGAGATTTCGGTCCAAGATCGTCAAAGTCAAACGCAAGCTTGCGTTTGACCTGATCACGGATGCCCGCCGACACATAGATCTCTCCCGGCTCGGCCAAGCTTTGTAGCCGTGCGGCTATGTTGACGCCGTCGCCATAAAGGTCACCGCCGTCTACGACGACATCGCCGAGATTGATGCCGATCCTCAAGACGATACGGCGCGCCTCTGGCAGGGCGGCGTTCGCATCCGCCATCTTCCGCTGCAACTCGATCGCTCCGGTCATGGCGTTGACCGCGCTTGCGAACTCCAAGAGGACCCCGTCTCCCATCACTTTAACGATCCGGCCGCCATGCGCCCGCACGATAGGCTGGAGAATTGTCGCCCGGCGCTCCTTCAGCACCGCCAGCGTCGCAACCTCGTCGCCCTCCATCAAACGCGAGTAGCCAACGACGTCAGCGACGACGATTGCTGCAAGACGGCGCTGGACGCGTTCTTCGGCCATTGGGCAATTGTACCCGAGGAGGTGGAATTGCGCCTATGGTATTTGCGCCCTGGATGGAAGTCCATTGAGCCGCCTCACATCTGGATCAACACCCCACGACCAAGCGGAACGGCCGATGGGAGCCTCACGTGCCGAAAGCCCACAGGACCCTGGGGCGAGGCAACTAAGTTTCTGCAATCAGTAGCAGCACTTTTCGGAGGCGGAAATCTGGTGGTATTCGCTACCTGATTCCGCAAAGTTAGAACCGCTTTTTATCAAACGCTTATGCCGATCTTAGTGTTTTATTAGCGTTAACAAAGGGTTAATCAAAAAAACATGCGTATCGACCCGGAACATATCCCGGCGCTACCCGTTATCTGACCAAGTTCGGTCGGTAAAGGCCGTTCGGTACGAAGTCCTTCGCGCGCCTAGGTCAACGGGAGAGGGTGTCATGGCCACGAATGTTTTTCGTAGTTGGCTACGGGATGACATAATGAACTCCAGGGTATTGATCGTTGAAGACGAGTTTCTAATCGCCCTCGACCTCGAAGCGACCGTTCAAGCCATGGGAGTGGAAGTGACGGGTCTCGCTGCAAACAAGGAACAGGCGTTGCGTCTTGCCTCGACAGCGGACGTCGCCTTTGTTGATGTCAACCTGTCGGATGGCGCGACCGGCCCGGAAATCGGTCGGCGGCTTGCCGAAGAGTACGGCATTGCCGTCGTCTTCATGACAGGCAACCCGGAGATGATTGCCGGAGGCGTCAAGGGGACGCTCGGCGTCGTCAAAAAGCCGGTCAAGCCGGCCGTCGTCGAACAGTCGCTGAAGTATGCCGTTGCACGCCGCAACGGCGCGCTTGCCGCCGTGCCGTCGCAGATGTTGGCTTTCGTCTGAGGCTCAGCCGCTGAGGGCTGCAAGTTTTTGCCGCGCGGCCGGTTTGTCCGTACCATAGGCACGAAGGAAAGTCCGCACCGCATTGCGTGCGGCACTTTCGAGTTGCTCGTCCGTCGGCGTCTGCCCGAACAGCATCATGACCTGCAGATCCGCGTTCCCGAGCGCAAGAAATTGCCGTGCCGCCACATCGAAATCGTCTATCTTCAGCGCACCGCTGGCGCTCAGCCGCGCAAACAGGGCGCCGAGCGCCGAAACGATCCGGCCCGGACCCTGCTGGCGCCACGTCTCGAAAAGGTGCGGATAGCGCTCACCCTCGTTCTGGACGAGCCGGCGCAGAAATTTTCCATCCTGATTGCAGATACAGTTCTTGTTGACGCGGACGGCAAAGGCGACAAGATCTTCTTCCAGATTATCAGCATTTGCCGGAAATGTTGCCAGCATCGAGAAAAGCATCGAATTGGCGCGCTTCAAGACATCGTCGACGACGGCGACGAAAAGGGTCTCTTTGTCGCAATAATGATTGTAGATGGTCTGTCGCGAGACGTTGGCCTCGACCGCGATCTCATCGATACTCGCCCCTGCGAATCCCTGGCGGCAGAACACATCGGCTGCTGCCTCCAGAATGGAAGCGCGTTTCTTGAACTGGCCGCGCTGCGTAGGGCCGTCCGCGCTCTTTTCGGGTGTCGCGAAGTTTTTCATCCCGCTAAAGATAATGCGTCTTGACCTTTTAGACAACACTGTCTAATTTTACAGCCGTGTCCAAATTAGTTGACGCACTGGTGCGCATTCGTTGACGCTTCTCCCAAGCGCGTCGCGGCTGCAACCGACCATCATTTGAATCCCCTCGAGAGCAATGCGGCGGAGAGACATATTTTGCCTCCTTCGCTGCGCTTTTATGAAAGATCTCCAAATGACCGCTTCATTCTTTCGCATTGCGCTCATCCTTGGCCTTTTATCGGCCATAGGCCCCTTTGCCATCGACATGTATCTTCCGGCGCTGCCTTCGATCGGCGCCGATTTGGGCTCCGACAATAGCGTAACCCAGTTGAGCCTTCTCTCCTTCTTCATTTCCTTTGCACTTGCCCAACTGCTTTACGGTCCGCTGTCCGACATGTGGGGCCGGAAACTGCCGCTTTACCTGGGTATCGGCATCTTCACCGCAGCCAGCATTGGCTGCGCGTTGGCGCAGAACATCGAAACCCTGATTACTTTCCGCTTCATCCAGGGCATCGGCGGGGCGGCCGGCATGGTCATCCCGCGGGCCGTCGTTCGTGACATGCATACCGGTGTTCAGGCAGCCCGCCTGATGTCGCTCCTCATGCTCGTCTTTTCGATCTCGCCGATCCTCGCTCCGCTGGCCGGAAGTGCGGTCATAGAGTTCTACGGCTGGCGCGGCGTCTTCTGGGCAGTGATGATCGCAGCCTTCATCGGGCTCATCCTGCTTGCAACGCAGCTCGACGAAACCCGTCCGGCAAAGGAACGCAAAGAAAGCAGCCTCGGCAGCGCGATGTCGGCATACGGCTTCCTGCTCCGCGACAAAAACTTCCTGACGCTCAGCTTCATCGGTGGTCTCGGGATTTCAAGCTTCCTCGTCTATCTCGCCAACTCGCCCTTCGTGCTCATCCAGCACTACGGCCTGACGCCGACGCAGTACAGCTTCGCCTTCTCGATCAACGCCGTCTCCTTCTTCGCGGTATCGCAGGCGACCGGCTGGCTCGGCGAGCGTTTCGGACTCGTTCGCGTCATGCGCACAGCCGTCACCGCCTATTCGCTCGTCATGGTCGCCTTGGCAGTCGTCATGGCTGCGGGCATCAACCAGCTTCCTGTCCTGGCCGTCTTTCTTTTCATCGGATACGGCTTTCTCGGCCTTGTCATTCCAACGAGCGCGGTTCTTGCTCTGGAGGATCACGGTGAGATCGCAGGCACCGCTTCGTCATTGATGGGGACGTTGCACTTCGTCATTGCGGCGGTCGCAATGGTGGTATCGAGCCTGTTTGCCGACGGCACGGCCGTTCCAATGGCGGCAGGCATTGCGGCCTGCGCGCTGCTTGCCTTCATCCTGACGCAGGCAACACTTGGCCGCCGCGCCGCCGCCGCTCCTGCCGAGTAACAATCCCGGCCGCGGCCTTGTCGGGCGCGGTCGTTCTCGTCACTTGAGGGAAAAGGCGTCGCTTTCACCTGGGACCAGCTCCAGCGGCCAGATCGTGTTGCGGGCGCCCTTCGGATAGTGTTTCGCATAGGCGGGCATGGTCGCAAGCAGGGTCTCGGCCAACTCGACGCCGAGATCGCGCAGAGACATGCGAAAGCAGGTGAGGGCCGGCTGCAGGAATTTCGCGCGCGGCTCCTCACGGAAGCCGATCACTGCCAGATCGCGCCCCGGAACGACGCCTGCCTCGACCAGCTTTCTGTAAAGACCGATCGCCATCAACTCGTAGATCAGGATGATCGCTGTCGGCTTGTGGTCCAAGAGCAGCAATTCGTGGCCAGCCTGGTAGCCGCCCTGCTCACTCGACTTGACGCGGATGACCAGCTTCGGATCGAACGGGATGCCGTGCCGTTGGAGTGACTGCCGGTAGGCATCGATGAAGATGTAGCCGAGATTGATATCGCTCGAGGGTGCTGCGATTGCGATCCTGCGATGTCCCTTGGCCACCAGCCGGTCAACCGCCGATGCGGCCACGCCCTCGAAGTCAAGGTCGATCCAGGTGTAGTTGCCACCGGACGAGCTGCGTCCGAGCGCGACGAAGGGAATCTTCGCCTTCACCAGAAGGTCGATGCGTTTATCGATCCGCTGCGTCGCCGAAATAATCATCGCATCGACGACGCGCCGCGCCACCATGCGCTTCAGATATTCATAGGGATCCTCGTCGCTGGGACAGGGCAGCATCACGAGGTCAAGTTTGTGCCGCGCAAACACGCTCTGCAGACCGCCAGTCAGGCCGAGGAAGAAGTTGTCGCTGTTGTCGACTGTTTCCTTGCTGGATTCGATCATCAAGCCGATGACATTGGTCGTGCCTTGCCGGAGGCTGCGGCCAGACTGGTTTGCTACATAGCCGAGCTCTTCGGCGGCAGCGAGCACGCGCTTTCGCGTTTCCTCGTTGACATCCGGCTTGCCGTTCAGCGCGCGGGAAACGGTCCCGATCGAAATGTCCAGATGCTCGGCAAGCTGTCGGATCCCCTTCATCGGCAGCGATCTTCCTCCCAAATCGAAACGCGTGATCTCTCTTATTGCCACAGGAAAGCATTTCCGGAAAGCGGTTCGCGGCGGTCTTCAGGATCAGCAGATGCCAGGCCCGGCGAACAAGCCGCCGGGCCTGGATGTCATCTTACGTCAGGGCAGGGTGCCCCAAGGGGAGAATCTGATCTCGCCGAGCGCGTCGTCAACCTCCGGAAGACCGATGTCGCGGCGCGTACGATTTGACAGATGGGAGATCTGGTTCACCGTTTGATGATGCCTCCAGGCGGCCAGAGCTAACGCGCGCGCAGTTCTCCAGACACCAAATTTCTGGCACAGGTCATCGACCGTTGCCGAGAGGCTTTCAACAACTATTGATTGTGCTTCACGCATGATTTTCTGCCCCGGCGCCGTCAAGCTGCCAGGTCCTTTCGAATCAAAAGACGCGCGGAGGCGGACACAGAAACGCCAATAGCCGTTCTGCCAGCCGGTCACGTCAGGTTAGGTGAGAAAACGCCAAAATGGCGGAAATCCGGGACTTAGAAGGTCACGGAGTAATGTCGGCCCAAGTTAGATGCGCAATGCATCGAAGCCACGAGAGCCGTTCCGCCAATGGGGCGCACAAACATGATAATGGAATTCATTTACGCCTCCTCTGATCGAATTGCGGAATAATTTTATTATTACACGACATCGGATGATCGGCAACACTAAATCCTGAATTGCAGAGATCGCCGTCGTAATTGTTGCATAACGGCAACATTGCTGTGGTGTCGATGATCGCGTTCAGTAGTCCGGCGTCTTCGAGGATCGGCCTGAAGAGCCCGAGCAATGCGATCGGCGCAGAAGTGCGAAACACGGACTGCCTTCCCATCGCATGGCGATCTTTCGTGGATCAAGGCTTGAAGCTGTCACGGATGATAAGTTCCGGAATGACCCTCTCGTAGGCAGGCGGCAGGTCCGGGTTGGCAAGCCGACGTTCCACGAGTTCGACGGCGCGCTGCGCCATCACGGCCGGATCCTGGCGGAACGTCGTGAGCCGGTAGCTTAGCCAGGCCGCCTCCGGCACATCGTCGAAGCCGATCACCGCGACGTCTTCCGGTATCCGCAAGCCGAGCGTCTTTCGCACATAGTCCATCAATCCGAAGGCGATCAGGTCGTTGGCGCAATAGACGGCTTCCGGCTGTTCAGCCTGTGCGAAGAGCTGGCGTGCCGCACCAATGCCGCTGTCGTAGTCGGAATCCCTGCCGCGGCCAACCGAAACCGAAGCGCCCAGCTCCTCGGCTACCACCCGGAAGGCCGTCTCGCGCTCGGCAATGCTGGATGTCGCCGAATGCGACGCGGCAACAGCCAGCCGCCGGTAGCCATTGTCGAAGAAGGCTACCGCTGCCTTGCCGGACGCTTCGGTGTTTCCTGCACTGACATGATCGGCATCCGGCTCGGTGCGGCCGATGACCACCAACGGCTGGCCGTTGCGGTGGGCGATATCCACGAAGCTTTCGGGCGGCGAACCGGAGAGGATGATCGTTGCCTCGGCGCGGTGGCCGATCAGCATCTTCTGCGCTGCAAGCAATTCATCCTCGGTCTGCCCGGTATTGATCAGGATCGGGATGCTGCCCCGCTTTATCAGCGTTTTTGCAAGTGCTGCCGCCAGATGGGCGCGAAAACCGACTTCCGGGCGTGTCGCGACGATTCCGACAAGGCGGCTTTGATTGGCAAGAACGCCGCGCGCCAGATCATTGACGTGGTAGCCGAGTTCCTCGGCAGCCTTCTGCACTCGCTCGCGGGTCGCGGGTGCGACGCTCGCGCCGGGGGTGAACGTCCGTGAAACCGCGGAGCGGGAAACGCCCGCAAGCTGTGCCACCTGCTCGGCGCTGACAAAGCGCATTCGCTCCTTGCGCTTGGTCTTTCCCTCGTTGATCGGGCCGTCGTTCATTGGCGTTCCTTTAGCACGTCTGTCTTTAGAAATCGCTCCACGATCAGCATAAAACCAAGGATGGTGACAGAGCCGGAGGAGGGGTGATGAAGCCGGCAAGAACTCGCACCAGCGTCGTCTTTCCGCAGCCTGAAGAGCCGAGCAGGGCAGTGAATTCGCCGCGGGCGATGCTGGGATTGATTTCGTCCAGAACTTGCGTTGCGCCATAGCGGCAGGCAACGGAATTAAGCTCCAGAACCGCGTCGTGTGTCATGCTCAATCCCTCCAATTGCACGGCTGTGCGAGCCGAGTCTGGTAGAATGTTTGCTTTACGGTCAGATGACATGGTGGATATTTCTCTGCTGCGCTGCGGCACGAACTTGCCTAAAGGTCCGCATTTAAAGCCATTTTTCGCAGCATTTTGCTCAAATCTGCCCTCTATTGACAGAAAGAAACCTTTCCGCTTAGTATCGTAAACGTTTACGGGACACGCTTTCGGCGAATTGCCGGGACGCGCGCCGCGGGAGGAAATCGTGAAATTGAATGCAGTTCTCTGCGGATGCGGAGCCATGTCCAAGGGCTGGCTGCGCGCCATAAAGGAAACCCCGGCTCTGGCCGAAGCGATCGAGGTCACGGGCCTCGTCGATGTCAATCCGGCTGCGGCCGAAGCGCTCGCCGCTGAATTCGGCTTGAGCGGGGCTGCCATCGGCACAAATCTTTCCGCCGTCATTGCAAAGGCGAAGGCGGATATCGTCTTCGACGTCGTCATCCCGGCTGCCCGGTTCAACGTCGTCTCCACGGCACTCAAGGCCGGCTGCCATGTGCTCAGCGAAAAGCCGATGGCAACCTCGTTGACGGAGGGGGCTGCGTTGATCGATCTTGCGGCCGAAACCGGCAAGATCCACGCGATCATCCAGAACCGCCGCTTCATATCCGGTGTCCGCCGCATGCGCCGTTTTGTCGAAATGGGTGCGATCGGCGATCTGACGGGCATCCACTGCGACTTCTTCCTCGCCCCGCATTTCGGCGGCTTTCGCGAGGACATGGACAACGTCCTGCTTCTCGACATGGCGATCCACACTTTCGATGCGGCACGCTATGTCGCTGGCAAAAAGCCGCTCGCTGTCTACTGCATCGAGCGCAATCCCAAGGGATCGTGGTACCGTCACGGCGCATCTGCCAACGCCACCTTTGAATTCTCCGACGATGTCGTTTTCACCTATCGCGGCTCCTGGTGTGCCGAAGGCGAGCGCACGAGCTGGGAAAGCCAGTGGCGTCTCGTCGGCTCCAAGGGAATGCTGACCTGGGATGGAGACTCCACGTTCGGCGCCGCGGTTGCGGGGGAGGAGACGGGTCTGCTGCGCGGCCTTGCGCCCGTCAACGTTCCCGGGCCGGAGCGCGACGAGGAAACGCACGGCCATGCCAGCGTGATTGCCGGCTTCGTGGACGCCATCCGAACCGGCAAACCGCCGGAGACCGTCAGCAGCGACAATATCAGAAGCCTTGCCATGGTCTTCGGCGCGATCGAAAGCGCCAGGTCCGGCAAGCGCATCGAGATTTCAGCATAAGGAATGAGATTGTGAGCAATTCTGCAAAGTCCATCCGTATCGGCACAATGGTCAGCGCGTCCAAGGGCGGTGCCGACAAGCGCATCGGCCAGATCGCCGATATGGGTTTTGAGAGCTTCGAGCCCTTTTTCTGGCAAACGACCAACGGGCAGGATCTTGCCGAACTCGGCAAGCGTTCCCTCGATGCGATCGGTGGCCGCGACATCACCATCTCGACGCTCGGCATGTTCGGCAATCCTCTGGAAGAAACCGATATCGACTTGCAGACGCTGCAAGGCTGGAAGGACTGCATCGACAATGCCCATCATTTCGGCGCCACCTGCGTTGCCGGCTTTACCGGCCGTGTTCGGGGCAAGCCGCTGACCGACAGCCTGCCGCGCTACAAGCAGATATGGAGCGAGCTTGCCAAGCGCGCCGCCGACAAGGGCATCAAGATCGCCTTCGAAAACTGCGCGATGGACGGCAATTGGACGACCGGCGACTGGAACATCGCCCACAATCCGGATGCCTGGGAGCTGATCTTCAACGAGACGCCGGACGACAACATCGGCCTTGAGTGGGAACCTTGCCATCAGATGGTGTACCTGATCGAGCCGCTGCCACAGATCCGCAAGTGGGCAAAGAAAATCTTCCATGTCCACGGCAAGGATGCGACGATCCGGTGGGATGTCATCAAGGAGCATGGCATCTTCGGCAAGGAAAAGTTCGTCTTCATGCGCACGCCGGGCTTCGGCGACAGCAACTGGACGGACATCATTTCCGAACTGCGTCTGGCCGGCTGGTCGGGCTCGATCGATATCGAAGGCTGGCATGATCCGGTCTACCGCGATGCGCTGGAGATGACCGGCCAGGTCCATGCACTGAATCATCTGAAGCATGCCCGGGGCGGCGATTTCGTCGTCGATCCGGTTTGACGATACCGCGTCCGGCAAGGAGGATTTTGCCGGACTGTCGGGGATAACCACAAAGGAGGAGAACCATGGCTATCCGTAAATTTGCAGTTCTGGGCGCTCTGGCACTTGCCGGCGTCTCGCTCTTTGGCCTTTCCGCCAAGGCGGAAGACGTTACCATCAGCGTCTGGTCGCTCGACCGCGACATTCAGCCGGCGCCGAATCTCGTCAAAGATTTCAACAAGCTCAACAACGGTATTAAAGTCGAATATCGCCAGATTCAGTTCGATGACGTCGTAAGTGAGGCAATGCGCGCTTATTCCACGGGACAGGCGCCTGATATCATCGCCGTCGACAATCCTGAGCACGCACTCTTCTCATCGCGCGGCGCATTCCTCGATCTCACAGACATGATCTCGAAGTCGACGGTCGTAAAGCCGGAGAACTATTTTCCCGGACCGCTGAAATCCGTGATGTGGGACGGTAAGTACTACGGCGTGCCGAAGGCGACCAACACGATCGCGCTTTACTACAACAAGGACATGTTCAAGGCGAAGGGCCTCGACCCGAACAAGCCGCCGAAGACATGGGACGAACTCGTTGAGGACGCGCGCAAGCTGACTGACCCGGCCAAGAACGTCTATGGCCTGGCCTTCTCCGCCAAGGCGAACGAGGAAGGTACCTTCCAGTTTCTTCCTTGGGCCCAGATGGGTGGTGGCGGCTACGAGAACATCAATGCAGACGGCGCGGTCAAGGCGCTTGAGACCTGGAAGACCATCATGGACGAGAAGCTTGCCTCGCCCGATAGTCTGACACGTGGTCAGTGGGATTCGACCGGCACGTTCAACTCCGGCAATGCCGCAATGGCGATCTCCGGTCCGTGGGAACTCGACCGCATGATGAAGGAAGCCAAGTTTGACTGGGGTGTGACCCTGCTTCCGGTTCCGAAGGAAGGCGCTGAGCGCTCGTCGGCCATGGGCGACTTCAACTGGGCGATTTTTGCCAGCAGCAAGCACCCGGACGAAGCCTTCAAAGTGCTCGAATTCTTCGCCTCGCAGGACGACAAGATGTTCAAGAACTACGGTCAGCTTCCGGCCCGTTCCGACATCACCATCCCGGCGACCGGCGAAGCACTGAAGGATGACGCCCTCAAGGTCTTCATCGAGCAGTTGAAATACGCCAAGCCCCGCGGCCCGCATCCGCAATGGCCAAAGATCTCCAAGGCAATCCAAGATGCAATCCAGGCTGCATTGACCGGCCAGATGAGCCCGAAGGATGCGCTTGATCAGGCCGCAGACAAGATCAAGGCAGTCCTCGGCTAGTCTCCCGACCTAACCGGATGGCCTTCGGGCCATCCCATCATTTCCTCCCGGCAGGG
>NZ_FWER01000015.1:197335-246627 GCF_900169785.1 Rhizobium sullae
GCCTATAAGCGAAAGCATCAGGCAGCCCCGTTCGGAGTATCGGAGGACCGATGAAAAGGATTCTTTCCAGCGTCAGGGACGGCCGCGGTTTCGATATCGCGCTAGTCGCCTTTCCGCTCATCTTTCTGTTCGTGATGGCAGGCTTGCCACTCATCTACAACGTCGTGATGAGTTTCCAAGAGGTCGATATGTTCAGCCTCGGCACCTTCTCGCGTCCTTTCGTCGGCTTCAAGAACTACACCGACCTGTTCGCGCTGCCGGAAACCTGGCCGATCCTTCGCAACACGGCAATTTTCGTCATCGGATCCATCGCTGGCCAGTTCCTGATCGGCTTCGGCCTGGCGTTATTTTTCTGGGTGAATTTTCCCGGCGCATCGTGGCTGCGCGGTCTTTTCCTCGTCTCCTGGGTCATGCCCGGCCTCGTTGTCGGCGCCATCTGGAACTGGATTCTCTCCGGTGACTTCGGCGTGTTGAATTTCATCCTGAAAGAAAGTGGCATCATCAGCGGCAACATCTTCTGGCGCTCGGACCCACACTACTCTCTTTATGCCGTCGTCATCGCCAATGTCTGGCTCGGCACTGCGTTCAACATGATCCTTCTCTCCGTCGGCCTGTCCAGCATTCCAGGCGATCTCTACGAGGCAGCCGAACTCGACGGCGCCAATGCCTGGCAGCGCTTCTGGACCATCACCTTGCCGATGATGCGCTCGACAATCGGCGCCATCGTCGCGCTCGGCCTGATCTTCACGCTGCAGCAGTTTGACCTTTTCGCGGCGATCACCTCCGGCGGGCCGAACAATTCCTCGAACGTGACGCAATACTGGGCCTGGGACCTGTCCTTCCGCCAATACGACTTCGCCAAAGGGGCTACAATCTCCGTGATCATGATCGTCTTCGTCATGATCGCCGCGGTCGTCTATGTACGCTCGACACGCCATGAGGTGCGCGGATGAGCGAGACGAACCGCAACCGCCTGATGCTCGCGATCGCCATCGTCATGGCGGCGATCTATCTCTTTCCGCTCTACTGGATGTATATCACGACGCTCAAAAGCGGCTCGGAGATGTTTGCCACGCCGCCGAGCTTCTGGCCTTCCTCGCCGCAATGGGGCACATACGCCTATGTCTGGGAAAGCCGGAACATGGGCCGCTATCTCTGGAATTCGCTGGTCATCGCCATCGGCTCCGTCACGCTCATCACCGTTCTCGGCGTCGGCTGCGCCTACGTGCTGGCGCGCTACCGCAATGTTTGGGTGGATATCGGCCTGTTCCTCATCCTGATGCTGCAGGTTCTTCCTGCTTCGCTGATGGTCACGCCGATCTTCGTCGGTTTCTCGCAGTTCGGCATGCTCAACTATCCGCGCCTTGCTGTTATCATCGCCATTGCTGCGAAAAGCATGCCATTCTTCGTCGTCCTCGTCCGTGCCACCTTCATGGCGGTGCCGCAGGAACTCGAGGAGGCCGCCCTCGTCGACGGCAATTCCCGCGTCGGCGCCTTCTTCAACATTGTCCTGCCGCTTGCCCGGAACGGCATCCTTGTCAGTGCGATCCTCATCTTCATGCAGGCCTTCGGCGAATTCGTCTACGCTAAGTCGATGATCCAGGCCGCCGAGCTTCAGCCGGCGAGCGTCGGTCTCAATTCCTTCATGGGACCGAACACCAACGAGTGGAACAATATCATGGCCTACGCCACGATGTATGTGACGCCGATCCTCGCCATTTTCGTTCTCTTGCAGCGCCGCATCGTATCCGGCCTCACCTCGGGAGCCCTCAAATGACCACTCAGATCGAGCTTGCCGGCGTCAACAAGCACTATGGCGCCTTCCACGCTCTCAAGAACATCAACCTATCGATCGCCAAGGGAACGTTCGTGGCCCTCGTCGGTCCCTCCGGCTGCGGCAAATCCACGCTTCTGCGGTCTCTGGCGGGCCTTGAAAGCATCTCCGAAGGCGACCTTAAGATCGCTGGCGAGCTGATGAACAACGTGCCGCCGCGCAAGCGCGATGTGGCCATGGTCTTCCAGTCCTACGCGCTTTATCCGCATATGACCGTCGAGCAGAACCTGACTTACAGTCTCCGGATCCGTGGCGTCGCGAAAGCCGAGGCGAAGAAAGCCGCCGAGGAAGTCGCCACCACCACCGGCCTGTCGCATCTCCTGAAGCGCTATCCGCGCGAGCTTTCCGGTGGCCAGCGTCAGCGCGTCGCCATGAGCCGCGCCATCATCCGTCATCCGAAGGCATTCCTCTTCGACGAACCGCTGTCCAATTTGGATGCGGCGCTGCGCGTTCATATGCGCAAGGAAATCAGAGCCTTGCACGATCGGCTTCATGCGACATCGGTCTACGTCACGCATGATCAGATCGAGGCTATGACCATGGCCGATCACGTCGTCGTCATGCGCGAGGGCATCATCGAGCAGCAGGGCAGGCCGCTTGATCTTTACGACACGCCCGCCAACAAGTTCGTTGCCGGCTTCATCGGCTCACCCGCGATGAACTTCATCCCGGCGATCGTCGGCGAAGATGGTGCAAGCCTGACGCTCGACCTCGGTCCGCTCAAGCAGAAGCTGGCGCTTGCCGGCAAACTGCAGCCCGGCCGCAAGGTGACGGCCGGCATCCGCCCCGAACATATCGGCATCACCGGCGAAGGGCAGGGCACCTTCGATGTCCCGGTCGCCGTCGTCGAATCCACCGGTTCCTCGACCTTCATCACCGCGGCAACCGAGCCGGAACTCACCATCGTCGAAACCGGCCGTGGCAGCGCGCAGGCGGGGAACACCGTCGGCGCGGTCGTCGATCCGGCTCAGCTGCACCTCTTCGACGAGGCAAGCGGCGTCAGGATCTGACGCCGCCTTCAAAAGCTAGCGGCCGCCTTCCATTTTGCGGTGGCGCTGGTTGATGCCGTGCTCACCATAGGGATATTGCCCGGGTGTCGGTGCGCTGACCTCATCGAGCCTGGCAGTCTCCTCAATCGAAAGCACGAGACTGGCGGCGCTAAGATTGTCGGCGAGCTGCTCGGGGTTTCGCGCGCCCAGAATGACGGAGGTCACCGCAGGACGCGCCGCCGTCCAGGCAAGGGCAACTTGCGCCATGCTGACGCCGCGGGCTCTCGCGATGTCCTCGACCGCACCGATGATGGCCCAGGTACGATCCTGCGCATTGCGGGCTTCGAAGGCCTCGCCGCCGCGCGTTGGATTTTCGCCAAGGCGGGTTGCGCCGATCGGAATCTCATCGCGCTTGTACTTGCCCGTCAGCCAGCCGCCGCCGAGCGGTGACCAGGGCAACAACCCCATGCTGGCATCCTGGCAGGCGGCGACGATTTCAAGCTCGATATCGCGCATCAGCAGATTGTATTGCGGCTGAAGCGTCACCGGTCGTGTGTAGCCGCGCGCCTTGGCAATCTCGGAAGCCTTGGCAATGTGCCAACCAACATAGTTGGAGAAGCCGTAATAGCTGATCTTGCCGGCTGAAACGGCGTCATCGAGGAAACGCAGCGTCTCCTCGATCGGCGTCAGCGCGTCCCAGGCATGCATCTGGTAGAGATCGATATGCTCGACGCCGAGACGGTGGAGGGAGTCGTCGAGCGCTTGGTGGAGGTGTTTGCGCGAAAGGCCGATATCGTTCGGACCCGAACCCATCGGAAAGCGACCTTTAGTCGCGATCACAGCTTGCTTTGCCTCGGTTGGCCGCGCCTTCAGCCAATGCCCGATGATCTCTTCGGATTTGCCGGCGCTATAGACATCGGCAGTATCGATGAAATTGCCGCCCCAGGCGAAATAGTCGTCGAGCAACCTGTGAGAGGCGGCTTCGTCAGCCTCTGCGCCGAAGGTCATCGTGCCGAGACAATATGCGGTCACGATCGTGCCGCTCGGACCGAGTTTGCGATAATCCATGCTTACCTCCAATGAACATCAAGGCCGCGACACCAAGGGCGGCCACTATCTCAGCATCATCGGCACTGACGGCGGTGCCGCAGCCATTGCTTCCTTTTCTTCTGCAGCCTTCGAAGTGCAAGGCCTGAGAAGGCACTCGTGAATCGGGTGAGTGAAGAATAGGATGGGTCACGTGAGGAAGAAGCTGTGCCGATAACACAGCGAGAGAATGCGTCAGGCGCTTCCATCATTCAAACGGAAGATTTAGATAAGATTGATCGATTTCTTTGCATAATGAGGATCCAGTGGAACTACGCCAGCTCCAATATTTTGTCGCTGCAGCAAAGGCCGAGCATTTTACGAAAGCCGCGCAACGCTTAAACATCGTTCAGTCCGCCCTATCGAGTTCGGTCCGGGCATTGGAAGACGAGCTGAAGGCGCAGCTCTTCGTCCGCACCACTCGAAAGGTGCGGCTGACAGCCGCCGGCAGGGCGCTGCTCGAGAAGGCGGAGATCGTCCTTCAGGCAGCGAAGGATGCACGGGAAGCGGTAAGTGCCGTTACCCAGGCGAAATCTGGCAAGCTGAACCTGGGAACCGTTCAGGGCCTTCCGGCATTTCTCGATCTGCCGCTTCTGCTTGCCCGTTTTCATGAGCGTCATCCGCATATCGACGTGCGCCTGATACAGGGCGGGGCGGCCCATCTGCTGGAGAAGGTCAGGAACGGCAAACTCGACCTCGCGTTCCTGCCGATGTTCGATCCCCCGAGCGACATTGCAACCGTCACGATCGCCTGCGAAGAACTGGTCGTCGTCTGCAACAAGACGCATTCGCTTGCATCAAGCGAGTTTGTTTCTCTTGGCGAAATTGCATCTCATGCCTTTGTCGAATTCGAGCAGGATTTGGGTACGCGCAAGATCATAGATGATCTATTTCTGAGAGCGAATATTGATCGCAAGATCGCATTCGAGGTGAGCGACCTCGGCACATTGATGGAACTCGTCGGACACGGGCTGGGCATCGCACTCGTGCCGGAATCGGTAGCCTGCAGCCGGGCTCAGATACTGAGTGTTTGCCGTCTGAAAGACGCCGATGCATGCTGGGAAGTCGTATTGGCTTCATCGGCAGCATCGGGCGATGCACTGCCGAGACGCTTCGAGGAGATTATCGGAAAGGGATAGCGCCAGCATCTAAGTTCGACCCGCACCTGAGGGGCCATGAGTTGTAGGTGCTATCGAGGCAGCGCCGGCGTATGATCGGTCTATCGTCGGCATCCAGTGGTATGCGAGAGGGATGGCAAATGAGACGGAAATTCGGTTACACACTCGGGACGATTTTGATCCTGCTCGGATTGATCTGGATCGGCCAGGGGAGCGGATTTTTCCCGTACCCGTCCTCGAGTTTTATGATCAATCAAAGCATCTGGATTCTGTGGGGACTCATCGTCCTGGGGATCGGTGGCGTGGCCGTGTTTGTCACCCGCAGGCTCGGCGGGGAGTAACAACCATGCAGCGCACCCCAACCACGGTAGATGGCATCCACATAGGACCCAGCATGCGGACTTAGGCGGTCATTGCTCGCCAACAGATCAGCGGGCCATCTTCCATGTCGACACGTTCGCCGATGCGGATGAACCCGTTGCGCTCCAGAACGCGTTGGGACGCGATGTTCTTGACGCCTGTCTCCGCGGATATCTGGACGACGCGCGGGTCAGCACGCCCCCATGAAAGTAGTTCGCCAATAGCCCTGCTCGTGTATCCACGGCCTTGTCGCGCTGGCGCCACCCCGTAGCCGATATGGATATCCCCGCCCTGGGGAACTCTGACTATGGAGCAAAGACCAACGACCTCATCCTCGCCTACGATCAGCCAGGCCGACGGCGCGAACCAGGGGCGAATCTCGTCGGCAAGCTTACTCAGCATTTCCAGCACGTCTGGAGGTGCGATCGTGCCGTCGCGAACAACGCGAAGATTGCGAGGCGCGGTGCCTTTCAGCAGCGCTTCAAAGTCACAAGTAGTTGCTTCGACGATCATTCTTTCTCGACATCTCGTGTGGCCCGGGGGGGGGTGCGCTGAGGCGGAACGGGGAGCTGGCGTTTCGCCTGTAGCAAGCCTAAGGACCATCACTTCCAGCGCCGTGGCGGGTGAGTGCTAAAATTGCCGCTACGGCAAACACAGCATGCTCCCTCGGGATGAAAACGCACCTATCACCCCTCCGGCATAATCACAAGCTGCTGCGGCTACAGCCGATTGAGGTGTACGGCCGTTGTCCACAAGGGCCGCGCCAGGCTCTCAATGCTAGACTGCTTCCGTTTGCATGACCTCGCCGAGCGTCTTCGGTAACGCATTGTTATTGTGATCTGGCCGCACGACGGCGGTCATGCTCTTGTTCGCCTGCGCGTCAACGCGTTCTGCAGCGTCTCGAAGCAATGTTGCGAGAACGTCAAGTGATACCCTGTCGGCGCGCATAAGCTGACGGATCAGCGGATCGCTCAATATCTCTGACATGGTCATATCGCGCATAGTTGCCTCCTGATGAGGAAAACAATCTAACCGCGATTGATTACAATCTAATGTAAAAGCGACGGCGAAAAGATGGCCGCAGGACGGGCCTAAACCATAGGCCGCATCAAAAGCCTCGAATCCGCCTGCGCACTCGATGTTTTTCCAGTTCGAGGAGATGAAATGCACGGCTGTGCAAAAAATCCCGCACATAGACCCTTTTGTCATCCCGATGTCACGCGTCAGCGTTAGCTAGCTCCATCAGCCACGAGGGGCACGGCCTCGAAAAACCGAATGGAGACGGTCATGAACAGACGCGAGTTTCTTATCACATCGTCAGCCGCAACAGCTCTTCTGGCCGTGCCGCGTTTCGCTTCGGCGGCAGCACAGACGATCGACCTCTACAGCCCCTCCGACGCCAATATCGTCGACTTCTGGAACAATATCGTGCGTCCGGCTTTCGAAAAGGCCCACCCTGAGATTGCCCTGAAGGTAACCGACGCCGGCGACAACACCGGCCTGCGCGCCATTGCCGATCGCGCGCTGGCGGCCCTCCAGACCAAGACCGATCCGCAGGCAGACATTTTCGAAACCTTCGACCCGCGCCTGCCGAAAGGCGGGATCGACGCCGGCCTCTGGGTCAAATTCTCGGCGGAGAACATCGAAGGCTTCGACCGCGTCAATCCGCTGGGTTTCGATAACGAGTATTCGCTTCCCTATCGCGGCTCGCAGGTTCTTCTTGCTTACGACAACACAAAGCTCGATCCCAAGGATGCGCCGAAGACGTGGGAGCAACTGACGGTATGGATCAAGGCCAATCCCGGCCAGTTCATCTACAATCGTCCCGACAAAGGCGGTTCGGGCAGCAACTTCGTTCGCCGTGCGATCCATGAGGCCAACGGTCGCGATCCGAAGAAGTTCACCATCGACAACTTCTCGGCCGATTATGCCAGCCAGACGCTGACGCCTGCCTGGGCGATCCTCAATGATCTTGCCCCGTCGCTTTACGAAAAGGGCGCCTATACGGCCGGCAACACCCAATCGATCCAACTTCTTGCCCAAGGCGTCGTCACCATGGTTCCGGTCTGGTCGGACCAGGTTTTGCAGGCGATTTCGCAAGGCGTTCTGCCGGAAACGACCAGCCTCATTCAGCTTGGCGATCTCGCGCTTTGCGGCAATTTCTCGCGCATGACGGTGCTGTCGAACGGCGCGCATAAGGACGTCGCCTTGAAGCTTGCAGCTTTCCTGCTGACCAAGGAGATGCAGGAAGCGATCATTACCGAGATCGGCGGCTTCCCCGGCATCTCCTGGGATCACATCTCGGATGATCTCCGCCAGAAATATGCCGACGTCGTCCCGGCATCGATCCCGACCTTCCCGAGCGGCGATTGGGAGCCAGCGATCAACGACGGCTGGTACCGCAATGTCGCACCAGGCATCAGCCGCACCTGATGCGCAGGGATCTTGCGCTACCATCGCTGACGCGCTGGCGCGCGCCAGTCAGCATGAATGCTTCGGCGGGGCTTCTTCTGGTCGCCCTGCCGGTTCTTCTGCTCGGCTGGCTGATCGTCTATCCGATCATCGCCGCAGTCATCGGCACGATCTTCGTACGCCAACCGGATGGTGCTACGGCATTTTCGCTCGCCTCCTACCGCTTTTTCTTCAGCGATGCCTATAGCCTGACCAATCTCTGGCTCACGCTCTGGACGACGGTGGTTTGCGGCTTGCTGCTTCTCGTCACAGGCTTGCCGATCGCCCTCTATCTGCGCTTTTCGCAAGGACGCTTACCAGCCTATGTCCAAGGTCTCGCGATCTTTCCGATGTTCGTCCCGTCGATCATCCTTTCTTACGCGCTCATCCGCACCATAGGTCCGAACGGCACTGTCGACATTCTGCTCAACGCTGTCGGGCTTCCGAAGCTGCCTTCTCCCTATCTCACGCCCTGGGGGCCGGTGATCGGTCTCGTCTGGGACAATCTTCCCCTGACGGTACTGATGCTGACGGCCGGATTGGGCAACATTGCAAAAAGCTCGATTGAAGCCGCTCGAGATGTCGGCGCCTCGCCGCTGCGGGTCTTCGTTTCGATCATCATGCCGCGCATGGGCAATTCGTTTCTCGTGACGGCCTCGTTCGCGGTGCTTGGCATCTTTTCGTCCTTCACGCTACCCTATGTGCTTGGCCCTGCTTCGCCGGAGATGATGGGTCCCTTCATGCAGCGCACCTTCTCCGACCTCAATGATCCGCTGAATGCGCTGACACAAGCCGTCATCACCTTCGGTTTCTGCCTGATCTTCGGGATCTTCTATGTTCGCTCGATCGCAAAAAACCGGGAGGCCGTCCGATGAGCCTTGGTGCGGCAAGGATCGATTGGACAGGCATCTTGTTTGCGGCGCTGCTGACGCTGTTCATCGCGCTTCCGCTGATCGTCGTCGGCACCTGGGCCTTCACGGAAGTCTGGCGTTATCCCTCCGTTATCCCGCAGCAGTTCGGGCTGCGCTTCTGGTCGCAGACGCTATCGCGCAGCGACGTCTGGGAATCGCTTTTTCTTAGCCTGCGGCTGACGGCGACGGTGACGCTGCTGTCGGCCGTGATCTGCCTTCCCGCGGCTTACGCCTTTGCGCGCCTGACCTTTCCCGGCAAAAACATCCTTTTTCTATCCTTTCTCGCGTCGCACGCCTTTCCGAAGTTCGGACTGCTTGTCGCGATCGCCGGAATTTTTCTGCAGCTCGGCCTGATCAGCACCTTCTGGGGCGTCGTCCTGATCCAGCTCGTCGGTACGCTGATGCTGATGATCTGGATCCCCGTCGCGGCATTTCAGAATGTCGACCGGCGCATGGAGGAAGCGGCGCAGGATGCAGGGGCAGCCCCGCTGCGGGTATTCTGGTCGATCACCCTTCCGCAGGCCGCACCGACAATCGTGGCCGCGCTTTTGCTCACCTTCGTCGGTACCTTCTACGAAACGGAGGGCGCGTGGCTGATCGGCGCGCCGGAGATCCGCACGATGCCAGTGCTGATGATCACTTTCATTAACAACCAGATCGTCGTGCAGTATGGCGCGGTCCTTTCGGTCATGTTGTGGGTGCCATCCTTCATCGCGCTGATGTTTGCCCGCCGCGTCGTCGGAACAGGCGCCTTTGCCCGCGGTTTCGGCGCGTGACGCGCAGATCGGGTACGACCCGAAGAAAGGCTTGAGATGGCACGCTTGACGATCAAGGGGGTTTCGAAGACCTTCGGCGCTTCATTCGCGGTGCGCGATTTCTCGCTCGACGTCGATGATGGCGAGCTCGTCTGCCTGCTTGGACCATCCGGTTCCGGCAAGTCGACGCTCCTTCGCATGATCGGCGGCTTCGAGCGACCAAGCGCGGGTTCTATTCTTGTCGACGCCAAGGATATCACGGCGCTTCCGCCGGAAAAACGCCCGACCGGCATGGTGTTTCAAAGCCATGCCCTCTGGACGCATATGGACGTCTTCAACAACATCGCCTTCGGGTTGAAGATTCGCAGGATGCCGAAATCCGAGATCAAGGAGCGCGTCGAAAACGCGCTCGCGCTTGTCGGCCTTTCGAACTATGGAAACCGGATGACGACGCAGCTTTCGGGCGGGCAGCAACAGCGTGTGGCGCTGGCGCGCTCCCTCGTACTCGAGCCGAAGATCCTGCTGCTCGACGAGCCCTTTGCCAGTCTCGACCAGCATTTGCGCGAGCGCCTGCGGGAGGAGGTGCGCGACATCCAGCAGCGCCTCGGTATCACGACGCTTTTTGTCACGCATGGGCAGGACGAGGCGCTCGCCCTTGCCGACCGGATCGTCGTCATGCGCGACGGCGGCACGGACCAGATCGCGCCACCGGACGTAATCTACCGCGAACCGAAAACCGAATTCGTGGCAGGTTTCATCGGCTCCATGAATTTTGTTCGCGCAAACATCCGCAACGGGATCAGCGAGCATCCAGACTTCCCGCTTGCCGTCCCTGTCGAGGACGGCGACGCCGTGCTTGCCTTCCGTCCGGAAGCGCTCTTGCTCAGTCCCTCCAAAAAGCCAAACACTGCCATTGTCCATCGCAGCATCGATTTCGGCACGCACAGGATCGTCGACATCGACCTTGCGGATGGAGCGCGGCTGAAGGCAATGACGCCACCGGATGTCGATTGGACAAGGGGTTCCCTTGTCGAACCGACAGCCACCGCCTATTTCGCTTTTCGCGACAACAAGCTCATCCATCAATCGGCAGCTTCCGGCGAGCTGCAAACCAATCGGGTGTTCGGCCATGTCTGACCGCAGGGGCATCGCCATCGAGAGGGACGGGCACCGGACCTGGCTGAAATGGCATCGCGGCCATCGCTTTGCCGGTGATATCTCATTCACGCGCCGGCGGATCGCAGAAGGCATGCTGCTCGGCGCCAGCGTCGAGATCGATCTGGTTCGTTTTCGCGGTGAAGGTTTCGCGGTTCTTCACGATGAAACGCTCGATCGCGCAACGACGGGCACGGGCCGTGTCCTCGATGCATCGGAGGAGTATCTGCGCGGCTTGCAGTTGCGCGATCAGGCCGGTCTGCCGACGGATCACCCGGTGATGCTGATCGGCGATCTCGGACAGCTTCTTCTCGCGGGCGGATGCCATGAGAACGCCGTTCTGCAGCTGGATCTCAAGGAGGAGTCGGCTAGCATCCGCGATGTGGATATCACCGCCTTTACCTCGGCGATGTCGTCGGTGGCACGGTCGGTCATCTTGTCGGGCGGTGACGCTAGAGCCGTCGAACGGCTTTCCCGTGCGGTTCCCGACATGCTTGTTGGCTATGATCCCTGTTACGACGGAGCCATTGAGCGCTTGATGGAAAGTCGCGATTTCGGGGGTTTCGTGGAAACGGCGCTGGCGGCATCGCCGCGCGCGAAAATGATCTATCTGGACCACGAGCTGGTGCTCTTCGCCGACGCTGCAGGTTATGATCTCATTGGCGCCTTCCACCGCATCGGCCGCCGCGTCGATACCTATACCATCACGGCAGCCGTCCCCGAGGCTTTGCCAAAGATTCTACGGCTCCTTGCGCTGAAAGCGGATCAGATCACCACCGACGATCCGGTCGGGCTGGAAGCGCTTCTGCTCAAGCACCTGTAAGTCGAGATCAGTTGAAGCCCTGGGCAAGCCACGGATGGATCGCCCTGTTTGCGGCGAGGATATCGCCGTTTGCCGTGACCGGCCCGCCGGAAAAGGCCGAAACCTGTCCGCCTGCCTCTTCGACCAGAAGGGCCGACGCGCCATAATCATGCAGCGACAGGCCGTCTTCGAAGAAGCCGTCCAGCCGTCCGCATGCCACATAGGCAATCGAAAGTGCTGCCGAGCCGAGCCGGCGTACACCTGCCGTATTGGCCATCAGCCGCTTGAGCGCGTTGAAATAAATATCCTCGGTGACGGCTTTCACTTGTCCCGGAACGGGCAGTCCGGCGCCGATGAGGACATTTTCGATTTCCGCGTTCTCGATGCAGCGGATCGGTTCGCCGTTCAGATAAGCGCCGCCACCGGCCTCGGCACTGAACAATTCATCCTGCATCGCATCATAGACGATGCCAGCCACGATGCGGCCGCCCTCGGCGATCGAGATCGTCATGCCGAAATGCGGAATTCCCCAGGCGAAGTTGGTCGTGCCGTCGATTGGGTCGATGTAGATGGTCGGTATGCCTGCGTCGGCATCACGATTGCCGACGGCTTCCTCCCCCCTGATCGCGTAGGTAGGAAAGGCTTTCGTCACTTCATCGACGATGATCCGTTCGACGGCCACATCAATTTCCGTCTGATAGTCACGCGGTGCCTTCGATACGATCTCGCTCACCAGCCGCCGCTTTAGCGACTTGCGGGCGGTTTCTCCTGCTTTCAGCGCGGTTTTCGCGAGGAGCTCAAGGCGTGGCGAGGCCGCCGGTGACAAGCGGGTGGAAACTGAGGAGGATGTCATGAAGAGAATTCTTATGAATCGGATGGCGGATTTCGTTTGCCTCGAAGCTTTCGCAGAGGCGCATGAAGCTTTTGTGACGCGGAGAGGGCGCACATCCAGACGGGATGGTGTTCGTGCGAATAAAGGTAGCCGAGACGACGTGCTCGTCCCGGCTACCAAAAGCTCTGTCAAAAGCGCCGTCTCAGACGCCGATCTTGCCGCCGCCGATCTTGGTGATGGCAAGTACGGACGGGCGCACGGGCATGTCGTCCTTGAAATCCGGCCAACGGGTGGAAAGATCCTCGTAATAAGACGGACGCCCGTGGCCAGCCCAGTCATCACCGCCATCGCCGGGATGCTGCACAGCGACGAAAGCCGTTTCGTCATCCGGGGCGAAGAGCGGGCCACAGAGCTCGGCGCCGACCGGGACGCGGAAGAAGAGGCGCGAGGTGGCGCGGGCGTCACCCTCAGTGTCGACTGCCCACAGGCCGTCAGTGCGGCCGGTGGCCTTGTTGTTGTTGCCGTCCGTTGAGACCCAAAGACGGCCGGCCGAATCGACTGCACAGTTATCCGGCATGCCGAACCAGCCGTTCTTCGAGGTTTCGGTCGAGAAAGTCGCGCCGACTTCGGCAACCGTAGGATCGCCGCACTTCAAGAGCACTTCCCATTTGCCTGAAGTCGCAGCGAAATCGCCACCTTCTTCCGTGATCTCGATGATGTGGCCGAAGGCATTTTCGGCGCGTGGGTTGGCGGCATCCACCTGATCGGCCTTGCGCTTGCTGTTGTTGGTCAGCATGACATAGACCTTGCCGTTAACGGCATTCGGCTCGATGTCTTCCGGCCGATCCATTTTCGTCGCACCGAGCATGTCGGCGGCGCGGCGCGTTTCGATGAGAACGTCAGCCTGGCTGGCAAAGCCGTTTTCGGCCGTCAGCGGCCCCTGGCCGAAGACGAGCGGCAGCCACTGGAAGGTCCCGTCTTCTGCGAATTTGGCCACATAAAGCGTGCCCTCATCGAGGAGATCAAGATTGGCAGCACGATCGGTCGCATTGAGCGTTCCCGAAGTCACGAACTTGTAGACGTAGTCGAAGCGTTCGTCGTCGCCGAGATAGAAAACCACGCGACCATCCTTGCTGACGATCGATGCGGCACCCTCATGCTTGGTACGGCCAAGAGCAGTGCGCTTCTTCGGAGTTGCAGTCGGATCCATGACGTCGACTTCGACGATCCATCCGAAACGGTTCGGCTCGTTCGGTTCCTTGGAGAGGTCGAAGCGGTCGTAGTAATTGCCCCACTCGTAGCTCCCCTCCGGCACGCCATAGCGCTTGTAATTGGCAGCTTCCTTATGGCCTTCCGGCAGTTCGCCGGAGAAATAGCCGTGGAAATTCTCTTCCGCCATGATGTAAGTGCCCCAAGGGGTCACGCCGCCGGCACAGTTGTTGAGCGTGCCGATGACACGTGTGCCCGTCGTATCCGCTGAAGTCTTGACGCGATCATGACCGGCGACCGGGCCGGTAAGCTGCATTTCCGTGGTGGCTGTGATGCGGCGGTTGTGGCTGCCTTCCGGAACGACCTGCCACTTTCCGTCGACCTTGCGGATCTCGACGATCGTACCGCCATGCGCGGCCATTTCGACGTCGACCTGTTCCTTGCTGAGCTTGTCCTGGGAGATCTTCCCATCGACGATCTTGACGATGCCGGGGAACATCAGGTGCGGGTTGGTATATTCGTGGTTTACGACGAGCAGCCCGTGTGTCGAAGAGCCTTCGAGCGGGATGAAACCGACATAGTCGTTATTGTAGCCGAATTGGCGGCGCTGGGCTTCTGCGGTCTGCTTGGCCGGATCGAAGGCCGGCGAGTCTGGGAACAGCGCGTCGCCCCAACGCAGGAGAACGTCGGCGTTGTAACCTTCGGCGACGTGATGGTTGGCATCGACGCCTGCCTCGACTTCCGGGAAGGAGAAGGCCGAAGCGCCGTTCGCACGCGCCTTTTCCGCCGTCATCAAGGCGACCGGGCTGACGGTCGCGGTAATGGCGGCAACGGCAAGCGAACCCTGGAGGAAATTACGGCGCGAAAAACGTTTGCTGATGATCTCGCCCATCGTCGGATTGAGACTTGAATTGTGGCCTTCGCCATCCGCGTCTTCAAGTTGCGTCGTGGGGAATATCTTTTGAGAAAGATGTTCGTTCATGGGATGCCTCCAAAGTTGAGAATTGGCCCCTAGTTTTGGAGCCATTCTAAACTTAGGGCTGCCACATTACGGAAATGCGACAAACTGCCTTTTCGGCACCTTCGGGTCGGGTATTCTTATCGAGGCGGCGGGTGGAGTACTCTGGACGCTAATGCCGCGTCATCTTATGCCAGTTTTGGATATCCTTCGCCGTGATCCAGATTCGGCCATCGAAGGCGATCTCGCCATGATCGAATTTCCGGCTCGCGATGTGTTCGAGCACGCTGAGATCCTGCGGCAGCCACCGCGCGTCAGGCGCGGCCTGAACATTTGCGAGCGCGTCTTTCGTGACACATACGGCTTGATGCGTATCGTCGGCCTTCATGACGATAATCGCATCATTGCCGATCAGGCTGAACGTATCTGGTAGAGCGATCAGTTGCATTGCAACCTCCTTGGAGAAGATGTCCAGTCCAAGAGCGGCAGGCACGAATCTATGAGACTCAGGACGCCGCATGCTGCTTTGTTATCGCCGAAAAGCAGCCAGCCATCGATAGGCCGACAAGGTTAATGAAAGGTTACCGGCGAGGCCAGATTGTGCCCCGCAACCTACACCGCTGACAAACGCTCCAGGCTAGGGCACCGCAGGTCGCGTGGCTGGCTTCAGCCTTACACCGACATCGAGATAGTGGGCGAGAACTTCATCCGCAAGGCGAGCCGCGTGTGTGCAATCGATCTCGTTGCTGCACAGCGGGCCTTCACCTGCGTCCGACATAAAGCGGTCCTTAATTTAGACCGAAAGAAATTTTTTAAGGGGGTCACGTCGGCCACATGGGATGCTAACAATGGCCTCAAGCTGAAGAACGCAATATTGAATATCCGTACGAAGACGGCTTCCGCTTCGTCGATGATGTAACCGCGGAGCGCTGCATGGCGAATGAAAAATCCAGCCCACCACAGGCTTTCCTTGTGGCGGCGCTTTTTTCCCTCAAGCGCGCTTTCCTCGGTGTCGGAGCGACAAGCTGCATCGTCAACATACTGGCGCTCACCGGCTCTTTCTTCATGCTGCAAGTCTATGATCGGGTGATCCCGGGCCGAAGCCTGCCGACGCTTGCCGGGCTTGCGATCATTGCGGCGACCCTCTTCATCTTCCAGGGATTGCTCGATTTTATCCGGTCGATGCTTTTGATGCGCGCCGGAGCCGCCGTCGACGAACGTCTGGGAGGCGATATCTTTAGCTCCCTCATCCTGTTGCCCTCGCGGATGCGAATGCCGGGCGACGGCCTGCAGTCGATCCGCGATCTCGACACCGTGCGAGGCTTCCTCTCAGGTCCCGGGCCTACGGCATTGTTCGACATGCCATGGATGCTTTTCTACATCGGCCTGTGCTTTCTCTTTCACTTCTGGATCGGCGTCACGGCACTTGGGGGGGCAATTCTTTTGATAGGCCTCGCGGCGCTTGCCGAATACAAATCCCGCAGGCCCGCAAAGATTGCCGCGGAGCTGGCGGCGCGGCGGCTGAACCTTGCCGAAGCGACACGGCGGAACTCCGAGGCCGTGCTGGCCATGGGATTCGGCTCGCTGCTGGCCGCCAAATGGACGGAGGTCAACAACCGGTATCTTGCGAATCATATCTCGGCGACAACGCTCACCACCAGTCTGACAGCGATCTCGAAAGTCCTTCGGATGATGCTGCAATCCGGCGTTCTGGCGGTTGGCGCTGTCCTCGTCGTCAGGCAAGAGGCGACGCCCGGCATCATGATTGCAAGCTCCATCCTCGTCAGCAGGGCACTGGCGCCAGTTGAGCTTGCAATCGGACAATGGAAAGGCTTTGTCGCCGCCCGGCAAAGCTGGAGCAGGCTGACGAAGCATCTGGATCTGCTGCCAGCCGACAAACGGCACGTCGACCTGCCAGCACCCACCGCAAGTCTTGCCGTGGAAGCGCTTCACCTTGCAGTCCCCGGTACCCGCACGATGGTCCTGCGGGGAATCTCGTTCAAGGCGGAGGCCGGGGATGCCGTCGGCATCATCGGACCGAGCGCATCGGGGAAGTCGTCGCTTGCCCGCGGACTTGTCGGCCTCTGGAGACCTATGGGCGGCGCGGTACGTCTCGATAAGGCATCGCTTGATCAGTGGGACCCGTCATCGCTCGGTCGGTCGATCGGCTATCTACCGCAGGAGGTGTCGCTTTTCGACGGCTCCATCGCCGAGAATGTCGCCCGTTTTGACAGAAATGCCCCATCCGAGAAGATCATCGCCGCGGCAAAGGCTGCGGGCGTCTACGAGATGATCGTGCAGTTCCCCGACGGCTTCGATACACAGATCGGCGAAAACGGTTCGATGCTCTCTGCCGGACAGCGCCAGCGCATCGGCCTGGCGCGCGCGCTTTACGGCGATCCTTTCCTCGTCGTTCTCGATGAGCCGAATTCGAACCTCGACAGCGACGGCGAGGCAGCGCTTGCCCAGGCGATCGCCGACATCCGGGCGCGCAAGGGCATTGCCATTGTCATTGCTCACCGGCCGAGTGCTTTGGCCGCCGCCAATCTCGTTCTCGTTCTCGCAAACGGCCAGCTCCAGGCCTTCGGGCCGAAAGACGAGGTTCTGAAAAAGGCAACAGTTTCGACGACTCAGCGCAGCAACACGCTGACCGTCATCGCGGGAGGTGACAGTTGACCGGCAAGCCAGCTCCGATATCCGAAGCCGCGATCAGCCGCCTTACGACGATCGCACTCGCGCTGGTCCTGCTTCTGGTTGGCGTGGTCGGCGGCCTCGGAGCCACGACCTATCTTTCCGGCGCGGTGATTGCGAGTGGCACGCTCGTCGTCGACAGCTATGTCAAACCCGTTCAGCATCAAAAGGGAGGCACTGTCGGGAAAATCTTCGTCAAAAACGGCGGGCTTGTGGAGGCTGGGCAGATCCTGGTGCATCTGGACGACACGCAATTGCGGGCAAACAGGGCGATCATTTCCCGGCGTTTGAACGAACTGTCCGCCGCAGCCGCCAGGCTGGGTGCCGAACGGGATGGCGTTGAGGAGATCACCTTTCCCGCTAGCCTGCTGGAGCAGGGTATCGATGCCGAGGAGGGCGGCATCATCAATGGCGAACGGCGATTGTTCGAAGATCGGCGGACATCGCGCGCCAGCAGGAAGGCTCAATTGCACGAGCGCATCCAGCAATTGCGGCAGCAAATGGAGGGACTTCTCGCACAGCAGGCCGGCAAGAAGGCGGAGATGGCACTCATCGACAAAGAGCTTGCGAGCGTCAGGCGTCTGTTCGACCAAGGTATCGTCCCAGTCAACCGCCTCTATGCGCTTGAACGTGAATCGGCGCGCTTGACGGGTGAACTCGGCAGTCTCGTCGCAAGCCTTGCCGAAACGAACGGCAAGGTGACCGAGACGGAGTTGCAGATCATTCAGGTCGACGACGATCATCGCAGTGAGGTATCGGACGAACTGCGCAAGACGCAGAGCGACATCGGTGAATTCTCCGAGCGATTGGTTGCCGCGAAAGACGAGCTGCAGCGTGTCGACATCCGGGCGCCTCAGGCGGGCATCGTGCATCAGCTTACGGTCCATGCCGCCGGCGCCGTTGTTCCGCCTGGCGAGCCGATCCTGCAGATCGTTCCCGCCCGCGACAGGCTGATACCGGAAGTCCGTGTTTTGCCCCAGGACATCGATCAGGTTTCCGTCGGCCAGCAAGTCACGCTGCGGCTTTCCGCCTTCAACCAAAGAAACACGCCCGAGATCAATGGCGTTGTGCAGCAGGTGGCTGCTGACCTGACGACGGATCGGCAGACGGGCACGGCATACTATACAGTCCGGATTTCTGTTCCTGAGAACGAATGGAAACGATTGGGCGATCTGATTCCGGTCCCCGGCATGCCGGTGGAAGCTTTCGTGCAAACGGGCGCACGAACCGCTCTCGCCTATCTGACGAAGCCGCTGACCGATCAGGTGGCTCGTGCTTTCAAGGAGGATTGAGTGATTGGGCGCGCGAATATTCGCCGTCTCACAATGGATCAACATGATCCGAACGCCAGATGATGGCACAGCAGCGAGCGCGCGGCCATGTTTCCATTAGGTCTGTTGCAGGCTTTCCGTGGAGGCTGACGCTCAAAACCAAATCGACAGGTGTCAAAACCGCCTAAATCGTCGTCTATTGATCACAAGGCAGAAAACGAAGGAGAATTATATATGGCAAGCTCGGTTACGAACGCCGTTGGTAAATCACTCTTTTATAGCGGTGCATCGAGCGCCTGGTTCTCGGCCAAAGGTTCAGGCTCCGTGCTGAACGGCACGAGCGGCAATGATTCGATCTGGGGCGACAGCTCCGTAAACGTTACCATGCAGGGTGGAACGGGCGACGATATCTACTATCTCTATTCCAGCATCAATCGCGCCGTCGAGGCCCCGAACGCCGGGGTCGATACGATCAGCACCTGGATGAGCTATACGCTCCCTGCGAACTTCGAAAATCTGACCGTGACCGGCAGTGGCCGCTACGCCTTTGGCAATGCTGTGGATAATATCATCACCGGCGGGTCCGGCAGCCAGACGATAGATGGTCGTGGGGGAAATGACGTCCTCATTGGCGCCGGCGGTGCTGATACCTTCATCCTCACGCGCGGCAATGGCAGCGACCTTATCGTCGATTTCAGCACCGACGATACTGTCCGATTGAACGGCTACGGACTTTCGACCTTCGATCAGGTCGTGAGCCACTTGACGCAGGAGGGTTCCAACCTCCGGCTTGATCTTGGCGGCGGAGAAAGCCTGGTCTTTGCGAACAAGACGGTTGCCGACCTTGATGCCGATCAATTCCAGCTGACGCTCGACCGGTCCGCACTCACACCCACATTTGCGGACGAATTCAACAGCCTGTCGCTGCGCAATGGCGACCAGGGCGTTTGGGATGCCAAATTCTGGTGGGCGCCGGAGAAGGGCAGCACTCTCTCCGCCAATGGGGAGCTCCAGTGGTATATCAACCCGTCCTATTCTGCGACCTCGGCCGTCAATCCCTTCTCTGTCAACAACGGGGTGCTGACAATTAAGGCGGCGCCGGCCTCTGCAGCGATCCAATCGCAGATAGATGGTTACGATTATACGTCGGGGCTCCTGAACACGCATTCCTCTTTCGCCCAGACCTACGGTTACTTCGAAGTTCGCGCCGACATGCCGGCCGAACAGGGCGCCTGGCCGGCCTTCTGGCTCCTTCCTGCGGACGGATCGTGGCCACCCGAACTCGATGTCGTCGAGATGCGGGGGCAGGACCCGAACACCGTCAACGTGACGGTCCACAGCAACGAAACCGGCTCGCGCACATCGGAGTTGACGCCGGTCAAGGTCCCGAGCACCGACGGTTTTCACACCTATGGCGTCTTGTGGGACGAAGATCAGATCGTCTGGTATTTCGATGACGTCGCCGTTGCGCATGCCGATACGCCGGCCGACATGCACGACCCGATGTACATGCTGGTCAACCTGGCCGTGGGCGGTACCGCCGGAACTCCGGGAGCCAGCTTTAGCGACGGCGCTGAGATGAAGATAGACTACATCCATGCCTATTCGCTCGATGACGCTCCTGCCACTGCCAGCGCCCAGTCTGCGACAACGGACTGGCACATTTGAACGACGGAGACTGAAGCGTGAGGTGAAAACTGAAATGTTTTCACGAACGCGGCAGGAATACGTCGTGCTCCTGAGCGCCACGGAGGTGGCGCTCAACCAGCAGCCCAATGCGGGGCACTAAGAAGATTTTATTCTTAATATATTATAAACTTAGGATATTCTACTTTGGATCGATGAAGGGGCTCCGAACATCGATTCTCTCCTGCCTTAGTCTGCTTGCTTTCATCATGGATGCAGCAGCCCTGCGTGCGGCAGACGTGTCACCGTGGAAAAGCTCGAACAATGCGCTGGTTGTCGACGCCTACGAAATGAATGCGATCGATTGGCAGGCGCTGCTCAAGGACGAGCGCATCGCGGCCTTTATCTCCAAGGCATCCGATGGCTTGCCCGAGAGCTTCAGCTGCGACGGAGAGCACCGTGGGGACACCTTTGCGCATTGCAAGACCATGTGGCGGAAATACGCGGTAAGCCGCGAACTCTATACGAGCCGCCGGATGATTGCCCGCCAAAACGGCCTGCTGTGGGGCGCCTACCATGTCGCTCGTCCGGGCAACCCCATCGACCAGGCCAATCACTTTCTCGACTACGCGACGCCTGATGCGAACGATCTGATGATCCTCGACATCGAGGGGATCGATGCCAACCAGTTCATGTCGCTCGAGGATGCGCAGATATTTGTCGGCCATATCAGGGCGAGAACCGGACGCTATCCGATCCTTTATACCAACCATGACACTGCACGTTATATTGCCGCATATCGCCGGGACTACAGTGTGTTGGCGAGGCTTCCGCTGTGGTATGCGCGATACAAGCCGGACATCCGCAAGGTCTTTCCGCTTGGAAACTGGCAGAACTACTTTCTCTGGCAGTTTTCTTCCGCCAGCAATTGTTCAAAGCGGCGTTGTCCCTATCGTGTGCCGGGCACGCTTACCGACATCGACGTGAACGTCGCAGCGATGTCGAGGGAAGAGCTGAAGCGCGTCTGGCCGCAAGGGGGCCTGTTGCGCCCGACCGAACCTGATCCTCCGCTAATCCTTGCAAAGATCGAATTTGGCTCGGTTCGACTACAGGCGCAGAAACCGGACATGGTCGTAACGTCTTCAATTCAGCCACCCGACCGCTGAAGAACACCCGCCAAACGCATCTATCATGAGCTTGAGACGATTGTGCTCGCTGCGGATTTCGGCGCTGATGGATCCTGCAATATGCCCGCTGCCTGGCTTTGAATATAGGCGCGCCACCCGCCATAGTTCGAAATGTTCTCGGCCTCCTTGAGCGCCGCTGGTTCGACCAGGAAGCCCTTGGCCGCCAAACCGTCCTCCAGCGCAATCGTACCGATCGTCAGGGGCGAGGGGATCTGCGCCACAAACGCGCCGAATGCGGCAGGCACCAAGTTCCAAATCTCAACGGAAATCTTTGACCCTTCGCCCGGTTCGACGCGGATGAGACCGGGTTTGGCAGGCGTTTGACCTATCAGAGCGAATAGCTTGTAGTCTGGCGATGTGCGGACTTCTCTTAGAAAGCGGGCACCAAGCGCCCGCAGTTCGCTGTTCAACGGCATTCCGCTCAGATGCGCCCCAACGACCACCAACTCAATGCCTTCGACCTTTGCGGTTTCATCAGCACCCTGTGGAGGCAGCGGTCGTCCGGTAGCGCCGAGCGTTGCTTCGCTTGCGATGTGAAGATCGCGAGCCAGCGAGGTTGTCACATGATCCCGGCCGGAAGGGGCGAGCAGCGTGACGCTCGCCGGAAGTCCATCCGTTCGGGTCCCTGTCGGAACGGCGATGCCGCACATGTCGAGCAGATTCACGAAATTCGTATAGGTACCGAGCCGGGAATTTTCACGAACGGGCTCGGCGTCGAGTTCGGCGGTCGTATAATGCCTCGGCGCGGTCGGCACGCAAATCACGTCGACCGACGCGACGATCGGTGCGATTTGCTTTTTCAGTGTCTGCACCGCATAAAAGCCGCCGAAGGCGTCGGCCGCCGACAAGCGCTTGGCATCGCCGTAAATCTTGCGCGTGACAGGGTGCAGCGACGCCTCATTTCTGTCGAAGAAATCCCTGATCGCGGCATAACGCTCAGCGACCCAGGCCCCCTCGTAAAGCAGCTTGGCAACACGGTCGAAATCCTCAAAGGGGATTTCCACGAGATCGTGACCGAGACTTCGCAGCGTATCGAGCGCTTTTGAATAGGACGCCTCCATCGCCGTGTCGCCAAAGAACTGGCGATCCTTCCGCTGGGGAATCCCGACGACCAGTTTCGGGAGTTTAGTCAGCTCGGCTGCCCGGATCGGTTTCGAATAGGGATCGGCCGCGTCTTCGCGCGCAGCAACTCGAAACACTTTCCATGCGTCATCAACCGTCAAGGCGAAGATAGATACGCAATCGAGCGTCCGACAGGCTGGGATCACGCCAGTTGTGGATATCGCGCCCAGGCTGGGCTTCAATCCGACGATATTGTTAAGACCGGCGGGGATACGCCCCGATCCGGCCGTGTCGGTGCCAAGCGCGAAGCTGACGATGCCCTGAGCTGTGGCGACCGCCGACCCGGAGCTCGATCCTCCAGGCACAAGCTTGGGATCAAACGCATTCCTTGGTATGGCATAGGGTGTCCGCACGCCGACGAGGCCTGTGGCGAACTGGTCGAGATTTGTTTTCCCGACGACCAGGGCGCCTGCGTTTCTGAGCAGCCGGACGACCGTCGCATCGCTCTCCGGCAAATATGAATAAGCGGGGCAGGCTGCCGTCGTCGGCATTCCGCCGACGTCGATATTATCCTTCACCGCGAAAGGAATTCCCCAGAGCGGTTTGGCGACCGGATCGAACTCGCCGAGATCCGCCGCTTCCTGCAGGAGCGCCGATCTGCTGGCGAGGTGCAGGAAGATGCCGGGATCGTTGACTTCGGCATGTCGAGCAAAAACCTGCTCTACGATCTCCATCGGACTGCCACCCGCAGCGTAAAACCCGTGAAGCGACGCGATGTCCAGGGGAGGAAAATCTCTCATCTTTAGCCTCCCAGTATTGTTACGGGCCGATCCCACTGGATCAGAACAACACACCCCGTCTCGCTCCAGACAGAATGTTCGGTGCCCGCTGCATTCACGATGTAGGTGCCCTTAGCGTAATCGCCTGCTTCATCCGACTGGGTTCCTTCAAGCACCAGGATGGTTTCCAGTCCCTCGTGACGGTGGCGCGGAACGGAGGCGCCTGCTGCGTATTTCAAGACGGCAACACCTGGCGAGTCACCGTCGAAAGGCTTGATCCAGTGAATCGTCACCCCGTCGCGAAAGGTGTTGAAGGGCAAATTCTTCCACCCGCTGGAGGTTAACAGCTCGCGTGTTGTCTCAGGCACCGATCGCCTCCAATATGTCATCAACGTGCGCAGTCCAGCCGACGATCGCGCCTTGTGCACGGATCATGGCGATCGCGGCCTCCTTGAACTCCGGGAAATAGCTTTCGGTGGCTTCCTCCGCTAGCAGGCACTCGTAGCCTCTGTCATTCGCCTCTCGCATGGTGGTCTGAACGCAGACCTCCGTCGTCACACCGGCAAACACAAGCTGCCGGATGTCCTTCTCCTTGAGTACTTTCCCGAGATCCGTGGCATAGAAGGCGCCTTTTCCCGGTTTTTCGATGACGACCTCGCCCTTAGTAGGAGCAAGCTCAGGAAGGATCGCGGTTCCCGGCTCGCCTGTGATCAAAATCCGTCCCATCGGCCCTTCGTCACCGATGCGAAGTTTCGGGCTACCGCGGTTGCGTTTCGCATCAGGAAGATCGGAAAGGTCCGGTTTGTGGCATTCCATCGTGTGGATGACAGGAAGCCCGGCGCGCCGGAAGCCTTCGATCAATCGCTTCACGTCCGGAATAATCCTGGTGATCCGGCTCACATCATTGCCGAGGCTCGCGCCAAAACCGCCCGGCTCCGCAAAATCGCGCTGCATGTCGATGACGATGAGCGCCAGATGACCTTTTTGCAGCGGGAATGCGAACGGCAACGCGCGGATCTGGTCCATCAGTGGTGCCCCGCCATATGCGCTCCGATCACCTCGATGTTCGCGCCGCGTGCGGGCGTTTCGTAGACGAGACGCCCCTCGGAAATGACCATGATGCGATCCGACAGTTCCAGGAGTTCGTCGAGGTCTTCCGAGATAAGCAGGACCGCTGCCCCCGCGTTCCGTGCCTTGATGATGCGTGCGCGTATTTCTGAGACCGCGGCAAAATCGAGTCCGAAACACGGATTGGAGACGATCAGAAGGTCGACCTTTCCGGTGAGTTCGCGGGCAAGGACTGCGCGCTGCACGTTGCCGCCGGACAGAGCTGCGATCGGCGACGAGGAGGACGCCGTCTTGACTTTGAAGTCGGCGATCAGATCGACGGCTTGCTTTCGCATCCGCCCCTTGTTCAGCCAGATGGCGTCCTTGCCGCCGTCCCTGAGATCGAAGGTGCGGAAGGCAAGGTTTTCGCTGACGGTCATGCGCGGTGCGCAGGCGTTCTGCAGCGGCTCCTCCGGGATAAAGCGAACTCTGTTCCTGCGCGTCTCGGCGCGTGTCGCGCCATAGGCTTCACCGTGCACCTCTATGGTGCCGGCGCTCACCAGCCGCTGTCCTGCCAATATCTCCGTCAGTTCCTTTTGACCGTTTCCCGAAATGCCGGCGATGCCGACGATCTCGCCGGATCGGATGCCAAGCTTGTCGATTTCGATGGTCTTGAGGCCGGAGCGATCAGAGGCCCTTACCTGCTCGACTTTCAGCACCGGCTTTGCGGTTTCGGCGACGGGGATGCGCATGTCCAGCGAGGCGAGCTTGACGTCGCCGATCATCAACGAGGCCATATCGGCGATGCTCAATTCCCCGACGTTCCCGCCTCCTACGAGCTTGCCGCGCCTAAGAATAGAGATGGCGTCAGCAAATTTCGTCACTTCGTGGAATTTGTGGGAAATCATCAAAACGCTGAGTTCGCCACGCTCGGTCATGCCACGCACAAGGCCCAGCATTTCATCGGCCTCTGCCGGCGTCAGCACCGATGTCGGCTCGTCGAGAATAAGGAATCCGCGCCCAAGATAGAGCTGTTTGACGATTTCCAGCTTCTGCTTCTCGCCCGCCGCCAGATGACTGACCGGGCGGTCGAGAGGGATCTTGAACGGCATCTTTTCCATGAATTTTAAGAGATCTGCACGCTCTTTCGCCCAGTTGATGACAGCAGGGACGTTCGGGCGATTGATCACCAGGTTTTCCGCGCCCGTGAGCGACGGCACCAGTGTGAAATGCTGATAGACCATGCCGAGGCCATATGCCGCTGCATCCTTCGGCGAGGCGACCGCAACCTCTTTGCCACCAACCGACAGTGACCCGGACGTTTGATGATAAAAACCCATGATGCATTTGACGAGCGTGGATTTGCCGGCCCCGTTTTCGCCTAGGAGCGCGTGAAACGTGCCGGAAGGGATCTTCATGGAGACATTGTCGAGCGCGGTGAAGCCTCCGAAGCGCATGGTCATTCCATGCGTCTCGATCCCAACAGCTTTGCCTGCCTCGGGCAGCGGTGTATCGCGGACAGTGCTCATTCGGGCTTGCTTTCCTGTTTGCTGATGAGGACGGCATTTCCAGAAATGTGATCAGGGAAGGGCGGCGACCAGCGACTTGGAATCGGACACGGAACCGAAGACCCCGCCCTGCATTTTCACCATCTTGATCGCGGCGAGGTGATTGCCGTAGTCGGTAGCGCCGCAGCAATCCTGCAGAAGCAGGCATTCGAAGCCGCGATCGTTCGCCTCGCGCATCGTCGTATGCACGCAGACGTCGGTGGTGATCCCGGTCAGGATAATGTTCTCGATGCGCTTCTGATTGAGGATCAGCTCCAGATCGGTGGCGCAGAAGGAGCCCTTGCCGGGCTTGTCGATGATCGTTTCGCCGTCGATCGGCTTCAACTCGTCGATGATGTCCCAGCCGGGCTCGCCGCGCACGAGGATCCGGCCGCAGGGGCCGGGGTCGCCGATGCCGGCATTGATGCGCCGCGAACGCCAGCGCTTGTTTGCCGGAAGATCGGCGAGGTCCGGACGATGGCCTTCGCGGGTGTGGATGATGTGGTATCCCTTCGCACGCATGGCGGCGAGGACCTTTCTGATCGGTTCGATGGGCGCGCGGACCAGGGAAAGATCGTAGCCCATATGATCGACATATCCGCCTTCACCGCAGAAATCCGTCTGCATGTCGATGATGATGAGCGCGGTATTGTCCGGCCTCAAGTCTCCGTTATAGGGCCAGGGGTATGGGTCCGCCGTGACATATGTGCCTTCTGTCTCCACCATCGCGTCCATTCCACCCAAAGCATTCATCGAATATTCCCTTCCTACTACTTGGTGAGCGACAGGGCGCCTGGTGCTCCGGCAAGCGCGCGTGTCGGAGAGGAGGTCGCGATCAATATGATGAGGGTCAGCACATAGGGGGTGGCATAAAAGAGATAGTATCCCTGCGACACGCCGACCGACTGCAACGCCGGTCCCAGGGCTCCCGCTCCGCCGAAAAGGAGAGCCGCCAGAAAGCAGCCGATGGGGTTCCAGCGGGCGAAGATCACCAGTGCCACGGCCATCAGCCCCTGACCCGAAGAGATACCTTCATTCCAAGAGCCGGGATAATAGAGCGAGAGGTACGCGCCGCCGATCGCAGCCAGCGAGCCGCCGACGGCAGTCGCAAGCAGCCGCACTCGATCGGGGTCGATGCCCATGGCACGTGCGGCGTCCGTGCTGTCACCGACCACGCGAAGGACGATGCCGATCCGCGTATTGCGAAATGCCCACCACAGGACGGCCGCAAGAACGGCTCCGATAAGAAACAATACGTTGATGTTGAGCGCCGCCTCAATCTGCGGAACCTGCGACCAGGCACCAAATGGGATCGAAGGTAGGCGCGGGGCAGCGGGCTGGATGTAGGGCTTGCCGAGGAAAAACGCCAAGCCTAGCCCGAACTGCATCAGGGCAATGCCGATTGCGATATCGTTGACCTTGGGCCACTTGCAAATCCATCCATGAACGAGGCCGAAGACCGCTCCCGTGCACATTGCGGCCAAAACGCCGAGCCAGGGCGAGCCGCTGATCACTGCCACCGCGTAGGCCGTCATCGCTCCGAAGACGAGTGTTCCTTCCAGGCCCAAATTGATGCGTCCGGAGCGCTCGGTGATAGTTTCGCCGAGGCTGACGAAGATGAAAGGGGTGGAGACGCGAACCGCGCCGGCAAGTATGGCAAGCGGCACGCCCCAAAGACCTACTCCTGTCTCGTCCATCATGCCGTCCTTTTCCAGAGATCGGGGTTAAACACCTTGAAACGCCCGTAAAATGTCTCGCAGAACAATATGACGACGAAGAGCGTGCCCTGCATGACCAGAACCGTGGCGTCGGGAAGTCCCATCCGACGCTGGATCAAGCCGCCCGATGCATCGATGCCTCCCAGCAGGATTGCGACGGGAATGATCGCCAGCGGATCGTGCCGCGCGAGGAAGGCAACGAGGATGCCGGTATAGCCGTAGCCCGCCGCAAGCGAGGCATTGGCGCTGCCCTGGACTGCCGCCACTTCGATCATCCCTGCTAGACCCGCGAATGCTCCGGCGATTGCCGTAAAGCCGACGATCAGCCGCCCGACAGGCAGGCCCTGGATCTGGGCGGCGCGGACATTGCCGCCTGCGATCCGTGCCGCGAAACCGTAACTGGTTGCCTCGATCAATATCCAGGTGCACAAGCAGGCGACGATCCCGATTACCAATCCCAAATGCACGTCCATCCCCGGGATGTTTCCGAGCATATAGTCCGGTGGCAAGGGCCTTGTGGACGGCTTGTTCAAACTGGCCGGATCGCGCAGCAACCCTTCGACGAACTGGTTCATCAGCGCAATCGCAATATATGCGAGAAGCAGAGAGGAGATGGTTTCGTTGACCCCGCGTTTGTGCCGAAGAAATCCGGCAAGGCCGATCCAGGCGCCGCCCGCAGTCATCGCGGCGATCCCCATCGCCGCAAAAACCACGAGCGGCGGCAATATGCCGACAATGGGAAGTGCCGCAGCCGCAGCCGCGACGCCGCCGAGCACCACGGCCCCTTCGCCACCGATAATGACAAGACCGAGTCTCGCCGGAAGCGCGACGCATAGTGCCGTCAGGAGCAGGGGCGCGGCCCGGCTCAAGCTGTTCTGCAGCGAGAACCAGCTACCAAAACCGCCCGTGTACATCAGTTGGAAAAGCATGACCGGCGATTTTCCGACGGCCAGAATGAAGAGGCAGAAAAGCCCGAGGCCAATCACGACGGCGCCCACGCTGATCACGATCGGTTCGGCACGCCTTGCTGCCCATTCCCGAACCGCGTCGAGCATGGAAAATTTGTCCGGCGTAATGATTGCGGGAATGTTCGCATCGACCGTCATGGCGCGTCTCCCAAGCCCTAGGCCGTCGAACCCATGACACCTTCGACGAGATAATCCATGCTTTCCAGCTCGATCGCGTCCTCGGCGAAGCTCCTGCCGGCGGTAACGATAACGTTGCCCTTGTTGTCCTTCATCGGTCCTTTGAACACGCTGAATTTGCCGGCCATGATTTCGGCAAGCGTTGCTTCGAACTTTTTCCTCGATTCATCGGAGACCGCCGGGCCTAAGGGACTCATCTTCACAAAGCCGTCCTTCAGCCCGCCACGGACGAAATTGCCAAGCTTTTCACCTGCTTGTGCCTGTTTGATGAAGCTTGTATAGACGTTCCCCCACGCCCATTCGGCGCCCGTCAGATATTTTTCCGGTGCAAGCGGGCTCTGATTGGCATGGTAACCACATACGAAGGCATTGCGCCCGGCTGCGGTTTCGACGACCACTTTCGGGCTGTCGACATGGCACGTGATGACGTCAGCGCCTTGGTCGACAAGAGCATTGGTCGCTTCCGCTTCCTTGACCGCCAGCGACCATTCGCCGGTGAAAATCACCTGACACGTTATCGAGGGATCGACCGATCGCGCGCCCAGCAGGAAGGAATTGATGTTCTGGACCACTTGCGGAATGGGCTTTGCGGCAACAAAACCGATTTTTTTGCTCTTCGTTGCGTAGCCGGCGGCGACACCGTTGAGATACTGGCCCTGGCCGATATAGCCGAAATACGATCCGGTATTCATCGGGTTCTTGGATTCCTGCCAGAGCCCGCCGCAATGGCGAAACTGGACCTCCGGATATTTGGCCGCCATGGCCAGCATATGGGGGTCGAAGTAGCCGAACGAGGTCGGAAACAGCACCGCCGCGCCGTCGAGGTTGATCATCGACTCCATCGTCTTCTGAACGTCGACGGTTTCGGGAACGTTTTCCTCTTCCACTAGCGTAACGCCAGGCATGGATTTGATAACTGCCGCACCTTCGGCATGCGCCTGGTTGTAGCCGTAGTCATCCTTGGGGCCGACATAGATGAATCCGACGGTCAGTGCGCCTTGAGCGGATGCTTGCGAAGACAGGAAGCCAGGCGCCGCACTCAGCAGAGCGCCCGCTGCCGAGGCTTGGAGGAAATTTCGGCGGTTCATCGAAAGGAGTTTGGTCATTGGAAGTGCCCCCTGTCGGCCTGTGGCCAGTTAAAATGCTGCATGAAAGTGTATGCAATACCCATGCCAGATTTTAAGCGATTGATATCATTGCACTGCGCCGCGAAGATCAGGAACAGGTGCAAAAAGTGTATGCAGATTCACGCCAATGAGATTATTAAATAGGCATGCAAAATATTTCGCCGTTCCTTCCATCTGCAGCTCTCTGCGGTATGCGTATCAAACGGAGAGACGAAGGGAAAAAAGCAGATAAAACCAGAGTGATGCACGCATGATTTGACATCCGTGGAAGCGCGTCGCATCTGTATGCAGATGGAGATGCATGGATTCTTGGATTGAAGCATAACAGACGCAAGGAAGTCATTCGCCAGGGAACGACCGTCGAGCAGCTTGTTCGCTCTATCGCGGACATGATTGTGACAGGCGAGATGCACCCGGGAGAAAGGCTCGACGAAATCTCCTTGGCCTCGCGCTTCGAGGTTTCTCGAACGCCGGTCCGGGAAGCGCTTCGCGAGCTCGGAGCCATGGGGCTGGTCGGGCGCGAGCCCAATCGGAGCGCCGTCGTCTCCAATGTCAGCGGGGCTTACCTACACGGTATGTTCGAGGCGATGGCGGAACTGGAAGGCATCTGCGCCCGGCTGGCCGCAGAAAGAATGACGGTCGACGAGCGCAGGGAAATGGAGCTCGGGCACCGCAATTCCGCCCGCCTGGTTCATCAGGGCGCTTATGAAGATTATGCCGTCTACAATGTCGAGTTTCATACACGGCTTTATCGCGGCGCGCACAATGATCACATATACGAGTTGGTCACACAGACGAGAGCTCGTCTGGCACCCTTCAGACGAGCGCAGTTCCGGTTGCCGGGCCGCCTTTCAAAATCCTTCAGCGAACACGAGATGATCGTCGCCTCGATCCTGCGCGCCGACGGGGCTGCGGCGGCACGGGCGGCATATTCTCACGTCGCCATCGTCAGCGACGCCAGCAGCGCCTTCATATCCGGCGAACAGAGCGACCATTAGAGCTGCTGGCTAATCAAGCCACGCACGTCCGGTCGTGCCGAGAGCAGTAAACGAGCGGAGGCTAATTTCCGCTCAAGCCTTGCACGCTGCCGTGTGGAGGCAGTCCGCGATAGATTAACGGCTGGTGTTTGCGGCAATACCAGCGCATGGCGCCAGTGCGCTCCTCGAAGCCATAACAGCCCCATTCCGTGCAACGGATGCCAGATGCATCCTCATAGCCGCAGTAATGGTTCTCATGGACGTTCGCACCTGGCGCTGTCGTATGCCCTTCGATACTCATCCTCGCGGCTCCTTCGGGAGCGGTTGTTGGCGCATTCGGTCCTCAGGTCATACCTCGAAACGCACCTCTAATCCTCCGGTTCCATTGCGCTTCAACCAACACGATGCGCGTGCTCTTCTGCGGGTTTCACAAAGTTCGGGACAAGGATTTCAGTAAGTCGCGGACACGCATTTCAGTAAGTCCGGGACAGCGATTTCACTAAGTCGCGGACAAAATTGTTGGCGGATTTAGATCGATTTTCGTGAGCGCCGATCTGGCATTTTGCCCTCGTGTATTGAGCGAGGACCCGATGCCCAGACGGAAGCAAGCGAGACATACTGACGTGAAGGACATCCGGTCGATATTGCGGCTGACGTTTGAGCAAGAACTGCCGATACGGGCAGTCGCGGAACGTCTGAAGATAAGCAAGACGTCGGTCTCGACGTACTTGCTGCGGGCTCGAGAAGCAGGACTTGCAGTGTGGCCGCTGCCACCTGGCCTGAACGAAGACTACGTTCTCGAGCAGCGGCTGTTCCGCCGGATGGGACGACCTCCGCGCGACACCGATGAGCCGAATTGGCCGAAGATCGCCAGCGAACTGAAGCGCAAAGGCGTAACGCTCAATTTGCTATGGCAGGAATATCGTGAGACCCATCCAGACGGATACGGCTACACGTGGTTCTGCTGCCGCTTTGCCGAATATGAAAGCCGCGTCAAACCCACTTATCGCAGCCGGCACGTGGCTGGTGTTGCGATGGAATGCGATTATGCCGGCCATACGATTCCGTTGATTGATCCGCTGACCGGCGAGATCCGCGCGGCCCAGATCTTCGTCGCGGTGTTGAGCGCGTCGCAATTGACCTTTTCCTATGCGAGCCTCAGTCAGAAGCTGCCGGATTGGATCGAGGCGAACCAACGGGCCTTCAGCTACTTCGGCGGCGTGACGAAGACAACGATCTGCGACAATCTCAAATCTGCCGTAGCAAAAGCTCTCTGGTTCGAGCCGACATTGAATGCGACGTTTGCCGCCTTCGCCGAGCATTACGACACAACCGTCGTTCCAGCCCGGCCCAAACGTCCTCGGGACAAAGCATCGGCCGAAGGGACGGTGTTGATCGTCGAGAGATGGGTTCTGGCCAGGCTTCGAAACGACCGCTTCTTCAGCCTTGCCGATCTCAATACTCGGATCACCTCTTTGATCGAGGATCTCAATAACCGCACCATGCGCCGCTACGGCAAATCCCGGCGTGCTTTGTTCGACGAGGTTGAACGCAACCAACTCAAACCGCTGCCCGCCACACCATTCGAGTATGCGGAGTGGAAGGTCGCCAAGGTCCATCCCGATTACCACGTCGAAGTCGACAAGACCTTCTATTCCGTTCCGCACGGTCTCATCGGCCGGCGGGTCGATGTTAGGCTGTCGTATCGGGCCGTCGAGATCTTCGTTGATCACAAGCGGGTTGCCAGCCATATCCGCAGCTCTCAGCGCTCCGGCCATGTTACCGTCAATGAGCATATGCCGAAGTCGCACCAGCGCTATGCAAACACGACACCCCACACATTGCGCAAGGAAGCGGCAAAAGTCGGGAGCAATACGGCGATCTTTATCGAGCGTTTGCTGAGCGACCGGCCGCATCCCGAGCAAGGCTACCGATCTGCGCAAGGGGTTCTTTCCCTTGCGCGGCGCTACAAATCCGAGCGCCTGGAAATGGCCTGCGAGCGTGCGCTGATCATCAACGCCCTGAGCTACTCGTCCGTCGCCAACATTCTCAAATCCGGTCTCGACCAAGCCCCGGCGATGAGTGAGGCCGTCAAGCCGGCGCCGGCGCACGGCAATATCCGCGGCAAAACCTACTACCAATGAGAAAGGAAACCAGATGCTGACACACCCAACCCTCGACCAGATGAATGCCCTTGGCCTTGCCGGAATGGCGACTGCCTATCGCGAGCTGAGCGAACAGGTTCATGGAAATGATCTTAGCTTCGACGAACGGCTTGGCCTGATGCTCGATCGTGAGATTGCCATGAGAACGGACAAGCGGCTGACCAATCGATTGGCAGCGGCAAAGCTTCGTTTTGCCAATGCCTCAATCGAAGACATCGATTTTAGCGCCCATCGTGGCCTCGATCGCCGCAACGTTCTCGCCTTGGCGCAAGGAGCATGGTTGAAGGCAAATGAGAATCTGATCCTGACAGGGCAAACGGGCACCGGAAAGACCTGGATCGCCTGCGCCTTCGCGCGACAGGCAGCCCGCCTCGATTATTCCGTGCTTTACGTTCGCATGCCACGGTTGTTCGAAGACCTTGCACTTGCACGGCTCGATGGCCGCTTTCCGCGCCTCATCGACAAATTGGCACGTGTTCAGTTGCTGGTGCTGGACGACTGGGGAACCCATACCTTGAACGACAGGCAGCGCCTCGATCTCCTGGAGATCTTCGAGGAGCGGTATCGGCGCAGATCGACACTGATCACGGCTCAACTCCCCGTCGCCGCCTGGCACGAAATGATCGGAGAAGCCACCTTAGCCGATGCCATACTCGACCGTATCGTTCACAACGCACACCGCATAACGCTCGAAGGCGACAGCATGCGAAAGCGAAAAACACCGACGCTCTTGACCGGCGGCGAAATAACCGAAATCAATCACTCCTAACAGAAACATGGCAACCGGAACTCGATCGCATCCGTTGTCCGCGACTTAGCGAAACGCTTGTCCGCGACTTTCTGAAACCGATGTCCTTATTTAGCGAAATCCGCATGCTCTTCTACCGGAAGCCCCGGATAGGCGCCTTGCGCCACATGCATGCAGGAGCATTCCAAGCGGGGCTGAGCGAAAAATTGTTAGCGGTTTCTCAGTGTCCCGGTTCAGGTCTGGACGCGACATAGACTGCGGCAGTTGCCATCGGAACTCCAGCAGCAATCATCGCGACTGCCGGAAGTGTGAAAAACACCAGCAGAATTGCAAAGCTGCACGCCATCGAGACGCAGGCGACAAATTTATGGCGCCGCCGGATCGCTCCTTGGCGGCGCCAGGTTTGCAGCGGCTCACCGAAGCGGGGATGGGCAAGCAGCCAGCCTTCAAAGCGCGGGGAGGAGCGAGAAAATATCGCGGCGGCAACGATCAGGAATGGTGTTGTCGGCAACAGCGGCACGAAGATGCCGACAACGCCGATTGCAACGAAACCCCAACCAAAGGCAGCAAGCAGCAGCCGCACGGAATATCCTTTCGTTAAACGATCGTCCGGGTGGAAGGCCAATTTGGTGCCTAACCATCTGCCGCGCAGATAGAAAACCTCTACTCCGGTTAAAGCCGCTCGCCCACAGGTTTCGGCGGTTCAATCGCCCGAAAGCGCCGCTCGTCCTGCCATTTCCCTTATCAGGATACCATAGAAGATGTGCGGAGAATGGGATTGCATCGCCTGAGGCTGCGGCTTGAGCGATCCCATTTCCCACCAATCCGAATGCCTTTGCAGTAGCGACCAGGCATGCAGACGCTCGCTGTGCAGCAGATCGGTATCCGGGAACTCCTCGTACTCTCCCGTCACCACGACGCTTTGCCAGCCGACGTCGCTGAGGTGATCCGTCTGCAGGCAAACCCTACTGTTTGACCGCATCCAATCGATTTTTTGCCCCGGCATGGAAAAGCTGTAGAGGACACCTTTATCGTAGGAGAAGTAGATCGGCACGATGTAGGGTTGGCCATCGCTGCAGCAGGCAAGATGGCCGTAACGCGACTGTTCAAGCAGGGAAACACACTCTCCTTGTGTCATAGTCCGAAGTGTCAGTGCCATGAGAGTACTCCAGCAAAACATGTTCCAGCCGAGAACAGGAGAGCCCCCGGGCCGGAAGCCTTACGGTGCCTGCACGACGATACCATAGCTCGGATCGATCCAGGCAAGCTGATCGCGAACCATCTTGACGCCCGGGACATTCTCGGCCGCAACGATCGCCGCACCGCGCTCGCGCTCATCCAGCACCGATCCGTTGAGCGTCACGACGCCGTTCTTGACGTAGGCGCGGATAAGGCGATTTTTGGCCCAGGATTGGGCAGCCAGCTCTTCGGCAATCGCCGCTGCGATGGCTGCGTCGGGCAGCGGCTGACCGGGTTCTGCCTGAGGTTTGCGTAGCGGCTTCAGAAAATCCGAGCGGGTGACAATGCCGACAAGCCGGCCGTTCGCAACAACCGGCAGCCGCTTCACCTTCGATTTCTCCATCAGATCGACCGCCTCCCCAAGCGTCGTGTAGGGCGATGCCGTCGTCACTGGCGCAGACATGACCTCCTTGACCTTCCGTCCATGTGCCCGCACATACTCCTCCGCAACTTTTCCGGGGCTTGCCAGCAGCGCCAGCCACCACGAACGCTGGCGCTCGGTGTCAAGTTCGCTGCGCCGCAGAAGATCGCTCTCGCTGATGAGGCCGAGAAGCGTGCCTTGTGTATCGACGACCGGCAGACCGCTGATACGGTTGCTCAACATGATATTTGCTGCCTCAGCGACCGTCGCCGTCGATTGGATCGTGATGACCGTCGATGTCATAATGGTGTTGACGCGCATGGCGAACCTCCCACCCATTGTTCGTGTGATGCAAGGCAGCTTACAGAAAAGTCCATCCTGCACTTTGAGATGGATCAAAAGCCCGGCCGTCCAAAATGAATAGGTAGGAAAAGGCCAAGGCCGCATGAACCGCTCCTGGCTGTGGTTAGCAAAAACGAAGGCGTTTGCCTGACATCGTCATCAAGTCGACGCTCACCTCGCCGTAAGGAGCCAGCATGTCCGGGATCTGTCGCGGCGGCACCAGTCGACAGCGCATATGCCGTGGCTGCCTCCTTGGCGAGGACGCTCAAGCGGCGGTAGACCTGCGGGGCGGCTCCGGTGCGCGGGTCAAGAATATGGACCGAAGCGGCCGGATGCGTCGAAATGAAAACCGGCCGCACTCGACGTCGCCACGGCTTGATCGACGATCTCCAGCACAGCATCTGCCTTCAAGCTGTCTTCTAGCGATGCAAGCCCGACGCGCCCCGGGCTGCCGTCCGCCTGAGCGCCGACCGCGCGAGCCTCGCCCATGTTGAGGAGGCTGCTGGTGACACCGGCATTGCGCATAAGTCGAAGACCCGATCGGTTATGAAGCCCTGTGCAACGCCGTTCAACGACGTCGCCATGCCGGGGCGGATGAAGGCGATCCGGTCGCGATTGAACCTGACGGCATCGAAGCCGATGCGGGCCAATGCCGCCTTCAACTGCGCAGCCGGCGGCCCTGACGCATCGGCACCGGGTGCCGAGAAATAGTGAGCATAAAGTGCAAAAAGGGTTGGATTGTCGGATCTAATATCCCCTTGGTCGTCTCCCAATAGCTTCGGCACGCATCAAGCAATGCGATCATTTCTAACGGCGGCGCTGCCAGGAAGCGCCAAACCTTCGTGGACTGAGCGAGCTTCTGCTAGACTGTTATCTCGAACTTGCCGAGAGCTACACGAATCAAGCGGCACGTGAGCTGGCGCAGACGTTCGCAGGCGAACTTATTCACTGTCTGTCTGTCGTGCGTCGCCTAGAGACTTGATCATGACGAGGCCGGAAAGAGGATCCAGTATGCAGATAACGTGTGACGACAATGGCGATTTTGTTCTGAACCCTGCAGAGCTTTCCTCGCGGTTCGGCCTCTCCGGAGGTGAGTTCAAGCGAAAGCTGCAAATGGGATTGGTTGCAAGTACCGTGGAAATGGGAGAAGGTGAGGACGCAGGTAAGCGGCGGCTGAGCCTCAGGATCGGCAACCGCATTTGGCGCGCGATCCTCGACAGCTCCAATACGGTCATTTCCGAAGAAATGACCTTTGCGCGGGCTGGTACGATGAAAAGGACCAGCCGCCGGACCCTTGCATGAAAGCGGCAGTTCGTCAGCGATTGCCGATCATTGCTCTATCTGGCCGTAGGCTATTTCGTCGGGCGCGGGAGAGACTTTGTCCCCGTCTGCGATCCCCTTCTTGAAGGCCTTGATGCCCTCTGCGACGTCCCCCATCAACGTCGGGATCTTGCCGCGGCCGAAGAGCAGCAGAACGATTGCCATTACAATCAGCCAATGCCACGCACTGAACGAACCCATTACAATACTCCTTACTTCAGGCAATTGCGGCGTTCGCGGCGAGATTGCCTCACTGGCCTCAAGACCTTTGCGTAAATATATGCCGTTCAGGAGGCAGACTTTGACATATCTCAACAACGCGCTCGAATAGCTCGGCGCGCTCATCTTCGGGAGTTTGCTTACGGAGGCTGTGTCAGTAACGGACGGCCTATGAAAACTGTGGTCGAAATCCAGTGCGCATAGGCATCCACGGAATTATCGAGCACATGCCACAAGATTCAGTGCGCTGCATGCGAGCAACGCGCCTCTTGCGACTTCACCGCCCAAATAGCTCTGAATGCGTACCCAGCCTGACGAATTCTACGAAGTCGTCATCGGCATCATAGACGAGGAGAAAGTCCCCGCCTATATGGGCTTCCCTTGCCCCTTTCCACTCTTTACCCGACAGTTCGTGATCGGCCCACTCTGCTTCAAGTGGCGTCTTCAGGATGATCATCATCATCAATTCGATGACGCGGTTCATATCCATTTTGCCGGCCTTGTCATACCGGTCCCAGTCTTTTTTAAATTGCTTCGTATAATCAGAGGCTCTTGGACGCGGGGCTCGTCTGGCAGCGCTTGTCTTTTTCAACTTGATTTCTCGCACAACTACGATCGAAGTTGATTACTTCTTGCCATCGAGATCAGCGAAAAGCTCATCGGGTGTCGCAAAGCGAGCCTTACGGGCCTTCCTGATCTTACGAGCTTCTGCGAGAGCGGCACGAGTCGTTTCGTTGGGTACCTTGAGTTCAAGAGGAAAACTCTGGCTCGCGACTACACGATGAAGAAACACTCGAATGGCCTCGGAAACCGAAAGCCCAAGCGACTCAAGAACGGAGGAAGCTTCCTCACGGATGTCGTCATCGACCCGAACATGAATCATTTTGGTGTTCGCAGCCATGTCTAAGACCCCTCGCGTCACGGATAACAGTTAATTGCCTACCAACTTCAAGGACGATTTGGTCAGATGACTTGAATATATGTATCTCAAATGCGATGCAGTCAAGGTCAGCAGAGAAGCCTAAAGGCTATTGTCTCTCTGCTTTGAGCACTCTATGCGATTTTCTCCCCAATTCAGGAATTCCGAGGCTCTCTGGCCGGACAGGACGTGCCTTCCATCAGGTAAAAAGGCTGGCGGCTAAGCTGGCTGAAAACAGCATGAGGACAGCGGAACTGCACCGGCGCACGAGCAGCGACAGCGTTTCCTGCCCTCCAATCACAAGCTTGCCGAGTACAAGCCAAAGCGTCGAGGCTGCAGCGACAGCAAAGGCGATGGCCAGGAGGTGCGGGATTTGCGTCGAAACGCCGGCCGCAGGGACCATGGCCAACCCGATGATGATTGCCTTCGGATTGAGCAACGTCGTTATCAGGACATGACGCACCGAGAGGTCGGCGGCCGATAGTGGACCGGCCGCGGACCACAACCGGAAGGCAAGATATAAAACCCAGGTAGCGGAGACCAGCTTGAGGGCGGCGGCGACCTGTGGATGGGAATGCAGCAACCCTCCGGTAAGGACCGTAAGCAAAACCACCACTAACAGGTAAGCAGCAACGACAGTTGTTGCGAGAATTGCAAGTTGCCATACTCCCCGTCGGTAGGCAGCGAGCGCAAGAAGCGTATTGGTCGGACCCGGCATTGCAATAAGCGCAAAGGCACCGGCAGCCATCGAAAATTGGGTCATGCTTTCCCCGTCAATCTGATCGGGACTATTTGATCGGAAAGGGGAGGGACCGCTTTGACGAAGGTCAAGAGCTTGCCCTGCTTGTGGAACTTTTTTAGGCGTTTTGCTGTTTTCCGTATGAGGCGTTAAGGATTTTTTGCGCCATGCCCCAGCTCGTCCGGTTTATCATCGTCAGAATGGCCATCGGCTTCCTCATCGGGAGCGTAGCGGGTTCAATTCTTTGGACAACAGGTTTTTCGGATTCAGCAGCCTCGCTCGGCCCGGTGGAAAGCTACGTGGCCCAGGGCGTCTTCATTTTCGCGTTTGGCGATACGATCGCACTCGGATACCTCAGCACGGCATTGATGATGGAATCGGAATAACCCGCCCACAAACATCGAAACATCTAGCGATTTTGATCTTCCTCAACGACATCGCTTCGCGTTGCGGCGATATTTGTCAGCGCGGCATATTCTATGCGCCATGAGCGCCCCTGGGGCGCTTGTTCATCGAGCGATGAGGTATCGCGATGTCTTTGAAGTTCGTTACAGCCTTCCTGCGCTCTTCCGGCGAAAATGCCATGATCATCCTTGAGGAGGCCGGATGCAATCAGATTGCCGTTGTCGACAAACAGGCGCTCCTCGACGTCGCCTCTCCGCCGCGTGCTGACGAGACGCGGCTGCAGGAAGATATCGGGCTTTTCTGCGACATCGTGCGCGCGAAGCACTGCGTCAAGGATATTGCGTCTGACGGCCGTATCCATATCTCTGCCGGCGATGTCTCCAAGTGGAAATCAGATCCCTGCCAGCGGCACTGACCTTCCCCGTCGGCTGTCCAACCGCTCAGCTTCCTTCCACGGTACAGCTTTTTTCCTCCGGGGATTTGGCTGAGACCAGCCGCAGATGATGTGGCTGTTTGCCAATGTGACGCCAGCTGTTGCGGGTTTCATTCGAGCGAGAGAAAAGCTTCGCTGGAGATGACGGCCAATGCCGGCGCCAGCCCCGCACGTCGTCTGCCGTGATAACGATGTCCTGATTGACAATCAGCGTCTGCATACGATTGACGGCAATCTCGCAAAACGTCCTGACGTGCTCCAGGAAATGCGCCTCGCTCGAGCGCGGCGGGGAGGCGACGTTCAGTATGGCGCGGCGCGTCACCAGGACGGTCCGGCATTGTAAACCGACTTGCAAAATGATGCATCCCGACTTCTCGTCCGCGTCCAACCTGGCTGCTACGATGCCATACTCCATGACCTGGTGCTCCCCTTGTTGCAGTGCGTAACATCCACTGACGACCGCCGGCACGTGCCTTCCTTGAATATCGTCGTGCGGCTTATTCGCTGAGGCACGATTGGCATTTGACGGCGAACGGAACAGCTTCAAGACGCGCTTCCGAAATCGGCGCGCCACATTTTACGCAGATGCCGAAGGTTCCGCTTTCCAGGCGCTGCAGGGCGGCGTTGATGGCGCGCACCTCTTCCTGGCCCGCGCGTCCAAAGCCCTCCAGCACGTCGTTGTTTTCGAGCTCGACGGCACGGTCCTCATCGTCGGCATCCTTTCGCCGCCCCAGATCGCTATCAACGAGGTGCAGGCGCCGGTTCAGATCTTGCAATCGGCCCCGCAGAATCTTTTCGAATTTCTCTTTTTGCATCCTGGTTCTCCGGGTTCTTCCTCTGCCGATCATAGTTAGGGCGATTTCGGGCGGATCATCTTGATCTGCGTCAAAATGTGGACAGCACAGGTGTTGAGGCGGCGGCAAAGGCGCAGTAGCAGAGACCGATCATGTCGGCGAAAGGCCGATGCCGAGGGAACACTGCAGTCTTCAAAAGCATCGATGAAACACATCGCCTCGCCTGACAGCGCCATACCGGACGCGGCCATCGCGATCACAGTGTCACGGCGATGTGTCGTAAGGTCGCAGGCCATTAATGAAGTCCCGATCTCATTGCGCGCCCTCAACGCTGCAAGCCGAAGCGGGTCGGTCTTTGCTCCAGTGCAGACGTCCCGGATCATCCCGGTTGCTCGGGCTTGCGGCCGGGATATCGCTGCTGCGTGCGATCGCGTGCAGGAATTGCGATCCCATCTGCGCCTGCATGGCCAGATCTTCAAACAGCAGCGCGGCCTCGTCGATGACCCCACCATCGGAGCCGGTCGACACATCACCGAGGTCGCGCAACAATTCTGTGAGCTTTATGATCTTGTCCCTTTGCCCGACGGCAGCTTTCAGCAGTTCCTTGGTGGCGACTGCCGTCTCTCGGCGCTCGAGATCCTCAAGCGCGTCATCGACCACATCACGGCACTTGCAATCCAGAGCGTTGGTGCGAATAATCGCGCGGACCTGGTGGATGACAGCTTGGACGTTGGCTGCGGCCAGAACGGAATTGGAATCACTCATTGGGGCCCCTCATCGTGGCGTTGCGGCTGCGGGCGACCCATTCGGCCCCTGCGTGACCATGGTGAAAGCCATTCGACAGGGGTACGGCCGGATAGGCCGTTCGCAGGCGAAGCGCCGCCTCGTCAGGATCGATCTTGTCTTTCGTCAGATCGAGGAAGATCCCGGCGACCTCGACCATATCGCAGACCTGCGGCGACAGCCGCAGCGCCGACACGCCGAGCGCTTTGATATCCGCGTCCGTCTGCAGCAACGCCTGGCACGTATAGGAAACGGTTTGAACGCCATTCAGCGCAAGAAACGGCTGGTTCGACATCGTCTTTACGGTCAAACCATCAGGTTCTTCGCCACAGACGAACTGACAATTGTCTTTGATCCTGCCTTTCGCCCTTGCATGCGCGCAGCGCGCCGACACCGCAAGCGGCAGGCGGCCGAATGCGAAAAGCTCGAAGGCGAGTTCCGGGCAATCCGTCGTGATCGCCTTGACGGACACCGCCGGCAACTCCGGCGGCAGGCATATCGTCGATGCTCCGCTTTTTGCAAGGAACCGCGCCGCCGGGCCGTTATAGACATTCACGAGAGGCCCGACGGCGTGGTTGCGGCTCTTCAGCAAATTGAGGGCCGACAGGTCGTTGGCTTCGATGACGTGGCCACCGCCACGGATAAGATCGCGCTGATACTGACTTTCGCGATCAAGCGTAATCAGGGCAAGCGTTGAAAGCCTGACGGACTTGTCCGCCGCTTCCAGCCGGTCGACGACATCCGCAAAAACCGGTTCGGTGATGTGCAGCCGTTTCGAGCAAACCGTTTCGCCGATGACGACCGTGTCGACCGGCGCTTCGTCGGCGATGCGGAAATAGAAATCACGCCAGCGATCGGCGTCCCAGAGATAATAGACGGGACCGAGGACAAGCGTCGTCGAATGATCGGTCACGTCGTTATCTCCACCGTTTCTCATAGGCGCCATGCGTTGTTTTCTGCCCCTCGCTTAATGTCCGCAGGCGGGCAAGCAGGCGAGACCGTTCGGCCGGGGCCGCATCGACCGCGGCGCGAAGCGTAGATACGACTTCGCCGACATAGGCTTTGCCGCGCTGGCGCCCTTCGATTTTAAGCGCGCAAACGCCTGCTGCCCTCAGCGAATCGATCTCATCCATGACGTCGAGCGACGTCGGATCCTCGAACGCGTAGCCTTGGCTGTCGGCGATGTCGAAACGGCCCTTGCATAAGGTGGGATATCCCGCAGCCTCATTAGGCCCGAAGCGATTGATGGTGAAATTGCCAAGCTCGGAGACGAGGCCGTCCGGCTCCTGGCGGTAGCGCACATGGCTGGCAGGCGAGCAGACGCCTTGCATGTTCGGCGACTTTCCCGTGGCATAAGAGGATAGCGAACAACGTCCTTCTGCCATGACGCACAGGCCGCCAAAGACGAAGACCTCCAGTTCGCATTTGATCTTGCGGGCAAGCCGGGCGATATCGGGAATTGTCAGCGTGCGCGGTAGAACGACGCGTGCTGCGCTGAACATATCTACGAGAAAGGCGATCGCATCAGGGTTTGACGCAGACGCCTGCACGGAAACATGCAGGCGCTGTTGGGGATGGCGTTCCGCGACATAGGCCATCAGGCCGAAGTCAGCCAGGATGAGCGCATCCGCCCCGATCGCCACAGCGTCGTCGGCGGCTGAACACCAGAGCTTCTCGCAGCCCGCCGTCATGAACGTGTTAAGCGCCACGAAGGTTCGGACACCTTTGGCCCGGGCATATTCGATTGACGCGGCAAGCTCCTCCCGCGTGAAATTCAAGCCGGGGAAATTGCGGGCATTGGTTTCGTCGCGAAAGCCGCAATAAACGGCGTCGGCGCCTGCGTCGACGGCCTCCTTGAAGGCTGCCGGAGTCCCTGCGGGACAAATCAGTTCCATGAGAGCCCCTCCGACGTTAGGGCCCGTTTGCGGATCGAAACCATCAATGACCTCAGCATCGGGTGCAGAGGGCCGGCGGCCTTGGCGATGATTTCGGCAATGTCGATATCGCAGTCGTCGAGAGCGTTTCGAAGAGCAAGGACGCTTTCCATATCGCCGGTTACCGTCAGGCGGCGCGAAAAGAACACGGCGTCGCCATCAACGCGCCCCTCCGCCAGCGCCAGCAAGAGCGCCAGGGGACCTTCGACCGTCGCGTCTGCCGTAATCGGGTGGCTCTTTCGGACCGCCTTTATCGTCTTGCAGGACGGATCGACCAGAAAGGAAAAGGGCAAATCCGTCGGAACAAACGCAATTCGCTTTTCCTTGAAAGCTCCCAGCCGGTCAAAGAGTCCTGGATACCGTTCGAGGATCTGTCTAAACAGGAAAGCCGAAACGCCTTGAGCAAGCGGTAACGGAACCGCGTGCAAGGAAGCCATCAGCCGTGGTCGGAATAACATGCGCGCCTCATTGGTAGCGGGAACCGGTTTTAGCGCCGGCTGATCGGCCGGTATTTGCGCCATCTCAAAGACAGGCCGGATTTTTTTACCGATGGGCATGCGGATGAATAATCACGCCGCTCCCGTTGCCACATTTCCAGACCTCCAAAGCTTTGCGCTCGACCTGGAACGGCGCAACCTGCTTCACCGTATCAGCGAGCCGGTCTCACTCGTCCACGAGATGGCAGAGATCCACCGAAGGTCCATGGAAGAAGACGGTCCGGCCCTTCTTTTCGAGACGCCGGTCGATGCGTCCGGCAGGACCAAGGACATTCCTGTTCTCGTCAATCTCTTTGGTACCCGTGAAAGGATTGAACTCGGCTTCGGCTTGCCGACCGGAGGCCTAGCAAACCTTGCGGCCATGCTGGGCGAGCTGCATCGGCCAACCCCGCCGAAGACCATCCGGGAGGCTTGGGACAAGTTGCCGCTTGTGCGAGCGGCGATGTCAATGCGACCCAAGCGCCGGGCAAGGTCGCCGGCGCAGGCGGTGATGCGCGCAGGAGAGGACGTGGACCTTTCGCTGCTTCCGATCCAATGGTGCTGGCCGGGCGAGCCGGCGCCACTCGTCACCTGGCCGATGGTGATTACGCGCTCTCCGGACGATCCGTCCGATATCAATGTCGGGATATACCGGATGCAGGTGCATGGCCAACGCTCACTCATTATGCGTTGGCTGGATCATCGCGGCGGAGCAAAACATCATCAGGCCTGGCAGCGCAAAGGATTGGACATGCCCGTCACAATCGCGATAGGCGCAGACCCCATCAGCATTCTCTCGGCGGTCATGCCCCTTCCGGAAGGCGTCAGCGAGATCAACTTTGCCGGCCTCCTGCGATCGGCGAGGACAGAAGTGAGCTCCGCATTGACCGTTCCGATGCCAATTCCGACCAATGCGGAGATTATCCTGGAAGGTACGGTGTCAGCCACGGAGTGCGCGCCCGAGGGACCCTACGGCGACCATACAGGCTATTACAACAGCGTCGAGCCATTCCCGGTAATGACCGTCTCGGCCATGACAAGTCGGAAAAAACCCTTCTATCTCTCTACATTCACCGGCCGCCCGCCCGATGAACCGTCGCGATTGGGAGAGGTGATGACGGATCTCTTCGTGCCGATCGTCAAGCGGCAGTTTCCGGAAATATGCGATTTGTGGCTGCCGCCGGAGGCCTGCTCCTATCGCGCGATCGTGGTTTCGATCGACAAGCGTTACCCGGGACAGGCCAAGAGGATTATGATGGGTCTCTGGTCGATGCTGCCGCAGTTCAACTACACGAAGCTAATCATCGTGGTCGATCCCGACATCAACGTCCGCAATTGGGCCGACGTCATCTGGGCCCTGTCGACGCGCTTCGACGCCAGCCGCGACCTGACCGTCATCGAAAACACGCCGATCGACTATCTTGACTTTGCTTCGCCGAGACCTGGCTTGGGCGCCAAGATGGGCTGCGATGCGACCAACAAGATCGGCTCGGAGACGGAGCGCGACTGGGGGCGTGTCTTGTCGATGCCGCCCGAGGTTTCGGCCCGCGCCGGTGCCATTTGGGAAAGGGTGAAACGTGATTTATGACCCTCTGACAGCACCTCGCGTGGTGTTGTCGATCACCGGCGCTTCGGGCGCTATCTTCGGTGTCGCAATTGCGGACAAGCTTATTGCACACGGCATCGACGTTCATCTCGTGGTTTCGGAAGCGGGACGGCGCACGCTTGCCCATGAGATCAGCGCGGATGCCTATGGCAAGCTTCTGCTCAAGGTGCGCAAAGCCCATGATGCCGCCGACATCGGAGCAGCCATCGCCAGCGGCTCGTTTCCCGTTCATGGCATGGTCGTCGCGCCATGCTCGATGCGGACACTGGCGGGGATCGCCGCAGGTTTCTCCGACAACCTGATCGTGCGCGCAGCCGACGTGCAGCTAAAGGAGCGGCGGAGACTCGTCCTGTTGGCTCGCGAGACACCGCTTCACCTTGGCCATCTGCGTAACATGGTTACCGTCACCGAGTGCGGCGGCATCATCATGCCGCCGGTCCCGGCCTTCTATCAGAAGCCGGAAACGGTCGCTGATGTCGTGGACCACATTGCTTCACGAGCAATCGACCTACTGGCATTGCCGATCCGGCCACTTGCGCAGACCTGGCAGGGAGAACGGCCTGCCGGCCCTGGCCCGGCTCAACCGAGCAGGGAAAGCGGGTCGGTCCCAAACAGATAGCTGTGGCCAGCCACTAGCAACCACACCACCAAAGCAGCGGTGGCCAAGGCGCCCACGCCGAGACGCATGTCGAAGCGCGGCTTCATTTGCCCTGTCAAAACGCCAAGCAGCGGCACATTTGATGTGCGGGCTGCAACAGTCGCCCAGCCGGCGCCAAGGCGGCGCTGGGCGCGTTTTTCCGCCATGGGGATGCCTCCGATGGCAAAGAGCGCAAATCCGCCGAAAAGCAGCAGGGAGCGAAGGTCTCCGTTGACGATCACGTGCCCGGCCGCCCAAAGAAAAAAGCCCCATAAGACCGGATGCCGCGTGATGCTGACGACCGCTCCGGGCGTCGATCCTCGTGCTAGCGAGATCGACAGCGGATTGTCGCTCAAGAGCCCGGCAATCACCAGAAAAATACCCACCGGGGCCAGGACAAACGTCGCGATTGCCTGCCAGGGCCGAAAATCCCAAAGCGGGATGTAGTCCAGCATCAGCGCGGCGCGAAAGACCCAGACGAGAACCGCCGTTGAGATGACGGAATAGACGACGAAGTAGGCCGGTCTTCCGACGATGCTGATGATGCACGAACGCAGAGCCGGGATCGCCGGGATCGAATGCAGCGCGATGAAGACTGCGAAGGCGGCTGCGAATTCCTGCACGTTCAACCCTCAAGTAGTTGTCGACCCCATCCTCTATCCCTTCTTCAGTCATCGCTTCATTGCGAAATCTCAAACGCGGCGCCTGGCTTCGTATTTGCGCTGGAACAAAGAGCGGCACGATTGACGGCCATAAAGGTGAGTAAGCAAATCATGTTTGAATAGTTCAAACAACAACGGGTCCAGCGGCAGCAACGGAGCTCTTTCATGTCAAGATTTACACTGGCTACGGTCATCGCAATCGGTTCGCTCGCAACTGCGCCCGCGCTCGTGCGGGCGGCCGAATATCCGATCGGCGAGCCGCAACTTGTTAAGGGGATGGAGGTCGCGGCGGTCTTTTTGCAACCGGTCGAAATGGACCCGCCGGGAATGATGCTTGAGGCCTCGCAATCGGATATCCATCTTGAAGCCGACATTCACGCAACCGCTGACAATGCCAACGGTTTCGCGGAAGGAGACTGGCTTCCCAACCTGCACGTCGAATATCAGTTGACGAACCACGCAAATGGTCGGGAAGCCTCGGGCGCGCTTGGACCAATGGTTGCCAGCGACGGACCGCATTACGGCGACAACGTCAAGCTCTTCGGCCCCGGCAAATACCGTCTCGTCCTGACGGTGCATCCTGGCGGGCATGGCGAAATGGCATTCGGGCGCCACGTCGATAAGGAGACCGGCGTCGCCGCCTGGCCCAACGAGTTCACGCTCAATTACGATTTCGTTTTTGCCGGCGTCGGCAAGAAGGGTGGATACTGATTACCGTCTGAACCACGACCGTAGTGGAGCTTCCCCACCCATGTCAGCAAAGCGTGTCTCCGCCGCCCTACCGGCATTATCTGTTCTATCATTATTGGCAACCGCCATGCCAGCTGGTGCCGAAGATGACTATCCGACATTCGTCATTCACATGAGCAACGGCGTGATATCGCCGGCGGTGGTCGAGGTTCCGGCAAACACCCGTTTCAAGCTCGAGCTTCAGAACGACGGCTCCAGCCCGGTCGAATTTGAAAGCCTGCCGCTCCGGAAGGAAAAAGTGCTAGCACCAGGTGCGAAGAGCTTCATCGTCATTCGCAACCTCGCTCCCGGCAACTATGCCTTTTTTGACGATTTTCACCTTGATATGCCGCCGGCAAGGCTGATCGCACGATGACGCTGACGGGAGCACAGGCGTTTCAGGTGACGTTTGTTGTCTGGCGCGAAAGCCTCGAGGCGCTGCTTGTGGTTGGCATTCTGGCGACATGGTCGCTCAGAGGCGGTCCAGAGCGCAAGCGAAAGGCATGTTTGGCGCTGGCAGCCGGTATCGCCTCCGGTCTTCTCCTCGCCCTGTCGCTGGCAGTGGTCCTGGTCTCGTTTGAGAGCTTTCTGTCGGGCGACGGGCAGGACATTCTGCAATTGGTCATGGTCGCCGCCGCCGCCTGCCTCATCGTGCACATGGTCATGTGGATGCGCCGCGGTGGAGGGCAGATGAGCAGTGAGCTCGGGGCTGTCGCGCGCCGGTCGAGCGAGCTCGGCAAATGGCTGGGCCTTTCGATCCTCACCGCAGTTGCGATCGGCCGCGAAGGCAGCGAGACGGTCGTCTTTCTCTACGGATTGCTGGCAGGAGCGTCTGGCACGGGTGTACTTTCGAACCTGGTTTCGGCAACACTCGGCATTTTTGCAGCGGGCCTTAGCTACCTGATGCTGCGGTGGGGGGCGAGTGCTTTGTCATGGAACCTGTTCTTCCGCGTGAGTGAAGCGCTGCTCCTCGTCGTGGGCGCGGGACTCTTGATGACTGCGGTCGACCGGGCGATCGGCCTGGGGCTTGTGGCGCCACTGTCGGGTCCGATCTGGGACACGAGCCGGGTTCTTGATGACGGCAGCGGACTAGGGGCATTCATTGCGGGTCTCTCCGGCTATCGGGCCCGACCGGAACTTTTTCCGTTGCTTCTCTATGCCGCCTATTGGCTCGCAATCGGGTATCTTCTGCGGCCGCGCCGGCAGCTTTCGCTCGCTGCATAACTGTGATGCTGAGACCCGTTCCGGATCACCTGGATCGCGCGGGGCAATGGCTCCTCCGCCAGCAGCGGCTCATCCGCCTTTTGCAATGGGGCATGATCGCGGTCTATCTGGCCCTTCTGCTAGGCCCGGCGCTGATGCCCTTGCCGACGCGGACAGATTTTATCTGGAACAATGCGGTCCGCTTCGCGCAGTTTGCCTTCTGGGGAGTGTGGTGGCCGTTCGTATTGCTAAGCACCGCGTTGGTGGGCCGCTTCTGGTGCGGAATACTGTGCCCCGAAGGTGCGCTCTCGGAATGGGCGAGCGAGCGGGGCGCGGGGCGGGCGATCCCGGCCTGGTTGAAATGGCCGGGCTGGCCGACTGTCGCCTTCATCATGACCACGATCTACGGCCAGCTGACAAGCGTCTACCAATATCCCGCGCCGGCCGTCGTCGTTCTTGGCGGATCGACTTTGGCTGCGATCGCTATTGGGGCCCGTTACGGCAAGGCGAAACGCGTATGGTGCCGTTTTCTTTGTCCGGTAAGCGTGGTGGGCTCACGGGATGAATGCAACACACTATTCTTTTGTCAAAGAGGAGTGTGGACATGAAGCGTCGGCGTCGCATGTATTTTTCTGCTGCTCAGCGATCGGAGATCTGGGACCGATGGCAGGCTGGCGAGTCTATGAAGTCGATCGGACGCCTTTTTGATCGGGGATCTTCATCCGTATTCTCCGTGATCTCCCCCGCTGGTGGCATACGCCCAGCCGAGCGGCGACGAGCGCCGAAGGCACTCAGTCTAAATGAACGGGAGGAGATATCCCGAGGGCTCAGCACGCAGTGTTCTTTACGATCGATCGCCCGCACATTAGGTCGATCTCCCTCTACGATCAGTCGTGAAGTCCGTCGCAATGGTGGGCTGGCTTGCTATCGGGCAGCACGTT
>NZ_FWER01000309.1 GCF_900169785.1 Rhizobium sullae
GACGATGCCCGAGCCGCGCAGCACCGTCAGGTGCTGCGACAGATGCGGCTGGTGGACGTCGACCTTCTCTCCAAGCTCGCCGACCGAATACTCGCCCTCCACAAGAGTGCAGACGATCATCAGGCGCGCCGGATGGGACAGCGTTTTC
>NZ_FWER01000060.1 GCF_900169785.1 Rhizobium sullae
ATCGGTAGCCCAGCCGTTCCTTCATCGGAACGACCATAGGACGTTCTTCATATGTTCCGCAAGCGCCGGCGGATGCCGGACCGCCCGGAAGGACGAGGTTTGCGGCGGACACGTTCCGATCAGCCGCCAAACACCGCACCTTGAGCAAGTCTTAGGAACCATTCCGGAAATATGCCGATACCGAGTGTGCCGATGGCGGTGAAGGCAAGCGTAGCGCGGACCAAGGGCGTCAGCGCCGGGTCGAACACCCTTTGCGGCTCGCGCATGTAGATCACCATGACGATGCGGATGTAAAAATAGGCGGCGACGGCGCTCAGGAGCACTGCGATCAACGCCAGCATGACAAAACCCCGCTCGACGAGTGCGACCAGCACGTAGAACTTGGCGAAGAAGCCGGCCGTCGGCGGGATGCCGGCCAACGAGAACAGATAGAGAAGCATCAGAAGTGCCAGACCCGGATGCGACCTGGCGAAACCTGCGTAGTCCTCGATGACTTCGCCCGAGAAATCGCCGTTGCGCATCATGATGACGGTGCCGAAAATGCCGAGATTCATGAAAGAGTAGATCAGCAGGTAGAGCATCACGCTGGCGATCCCGTCCGCGCCGCCGGCCACCACGCCAAAAATGGCGAACCCGGCATGGGCGATGCTGGAATAGGCCAGAAGACGCTTGAAATTGTCCTGCACCAGCGCCACGAAGCTGCCGAGCGCCATCGTAGCTACCGCAATGACCGCGACGATGATCCAAACGTCCGAGGCTGCGACCAGAGGGTTGAGGAACACCCTGAGGATTACCGCGAACCCCGCCGCCTTGGGGGCTACCGACATGAAGGCGGTGATCGTCGTCGGCGCCCCTTCATAGACATCCGGCACCCACATGTGGAACGGCACCGCGCCGACCTTGAAGACCAGCCCCGCGACGATGAAGACGACCGCCAGCAGCAATCCAGGATCGAGCGGATCGCCGGTCACAGCAGCCGCCATCCCGTCCAGTTGCGTCGTGCCGGTGAGCCCGTAGACCAGCGAAACGCCGTAGAGGAAAATCGCGGTCGAAACCGCGCCAAGGATCACATATTTCAGTGCCGCTTCGTTCGACCGCCGCTCTTGCCGTAGAAAGCCGGTCAGCACATAGGTGCAGAGCACCATCAGTTCGAGGCCCACGTAGATCGACAAGAGATCGATCGCCGACGCCATGATCATCATTCCCGAAAGCGCAAAGAGCAGCAGGACGTAGTATTCGCTGCTCCCGATCCCTTCGATATCGGCATACTTCCGCGAAAGGAGGAATGTCAGAACGGTGGCTAAGTAGAACACGAACTTGAAGAAAACCGCGAAGCGGTCGGCGATGAACATGCCCGTGTAGGCTGGGCGCACTTCGCTCGCGAGCATGAATGTCGTCAAGGCGGCAACCAGCACGATGGCGACGGAAGCCCCAACAAGGAGATTATCCTGCCCCTTCCGCACAAATTGTCCCAGGATCAAGAGGATGCAGGCCCCGGTGACCACAATGATCTCGGGCAGGCTCGCCAGGACGGACTGGAAAAGGGCGGCGGCGGTCATTGGCCGCTCCCCTTGCCGTGCACGTGCACCAGCAGATGCTTCACCGAGACGTCGATGATGTCGAGAAAGGGTTTCGGATAGAGCCCGACCCAAAGTACGAAGACGGCCAGCGGCAGGATCGCGGCCATCTCGCGGGCGCTTACGTCGCGTATCTTGAACCGGGCGGTGACATTGGCTGGACCAAGAGCGACTTTCCCGTACATGCCAAGCAGATAGGCAGCACCCAGCAATGCACCCAAAACGGCGGCCGCGCCGGCGGCCAGATTGGCCGCAAAACCTCCTGAGAGCACCAGCAGCTCGCCCACGAACGAATTCGTTCCCGGCAGCGCCATCGACGACAGGGTGAACAGCGCAAGAAATACAGTGTAGACAGGCGCCGCCTTCATCAGCCCGCCATAGTCCGCGATGCTGCGCGTATGTGTCCGCTCGTAAATCAGACCGACGAGCAGGAACAGGGCACCCGTCGTCACGCCATGGTTGAACATCTGCAGGATGCCTCCCTCAAGGCCGCGGAGATTCAGCGCAAAGATGCCCAGCGTCACGAAGCCCATATGGCTGATGCTGGAATAGGCCACCAGCTTCTTCAGGTCGTCCTGCGCCAGCGCAAGCAACCCGCCATAGACGATCGCAAGTGCCGAAAGCGCCAACATCAGCGTCGAATAATACATCGACGCCTCTGGCAGCATCGGCAGCGAAAATCGCAAGAAGCCGTAGGCGCCCATCTTCAGAAGCACTCCGGCAAGGATGATGCTGCCCGCCGTCGGCGCTTGCACATGGGCGTCAGGCAGCCAGGTATGGACCGGAACCATCGGCACCTTGACGGCGAAGGCGATCAGGAAGGCGAAGAACAGCCAGGACTGGACCGGGAATGGCAGATCCTGCGCTGTGAGAATGAGGATGTCGAAGGTCTTGCCGCCCTGAAGATAGAGCACGATGACACCGATCAGGAACAGGAGGCTGCCCGCCAGCGTATACAGGAAGAACTTGAACGCCGCATAGACCCGGCCCTCGCCACCCCAGATGCCGATGATCAGGTACATCGGGATCAGCATCGCCTCCCAGAAGACATAGAACAGGAACAGGTCGAGCGCTGAGAACACCCCGAGCATCAACGCCTGCATGGAGAGCAGACTGACCATGAACGCCTTCACCCTGCGTTCGATCGCGACCCACGAAGCGAGCACGCAGATCCAGCCCAACAGCGCGGTCAGGAACACGAAGAGCGCACTTATGCCGTCAACGCCGAGCGCGTAGGTGATCCCGAGCGCCGGTACCCACGGGTGTATCTCGGTGAACTGCATCTCGTGGGTCGCGGTGTCGAAGCCGGCCAGCATCGCGATAGAAAGAGCGAAATCGAGCAAGGTGAAACCGAGCGCCGTCCACCGTACCGCATCGTCACCGCGCATCAACATTAAGACCGCTGCCCCGGCGGCGGGCACGAAAACGATGAGGCTGAGCAGCGGGAATCCCATGGCGCCCCCTACCGCCACACAACTGCGAAGATGACGGTTGCTGCGATCACACCGGCGATCATCGCCAGCGCGTAATGGGTCACGACGCCGGTCTGCAGCCGCCGCAGCGCCCCGCCGCCGCGCAGAACCGAGCGGGCGACGCCGTTCACGACGGCGTCCACGCCATTAAGGTCGAGCCGTAGCCCCGCCCTCGCCGACCCGTACATGAAAGGCAGCGCGGCTGTCTCAGACACCTCGCTCATCGCCTTCTCGTAGCGCGCCAGCGGCCTTTCGGCGAGCCACATGAAGTACCGCGCGCCCTTGCGGTAGAACCAGTCGGTGTCCAGGCTGATCGTGTTCTCGGGATCGAGCGCTCGTAGGAAAATGACAAAGCCCAGCGCCGTGAACATCAGCACGCCAAGGCTCTCGGAGACATGGACGCCGGTGTAGGGTTCGAAGTCGACCTTATACGGCAGAAGCGCATAGAGCGGCTGGGGGAATACCCCGATCGCGATACAGAGCACCGCCGCTATGCCCATCGCAACAAGCATGTTGCGTGGCGGCTCCCGCGCCTCCAGTTTCCGGTCGGTGCCGAAGAACATGTAATATGGGAGCTTGAGCCCGGTGTGCAGGAAGGTTCCCGACGAGGCCATCGTCAGCGCCAGCACCACCAGCGCGCGGTGATCCAGCCCGGCGGCGGCCACCACCATCGATTTGGTGACGAAGCCCGAGAAGAACGGAAATGCCGAGATCGCGAAGGCTCCAACCATGTAAAGCGCCACTGTCAGCGGCATGGTCTTATAGAGCCCGCCGAGCTCTGTGAGCTTGCGGCGCCCGGTGACGTAGATCACCGCCCCCGCACCCATGAACAGAAGCGCCTTGTAGAGGATATGGGCGAAGGCATGGCTGGTGGCTCCGTTCACCGCCATTTCGGTCCCGATGCCGACGCCCGCCACCATGTAGCCCACCTGGCTGACGATATGATAGGCAAGTAGCCGGCGGCAGTCGTTTTCCAGCACCGCGTAGACAACGCCGTAGAGCGCCATCGCGGTACCGAGCCAGACGAGAAGCTCGGTGCCCGGAAACGCCCGCGCCAGCACATAGACGGCAGTCTTGGTGGTGAAGGCGCTCATGAATACCGCCCCGGTAACGGTCGCCTCGGGGTAAGCATCGGTCAGCCAGGCGTTGAGTGGCGGCACCGCGGCGTTGAGCATGAACCCCGCAAGGATCAGATAGGCGCCGGCGCCCATGGCCCCGGCCATCGGGCCGAAAAGCAGCGAGCCTGTTGAGAGCCCGTTGAGAATGATGCCGCCCAGCAGGACGACGCCGCCAGAGATATGGACCATGAGATATCGGAACCCGGAGGCGATCGCTTGCCGGCCGCCTTGGGCGAAGACGAGATAGGCAGAGGCAAACGCCATGCCTTCCCAGAACAGGTATAAGGTCAGGTAGTCGCCGGCGAACACCACGCCGAGCGCGCTGCCGACGTAGACGAACGCAGCAACATGCTGGCCAGGGCGAGGCAGATGCAGCGCGTAGATCGTTCCGATCAAAGCCATGATGGTGAAAACAGTGGCGAAGACGATACTCAGCTTGTCGACGTTCGCGATCAGTATGTCCTGCCCGATAAACCGCCCCTCGCCATAACTGCTTGGCTGCATCGTAACCACGGCGAGGATCGCGAGGGCCGGGATCAGCAGCAGATAGGCCTTGCGGATCGATCCTTTGAGGAACGGGATTGGCAGGGCGCCGAAAATGAAGAGCAGAGCCGGATGGATGAAGTCAGTCATAATAATCCTCGCGCCGCATCAGCCCGACCCGATGGCCGAGAAACTTGGAAACGAAGATAAGCAATACGCAGGACACGAAGCCGTAGACGGCGGACCAGCCAGGCAGACGCTCCCACAGGTATTCGGCGTGTTCGCGAAAGACCAGAATGTCGGCGACGACGATCAGAACGAGTGCCAGATAGAACAGTCGGCGGCGCTGCCTTGCATATTCTTCGTCGCCAAAAAAGTCGACCACGCGCTTGATCATCTGATCACTCCGTCCGCAAGGGTAAGAAAATAGTCCGGGAAGATGCCCATCAGCACCGACAGGATGGCAGTCGCAACCAGCGGGATCGCAACCATCGGAATTTCACGAACCGTCGCCGGGCTCTCTTGCGTCTCCGTCCCGAAGAAGGCGATATAGCTGACCGGCAGGAAATAGGCGGCGTTCAGGATCGAGCTCACGAGGAGCACGGTCAAGAACGCGGTCTGCCCAGCCTCCACGGAGCCCAACGTCAAATACCATTTGCTGACGAATCCGGCGGTCGGCGGCACCCCGATCATGCTGAGCGAAGCGATGAAAAACGCCCCCATCGTCCACGGCAGCCTGCGCCCGATACCGGCCATATCGCTGATGTTCCGCTTGCCAGACGCGCAATAGATCGAGCCGGCACAGAAAAAGAGCGTGATCTTGGAGAAAGCGTGCGCCGCGATATGGATGATCCCGCCGACCATCGCGACCGGCGAGAGCAGAACCGCGCCCAGCACAATGTAAGAGAGCTGGCTGACCGTCGAATAGGCGAGTCTGGCCTTCAGGTCGTCCCGCGTCAGGGCGTAGACGGACGCCATCAGGATCGTGAAGGAGACCAGATAGGCCGTGGCGATGCCGAGCCCCAGCCCGCCCACCAGCCCGACGCCGAAGACATGGAACACCACCCTGAGCACGCAGAACACGCCCATCTTGACAACGGCCACCGCATGCAAGAGCGCGCTGACCGGCGTCGGCGCCACCATTGCAGCAGGCAGCCAGGCGTGCATCGGCATCACCGCAGCCTTGGCGAAGCCGAAAAGATAGCAAAAATAGACAACCGTCAGCAGCGCCGTAGGGGCATTGATCCTCGCCAACAGCCCACCTTCCACAAAGTCGAGCGACCCCGCAATGGAATAGGTCAGCGCTAGCGCGGCGAGCAGTATGCTTTTCGACGCGCCCATCAAATAGACGATGTACTTGCGGCTGCCCGTCCATCCCTCTTCGTCCTCGTGGTGATAGACGAGCGGATAGGTAACGAGGCTGAGCACCTCGTAGAAAATCACCAGCGTGAACAGATTGGCTGCGAAGGCGCCCCCGACTGCCGCCGCAAGACTGGTGGCGAAACAGGCGAAGAAGCGGGTCTGCGCATGCTCCTTCAGGTGTCGCATGTAGCCGATGGAATAGATCGCAGCCACAATCCATAGGAGTGACGAGACGGTGGCGAACACCATGCCGAGCGCATCGGCGCGGAACGCGAAGTCGATCCCGGGCAGGATCCCGAACAGGCGCAAATCGACGGTGCCGCCCGCCAGTACCGTGGGCGCCATCGAGGCGACAATCGCGAACAGGGCGATCGCGGCCAACGGCGAGACGAGATCGCGGAGTTTCTCACGGTTGTTCAGAAGGAGAATTGCCAGGGCCGCCAGACCTGGGACGGCGACGGCAAGCAGCGGCCTGATCGATGTCATCGGGTCCAAGCCGCTATCCTTTCATCATGGTCACGTCGTCGACCTTGAGGGTGGATTTGTTCCTCACAAGCGCGACCAGGATGCCGAGAGCAACGGCAACCTCCGCCGCAGTGATTGCGATGACGAAGATGGCGAAGATCTGTCCGCGGAAGTCGTCGTGGATGCGCCCGAAAGCGATGAAATTGATGTTGACCGAGTTGAGCAGCAACTCCAGCGACATCAGCACGACCAGAATATTGCGCCTGAGTAGCACGCCCGCTGCTCCGATCACGAACAGAACCACCCCGAGCAAAATATACCACGAGAGCGGAACCATCACTCCCGCTCCTTCCGCGCCAGCACGATGGCGCCGACCAGGGCGGCCAGCAGGATGACGGAGGCAGCTTCAAAAGGCAGGAGATAGTCGGCGAAAAGTGTCGTGGCGAGCTTCCTGATATCACCGCCGCCGCCGATCGGGACGGGCTCCGAGCCCGAAAAGCGGTCGCTCCAGAACACGAGCACAGACATCTCGACGCCAAGCAAGACGAGCAGCACCAGGGCCGGCAGGTTCCCGCCCGGCAAGAAGCGCTGCAACACCGCTTCGCGCACATCGATCATCATGATCACGAACAGAAACAGGACCATGATCGCGCCGACGTAGACAAATATCTGGATAACCGCCAGAAAAGGCGCCTCGAGCAAGACAAAAATTGCGGAAATCTGCAAGAAACAGGCCATCAGCGCCAATGCACTGTGAACCGGGTTCCGCGCCAAAACCACCGTCAGGGCCGTGATCACGGACACCGTAGCGAACAGAAGAAAGAATCCCTGATCCATCGACGCGACCCTCCCACGCGAGCTGTCACTCGGCGCGAGACGGCCGGATTGTGATCGCTTCGTACTTCAGGTGCATTCGCAAAATTGTGCCCTAGTATCGGATTTTTCACAAGATTATTGTCACCGGCCGAGCAAAGCCGAGCTAGACCGCATGTTCCAAAGCAATCCACATAGTGTCGGGGCGTGAGAGAGCGACCTTGATCGCGTCGTGACCATCGGGAGGACCGTTGGTAGCGGCGGCTGGAACCCGTGAGTATCGAGCCTTAGTTGGCCGGCTCGACCGAGAAACGCCCTGAACGACGCATCGCGGCGGATTTGCAGTCTTTGAGGGATAGAGGCCGAATACAAAATATCGCCGCAGCGATCATCTAGTTTGGTCATGGTGCCGGCGCGCCTCCTCGATCACGTCCCGATTTGAATCCGCCCAGGTCACCAAGGCCATGACTGGGGCGAGAAGCGACCTGCCGACTTCAGTCAGCTCGTAATCCACGCGCGGTGGGATCGTCGGAAAGTGGGTGCGACTGATCAAACCGTCGCGTTCCAATTGACGAAGCGTAATCGTGAGCATCCGCTGCGAGATGCCGTCGATCTGCCGTCGCAATGCATTGAAGCGGACCGGCCCATCCTTCAGGGCCACGAAGATGTAAAGACTCCACTTATCGGCAATGCGATCGAGGATCTCCCGAACGGGACGGCAGTCGGCGTCTTCGCTTGGGGTAGGAAACTCTATGTCACTGAGTGTCATGAATGTGCCTTCTTGCGAACAGTGAAATAGTCACCTTAATAGTGTTGGTCACAGTTTGATACTACCCCCAAGGAGCACCAATGACCAACATCCTCCTCGTTACCTCTAGCCCACGCGGTCCTCAGAGCCTTTCCACCCGATTTGCCCGTGACATCGCTGAAAGCCTCAACGCCCGTACCGGCGGCACAATTGTCGAACGTGATCTTGGGGCGGCACCGATGCCGCATATCACAGCGGCCTATATCGACGGCCGCATTGCGCCGCCCGAGACACGTACACCCGAACAGATCGAAGCCGTCAATCTCGCTCAAAGCCTCGTTGACGAGGTCCAGGCTGCCGACGTGATCGTCATTGGCTCGGGCATGATCAACTTCGGCCCGCCGACGCAGCTCAAGGCTTGGTTTGACTACATCACTTGGCCTGGCGTCACCTTTCGCTACGACGCAACCGGTGTGATGGGATTGTTGCCCGCCAAGAGAGTCTATCTCGTGACGGCAGCTGGCGGCGTCTTTTCGGAAGGCAAGAATGCCCCGTTAGACTTCCAAACCACCTATCTCGCGCATCTTCTCGGTTTTATCGGACTGACGGATATCGAAGTGGTCCGCGTTGAAGGGACACTCGTAAGCCCGGACGCAGCCAAGGCTGCGATCGCCTCCACCGAAGCACAGATCCGGGCTGCACTAGAGCGTGCCGCCTGACCCGCAAACCCATCAGCCAGCTACCGAAGAAATCGGCGAATGGTGTGATGCGAGCGGGTATGGCGATGGCAAGGATGGCAGGGCTGCCTTGCAGCTGCTGCCCTCCCCGGCTCATGGTGTGCAGCGGCCGGGCAAGCAGCAAGCGATTGGGCATTCAGATATCGAAATTGGTCGGCAGCACGACGACATCCCGAATTGTGACATTTCTCGGCCTTGTCAGCATGAAGATGATGGCATCGGCCACCTCGGACGGCTCGATGAGGCTTCCGGATTCCTTGGCCTTTTGCAGATTTTCTTCGGGCCAGTCGGCAAGGAGCGCGCTGATTACCGGCCCGGGCGAAACCGAGCCCACCCGGATGCCTTTCTTGTTGACCTGGCGCCGCACGGTCTGGACGAAGCAGGTCATGGCCCACTTGGAAGCCGAATAGACGGGCTCCCAAGGGACGGGATAATGCCCCGCGACTGAACTCGTAATGATAATGTCGCCCGAGCCGCGCGCGATCATGTGCGGCAGAACGTCATGGACATTCTTCATGACCGCGTTGACGTTGAGGTTGAGCATCCGGTCAATAATGGCCGTGTCGGCCTCAATCAGATCGCCCCCGATATAGGTGCCCGCATTGGCATGGAAAATATCGAGTTGGCCGGTCAACTTCTCGATAGACGGCATGAGGGTTGCGCAACTGGCGGGATCGAGAAGATCGATTACCAGGGGGATCGCGACATCGCCGAGCTCCGCGCAAACCGCGTCCAGCGCTTTCTGGTCGCGATCGACGAGTACCACGCGCGCGCCTTGCGCAATCATCGCCCTCGTGCTCGCCAGTCCAATGCCGGAGGCCGCACCCGTAATCGCTGCCACCATGCCTTCCAATTGCTTGACCATGCTCGTCTCCTTCTGCCTCAGATCAAATATCGAAAATCCCGCCGTCGATCCGCCGTCAACGGCTGCCCCACTGGCGTGCCAGGTCGAGGCATTGTTTCCACCCGACGACACCGTCGGTCGTGCCCGCGCTCCGCAGCGAGCAGGCGGCCGCGGCGTGACCGAGCCAAAGGCAGTCCTTGATCGCCCAGTGCTCATGCAGGCCGTACATAAAGCCAGCCGCGAAGGCATCACCCGCACCGTTCGGTCCGACAATCACAGTCTGCGGCACCCTCACCGACGCCACGAATATCTTCTCTCCAGGCCGCGTGACGGTGATCGCGCCTTCGGGAAAATGGACTGTGACAAGCCCCATCGCGCCCTTTTGGAGAATGGCGGCCGAGGCCGCCGCGCAGGCCTCGATATCCGTCCTGCCCGCCCGCGTAGTCTCCGTCTCCGCCAGCGCGCCGATCTCGCTGTCGTTGACGATGAGCGTATCGAGATGTGGTAGGCAGGGCAGGATCAGGCCACGCAGGCATTCCGGCGTGACCGTGCAGAGTTCGAGATTGGTTTCGAGACGAGCGGCGCGAGCGGCTTTGAGCACCGTCACCCATCCGTTGGCGTTATCGCCCCAGGGTGCATCCATCGTGGGATGGATGCCGGGAAGCCCAAGATGCAAGAAGCGCGCGGAGGTCCCGGAGAAATCAAAATGGTCCGGCGAAAGCAGCGCCGAAACTCCGAGGTCGGAAATATGTGTTCGCAGTCCACTTGCCTGCGAGATGAAGGCCTCGGTCGTATGGGTGGGCGCTTCGTCGCTGACATGCATTTGCCGATGGCCGAGACCCGCCCGTTCGGCCTCAGTGATGAGCTTTCGCCCGGCCTCGTCGTTGCCGACCAGTCCGATGGTTTCGACGGGGATCGACGGGTCGAGCCTCTTGATGTCGATGGCGAGATTGCAGGCAGGGCCGCCGCCGCGTTCCTCAAGCCCCCAGGCGATACCGACGCTGTCTTCCCGCGGCCATGCGTCGATTCTGCGGTTTCGGTCCAGGCACCAGGTACCACCGGCGATGAAGCCGCGCCTGCTCGTTCCAGCCATCGTCTCCTCCCCTGCCGGGCTCAATTCATCAGGACCTTCTCTGTGATAGCCATGTCGCCGGAGAGGCTCCGCATCGGCTTCTGCCCGCCTGCCTGCAGCGCGCCGTGATAAGCCCTGACCGCCTCTTCCGGCCCGAGATCACCATCTGCTACGGCGCGCATGAATTTCACCATAGCGAGCGGGTCCTCGGCGAGATTGATCTTGCGGCCGAAGAGCGCTACGCGGGCGCCGTATTTCTCCGCCTGGTGGATGAGTTCGAAGGTGTCGCGCGCGGTCCCTGCACCGCCGCCCAGCACGCCGACGACCAGGCTCGGGTCGTAGGAGGTGAGCTCCTCCAGCGCCTTCGGCCCATTGAACGGGATCTTCAGGAACTGCGGCCGCCGGGCGCCCGTCAGCCCGGCGAGCGCCCGGCATATGCAATCATTCACGAAATGCGGCTGGAGGTCGGGCGCAATCCCGGTATCGACGTTCGGGTTGAAGACCTCGAGGAAATAATTGAAGCCGTTGTCGTCGGCATCCTCTACGAAATCCAGGAAGGCGAGGAGCGAATTGTAATCCGCATCTAGATCGTTGTTGAAGGTGATCGAATAAAGGCCGAGATCGGTATGACGCCGGTTGACCGACAGCGAAGCGGTGCGATAGGGCCGAGACGGCTGGCTGGCATAGGCCGCGCCGCGCCCTACCCAGATATCCGTCGCATCATTGGCGCGAATGGCCGGTTTGACGCTGCTATCGGCATAAGCGCCGCTTTCCGTCAGCAGTTCGAGATTGGAGGCGGAGGTCAGCATGATATCAACGATGTCCTGGGTGATCACGGCCTTGATCTGGCCGAGGAATTCCGCCCGCGTCCGGTAGCGCGTGTGGGAGCAGTCCTTTTCGAGCTTGGGGCCGCAGGATGGAATGCTTGGCCCCATATCGCCATCCTTGGCGTCCGCGATGATGAAATCCGTTCGCTTGTAGTTGCCGGCCCTGATCCTGGCGATTTTTGCGTCAAAGCGTGTCATGCGCTGATCCTTGAGAAAATCTGGGGCCGCCAGTCCGGCGGCGGGAAGGTTTACAAATTGAGGCATCCGCCTCGGACAATCGTCATGCGATCATGTAACCGCCATCCACGGGCATCGACAGGCCGTTGACCATGGCTGCCTCGTCGGAGAGCAGGAAAAGAATGACCTCGGCGATGTCGCCGGGATCGGCGAAACGGCCGACCGGAATGCGGTTGAGCATGCCGGCTGCCTTTTCCGGATCGCTCCAGGCCTTGATGGCCATAGGCGTGAGTGTCACGGTGGGATGCACGCCGTTGACGCGTATGCCCATCGGCGCAAGCTCCTTGGCCATCACCCGGGTCAGCCCGTCGAGACCGGACTTGGAAGCGCAATAGGCCGCGTGATCGGGAATACCCACAAAGGCGGCGACGCTCGATACATTGACGATTGCGCCTTTCCGGCCGTTCTTCACCATGTCACGGGCATATTCCTGCGAAACGATCATCGGTGCCCTCGCATTGACGGCATAGAGCAGATCGAAGTTCTCGACCTTGAGATCGAGGAAAGGTTCAAGCTCGGTCGTGCCGGCACAGTTGATCAGAAAATCGGCTGGCAGCGCCTGAAGGGCTGCGGCGCGCGTTGCGTCCGGATCGGCAAGATCGACCGCAATCGCGATGCATCCGATTTCACTCTTCAGTTCCTCAAGATCGGCCGCCGAGCGCGACAGCGCGGTCACCTTGGCCCCACGCTTAGCCAGCATGACGGCGGTCGCACGCCCGATGCCCTTGCCGGCGCCGGTCACCACCACACGCCTGTTTGAAAAGTCCATTTCCAATACCTCCTACCAGCAAGTGAAGCCGCCATCAGCCTTGACGGTCGCGCCGGTGATCAGGCTCGATGCGTCGCAGGCGAGAAAATGCACGACCGACGCAATCTCATGGGGCTGGCCCATCCGGCCCATCGGCGTGTCGCGCAGCCAGATGTCCATCATCGACTTGTCGACCACGGATTTCGTCATTTCGGTTTCGATATAGGTTGGTGCCACGGCATTGACGCGAACGCCGCGGTCCGCCCATTCCACGGCGAGTGACGCGGTCAGGTGGTGGACGGCCGCCTTGGAGGCGTTGTAATAGGTCTGGAGTTGCGGCCGGTTCGCGATATAGCCTGACATCGATCCGATATTGACGATCGCGCCATGGCCGGCCTTGAGCATATAGCGGCCGAAGGTGCGATTGCACCAGAAGACGCCGTTGTAGTTCACATCGTTGACATTGAGCCAGAGTTCGTCCGGCGTATCCTCTGCCGCCGTGCCGGTGCGGGCAATGCCTGCATTGGCGACCAGCGCGTCGATGCGACCATGTTTTGCGAAGATATCCGCCGCGGCTTTGTCGATGGCCGCCGAATCCGTGACATCGAGGACCAGCGCATCGGCTTCGATACCCTTCCCGGCCAAGGCCTGCCTGCCGGATTCGGCGACCGCTTCGTCGCGATCGATGATGACGACACGGGCGCCCGCCTCGGCAAGCGCTTCGGCGCAGGCAAGGCCGATACCGCGCCCGCCGCCGGTCACCACCGCGGTTTGGCCATCCATCCGGAACTTCTCAAAGAACATGTCTTGCTTCCCTGGCTATGCGGAATTAGAGGCGCCGGCCGCTCTTGGCATCGAAGAGATGCACGCGGGCCGGATCGATCCGGAGAGAGATTGCCTCGCCCGGCAGCGCGACGATGCGGTCGCGAACCGCCGCCATGATGGCATCGCCGCCCAGATGTGCAAAGATCTGCGTTTCCGAGCCGGTGGGTTCGAGAACCGAGATCGTCGACGGCATCCCGTCGGGCCGCACGTCGATATGTTCCGGTCGGATGCCGTAGAGAGCAGGTTCGCCGTGGCTCGGCGTACCCTCCGGCACCGGCAGCACGGTGCCCTTGTCGCTGACGAAGGCCAGCCGGCCGCTTTCCATCGACAATCTGCCGGGAACGAAATTCATCGACGGCGAACCGATGAAACCTGCCACGAAGACATTGGCCGGACGGTCGTAGAGATCAAGCGGCGCGCCGATCTGCTCCACCCGCCCTTCGCGCATCACGACGATCTTGTCGGCCATGGTCATGGCCTCGATCTGGTCGTGCGTCACGTAGATGGTGGTCGTCTTCAGGCGCTGGTGCAGTTCCTTGATCTCGACGCGCATGGTCACGCGCAGCTTGGCGTCGAGATTGGAAAGCGGCTCGTCGAACAGGAAGACCTGCGGATCGCGTACGATGGCGCGTCCCATGGCGACGCGCTGGCGCTGGCCGCCTGAAAGCTGCTTCGGGTAGCGGTCGAGCAGTTTGCCGAGATCGAGGATTTCGGCTGCCCTGCGGACCTTCGTTTCGATCTCGCTTTTCGGCGCGCCCTTGAGCTTGAGGGGAAAGCCCATATTGTCTGCGACCGTCTTGTGCGGATAGAGCGCGTAGTTCTGAAACACCATGGCGATATCACGGTCCTTGGGAAGGACGTCGTTGACCACCCTGCCGCCAATGGCGACCGTGCCGCCGGAGATCGTCTCGAGCCCCGCGATCATCCGCAGAAGCGTGGACTTGCCACATCCGGAAGGCCCGACCAATACGACGAATTCGCCATCGGCGATGTCTATGCCGACGCCGTGGATGACCGGCAGCGCGCCATACTTCTTTGTAACGTCCTTGACGGTGACAGGAGCCATATGAATTCCTCTATTGCGGCAGTGCGATCTGCATCTTGACTTCGCCTTTCGGGGCGGACGCCGCGATCTCGAAAGCACGGACGCTTTCGCCGAAATCGAATGTGCGGGTGATGAGCGGCTTCACGTCGATCGCACCTGATGCCAGCATGGCCACGCAGCGCGGAAAGACATGGGCATAGCGGAAGACATGCTCCACGCGCGCTTCCCGCACCATGGCCTTGCCGACATCGTAGTGGATCGGATGGACCTGCGAACCGATGAAGACAACGCGGCCGCCGGGCGAAAGCGGGTCGAACACGCCCTCGGCGCCCTTGGGATGGCCCGAGCACTCGAACACGATCTCAACGCCCCAGCCGTCGGTGGCGGCAAGGATTTCCTTGGCCAGGTCCTGCCTTGCAACATTGACTGGTGAGATCGGACCGAGCTTGGCGGCGAGCTCCAGCTTGGCGTCGTCGATGTCGCTCACGAAAACCCGTGCGCAGCCGGCCGCGACAGCCGAAAGCGCTGTCACCAGACCGATCGGACCGGCACCGATCACGAGCGCTATGTCGCCCGGCTTGACTTGGGCCTTGGTCGCCGCATGCACACCCACCGCCAGCGGCTCGACCATCGCGGCTTCGGCGAACGACACATTGTCGGGCAGCTTAAAGGAGAAATCGGCAGGGTGGACGACCGCGGGCCTGAGTACGCCATGGACGGGCGGCGTCGCCCAGAAGCGGACCGCCGGATCGACATTGTAGAGTCCCATGCGCGTCGCGCGGCTGTTGGGATCGGGGACTCCTGGCTCCATACACACCCGATCGCCCGCCTTCAGCGAGGTCACCTCGGCACCGGTCTCCATCACAGTGCCGGACGCCTCGTGGCCGAGGATCATCGGCGCTTTCACCTGGAACACGCCGGTGCCGCCATGCGTATAGTAATGCACATCGGAACCGCAGATGCCCACGGTGTGGAGCTTGATCCGGACGTCGCGCGGACCCAGCACCTCTTCACGCTCGATCGGGAAATCCCGCAGCGACAGCTTCATCTTCTCTTCTAGTACCAGCGATTTCATTGTCTCTGTCCTATCTTTCAAGAAGCATTAGCCGCGCCATACGATCAGGACCCCGAGCGCAACGGCCAGAACGTGGCAGACCGTCAACGGAATCGATTGTTCGAGGAACCGCATCCAGAGGAGTTCGAGCGCGACGAACAGGTAGATGCCGACGAAGACGCGGTCGAACCAGTTGGTGGTGATCGGCAGGAAGCCGGCCGGCTCGGACTTGCTGCCCGCCACGTCCGGTTCGGCATCTGTCTGCCCTGGGTCGAATGGCTCTTGCATCGCTCTACTCCTTGACCGCGCCGAAGGTGAGACCCGCCACGATATGACGCTGGACCACGGCGAAGATGATGAGCGCGGGGATGAGCGTGATAACCGCGATCGCCGCCATCGCCCCCCATTCCGTTCCCGTCGTCGTCACATATTCCGAAAGGCCCGTCGTGATCGTGCGCGCGTTGAAGCTGGTCAGGGTCGCGGCGAGTAGGAACTCGTTCCAGGCAAACACCCAGGTCAGGATCAGCGTGACGGCAAGGCCGGGTCTGGCAAGCGGGAAGATGACTTCGTAGATGACCTGCCAGGTCGAGGCGCCGTCGACGGTCGCGGCCTCGTCGAGTTCCTTGGGAATTCCGTCGATGGTGGGCCTCAGCGTCCAGATCGCGAAAGGCAGGTTGAACGTGCAATAGAGCAGGATCATGCCGATCTTGGTGTCGTAAAGCTTCCAGTCGCCGAACGTGATGATCTGGGTGAAGAGCAGGAAGAACGGCAAAAGGAACACCGCCGCCGGTGCCATGCGGTTGGTGATGGTCCAGAAGAAGATGTTCTCCTTGCCCGCGAGGTCGAAGCGCGAGAGCGCGTAGCAAGCCATGAAGGCCAGCACCGTGACCAGTACCGCGTTGCCGCTGGATATGATCATCGAATTGAGCATGTAGCCACGCAGCGTCTCATTGCCTAAGACGTTGACGTAATTCTTCCAGTAAATCACGTCGAGAAACAGGCTCGGCGTCGTGAAGAGATCGACCGCCGGCTTCACCGAAATGATGAAGAGCCAATAGATCGGGAAAAGCGTCAGCAGGCTGAGGAGCAGCCAAAGCGCCACGTAGAGAAGGGGATTGCGGCCCTGCATCAGAATGTCCTCTTCCGTTCGCGTCGAGCCACGAGAGCGACATAGAGCAGCCAGCACATCACCAGCGTGAGGTAGAGCACGATCACCGAGATCGCAGCGCCATAGCCGTAGTCGGTCTTTGGGAAGACGATCTTCCAGATATGCAGCCCGACATAGCGGGTTGCCGCACCCGGGCCGCCCGAGGTCAGCATCCAGACTTCATCGACGGTACGCAGCGCATCCATCAGGCGAATGAAGACCGTCGCGAGAATGGCCGGGCGGATCATCGGCAGCGTGACGTGCCAGAAGATCTGGCGGCGGTTGGCGCCATCGATTTGCGCCTGCTCGAACGGCTCTTTCGGCAGAGCAAGCAACGCGGCAAGCAGTGTCAGCGTCACCAGCGGCGTCCAGTGCCAGATATCCATGATGACCGTCAGCGCAAAAGCGGTGCTGGCATCGCGGCCAATGTTGAGATCATAGCCGAACCAGCTTCTCAGGAGATAGGGAATGATGCCGATGCTGGGGGTCGTCATCAGGCGCCAGACCGAGCCGACGACGATGGGCGCGACGATCAGGGGCAGTGTGTGGATCGTGCGGAAAAAGCCACGTCCGGGAAATTCCCTCATGAAAAGCTGCGCGAGCAGATAGCCCAGCGCGATCTCGCTCAGTACCGCGAAGAAAGCGAACTTCATCGTGAAGGCAACAGAGGTCAGGAACTCGGCATCGAAGACAAGACGACGGAAGTTGTTGGCGCCGTTGTAGATCATTTCGGAGCTTGCGCCGAACGGGTTCCATTGGTGGAATGCCACGTAGAGCACGTATATGAAGGGTATGATGCCGAAGATGCCGAGGATCGCGATCGTCGGGGCGAGCATCAGCCAGCCGACAGTGTTTGAACGCATGAATTCGTGCTCCCGAAGATATTCACGCAGGTCAACAGCCTGCAGTAACCGGCAACTGCGCCCGGGTGGCGGTCTTGGGAGATGCCACCCGGACGCAGGCTCTTGCCGGTCTTATTTGCGGTAGCCGAGGTTCTTCAGTTCTGCTTCGGCAGCCGCCGCCATCTGGTCGAGGCCTTCGTCGGGACCGACTTCACCCAGCAGGATCCTGTAGAAGATCGGCGCCGTGGCTTCACGCACCTGCGCATGGAAGGGGAAAGGCGGCGCACCGGCAAACAGCTTTCCCTGATCCTTGAGCATGGTGTAGTAGCCGTTCAGCTTCTTATCCATGTCGATGACCTTTGGATCGTCATAGGTCGCCGTATTGGTGATGCGCGGTGCCGCGATCGCCCAGTCGGCCTGGACAGAGTCTTGGCCGATGAACTGCAGGAAGAGCAATGCCGCCTCGTTGTTCTTCGACGTGACCGGCAACCCGAAGGCGCCGCCGTCATAGTAGCCGAGATAACCTTTGCCGGCCTCAACCTCCTTGAGGACATCGGGCTCGGTGGGCGGCAGCGCGACGCCGACATTGCCGACGACCTTGGACTTTTCCGCATCCGACGCGATCCAGGCGGCGTTCTCGCCATAAACCAGGCCCTGTGCGACACGGCCGGCGGCGAATGTCGTTGCGACTTCCGTCCAGGTTGATGCAGCAGATTCAGGCGGAGCGATGTCGCGCAGATGCAGCCAGTACTTCATGGCGGCCTTGGCCTTGTCACTGTTCATCTGGCCGCCATTCTCGACCGAGGCGGCATAGTTGTTGGCCGCGTCGATACCCCAGTTGTAGACGCCGTATGTCGGAGCGATCGACTCGAAGAATTCGTACCAGGACGCCGGATGGCCGGTATGCGCCTGGGCCGTCGTGCCCCAGAGCTCCATCCCGTTGTCCTTGCCGTATTTCGTGAAGAATTCGGCAATCTGTGTATATTCCTCATGGGTCTTGGCCGGAGCCAGATCTTTGCCGGTCTCCTTCTTGAAAGCGTCCTTGACCTTCGGGTCGTTGAAGAGGTCGGTGCGATAGAGGTAGACCTTGATGAAGGCCTCCATCGGGATGCCGAAGAGATCGCCACCGGCATTCTTGAAATAGTTGGCGAATGTCGTGAAGTGGGTTTCGTCGAATTCCGGCGCCTTCAGCGACGGGTCGTCCTTCAGCGATTTCGAGATGTCGACCAGGAAGTTGCGCGCCAGATAGGCATAGATGATGTCCTGCTCGATATAGACCATGTCATAGATGCCGGTCTTGGCTTCCATGTCCTTGATAGCCTTGTCGTACATCTGGTCCCAGGACGTGGTCTCGATCTGGACCTTGATGCCGGTCTTCTTCTCGAACTCGGGCGCCAGCACGTCCTTGATGTAGTTGGACGGGGGCGTGCTTTCGGTCACGCCGTGCAGGACGACGCCCTTGTATTTCGCGCCGGCATCCGACCAGAAATCGGCCCATGCGGGCATCACGCCCGCAACAAGACCGATCGCAAGCGCGGCAAGTCCAATTCCACTTTTCCGGATCATAATTCCTCCTCCTTGTGCCTTTGCACCGCTTGCGGCCGCTGGCCGGCAAGCACGTTCCCACCCCCCCGACGCCTGTCGGATCCTCCCGGGCTCCGGCAGCACGGCTCCTCCCGGCTTCCAGACACGGTTCGCCTTTAAGGATTGCGACCTCCGGGTCGTTTCCCAGCGATCGTTCCTGTTGGCGTGACCGGAGCTTAGTATGCGCTCTTTTGCTCTGCCACGCGTGGTTTGCTGGCAACCTATACTTTTTCGCCGACCGCGATCCCCGCCGGATAGGCACGGATTTCCCGGAAGGGGTCGCTTCGCGCCTCTGTTCCGATCTTGTGTGCGTTGCGCCGGTAGTCCGACGGCGTGCGTCTGCAGATCTTGAAGAACTGCCTGTTGAAATTGGCGATGTTGTTGAACCCGACCTCGAAGCAGATCTCGGTGATCGGACGATACGTTTGTGTGAGCAGCGAGCAGGCGGCATAGATGCGTGCGAGGATCACGTAGCGCGCGAAGGTATGACCGGTCTGGCGCTTGAAAAAGCGCGAGAAGGCCTGCGGCTCGAGACCACAGACCCTTGCGACCGACGCCAGGTCGATGTCGTCGCTGTAGTGCTCCAGCACATAGCGCATGGCAACATCCAGCTCATGCGGCAGGTCCACCTGGGAGGAGGTTGGCGCAAGGCGCGATAGCCTGCGCCGCTCGGCGGGATTGCGCGCCAGCGCAATCATCAGCTGTAGAAAGAGCAACACGCGCTCGGCGCCGTGGGCAGCACCCATCTGCGCGAGTAACCGCCGGCCCGAAAGCGCCGTGGAGCCAAAGAATTCCACGCCGTAGACCGCATCCTCATAGAGCGGCTTTATCGTGCCGAGCTCGGGGCAGAAGGAGGCGACGCGATCGGCCCATTCAGGGGTGAACTGGATCAGCATGTCCCGGTTGCGGATGAGCTTGCCCGGTTCGATGTCGCTGACCCAGTTGTGCGGTACGTTCGGACCCGTCAGCACCAGGCAGCCAGGCTCGAACTCGCCGATATAGTCACCCACCATCATGACGCCCGATGTCGTCCGGGTGAGATGCAGTTCGTATTCAGGATGATAGTGCCACTTCGCCCGGAAAAAGGGATAGTCATGCATGTTCCAGCGAAAGGATTCTGCTGGCGGGCAGATGATCATCTCGAAATCGGGTACGATCCGTAAATCGGCTTTCATCGATAACCTCCTCCCGACAGGCAGGTCTGGTGCCCCAGGCGACAATGCCGGCATGCATGCCAAAGGCGCTTGTCGTAGCCCGGCTTCCTTGAGGTAATAGCAGTTCAGACCAGGCCAACCACCGGCTCGAACACGCCATCCCACGCCCGCCTCCCCGGCGTTGCGCCTCCTATATGTTGCCTTGAAAAACAAATTAGTTCATTTAGGAAAGCTGTCAACAGCAATCTCGATCGATGCGGGAATGCCCGAATTCCAGCCTCTGCTGGCGCGGAAGTTGCTCGTTTGCAATGCAGTTGCAAAGCATTTGCCCATCCGCGTATCGAGTGCCGGATCGCAATCGGAACGGAATCTGCTTGACAGATCCAGCTGAAGTTTTATTTGTTGCATTATGCAACATAGTATTGGATTGGGTGAGACATGGGCCGGTTAGGTATTCATTCTTTCGTGTGGACGGGAGGGCAAACCCAGCCCATGCTCGAGGAGGCGATGGAAAAATCCGCGTCCTGCGGCTACAACCTCATTGAATTCGCTTACCTGCGACCGGAAAATTTCGATCTCGACGCGCTCGCCAGGCGAGCCGAGGCGCTGAAACTCGACATCGCGGTCACCATGGGCCTTCCGTTCAGCCACGATGTATCGAGCGAAGATGTGGAGGCGGTGCGGGCGGGCGAAGGCATGCTGGCCGACGCCATCCGCGCAGTCCGCGACATAGGCGGGAGCAAGCTCGGAGGGATCCTCTATTCGGCCCACGGGAAATATTCCCGGATGCCCACCAGAAAGGGATGGGATAGCAGTGTCGCGGCCATCGCCAAGACGGCTGATCTCGCCAAGTCTGCAGGAGTCGACCTCGTTCTCGAAGTGGTGAACCGTTTCGAGACAAATCTCCTCAACACCACCGCCCAGGGGCTCGCCTTCATCGAGCAGGTAGGCTCTACGCATGTGCGGCTGCACCTCGACACGTTTCACATGAACATCGAGGAAGCGAACCCGGCGGCGGCCATCCGCCATGCGGGCGACAAGATCGGCTATTTCCACATTGGTGAGAGCAACCGCGGCTATCTCGGCGACGGCGTCATCAATTTCGACCTGATGTTCGATGCCTTGCTCGACATCGACTACAAGAACGACATCACATTCGAATCCTTCTCGGGCGCCGTCGTCGATGAAGGATTGTCGCTTGCCTGCGCAATCTGGCGCGACACCTGGACCGAAAACATGCCGCTCGCGCAGCACGCGAAGCAATTCATCGACCTCAAGATGGACGAGGCGAGACGTCGTCGCGCGACCGTTGCCCGGCCGTGACGGCGAAAGGTGTGGGAAAGGCTCTGTTCGGCTCAAGTCGGGCGTTTCCGGCCCGGTTATGTTGTGTCAGGGGTCGGCGAAGAGAGGCAAGGAGGATCGCTCGTGAATGAAGTGGGCCCCATCGCGTCTCCGAGCGGGATCCGCCAGCGCAATGAACTCGCTGCGATGCGGGCGCTTTATCGTCACGGCCGCTTGAGCAGGGCGGAGCTTGCGCGCATTTTAGGCCTCAATCGCTCCTCATCCGGCCATATCATCGCCGGATTGACGGCCGATGGCCTCGTGCGCGAGGTGGGAACCACCGAGCAGGCACAGACTGCTCACGCGGGGCGGCCGGGCATCATGCTTGAACTTAGGCCTGGAGCCGCCTTCTTTCTCGGCATCGAGATCGGGGTCGAACACATCACGGTGGTTGAGGTCGATCTCGCCTGCCGCATCGTCAACAGTCGCATGGAGCCCTTCGACGGCCCGTCCGTCGATGTCGATACTGCAGTTTCGCGCGCGATCGCGATCGCCTTCGACACTTTGCCGGCCGACCATCTCGACCGCTGCGAAGGGTTGGGCGTCGCCGTGCCGGCGCAAATGGATCGCAAGGGACTGATCAACACCGCTCCCCTGCTCGGCTGGCAGAACATACAACTCGCCGATCTCGTGCGTGCGGCCGTGCCGGCGCAAATGCCGGTCATGGTCGAGAATGACGCAAACGCCTTCGCGACCGGCGCGAGCTACGGCGCTGGCGAGGCCCATTCGGGGGTCACGCTCTATCTCGTCATGGAGAGCGGCGTGGGCGGCGGCATCGTCGTCGATGGGACCGTTTTTCGAGGCGCGCGGGGACTTGCCGGCGAAATCGGGCATCTGCGCGTCGATGGTGCCAGTGCGCCCGGCCGCAGCCTTGAACGTGTTCTCGGGCTGGAATGCATCCTGAGCGCCTACCGTTCCGTCTCGACGCAGCCGGAACCGAGCTTCACGACCTTCCTCGCCGATGTGCGCGACCGCGTTCCGGGCGCCGTCGCCATAGCCGAAGACTGGGCGCGCGCCCTGGCTTACGGCCTGATCCAGGGCTGCAGGATCATCGATGCCGACAGGGTCGTGCTGGGTGGTTCAGTCGCCGCGCTCTATCCGCTGATGGCGGCGCGCGTCCTGCATCACATTCGCTCCATGCAGGAGGAGAGCTTTCCGCTGCCCGTGATCGAAACAAACGAGGATGAGACGGTAGGGCCGGCCTTCGGCGCTGCCTGCATGCTTCACCAGCGCTATCTCCTGACCGACAGCGCTCGCCTTGGAGAAGATGGCGCATGACACCGACCGCGTTTGCTCCCGACGCCCTTGGACCAACGATAACGATCGGCGAGATCCTCGTCGAGATCATGGCGACGGATCGCGGTGCGGGCTTCCTCGAGCCGATCACGCTCATAGGCCCCTACCCCAGCGGAGCGCCGGCGATCTTCATCGATCAATGCGCGAGAATCGGCGGTTCGGCCGGCATCATCGGCTGCGTGGGCAACGACGACTTCGGCCGCGTCAACGTCGCGCGCCTGCGCGCCGACGGCGCCGACGTCTCGGCCATTTCGACGAGCCCCGAGTTTCCGACCGGCAGCGCCTTCGTGCGCTACCGGCATGACGGTTCGCGCGATTTCGTCTTCAACATCGCAAGATCCGCCGCCGCCCAGATCGACCTTACCCCCGCAGCGCGCGCGCTCATTGCCCGCTCGGGGCACCTGCATGTGATGGGGACCGCCTTTGCGATACCCGGCGCCGCTAGGATTATTGAGCATGCGATCACGGCGATCACGGCGCGCGGCGGCAGCATCTCCTTCGATCCGAATGTCCGCAAGGAGTTGCTCGGCCAAGCCGAAACCCGCGCACGCTTCGCAAGGCTCGTCGATATCGCCGACCTGATCCTCCCGTCCGGAGAAGAGCTGTTCGTTGCGGCCGGCATGGAAGCCGAAAGCGAGGCGGTCCAAGCACTCCTCGGGCGCAACGCCAGCGAAGTGGCGCTCAAGCGCGGCGCCGATGGTTCGACCGTCTTCACACGGGACGGCAGACGCATCGACTGCCCGGCCTTTGCTGTCGAGGAAATCGATCCGACCGGCGCCGGAGACTGCTTCGGTGGCGCCTATGTCGCGTGCCGCCGGCTCGGTATGCCGATCGAACAGGCGCTCACCTACGCCAATGCCGCCGGCGCCCGCAATGTCACCGCCAAGGGGCCGATGGAGGGAGCCGGCACCCGCGCCGAGCTCGACGCCTTCATCGCCGCTACACCGGTACGCCGCACATGACATCCGTTCTCGACAACTTGGCTCGCAGCCGGCGCGCGGGCAGCCCCGCCGGCATCACGTCCGTTTGCTCGGCTCATCCCATCGTGATCCGTGCTGCCCTCCGGGATGGCGTGCTTCGCGACGGTGCGGTATTGATCGAGGCGACCTGCAATCAGGTCAACCAGTTCGGCGGGTACACCGGCTTGAAGCCCGGTGATTTTGTGGCACTGGTGGAACGGATCGCCAGCGAAGAGGGTCTGCCGCGAGACAAGGTCATCCTCGGAGGCGATCATCTTGGTCCCAATCCATGGCGCGGAGAATCTGCCGAGGTCGCCATGAACAAGGCCGAAGAGATGATCGCGGCCTATGTCGAGGCCGGCTTCCGCAAGCTCCACCTCGATACGTCTATGGGCTGCGCGGGCGAACCGGTCGCGCTCGACGACGCGATGACTGCGGGGCGCGCAGTGAGGCTGGCGGCCGTGGCGGAACGGTGCGCGGCCTCTACGGGCGGCGAGCCGCCGGTCTATGTCATCGGCACCGAAGTACCGCCGCCCGGCGGCGCCCATCATGTGATCACCGCGCTCGAGCCGACGAGCATCGACGCGGCGCGCAAGACTATTGCGCTGCATAGGACGCGGTTTGACGAAGCGGGCCTCGGCAAGGCCTTCGCCCGCGTGCTGGCGCTCGTCGTCCAGCCCGGGGTCGAATTCGGCAATGAAAATGTCATTGTCTACGACCGGGCGAGAGCGCACACCCTTTGCGCGCTGCTCGGCGAGGAGCCCGCGCTCGTCTACGAGGCGCATTCGACTGATTACCAGGGCGCGGCGGCGCTGCGCGAACTCGTCGAGGACGGGTTCGCCATCCTCAAGGTCGGGCCGGAATTGACGTTTGCGCTGCGCGAGGCGCTCTACGGCCTCGACCTGATCGCCAGCGACTCCGTCATCGGCTATCCGAGCCGAAACCTCATGGCCGTGATGGAGGCGTTGATGCGGGAGGACCCCGGCCACTGGAAGGGCCACTATCACGGTTCTAAGGCCGAGCAGCATATCCTGCGGCACTACTCCTATTCCGATCGTATTCGCTACTACTGGAATCACCCGGCGGCGGAGGCCGCCGTCTTGCGGCTCGCGAGAGCGCTCGACCACCGGATTATCCCGGCACCTCTTTTCCGGCAGCATCTGCCCCGTTTGGTAGGACACGCAGGAAAGCCGCTTAACCCGCAGGAATTGCTGATCGATGCCGTGCGGGCGGTCCTCGAGGAATACCAGAGCGCCCATCAACCCGGCCCTCAATCCTTGGCATGATCCCGACGGAAGCATGCTGCTTCCTCCGTCGAGGGGAACCGCCGCTCTATTTGTAGTCCACCCATATCCCTCCAGCATCGGCAGAGCGCACGCAGTTTTCAACCCAGCGCACCCCTTCAAGACCCGCATCTATGTCCGGGAAAACGAGATTCCGGACGCCTGCGGGAGCAAGTCGGCTATTTCCGCTGATCGCGAGGTCGAAGCGGCGGTAAAGGTTCGCCCAAGCCTCGAACAGGCCCTCCGGATGTCCGCCGCCGATGCGGTCGTCGATCCGTGCTTCCGGATAAAGGTAATCCATGCCGCGTTCGAGGACGCGGACCGGTTCGCCCTGGATCTCGTAGGAGAGCTGGTTCGGCCGCTCGTCCCACCATTCGATGCTCGCCTTCTCGCCGACGATGCGTACCTTTTGTCCGTGCATAGAGCCGGCGTTGACGGCGCTCGACCAGACCGTAGCGATGGCACCGTTGTCGTATTCCATCAGCGTAACGGCATTGTCTTCCAGCGGCGCGCGGCTTTTGACGAAGCTCTGCCGGGTACACATCAGCCGCTTGATCTTCAAATGCGGCAGGATCACTTCCGAGATATAGAGCGGGTGCGTACCGACATCGCCGAGCACATAGCTTGGGCCTGCGAACCTCGGATCGACGCGCCAACGCGTGGAAGGATTCTGCTCCTCAACGGGCGCACTGTGAAAACCATGGGCAAATTGCAGATTGACGATGCGGATCTCGCCGAGATCGCCGTTCTTCACCATGGCCCGTGCCTGCTCGATCATCTGATGACCGGCATAGCCGTAGGTAACGCCGACGATCTTACCGCGCGCCTGCGACAGCGCCTTCAGCTCTTCCGCTTCGGAGACGGTGAAGCAGAGCGGCTTTTCGCAGATGACATGCAGGCCGTGTTCGAGCGCTGCCGTGCAGATCGCAAAATGGGTGTTGTTCGGCGTGGCGATCGACACCGCCTCAATGCCATCCGGCCGTTCAGCCTCTGCAGCGAACATCGCCACGTAGTCCGGATAGCTGCGAGCCGAGTCAAGGCCGAGCTCGACACCGAAAGCGCGCCCACGCTCCGGATCGATATCGAATGCACCGGCTGTGAGTTCGAACGTGCTGTCCCTTAGCGCTGCCGAGCGGTGGATATAGCCGATCTGGCTGCCACGTCCGCCGCCCACCATGCCCCAGCGGATCGGCCTTGTCTTGCTTGCTGACATGTTCAGTCTCCTCTTGTCTTAGAAGCCGACTGACCGGAGGTAGTCGCGACTTTCCTTCACGTCTTGGAGGCTTCCTGCCACCCTCTGCGGATCGCGTTCCTGTTCGACGGTGATGAAACCGTGATAGCCGATCTCCTCAAGCACCTGCTTCACGGCCGGATAATCGATGACACCGCGCCCGATCGGGCACATGACCCCTTCGGCGCAGGCCTCGAAGAAACGGATCTTCTCGCCGAGCACGCGCTCGAACACGGCCCGGTCGATATCCTTGAAGTGCACATAGTCGAGCCGGCCCGCGTAGCGGCGCAGTGTCTTAACCGGATCCATGCCGGCATAATAGGTGTGGCCGGTGTCGAGGCAGAAGCCTGCGATTTCTGCCGGGACATCGCTTGCGATCCGCTCTATCTCATCAGCAAATTCGACGTAGCCGCCGGCATGGGGATGGATGACAGCGCGAACGCCGTATCGGCTCCTGGCAAGTGTGGCGATTGCCTTGATGTTGGCGACCATGCCGGCCCAGGCTTCGTCGGAAAGCCGAGGCGCCCGATCAAAATGACCCGCGGCATAATCCCGTTCGTCATGACCCCAGTCCATGACGGTCAGGTAAGGCGTCTTAAACTGCTGTCCTGCAACTTGAGCGGGCTGCGGTAACCTGGTGATAACAGCGCAGATTTCGTCCGTCTGGCGCAGCAGGTTCTCCCGGTTGGCCGGAGAGACGAGATCGTCGAAAATCGTGCCGGCGACGATGAAAAGGCCGCGCTCGGCAAGCGCCTTTCCCACCTGTTGATGATCGAGCGGTACGTAGCCGTAGGGGCCGAGTTCGAGGCCACCATAGCCGGCGGCGGCCGCCTCATCGAAGACGCGCTCCCAGGCCGGCAGGTTCGGATTATTCACGTCGTCGACCCCCCAGCAGCATGGAGCGGTCGTGATGGTGATGGTCATGGGGTTATTCCTCGCAAAGGGCCGGTCATGTCGTGGTCTTTGCTCAAGTGCCCTTTACCGGCCAATACTTGTCGACATATTTCTGGATCTCGGAGCGCATGAAGCGGCCGGATGCATCGGCCCGGTCTTCCCAGCCGAAAACGCAAGCCGTGACGATGCCGTCAAAGCCGATCTTGGCCAGCGAACCGAAGAAGACATCCCAGTCGATCTCGCCCTGATGCATGTCCATGTGCTGGTGGATCGTCACCTTCGCACCGGGAGGATTGATGATGTAGCGAAGGCCGGACGAGGCCTTGTGGTTATAGGTGTCGGCCACGTGGACGTGGGCGATCATCGGACCGGCCTCTTCGATCATCCTCGCCATGTTGTCGCCGAAGTAGAAAGTATGCGGGGCGCAATAGAGGAACTTGACATTCTTCGAGCCGATGGTCTTCAGCATGTCGAGCGCCGGATGAAGCGTCTCGCACCAGTCTTCCGGATGCGGTTCCATGTTGAGGGTCACGCCGTGCTTTTCGAAGACCGGCACCAGTTCCTCGATCGACCGCCACCAGGCGGCCTCGCTGGATTCGTGCGTATAGTGCCCGCCGCAGCAATTCGACTTGTGGCCGCGATCGGGCGACGGGCCGCGGCCGAACTCCGAGTTCATCGTATCGCAACCCATCTCGACGGCGATCTCGATGGCCTGCTTCCAGTAACCGACCGCGGCCACCCGCTCGTCTTCATGCGGGCTTGCCCAGCGGTACATCGGAAGCAGCGAGGCGAGTTTGACGCCGTGATCTGCAAGCGCCATCTTGAACTGAGCAATCCGCTCCTTGTGGGCGCGCGGGCGCACCCACCAGGGCAAAAAATCATCCCGCGGCGACATCTCGATATAGTCGTAGCCGAGCTCTGCCGCCTTCCGGCAAAGCTCGTTCGGGCCTAGATGGCGATGCATGTGCGGGTCGAGTGCGATTTTCATGATGTCTCCTCCTTCATCCGGCAGCATTCGGGCCAGCGAACGATCTAGCTCGGCTTCGGTATCTCCTCCCGAATTACCGGCGAGATTACGCGTGCTTGCGGACCACGAGCCAATGCTTCCTTGATCAAATTTGATCATTGACCTTGTGCCGCGCAGATGCTGAAGTTCGTCACGGGAGACGGAATAAAACCATGGCAAAGATCACCCTGAGGGATGTGGCGAGAGAAGCCGATGTCGGTACCGCGACGGTCGAGCGGGTGATCAATGGTCGTGGCGGTGTGAGACCTGAAACGGTGGAGAAGGTCTTTCTGGCGGTCAGGAAGCTCAACTATCGGCATGTGATGCCAGAGGCCCATCGCGGCCTTGTCCGGATCGAAGTCATCCTCGTGCGCCCGGAAACGAACTTCTATTCACGTATGAACCAGGCGTTCGAGAGGATCGCCGCCCTGCTTGACCACAGCATCGTCGTTCACCGGACCTTTGCCCGCGAAAACGATCCCGCGGATTTCGCCCATTATATCGCAAAGCCGAAGAACCGGCGGTCCGCGCTGATCGTCGTCGCGCCCGATCATCCGGATGTCGTCACGAGTGTCCGGCAAGCAGCGGCCCTCGGCATACCCGTCATCCAGATCATGACGCGACCGGCGACGGAACTGCCCTATGTCGGGATCGACAATTACGCTGCCGGCCGTACGGCCGCCTATTACATGTCGCGCATGCAGGCGGGCAAGGCAGGTTCCTTCGTCGCTCTCTGCCACAGCGGCGCCTACGAAAACCACAAGGAGCGTATCCGGGGCTTTTCCGAATATCTCGCCGAGCATGCCGATGGGGAACACGCCCTTGTGGAGGTGATGTTCGATTTCGACGACGAACACAACACGATGGAACTGTTGCGCCACGCGCTTCGCAGGCACCCGGACGTCATTGGCGTCTACAGCGCCGGCGGCGACAACGTCGCCGTCGCCTCGGTCCTCAAAAATCAGCAGGCACGCGCGGTGTTTTGGGTTGGGCACGAATTGAGCGATCAGACACGGAGCTATCTGCGTGAAGGCATCATGGCGGTCGTACTCGATCAGGTACCGGAAATTCAGGCCCGCAGATCAATCGATTTGACATTGAAGGCGCTTGGTCTGATTGAGGTCGACGTCAGTAAGGAGCCTGTGCGCTTCTTGACCGTAACCCCCGAAAACGTGTGAGTTCGAATCCCTGACTTAAAACTTGCTTGCGAGTGCGGAAGTCATCGGGCGCGCCTCAAAATATCGCCATGTTATAATCACGATTATTATAATAGGCGCGCAAGAATGCGGTTCGTCGGCAGAGCATCTGCATAGGTTACTCCTCAACCCACCACCCAGCTTAGCCCAAAGCCTGGCTTGCCAACGCGTAAGTCATCGGGCGCCCTTCGGGGATCAGGCTGTCCTCCGGAATCCAGCGCTTTCCGAGCGACATCGTCGTAACTGTATCGAATACGGGCATGCCGCATCGGGACAAAAACGCGGCGAAGGCTCCGTCTTTCTGGCGGGTATCAAGACGGAGGAAATGGCCGGCATGCTCTGAAACATGCGGCCGGATCACCGCAATCGCATCCTGGTCGCCATTGGCGACCACCGGGCCTATAACATGCCCGCGGCCGAAAGGCCTGCAGAGCGAAAATGCGTCAAGCCGATCATTGCGAAACAGGCCAAAACCCTTGGAGTGCTTCAGCAAGCCGGCGAGAACCGGCATGCGGTCCGCACCATATGCCTGGCGATCGAGCTCGGCCAACAAAGCAAGATCGGCAATATCAATGGCGCGCAAATGCGCCCCGTCCGGCGTTGCACCCGGAGGGTCAGGCTCGTGAGCTTCGCCTTGACACTGGTAAACGATCTTCTCAGCCGCAAAGCCAAGGGAAAGATATAGCCGCCGTGCTGCGCGCGTCGCATTGAGACCGAGAGTATAGCCCGCGAGCCGGGCAAAGGCATGCTGCATCAGCCACCGTCCGGTCCCGTTGGCCTGCAGGCGGGGCGATGTAATGACCATTCCGACGGTGGCAAAATTATCGCCATGCGGAAACCACATGGCCGAACCGAGAACGCGGCCGATGTCGTCCAGGGCGACAACGCCCTTACCGACACGCCGCAGAAACTGCCAATCCTCCGCGCGATGCGGCCAGCCGACGGCAATCGACAACGCATGCAGTTGGTCGAGATCCGCCTCCACGATATCGCCAATTTTCATCTGCACGGAATCGACAACCATGGATTCTGACGCCGTTCCTTCCACTTCAAACCTCCCGATTGCATCCGAAACGCAGGCAGTCCGCGCATCCGTGGAACACGCCGGACCCGCTGAAAAGGATATTAGGCGGCAGGCGCCGGTACAATCCGCTCCAGGAGCCTCACCGCCCGCAACAATTCACTGAAACCGAGCCGATTTCGGCACGCAATCCGGTGCGGCGGCTTTAAGCTTCGCAACTAGGCCTTCCATGTATCCCGACGGAGCGCCGGCCATGTTCGCGAGAATCCTATGATGCACGCCGTTGAGATCCTTGAGCGCCTGATCGCCTTTCCCTCCGTCGCCGGACAGGCCAATGATGCGATCGTCGAGTGGATCCGTGCCTACATTGAAGACTGCAATGCCACGGTCACAGTGCTGCCAGGGCCGGAAGGAAACCGTTCGAACCTCTTTGCAACTATCGGCCCGGCAGACGTTCCTGGCTACATACTCTCGGGCCACATGGACGTGGTACCGGCCAACGAACCTGCCTGGTCGTCAGACCCTTTCACCCTTCGCGCGGAGGGAAATCGCCTCTACGGACGCGGCACCTCCGACATGAAGGGCTTTTTAGCGGCCGCGCTCGCCGCCCTGCCCGCGCTTGCAGCGAAGCCGCTTGCTCGCCCCATCCATCTTGCCTTTTCCTATGACGAGGAGGCAGGCTGCCGGGGCGCACCCCACATGATCGCGCGTTTCGCAGAACTCTGCGCCAGGCCAGAAGGCGCGATCATCGGCGAGCCAAGCAAGATGCGCGCCATCCGTGCGCACAAGGGAAAGGCTGCGGCACGCGTCGAAATCCACGGTCGTTCGGGACATTCCTCGCGTCCCGATCAGGGATTGAATGCCGTCCACGCGATGGCGGAAGTGCTGGCGGAAGCTGTCGTACGCGCCAAACGCGCGTCTCAGGGTCCTTTCGATACGGCTTTCGAGCCCGCCTATTCCTCCCTTCAGGCGGGCACAATCAAGGGCGGCCAGGCGGTCAACATCATTCCTGACCTGTGCATCGCCGAGTTCGAAGCCCGGGCGGTTTCCGGTGTTTCCCCGACCGAATTGCTGGCTCCCCTCAAGGCGAGGGCCGAGAGCCTGCGAGCCAAAGGTTTTGAGGTGAATTGGGAGCTCACGAGCGCCTATCCCGGCTTGTCGCTTTCAGCCGATGCGCCGCTCGCGTGCCTACTTGCGGAACTGACAGGCGAGGAGCCGCTCGCCGCTGTGAGCTACGGGACGGAGGCCGGACTTTATCAGGCCGCCGGAATCGACGCCATCATCTGCGGCCCCGGCGACATTGCACGTGCGCACCGGCCCGACGAGTTCATTCTCACCGACGAATTGACGGCCTGCCAATCCATGATCGAGGCGCTGGGCAACAGGCTTTGCCCTTAGTGAGGCAGCAGCCCATGCGAACGATGACCGTGGATACCGAAACGACGGGAAAATGCCGATGACTCTGCTCTTCAATTCCGACGCCGAGCGCGGTCGCATTTTTCGTGATGCTTTCGCCAGGGAGATTCCAGACCTTGCCTTTTCGATGGATCCGGCCGCGGTGGATCCGCAGGCGGTCCGCTATCTGGTAACCTGGACGGCGCCCGCCGACCTTCTTCGATATCGCAATCTTGAGATCGTCTTTTCGATCGGCGCGGGCATCGACCAATTCAGGCTCGACAGCCTACCGGAAAAGATAAGGCTAGTGCGCATGGTCGAGGACGGCATCATCCGCATGATGCAGGAATATGTGACGCTCGCCGTGCTTATGCTTCACCGCAATCTGCCCACCTATCTTGACCAGCAGAAGAGGCAGTCGTGGCGCGGGATTCCGCAGAAGCAGGCCGCAAGCCAAAATGTGGGTGTTCTCGGTCTCGGTATGCTCGGCAGCGCCGTGCTGGAGCGGCTCAAGCCCTTTGGATTTATGCTGTCCGGCTGGAGCCGCAGCCCCCGCGAGATCGACGGCGCGACCTGTTACAGTGGCCAGCAGGGACTGAATCCCTTTCTGGAGAAGGTCGATACCCTGATCTGCCTGCTGCCGCTGACGGCGGAAACGCACGGCTTGCTGAATGCGGATTTGTTCAACGAACTGCCTTCCGGCGCAAGCCTCGTCCACACGGGCCGCGGCCCGCAGCTCGATCATCAAGCGTTGATCGAAGCGCTGGATAGTGGCCAACTCTCCGGTGCCGTCATCGATGTGACCGATCCCGAACCGCTACCGCCCGCCCATGCCTTCTGGTCACATCCGAAGATCATCCTGACGCCGCATATCGCAAGCGTCACCCAAGCCGAAACAGCCGCATGCGCGGTCATAGACAACATCAAGCGCGACCGCGCCGGTCTCGATCCGGTCGGTTTGGTCGATCGTACACGCGGCTACTGACATTCAACGACGAAAGGTCCTCCATGTCTCTGCTCAAAACTATCGACACCAATCCCTCGACCGCCCCTCGGGAATCAAAACCGCTTCCGGAACGCCTCATTGCCGGGGATCCCGCCTTCAAGACCTGGGCGCAGGATGTGGCGCGCGGAGAGATGATCCATACCGGGGTCTGGGAAGCGACGCCGGGCGAGACCCGCTCGATCAAGGGCGAAACCTTCGAATTCTGCCATATCCTTGCCGGCGTTGTGGAGATCACCCCCGATGGCGGTGAGCCTGCCGTCTACAAGGCCGGCGACAGCTTCGTCATGAAGCCTGGCTTCACTGGCATGTGGAAGACCATCGAAACTGTCCGCAAGATCTACGTGACTGTGATTGGCCCCAGTGCATTATTCGGACACGGATTCACGGTAGCGGAGTACCAATCACGGGCGAGCGGTCAATTGGAGCGGCATGAGGCCATTAGCGTCGAGTTCAATGCTGTCTGACCAGACATAATCTCCAGTGAGGTTGATCCGGTCCCAACCCAAAGGATCATGCTCGATCATATAGCCGAGCAGATCGGGGTCGATGCAGAAGTGATAGCTGGTTTCGCGCGACGCACACCATCTATGCCTTCGAGAGACCCAAGCGCTACGGTAGCCTGGCACCGCTGTTCGGACACAGGCTCAACCGCGATTTGATCGTCAATCACTGGCCCGATATTCAGCGCGATGCGCGACAGGACCGTCACGCCATCGCTGATCCTTAAAAAGCTCTCCGCATACCGGCAACAGAATAGCCTTGCCGCCGCACTGCGCGAGGTTGGTCGCATCGAACGCACGCTATTTACATTGAGATGGTTCCAGGACCCTGCGCTCCGCCAGCTTGTCACCGGCGAACTCAACAAAGGGGAAGCCCGCAACAGCCTGGCGCGCGCGGTTTGCGGCACAGGCTCGCGCGCTCAACGCCGTAGGGTGCAAGCGACTATTCGAAGAGGCTGCCAGTGGGGGCCGATGGGATCGGCCCAGGCTCCAGGAAATGATCGGCCAGCTCCGCGACGGCGATGTCGTCGTCGTCTGGAAGCTCGACCGGCTGTCGCGCAGCCTGAAGGATCTCCTGCACCTCATGGAGAAGATCGAGGCGGCGGGCGCTGGGTTCCGCTCGCTCACCGAGGCGATCGACACCACCACGCCCGCTGGCCGCATGATGATGCAGATGGTCGGCAGCTTCGCCGAATTCGAGCGTGCCATGATCCGCGAGCGGACAAGTGCAGGGCTGGCTCAGGCCCGGCTGGAAGGTCGCGTTGGTGGGCGACGGCGCAAGCTCGATGACAAAAAGCGGCGTGAGATCGCCGAGTCCGTCATTTCGGGCCGCAAGTCTGGCGCCGAAATGGCAAGGCTATATGACGTGAGCGAGCAAACCGTCTCAAGAATCGTTGCCGAATTTCGCCAGCAGGAGGCACATGAAGCACTGGAATGACTTGGCTTGAATGACCGCACGGGGTGGTTTTCTGCCGTCTGTCTCGTCGATCGGAACGAGCAGGTGGTGCCCAATGCCGCCTTTTGATGCAACGTGCTTGCCAATTCCCGCACGCTTTACGATAGCCTCCATCACCTTCTCCGCAGGGGACATAATACATCTTTGTAGTGTGGCCGCTCATCGAAACCCGTCATGCAATATAGATACGTCATGATATGCTCGCGAGCAGTGCCGTCTCGACGCTCGTCTAACGCTCACCATCAGGAGGAAATGCCATGAACAGACGGGACACACTGTTGGCGTCAGGTGCTGTAGCAGCCGCGCTCCTCGGCGGGGCATTGCTGGCGCCTGTGGTCTACTCCCAAGAGATATCCGCGAAAGATGCGCGAGCCATCGCCAAAGAAGCCTACATTTATGGCTTCCCGCTCGTGGACAGCTATCGCATCCAGTACTCTTACTTCGTCGATCGGAACGATGCCGAGTACAAGGCCCCCTGGAACGCCCTCGTCAACAATGCCCGCGTCTACACGCCGGACGACAAAGCGATCCAGACCCCCAATTCCGATACGCCCTACTCTTATGTCGGGGCTGACCTTCGCGCCGAACCGCTCGTGTTCACGGTACCTGAGATCGAGCAGGGCCGCTACTACTCCCTGCAATTCATCGACATGTACACGTTCAACTTCGCCTATGTCGGGAGCCGCGCAACGGGCAACGGCGCTGGAAGCTACCTGCTTGCAGGACCGGGCTGGCAGGGCGAGAAGCCGGAAGGTATCAAGGATGTTATCCGGTCGGAGACCGAATTTGCCTTTATCCTTTACCGAACACAGCTGTTCGGCCCGGATGACATCGACAACGTCAAGAAAGTTCAGGCAGGCTACAAGGTCCAGCCGCTCTCGTCGTTTCTCGGCCAACCGGCTCCCGCGCCAGCCCCGACTGCAGACTTCGTCAAGCCGCTGAGCGCGGAAGACGAAAAGACATCGCTGGAGTTTTTCAATGAACTCAATTTTATTCTTCAGTTCTGCCCGGTGCACCCGTCAGAGACCGAAACGATGGCGCGCTTCGCCAAGCTTGGTATCGGGGCCGGCAAGAAATTTGATGCCGCCAACCTGCCTGCCGACATTCGGGAGGCGATCACGGCGGGCATGGTCGACGCGTGGGCCGCGTTCAAGGAGTACAAGGAAACGCAGCTTGACACCGGAAAGCGGACCAGTGCGGACAGTTTCGGGACGCGCGAGTACCTGAACGGGAGCTACATCGATCGAATGTCGGGGGCGGTTCTTGGCATCTATGGCAACTCTAAAGACGAGGCCATTTACCCCGTCTATTTCATCGACAACGACAAGAACCCGCCGAACGGTGCCAATCGTTACCGGATAAACTTCAAGCCCGGCCAGTTGCCTCCCGTCCACGCCTTCTGGTCGTTGACGCTGTACGAGCTGCCCTCAAGCCTGCTCTCCGCCAATCCGATCAACCGCTATCTCATCAACTCGCCGATGCTGCCCGATCTGAGAAAGGACAGCGACGGCGGGCTGACTCTCCACGTCCAGCACGAGTCGCCCGGAGCCGACGAGGAAGCAAACTGGCTTCCGGCGCCGGCCGGCCCGTTTTTCATGGCGATGCGTCTTTACTGGCCGAAGCAGGACGCATTGGACGGAAAATGGAAAGCGCCGCCGCTCGAAAGGGTAAACTGAACTGAAGGGAGGGTTCCCATGAACATCAGACATCCCGCGTTCGCCGCAGTGGTCGGACTCGCCGCAATGGTAGGGTGGCCGGCGGCAGCGATTGCTGCAGAGGCTGTCACTGTGGACAATTTTATTCGGGCCGAGAGCGACCTCTACTTCAGCAACATCGTCAAGGACGGAGGTTTTGGCAAATTCAATCATCGTCGTGAACCTGCCACGATCGACAGCCAGACGGTCATACGTCTCAACCGCGACACGCTCTACTCCGCCGCCGTGTTCGATCTCGACGCCGGGCCGGTGACGATTACTCTTCCGGATGCAGGCGAACGGTTCATGTCCCTGCTGGCCATCAACGAAGATCACTATGTGTCAGCGGTAGCATATGACGGCGAAAGCACCTTCGCGAAGGACGAAGTTGGCACGCGGTATCTGGTGATCGCTATCCGAACATTCGTCGATCCCGCTGACCCCGAGGACGTCAAGCAGGTCCATGAGTTGCAGGATGCCATCAAGATCGACCAGCCTGGAGGGCCGGGCGAGTTCGCGGTTCCGGAGTGGGACCCGGCTAGCCAGAAGAAAGTCAGGGATGCGCTTCTCGTTCTCGCGACGACCATGCCCGACTTCAACAATGCGTTCGGCTCCAAGGAGGAGGTGGACCCCGTTCGGCATCTGGTAAGCAGCGCTGCGGCCTGGGGCGGAAATCCCGACAAGGACGCCACTTATCTCAACATCACGCCGGCGAAGAACGATGGCGAGACAGTCTACAAGCTGAATGTGAAGGACGTTCCGGTCGACGGCTTCTGGTCGATCAGCCTCTACAACGCCGAAGGTTACTTTGAGAAGAATCCTTACGATGCCTATTCGCTCAACAATGTCACGGCCGAGAAAAGCAGTGATGGTTCGATCGATGTCCAGTTCGGCGGCTGCGACGGCAAAATTCCGAATTGCTTGCCCATCATGAAGGGATGGAACTATACGGTCCGGCTTTATCGTCCACGCGCCACGATTCTCGACGGAAGTTGGGCTTTCCCGGAGCCCCAACCTTCGACTTGAAGGTGCAGGTATCTACATCAGGTAAACATGGTCGCGGGACGTTGCCCAGGTCCGCCTTGGTCTAGGGACGTAGGACTTCGTCGAACGAAGGTCCTTGAAGGGTCGACTCCGGCTGTAGCGCGAATGTCGGCTTTGAAGCAGCGCCCGGAATGTCCGGAATTTGGGGCCATTACTCGTTCACTTGCCGGGCTGGTACGGCAAAGAACACCCGATGCGGCTGTAGGAGGTTGTTCAGCCTCCGAATTCGCCTCGCTCGGCCTAGTCGGCTCGACTGCGCCATTTCTAGACATTTGAGGCGGCGGACTTCAACAGCGGCTTACGAGGGGTTATCCGCCTTTCGCTTCATGCCGGCCTTTCGCGCCTATTTTTTCGGGAACAGGAAGGTGACGGCGGTACGGAAACCGAAACCCTCCGCCCCTCCCTCGGGACTCTCGGCCCAATAGCGGACGCCGGCCTGCAAGCTGACCGGCTGTTGGCCGAACTTGACGAGTTTGCTGATTGTGAAATTCACCGGCACGGACCAGGATTCACTTTTCCAGTCATAGGTGGACTCCGTGTTGAGCGCGAAGGTCCAGGCGTCGGGCGTCGTGTAGGAGATGAACGGTTGCAGGCAGGTGGCGCTGACGTCGATGCGATTGTCGTCGCCTGCGAAGGACCAGATGTGATTGGCCAGCATGCCGTAGGTCCAGGGGCCTGACTGCTTCAACGCCACGCCGGTCGGGCCGGCGCCCCATTTCTCGCCGCCGAGCAGCGGGTCGGTGCCGGTGGGCAGCAGGAATACCGGCCCGACGCCCCAGATGATGCCGCCGGGGCCGGGCGCCTTGGGTGAGAAGAACAGGCTCTGCACGGTGTCGCCGAGACCGAACTGATCGCCGGACGGCCCGGCGATATCCTCCTGCCAGATAACCGGCACGATCGTGCGCGAGATCAGGTTCCAGTCCTCGTTGAGCGATATCGGGATCACCGGCTGGATGTTCAGCGTCACCCTGTCGCCGTCGGTCGGCCCGAAGCCGCTGTCGTAGTTGAACTGGAACGGCACGCTGATCAGCGAAGCGATCGGGTTCGACAATTGCTTCGCAAGATCGGCGTCCTGGGCGGAAGCCGCGCTCCCGGACGCGAATGCGGACACCACCAGGGCGGACCAGTGATCTCATCTCAGAACCCTCCTCGACCCCCCAGTCGCTTCCTTGTGGCGTGCCCGGGCGACCATCGACAATCCGTCATTCAACCTTCCCGAAGTCGCCGGGGCTTCCACTGTGGTCGAAGAATTTGCCAGCGCGCATTTGCGCCCGCTGGCATTAGGCATGCTATTGAACCGCCTCGATCTTCGGCGGCTGCCAGGAACCGTCGAGAATGGCTTCCTTGCCCCAGTAGGCGCGGATGTACAGCGAGAATGTTCCGCCCGGCGCCGGCAGCCAGTTCGCCTCCTTGTCTGCTCCTGGCGATTTAGCGCCGGCATAGAGGGTCAGCGAACCATCGGCGTTGCGCTGAAGGTTCTTGTTCTTGGTGCCGAGCGAGTAGCGCCTGAGGTCGTTTGCGTGGAAGAGATGCTTGTCGTTGTAGAGAGTCAATGACCAGAAGCCGTTGACCGGCGGTTCCTGTCCCGCCGCGAACGTGACCGCATAGCTGCCACTACCAGTGAGTTGGTCACCCGTGCCGTCGTGATCGGTGTAGAAATATTGAGTTTCGTTCGGCCGGTTGTCGAACATGTTCGACTTCGCCGTGCCGGTGCGATTGTAGTAGTCGATGCCCCATTGCGCGTTATTGGTCGAGCGGTTCCAGCCGTTGCCGGCGGGTCGTCCGTTGTACTTCCACTGGAAGAAGGGAAGGATGACCTTCTCTTCAGTCTCGACGGCCGTGTCGACCAGCAGCTTTTTCAGCTCGGGATCCTTTGCCGAGACATCAAGCAGCAGGCGGAATTGTTGATATAGAGCTTCCTCACCCGGCAAAGGATCGAGCATGGCCAGCACCTCGCCGAACTGATCAAAGAATTTTTCCGGCTCCACCCACTTCGTTTCTCCGCCGCCGCTGCTACCATCCGGCGGCGGAGCCGGGAGGTCCGGCACATTGACCCACTCGATCGTCTTCATCTCGCCAGTGAAATCCTTGAGCGGGTAGAAGACGATCTGGTTAATCGCGGCCTGGATCGCCTGCTTGTCCTCCGGCGTATCGTCCTGGAAAATGCGCGGGATCGCGTTGGCCAGCACCGTCGGGCAACGCACGATATCGGTGATGCCGGCGGGCTTCAGACCATTCCATCTCGGACCCACCAGCAGATAGAAACCGGGCTTTGTTCCGTAGGGTTTGCCGATATGACCGAATTGATCGGTACGCTGATCATACAAGGCATAGACCCAGAAGCGGTCGCCGAAGTCCGGCACCTGCGCGACCACAGGCTCCTCGTCGAGCGAGAAGAACCCTAAACCATAGACCACGTCCTGATTGGGGCAGGTGACGAAAGTTTCCTCAGGCACTATGTAGTCGTGCAGCATCCCAATCTGGCCGCGCGGCGCGCTCGGCAGAATGCCGCCGACAAGTCCCGGCCGCGGGGCCTGCGTGGTCCTGGCGTTGCGGTTGATCATGTTGACCATGGGCCAGCCCCAGATATAGGCCGTCTGCGCGATGGCGCGGGCATAACCGGGTTGCATCTCGATACCTGTTGCCGGCTGGGTTACCTCAGTCTGTGCAGCCATGCCCTGCGCATTCGTCGTCGCTGCCGCCGCAACCACTGCCGCAGACGATAGGGCAGCAGGGACGGCTGCTCTGCCTCCAACCGTGGCAAGGGCGGCGGCGGCACCGAGCCCGCTCTTGAGTGCATCGCGCCGGGTGACTTTCAGATTACTGCTCGTATCGGGATTCATTGCATCATCCTCCGGGATCGGGGCCTCAGGCCATGAATAAGGGCGCCCCCACGAGCGCGCCCGGGTTGTCACTTCACCTTGACGACATCGTCGGGTCTCCACGTCTGGTCGAAGAATTCGACGCCTGTTCCATAGAGTCGGACCGTGACGAGGAAGTTTCGGTCGGGAACCGTCTGAATCCAGTTCGTGTCGGCAGCGTCGCCTGGCTTCTCGGGACCGAACCACAGGTCGACCGAGCCGTCCGCGTTGGTAGCAACATCGTTCATGCCGTTGATCGAGGGCATGAGTTGCGGCGCAGCGACCATCGAACCATCGGTGATGTTGTATGCCGTCACCGCCCAGAACAGGGCAGCCGGCGGGTTCGGCGGCAGGTGCAGTCTATAGGCTTTGCCTCCCTCGAGGAAATCGCCGTCGGCGTCTCGCAATGTAGTGGGATATTTCGACCCCGCGCCGAGCGTCCGCATCACCATCGCCGGCGCCGAGGAATAGGCGACTTGGAAATAGGTGGCGCGCTGATTCACGTCGAGATAGCTGTCCTGAAGCCATTCCGATGTCGCGCTGCCCCAGGCATTGAAGTACTGCCGATCCGGATAGTAGCGGTCGCGGCCGTCGGACCGCCAGTCCTGCCGCAGCGCCATGATCATCTTTGGCGCAGTTTCGACAGCCTTCTGCAACAGTTCCTTTTGCTTGTCCGTCGGCTCGAAGGGCTGACCCTTGACAATGCCGATCGAGGCAAGCACCCCGCGAACCTCGGGAGCGATGGCGGCGACCGGCTCGTAGTCGACAAGCTCCTTGAGCTTGGTCCAGTAGCTCATGTCGACCGGATACATCATGTTGACGTCCTGCCCCGAGCCGTTCGGGAACTCCATCGGCTTGACCTCCTTCTCCGAGGTCCAGAGCGGGTAGACGCGGGTCTGTTCGGCCGCCGCCACCGCTGGCGCAGGGTCCGGCCCCTTGTCGCCCTTAGGCATGATGGTGCGGAAGAACAGGAAGACGTTGTAGGTCGGCGAGGTGAACGTGTAATAGCCCTGCGGAACTTGCCCGTCATAGTCCGGCGGCAAAAGGAGGTAGAGGCCGCCGCGGGCACGGTCCGGCCCGATTGCGCCGACATCGGTGATCGTGCGCTGGAAGAAGTCGGTGAACATGCCGATCAGGTTCGGCGGCGCGGCGACGACAAGCGGACCCGTCTCCTTCAAATCGAGGTAGCTCATCGAATAGATCACGTCGGCGTTCGGCGTCGGCACCCAGGCGCGGCTGTCCATCCTTTCTTTCCAGATCGGCAGCACGTTGTAGCCCGCTCCGAACTTCGCCTCCGAGCCGTCGCGCATGCCGATGACGTTCAGGGCCGGCAGCGTACGAAAATAGGCGTCGATGGCGCGCTGGTAGTAAAGCTCGTCGCGCAGCTTTGCCGCCTCCGCCTGGTCCAGCCATTTGCCGCCGTTGATCTGCTCCATCAACGGCGTCATTGGTGGCTCTGTCTCTTGGGCCAAGACCGTGGAAGCTGACAGCGCTGACGTTATCGCTGCCGTCAGAAAAATTACCTTCGAGTTCATATGCGCCTCCTATTGCCGATCAATCACTCAAACCATCGTACCCATCGTCAATTCGCCACCTTCCGGCTTCGATACCATCCGCAACCCTTTGGAGAAGTTCGCCAATATTTGGGGCAATGGCCGTGCGCCCGGGCCAGTCGTAAAGAAACCATAGGACCTGGCCGAAACGTTCCGAAGGCTCCGGGCTGATATCGATGCAATAGTGATCACCCCGCGGGCTGCCGAAGAGAGGAAGCCAACTCGGCGACCATGCTGCCTGCCGGCGAGGCCCGCCCTTGGCCCTTGCGGCCAGATGCAGTTCGCCAGGAGCGCCGTAGCGGAGGCAAAGATCCTCCCAGGCCACAGCCACAAGATCGAGGGGTAGCCATCGCTGATTCAGGTAAAGCGCGGGAGCTCCCTCTGGCTGGCCGTCATGGGCAGCGTAGAGAAGCCGAATGTCAGAAGGCAGTGCGTTGCCCAGCTTGGTCTCGATCCGTTGAAGTGTGGAGGCCTCTGCCCCTGGCCGGACGAACGGCAGACGGTCCGGGTGGTTGCGCGCAACCCACGCTTCGATGCGTCTTAGCAACCAGACCAAGTCAACGGCAGCCGACATGGGCACCTCCTTCGTCAAAGTGAAGCGGCATTGATACTTTCGGACAAGAAGTTGTGTACGAGGTTAGGCTTGCCACCGCCGGTCTCAAGACCATATCCGTGCCAAAACTTGACTGAGCGTGCCAAAGCGATGTGAAACCTCGTGAGGAAGGAGGTGGGAGACCTATGGACCCTTCGACTATTCCAAGCACCCACTTTGTGACCCAGCAATTCGATGCATGGCGAGAGAGCATCGCCGTGGTTTTTGACGTGGAGCGTCTTTCCCACGATGCCGACGCGACTTTCGACGCGAGGGTCGAGGCCTTTCAACTTGGTGACATGGTTGTCACCAACGCTGATCTTGGCGGCCAACGGTATGTCAGATCCCCGGCGCGGCTGCGCCAGGATGGCATGGACCATTTTGTCCTCAACCTTTATCGGACAGGCGGCTGGAGAGCCCAGACGCCACGAGGCGAGTTCAAGGGTGCGGCCGGCCAGGTTTCCGTACTTGATCTCTCCTGTGAATTGATCAGTGATGAACCCGATTGCAGTCTCGTAGCGCTGTTCCTGCCGAGATCACTGCTTGAGGATCGACTCCCGAACCTCGGCGCTCTTCACGGCAGTGCTCCATCTGGTCCCCACGCCGTGCTGCTGGCGGAATACATCGATATCCTCGCACGGCGGCTGCCCAGCTTGCCGGCGGGCGACGAACAGGCGCTGAGCCGAGCCACATGCGAAATGCTGACGGCTTGCCTTGCCCCCTCACTTGCCAATGTCGAGGCGGCGCGTCCGGGTCTCGAACTGGTCCTGCAGCGTCGGGCGAAGCGCTATGTCGAGGCACACCTCGATTCCGCCGACTTGAACATCGACGCGATCTGCAATGCCGTGGGTGTGTCCCGCAGAACGCTATACCGATTGTTCGACCGGGAGGGCGGTGTGCTGCGCTATGTCCAGAGCAGACGGCTTGAGCGCGTAAGGGCGGCCTTGGCCGACCCGTGCGAAACCCGACGCATCTCGGATGTTGCTGCCGAGTTCGGATTTCTGCGCGGCGATCATTTTGCCCGCGCGTTCAAGCACCTGTACGGGCGATCAGCGCGAGACGTCCGCAATCTGACACACCGGGCTGCGGAAGTCCCCTCCGAAACTTCGCCCGCCAGGCTTGGCGGATCCGACGGATTCGACGACTGGATTCGCGCGCTCCCCGGATAGTGCGAAGAGATTCGGCGCAACACTGCGGTCGCTCTGGCGACAGCTTTTTGTCCGAACTGCATGATCCATGAGCGATGAATGGGGCATTTATCCTGAAGCGAGTATTGCTAACTGTACGCTGGCCTGACCCGTCTCGCGCGCAAATCTGGACGGCTGCGATGGGGCGCAGTCGAGCCGTTCACTGCAACTAGCGTCGATGACAGCGTCGGGTCAGAACTTCCGGTTCAGGCTGTGCGGCGGAAAGGCAGAGAGGGGTCGAACCTTGCTGATCAGGCAGCGGCGAAACGGCTACCGTGAATCTGTGTCCCGATAATGCACAGGGGCCGTGATGTGATGCCGACGCTGCCCGGCGTGGGTCGGGCGGCATCATCCGCCGAAGATTCAACCGGCAACCGCTGATAAACAGGATTTTCCTCCGTCCTGTCCGCCACAGTCGACGCATGCTGCCGGAGCCTGAACGCTAACCTTGCGCAAACGCCCAGCAAGGACATTTCATGACCCTCAGCTTCGATCCAGATTCACTTTCTCTGCCGAAAGGTCACTTCATCGGTGGGAGGCTGGTCGTGGCAAGAGGCGAGCTGCCGACGCACCGCCCCTCGGATGCGAAGGCATATTGGGATTGTCCGGTTGCCTCTGCGGATATCGTCGACCAAGCGGTCGACACGGCGCAAAAAGCCTTGAAGGAGAGCGGCTGGGCGTCGCTACGTCCGCGCGAACGGACCAAAGCGATGCAGCGCTGGGCCGATCTCATCGAGCAGGAGGCCGTGCGTCTCGCGAAGATGGAAGCCGTTGGTTCCACTCGCCCCGTTGGGCATTTGATTGCCGGCGATATTGCAGCGACTGCCGAACAGATCCGCTTCTTCGCCGAATTTGCTGACAAGGAAGGCAGCGACCTCGTCCCAACCGCTGACGACAGCCTCGGCATGATCATGACCGAGGCTTATGGCGTCGTCGGTGCGATCACGCCTTGGAATTTTCCCTTGTCCATGGCCGGCTGGAAGCTCGCTCCGGCGCTCGCCGCCGGCAATGCGGTCGTCTTGAAACCCTCCGAAATCACGCCGTTCTCAACACTTTATCTCGCCGAGCTTGCCGTGCGTGCCGGTCTGCCTGCGGGCCTGATTAACATAGTCCTCGGCGATGGCTTGACCACCGGCAACGCGATGACCGGCCATCCGGGCATTGCCAAGGTGAGCTTTACCGGCTCGACGGCTGCCGGCTCGGCCATCATGACCAATATTGCTAGAACCGGCGTAAAGCCGATGACCCTCGAACTTGGCGGCAAGAGCCCGCAGCTCGTTTTTGCCGACGCCGATCTCGATCTGGCGGCGGGCGCGATCGCGACCAGCCTTCTTGGCAATGCCGGACAGGCCTGTGTGGCCGGATCGCGGCTGATCGTGGAGGCCAAGGTGGCGGACGTGCTGGTGGACGCCATCATCGCCAGGCTGGCCGCCATCCGCCCCGGTCCCACCTGGGATGAGGCTACAGACTACCCGCCGATCATTTCCGAGCGGCAGATCGGCCGCATGGACAGCATCGTCCGCGCCACCGTCGACGATGGTGCAGAGTGCCTGGCTGGTGGGAAGCGCCTGGATTGCGAAGGCTACTTTTACGCCCCGACGCTGATCTCCGGCGTGACGGCGACGTCACCGGCCGTTCTGGAGGAGATCTTCGGGCCGGTGCTGACCATTCAGACCTTCGAGGATGAGGAGGAAGCGCTGACCCTCGCAGACCACCCGACCTATGGTCTTGCGGCTGGACTTTTCACCCGTGACCTTTCGCGTGCCATCCGTCTCACACGGCGCCTGCAGGCCGGCACCGTCTGGGTCAATCGCTACGGCCGCTCGCGCGACCACATCCTGCCGACCGGCGGCTACAAGCAATCCGGCATCGGTAAGGATCTTGGACGCGAAGCCTATCTCGCCAACCGCAAGAGCAAGAGCGTGCTCATCAGCCTTTGAGGACCGACCATGAAGATCTATAAGATTGCCCTTCTGCCTGGAGACGGTATTGGCCGAGATGTCACCGATGCAGCCTGGGCGGTACTGGAAAAGGCGTCCAACGCCGCTGGGTTTGCCTTGTCGGGCACCAGCTATCCGTGGTCCTGCGACTATTACCTCCAGCATGGCAGCATGATGCCGGCCGACGGCATCGAGACGCTGAAACCCTTCGATGCCATCCTGCTCGGCGCTGTCGGCTGGCCGGCAAAAGTACCGGACTCCGTCTCGCTGCACGGACTTCTTCTGCCCATCCGCAAAGCTTTTGTACAGTATGCAAATATCCGTCCGCATCGGCTGCTACCCGGGGTTCAGGGGCCGCTGAAATCGGACCACTTCGATATTCTCTGCATCCGCGAAAACACCGAGGGCGAATACTCCGGCGCCGGCGGCCGCGTGCATCAAGGCACGGACAACGAAGTGGCCGTCGAGACCACGATTTTCACCCGCAAGGGGGTGGAGCGCATCTTGCGCTTCGGCTTTGAGCAGGCGCGCGCCCGGCGCGGCAAGCTCGCTTCTGTGACGAAGTCAAACGCACAGAAACATTCCATGGTGTTCTGGGACGAGATCACCCGAAAGCTTGCCGGCGAGTTTCCAGATGTCGAGGTGACGAGTTATCACATCGACGCCATGGCCGCCCGCATGGTCATGGCGCCGGAAAGCCTCGATGTAGTGGTCGCTTCCAATCTGTTCGGCGATATCTTGACCGATCTTGGCGCCGCCATCCAGGGCGGGCTCGGCTTTGCGGCCTCCGCCAACGTCAATCCCGACCGCACCGCGCCGTCGATGTTCGAACCCGTCCATGGCTCGGCGCCTGATATCGCCCATCTCGGCATCGCCAATCCGATCGCCGCCATATGGTCGGGAGCGATGATGTTCGAACATCTGGGGGAAACGGCAGCGGCCAGGAATGTGATGGCTGCGATCGAGACGACGACAGCGCGCGGCATCGGCGCAATTCCCGGCAAGGACAAGACAGACACAATCACCAAAGCCGTGCTTTCGGCGCTGGACTGACGGAAAAGAGGATAAGATGAACGAGTTGAAGGACACCAGCCTGTTTCGCGAACACGGGCTCATCAACGGCGAATGGCGCGGTGCAGCCGCGGGACGCATAATCGAGGTCATTGACCCCGCGACGCAGGAGGTGTTGGGAACAGTGCCGGACATGGACGGCGGCGACACCCGCGCTGCGATCGAGGCGGCAGAGACTGCCTTTCCATCGTGGCGCAAGAAGACCCATGCCGAACGTGCCGCACTGCTGGAGGCCTGGCACGACCTGATGATCGATAACCTCGAAGATCTTGCGTTGATCCTCACCAGCGAGCAGGGCAAGCCGCTTGCAGAAGCACGGGGCGAAATCCGCTACGGTGCCTCGTTCGTCAAGTGGTTCTCCGAAGAAGCTCGCCGCATCGGCGGCACCACCATTCCCTCGCCAACGGCCGATCGGCGGATCGTTGTCCTGAAGGAGCCGGTCGGTGTTTCGGCGATCATCACGCCTTGGAATTTTCCCAATGCGATGATCACCCGCAAGGTCGGGCCGGCGCTTGCCGCCGGATGCACGGTCGTCATCAAGCCATCCGATCTGACGCCCTACTCGGCGCTTGCGCTCGGCGTTCTGGCGGAGCGCGCCGGCATCCCGAAAGGCGTCATCAACATCGTCACCGGCATGCCGACCGAGATCGGCAACGAGTTGATGGCAAACCAGACCGTTCGCAAGATCTCCTTTACCGGTTCTACCCGTGTCGGCTCGCTTTTGATGCGTGGCGCATCAGACAGCATCAAACGGCTGAGCCTCGAACTCGGCGGCAACGCGCCGTTCATCGTCTTCGACGATGCCGATCTCGACCTCGCCGTCGAGGGTGCGATCGCCTCGAAATTCCGCAACGGCGGCCAGACCTGCGTCTGCGCCAACCGCATCCTGATTCAGTCGGGCGTGTATGACGCCTTCGCTGAAAAGCTGGCAGCCCGCGTTTCCGCCATGAAAGTGGGGCGCGGAACTGATTCCGGCGCCGATATCGGCCCGATGATCAACAAAGCGGCAATCGAGAAGATCAATCGCCATGTGGCAGACGCCCTCGCAAAAGGAGCGCGGATCATCTCGACCCCGCCCGCCCTGCCGGACGGCGACCAGTATACGGCGCCGATCGTCCTCGGCGCCGCGACGACGGATATGCAGCTTGCCAGCGAGGAGACTTTCGGTCCCGTGGCTCCCCTCTTCCGTTTCGATAAAGAAGAGGAGGCGATCCGGATCGCCAATGCCACGCCCTTCGGGCTAGCCGCCTATTTCTATACCGAAAGCCTGAAGCGTTCCTGGCGCGTCGGCGAGGCGCTTGAATTCGGTATGATCGGCCTGAATACCGGAGCCATTTCGACGGAAGTCGCTCCCTTCGGGGGCGTCAAGCAATCCGGCCTCGGCCGCGAAGGCGCCCAATGTGGCATCGAGGAATATTTGGAAATGAAGAGCTTCCACATCGGCGGACTTGGCTGACCCGGCCGTCGCTTGACGGCATCCTCATACGGCGAGGTCCCACGGGTTGACGATGATGGCACCAGTGTCTTCGAAGTCCGTGATATTCCGCGTGACAACGATGAGATCGTGAACGATCGCGGTCGCGGCGATCAAACCGGCGATATCGCCGCGCGGACGGATTGCGGCTATGCGACCCCATTCGACCGCAATTTGGTCTGATACGGGTAGAAGCGCTCAGCATGATCGTGACGCAATTTGCGGAGCTACTCCGCAAGATGGCCAGCCGACTTCGGGTCGTTCTTCTGCTTGAGGGCTATGCCCCGCATGATTTCGCCTAGCGTGAACACGCTCAAATGGACCGCCAGAGGATCGACCGATCGCAGCCATGATACCGGCCTGAGGCGTGCCACGGCGTGCCTCTGAGATGACATTCGTATCCAGGAGATACATCAGAAGGCGACGTCTCGGCTTGGTGTCCTAGAGCGCTCAGTCACTGCCTCTAAGAAGTCATCATCCCAAGCAGGTCCCGACAACAGATCGTCCACCAGAGTCGGTCGACCAGCGCGCAAAGCGTCGTAGTCGCGGGCCGACAGCACGACAGCCGTGCGTTGGCCACGTACGGTGACCACCTGCGGCCCCTCGACCCGAGCTTTCTGAACGACTCTCGAGAATTGGTTCTTAGCGTCCTGTAACTGCCATTCCATGATTCTGATCCAAGCTAGACTGTCGAGCTATATGGCGTGTCTGGTTGCCGGGATCAATCTCGATATCGGCGCTGCGCCCACGCGCTTCGCCGGCGCCGTCCCCTCAGTCGGTCACGTGGTCGTAGGGCGACGTCTCGGCCTTGCGGCGCGCAAACCAATGTTTGCTCAACGAGTTGTCAGCAGTTTGTAAGCGGCCCGGATGGATCACTTGCTCGCTATTGAAACCGGTCGAGTGTCTTGTAGTACAAGCCCACCAACGGCAGGAACCATGGCTTGCCGAAGTGCCCGGGAACAGCCGGCCAGACGAGCCCATTGAGAGGGTTGCGGTCGGCCTTGCCCAGGATGGCATCGGCCATGATCATACCGAGATGCGTAGACAATTGCGCGCCGTGTCCGGAATAGCCCATGGCGTACCAGACACCGTTGACGTAACCGGCACGCGGATAGCGATCCTTGGTCATATCGACGAGCCCGCCCCAGCAATAGTCGATCTCGACGCCGGAAAGTTGCGGGAAAATCTGAAGCAGGCTCGCCCGAAGGATCTCTCCGCTCTTTGCATCCGAACGCTGGTCGGATGTTGCGGAAAACCGGGCGCGGCCACCGAAGATCAGCCGGTTGTCAGGCGCCAGCCGGAAATAGTTGCCGATGTTCATCGACGTGACGCAGGTCCGGTTTCCAGGAATCGTCGCTGCAATTTCGGCATCGGTCAGAGGGCGCGTGGCGATAATGAAGCTTCCGACAGAAACAATCCGGCGGCGGAAATAGCCGAAGATCGGAGGCGTATAAGCACCTGTCGCGACGAGCACGTGATCGGCCGTAATCGTCCCCCGAGCCGTCGTCAGGCTGTGCCGCCCGTTGCCTTGGCGATGATCGGTCACCGCTGCCTTCTCGAAAATGGTTGCGCCATGACGGGCAGCGGCGGTGGCGAGCCCCACGACATAGCGCCCCATATGCATCATCGCGCTCTTCTTCGACAGCATGGCGCCGTGGAAAGGCGAGCCGACCTCAACCTTGAGGTCAGCCGCAGTCAGAAGTGCCGTGTCCGGATCAACCTCGGCGTGGACGGCCTCGAAATTGCGGGCGATCGCATCGAAGTGCTGCGGCTTGGACGCGAGCTTGAGCTTTCCGGCGCGGCGGAAATTGCAATCGATCCCCTCCTCCGCGATAATCGCCTCGATAGTATCGATCGAGTGATCGAGCGCCCGGTAGAGGGCGATGGCCCGCTCCTTGCCGAGTTCGGCCTTGGCGGCAATGAAGCTGTGGGCAAGGCCGTTGTTGAGATGACCGCCGTTGCGGCCCGAAGCACCCCAGCCCACGCGTTCCGCCTCCAGCACCACGACCCGAACGCCAGCCTTTGCAAGATGGCGCGCGGCGGCAAGGCCGGTGAAGCCGCCGCCGACAATGGCAACGTCATAATGCCCCTCGACAGGGCCTTGTGCAGCGCCTTTGAAGATAGGGGCCGTGTCGTGCCAATAGGATTGGAACTTCATCGCCATGTCTTTCTCAAAGCCCGACGACGCCCGGCAAACCCGAGATATCGGCAATTTCAACATAGCCGTAATAGGGGTTCGCCGGTTCATGGCCACGATTGACCCAGACCTTGTTCTTAATTCCGAGGTCGTGGGCAGACATCAGATCGTATCGGAAGGAGGACGAGCAGTGCAGCACATCCTCTGGACCGCAGCCCAGCATATCGAACATATATTCGAAAGCCTTGAAACGCGGCTTGTAGGCATTTGCCTGCTGCGCGGTATAGACCGCATGGAAGGGTGCGCCGAGCTTTTCGACATTCGACATGATTTGCGAATTCATCGCGTTGGAGAGGATGACCAGCGGGATTTCCTTCGCAACCCTTGCAAGACCCGCCGGTACGTCCGGATGCGGTCCCCATGACGGTACGCGTTCGTAGACTATCCTCGCGTCTTCGTCGCGGAAGGCCACACCGTTCTTCTTGCAGGTCCGCTCGATGGCATTGTGAACCACCTCGTTGTAAGGCTTCCAGTCCCCCAGAACTTCATCGAGGCGGTAGGCAGCGAAGTTCTTGATGAATTGCGCCATCTGCGCATCATCGAGTTGGCTGCCATAAAGATCGCGCGCAGCCTCGGCCATCTGGAAATTGGTGAGCGTCCCGTAGCAGTCGAAGGTGATGTATTTCGGGCGGAAGTGAGCCATGAGAGGATCCTGTAAGTTTTCCTAAAGCGATTTCGTCTCTTCACATCATAAGTCGAGGTCAGGCCGCCCGGTCGACTGAAATCGGAACCGGCAAAGCAGATTGTTTCGTATCCGGCATGCACTTTGGCAGAGAGTTGTGCGGCGACAGTGACTTCTCCCCACCGTGAAGGACGGGGCTTCCGGTCTTGATCACGCCGCATTCGCGCGGGGACTGCTACCGTCTTCTTCCTGCTTCCGACCCGCAACCGGGTTCGATTCACAGGCCATCTCCGGATGTCCTCCGGTTCGGGCCTTGCGGCCCAGGTAAAGGATGTTCAGCGCCGCATTGTGGTCGGCGCAGGCGGCGTGGCCGCA
>NZ_FWER01000127.1 GCF_900169785.1 Rhizobium sullae
CCCCGACGCCGCTGCATTCCGATGCCGACATCGAACAACTGGTCGCGGCACTCCATTCGCTCTGGTCGCGCTGCGCGCTGGCAAGGCAAGTCGCGTAAGATCTGAAAATGTTCACCGCTCTCATCGCTTTTGTTCGAGGGGCGGCGCCCGGTCTACTTGTCAAGTGGCGCGCTTGGTAAGGCTCGGAATACCACAGGCCTCGCCGCCGCCGAACAGCCGCGAGCGGGTGAGGAACCGCTTCTCGCGGCCGTTGTCGAGCGAGAACATACCGCCGCGGCCGGGTACGACATCGATGATCAGCTGCGTGTGTTTCCAGGCCTCGAACTGGCTGGCGCTGATATAAACTGGTACGCCACCAATCTCACCAAGCCTCACGTCCGTCTCCCCGACACGGAATTCGCCCGCCGGATAACACATCGGCGAGGACCCGTCGCAACAGCCGCCGGACTGGTGGAAAAGGATGTCGGGATGATCGCGGCGGATTTCATCTATGAGAGCCAGCGCCGCGTCGGTCGCAAGAACGCGCGGTTCGCCATTGACGGTCGTCTCCATGATTTCCTCCAAGCCAAAAGCCTCCTCCCCGAAAGGGGAGAAGGTAGCCATTTGTGATCAATCCGGTTCTCAAAAGAAGCCGAGTGCCTTCGGGCTGTAGCTCACCAGCATGTTCTTGGTCTGCTGGTAGTGGTCGAGCATCATCTTGTGCGTCTCGCGGCCGATGCCGGACTGCTTGTAGCCGCCGAATGCCGCATGCGCCGGATAGGCGTGGTAGCAATTCGTCCAGACGCGGCCGGCCTGGATTTCGCGGCCGAAGCGGTAGGCGCGGTTTCCGTCACGCGTCCAGACTCCTGCACCGAGGCCGTAGAGCGTGTCGTTGGCGATCTCCAGCGCTTCCTCCTCGTCCTTGAAGGTCGTGACAGATACCACAGGGCCGAAAATCTCCTCCTGGAAGACGCGCATCTTGTTGTGACCCTTGAAGATCGTCGGCTTGACATAAAAGCCATTGGCCAACTCGCCGCCGAGATCGTTTTGGGTGCCGCCAGTCAACACCTCGGCGCCTTCCTGCTTGCCGATATCGAGATACGCAAGGATCTTTTCGAGTTGCTCCGCCGAGGCCTGTGCACCGATCATCGTTGCACTGTCGAGTGGATTGCCCTGTTTGATCGCTTCGACGCGCTTGAGCGCCTTTTCCATGAAGCGGTCGTAGATCGATTCCTGAATGAGGGCGCGGCTCGGGCAGGTGCAGACCTCGCCCTGGTTCAGGGCGAACATCGCAAAGCCTTCGAGCGCCTTGTCGAGGAAATCGTCATCATCGGCCATGACGTCGGCAAAGAAGATGTTCGGCGACTTGCCGCCGAGTTCGAGCGTGACCGGAATGAGGTTCTGGCTGGCATATTGCATGATCAGCCGGCCGGTCGAGGTCTCGCCGGTGAAGGCGATCTTGGCGATGCGCGGGCTGGTGGCGAGCGGCTTTCCGGCCTCCAGGCCAAAACCATTGACGATGTTGAGCACTCCTGGCGGCAGCAGATCGCCGACGAGTTCGGCCCAGACGAGAAGCGAGGCGGGCGTTTGTTCGGCCGGCTTGATCACGACGCAATTGCCTGCGGCAAGCGCCGGAGCGAGCTTCCAGGCGGCCATCAGGATCGGGAAATTCCACGGGATGATCTGGCCGACGACGCCAAGCGGCTCATGGAAATGATAAGCGATGGTATCGTGATCGACCTCGCCGATCGAGCCTTCCTGCGCGCGGATGCAGGCGGCAAAATAACGGAAGTGATCCACGGCAAGCGGGATGTCGGCAGCCATCGTTTCGCGGATCGGCTTGCCGTTGTCCCACGTTTCGGCCTGGGCAAGCAACTCGAGCTTGTCCTCCATGCGCTGCGCGATCTTCATCAGAATGTTTGAGCGTTCGGTAGCCGAAGTTCTAGCCCATTGATCCTTAGCAGCGTGGGCGGCATCAAGCGCCGCATTGATATCCTTTTCGTCGGAGCGCGGGATTTCGCAGAGCTTGCCGCCCGTGACCGGCGTGACGTTGTCGAAATACCTGCCGCCGATGGGCTCGCGCCATTCGCCGCCAATATAGTTGCCGTATTTCAGCTTGAATGGTGATTCAACGATCTTTTGATGCAGCATGTCATCCTCCCAAGATGAGCCAGGTTCAGGAGCGAACCGATGGAAGGAGTCTGCGCGTGTTTTATCGATTGCAACAGGCTCCCGGCGCATTGCTGCAGTGCACAGTGTCGCAACTCTGCGACAGGATTACTCTTTGGAGGGAAGGGGGCGCTCAGTGAAGGTTGAGCCTCTTCATCTTCCGATGAAGTGTGGCGCGGCTCATGCCAAGATTGATCGCGGCCTGCGAAACATTGCCGTTGGTCCGGGTCAATGCACGCAACAGGGCTGCACGTTCTGCTTCCACGAGGACGTCGCCGGTAGCCGCACCGCTTTCATGAAGCGCATCGGCCGCTGGAACACCTGCGGCGATCCGCCGGTCATCCAGCTTGAGGGCCAGCCGGGCCGCGCGCGTCGCGCCGAGCACAAGATCATGCTTGTCGACTGCAAGCAATGCCGCTGCAGAATTCGCGCCCGATGGCACCATCAGGAAGCGTGCGCCGGCAAAGGCACTGCGGAAGATATTGAGTTCGATGCGGATGGCAGCGTCGCGGACCGCCTGTGACAGGATCGACAGCGTCATTTCATTGACGTCGTCACGGCAAGTGGAAATATCGAGCGCGGCGGCCAGTTGACCGCGATGGTCGCGGATTGGCGCAGTCGTGCAACTGAGACGGATATTGGAGCAGAAGAAATGCTGGTCGCGGAAAATTGCGACGGCACGCTCGTCTGCAAGCGCCGTGCCGATACCGTTTGTGCCAATGCTTGCTTCAGTCCAGACAGACCCGGTCCAGAGGCCGAGATCGCCAAACTCCTTGTCGTCACCGGCAGAGCCGCGCCGCTCCAGCGCGATGCCATTGCGATCCGTCAGCAGCAGGCAGCAACCAGCCCTCCCGACCGTCGCGAAAAGCCGGTCGAGTTCGTCCGTCGCGTCCTTGATCAATTGATCCGATTGCTCGCGTGCAAGCTGGAATTCAAAATCAGTCAGCCGCACAGGCGTGCGTTTGTCTTCCGGGGCAAGCTGATGCATGGTCATGCAGCGCCGCCAGGAAGCCACGATTGGAGAACTTGCTGCAGCGGAATTCTGCTGCGCGCACGTATAGACGTGATCCGCATGCGCGGAATATTCGTGCATCGGCTCCTCCCACGGAACACGAGAGTAAACTGACCTAAATGCGCGTCCTTTGCAATTCTGCTAAATTGCGATGACTTCCGAATGGCCAATCCAAACTGTCGCAAGATTGCGACAGTTGCGAGATGCCGCCGAAGCCACGGCTTCCTCGCAAATCGATGTTTCCGGGAAGCAGTGAACAAGACGCGGGATCAATCAACTTTGATTCCGGTCAAAGTCGATCGGATTTACTGTGAATATGTGTCGGAGTGTACAATCGTTCGCGATTAAGCCGCCAAGCCATTTATAAGAGGGCTCGGTGGACACCTCTGCCACCATTGAAGCGTCGAGGTCCAGGAGGATATATCCATGAAAGCGATGACGCTCCAGGCCATCGGAAAGCCTCTGGCTCTCGTCGAACGGCCGGATCCATTGCCGAGCCGGGGCGAACTTAGGCTGAAGGTGGAGGCCTGCGCCGTTTGCCGCACGGACTTGCATGTGATCGACGGCGACCTCGCCAATCCGAGGCTGCCGCTCGTGCCGGGCCATGAGATCGTCGGGATCGTCGATGCCGTCGGTGACGGCGTGGCGGCCACAAGAATAGGAAGCCGTGTCGGCGTGCCGTGGCTGGGTCACAGCTGTGGGACATGCCCCTATTGCCGGTCGAAGGCTGAAAACCTCTGCGAACGGCCGGAGTTTACCGGCTATACGCGCGATGGCGGCTTTGCCACCGATGTCGTGGCCGACGCGTCCTACGCCTTTGACCTTGATCCAGAAGATGATCCGGTTTCGCTTGCACCTTTGCTCTGCGCCGGGCTCATCGGCTGGCGCTGCCTGAAGAAGGCCGGTCACGGCAGGAGGATCGGGCTCTACGGCTTTGGAGCGGCAGCCCATATCATTGCCCAAGTATGCGTGTGGCAAGGCCGTGAAGTCTATGCCTTTACGCGCCGCGGGGACGATGAAGCGCAAC
>NZ_FWER01000053.1 GCF_900169785.1 Rhizobium sullae
GGCGCTTCTGTTCGAGGCAGGTGTTGTAGACGAGGCGGCAGCACCCGATGGTGCGGCGGAACAGGCGGGCCTGCTCCGCGTCGGGGTAGATGCGGAATTTGTACGCCATGCGCTCTTTCATCGCAGACGACGCTACCGCGTTCACCTTATGTCCGCAAGCCGCCGACGGCGGAATGATGAACGGTTCCCGGATGTTGCCAGGAAGATGCCTTCCCGACCGCGCCTTACCATCACCCGAAGGAAAGGGTTTGCGGCGCGAGTGTGATCACCGGACAGGCTCGTACCCGCGGCATAAGATGCGGCGAACTGGCGAGGCTACGGCGGAAGATACCGCCGAAGACCTGTCCTTGGGACGATCTTCTGACGGCCGCGGTCTAATACTAAAAGAAACGGACTAGGGATCCCTCCATGAAGACAACCCAGATCGATCTTGCGGCTTTTGGCCCTGACCATCTCGACGGTGCGGTCGCACTTTCGCGCCAGGCTGGGTGGCCCCACCGCCTGGAGGACTGGCGGATGATGCTTGCATTGAGTAGCGGCATCGCGGCCATCGAGAATAAAGGCCGCGTTGTGGGGACGGTCCTTGTGACGCCCTATGGCGACGATTGTGCTGCGATCAACATGGTCATTGTCGATGAAGCCATGCGCGGCCGCGGTCTTGGCCGAAAGCTGATGGATTGCGCCTTGAAGATTGCGGGGAACAGGCCGCTTCGTCTGGTCGCGACGAACGACGGCCTGCCGCTTTATGAGAAGCTCAGCTTCCGGGAAACCGGTTCGGTCCTGCAGTATCAGGGCAGCGTGCCTGAAATCGAGCGGCCAGATGGCGTGGCGCCTGCCGATCACGATGATCTCGATGCTATCGTGGTGCTCGATCGCATAGCCTTCGGCGCCGAACGCCGCGGCCTTCTCGAATATATCGCAAAGGTCGGGCAATTCGCGGTGATTCGCCAAGCCGGGGAAGTTCGGGGTTTTGCGGCATTTCGCAACTTCGGCCGCGGCGAAGTGATCGGGCCTGTCGTCGCCGCAAATGCCAGCGATGCCCGTGCCCTAATTTCCTTTTTCATTGCCAGCCGTCCCGGTGCTTTCCTGCGCGTTGACACGACGGCCGACACAGGTCTTGCACCCTGGCTTGCTGAACGCGGCTTTGCCCATGCCGGCGGCGGCATCACCATGCGGACCCGCGGCATCGAGCCGCCGACCAGTCCCGCGCTGAAAACCTTCGCACTCGCCAACCAAGCCCTCGGCTGACCTGGAGACATTCATGTTTAGCAATTCCCTGATCGAACTCGACCGCGCCCACCTCGTTCATCCGGTCGCTTCCTATCGCAGTCACGAAAATCTAGGCGTACGGGTCCTGGCCTCGGCCTCAGGCGCAACTGTCACCGATGCGACCGGCAAGCAATTGATCGACGGCTTTGCCGGCCTCTGGTGCGTCAATGCGGGCTACGGCCATGACAGCATTGTCGAGGCGGCGGCAAGGCAGATGCGTGAGCTCCCTTACGCGACCGCCTATTTCGGCCTTGGCTCCGAGCCGGCAATCCGGCTTGCCGCAGAACTCGCCGATCGCGCGCCGGGTGACCTCAATCATGTCTATTTCACGCTCGGCGGTTCGGATGCCATCGACAGCACAATCCGCTTCATCCGTTACTATTGGAACGCGCGCAGGCTGCCTGGAAAAGACCAGTTCATTTCTGTCGAACAGGGCTATCACGGCTCCTCGACGGTCGGCGCCGGCCTGACCGCCTTGCCCGCTTTTCATGCTGGTTTCGGATTGCCTTTCGACTGGCAGCACAAAATTCCGTCTCACTATGCCTATCGAAACCCCGCCGGCGCTGATCCGGAGGCAATCATCGCTGCCTCTGTTGCGGCATTGAAGCAAAAGATCGAAGAACTGGGCGGCGCCGATCGCGTTGCGGCATTCTATGCCGAACCGATCCAGGGATCGGGCGGCGTGCTTGTGCCGCCCAGAGGCTGGATGAAGGCGATGCGCGACGTCTGCCGCGATCTCGATATCCTCTTTGTCGCCGACGAAGTCATCACCGGCTTCGGCCGCACCGGCCCGCTGTTTGCTTGCTCGGAGGACGAGATCGTGCCGGACTTCCTGACGGTCGCAAAGGGCCTCACCTCCGGCTATGTGCCGATGGGTGCCCTCTTCATGTCCGAACATGTCTACCAGACGATCGCCGACGGCGCCGGTGCTTCCGCGGTCGGGCATGGCTATACCTATTCGGCCCACCCCGTCAGCGCTGCCGTCGGCCTTGAGGTTCTGCGGCTCTACGAGGGGGGTCTGCTCCAAAACGGCCGGAAGGCAGGAGCGCGCCTGATGGCCGGGCTTGAGAGCCTGAAGGACCATCCGCTCGTCGGCGATGTCCGCGGTCGCAGCATGCTGGCTGCCGTCGAGCTCGTCGTCGACAAGGAGCGCAAGACGCCGCTTCCGGCAGCTGCCGAGCCGGCGCGCCGCATCTTCGACCGTGCCTGGAACAACGGTCTCGTCATCCGCGCCTTCGCCAACGGCGTGCTCGGCTATGCCCCACCGCTCTGCTGCAGCGATACGGAGATCGACGCCATCGTCGAACGTACGCGCCGGACGCTTGACGAGACACTGGACGATCCGGCCGTGCGCGCCCTGGTGGCATGAGCGGGAGAATGAACTCCCGGCAGAGTTTTGCGTGGTCGTCGAAATTCCGTGAAGCTGTCATATTCGCAATTTTGTGCCGCAGAGCAGGTTCTTTTCGGAGAATCCAGTGGGCCATAGCTGCGAAACTGAAGGGAAGAAAAAAGCGGGAACCCCGAAAAATCGGGCTTTTGCAGGAAGAAAAAATACCTGCCGCGTCCACAGCAGCATTTAATTCTGTAGGCGACCCACAGCTGCGGCAATGAGGCGCTCACGAGAGAGGAATTGCACTTTGGCAAAGAACTTCGCGGATTTCAAATACCTCAGTTTTGATGTCGTCGGCACGCTGATCGACTTTGAAGGGGGCATCAAGGATTGCCTTGCCGGTATCTGTGCGGAGGCAGGCGTGAAAGTGGACGGCGAAGAAGCGCTGACGCTCTACCGTGAAGCGCGCTATTCTGAGAATGCCGATCTCTTCCCGGACGACCTCGTGCGCGTCTATCTGGTGATCGCCCCGAAACTTGGTCTTCCCGCGGAGCCGGCATATGGCGAGCGGCTTCGAGACTCCGCCAGGGATTGGAAAGGTTTTGCCGACAGCAAAGACGCCCTGGTCCGACTTTCCAAGAAGTATCGGCTGATCGCCATGACGAATGCCCGGCGCTGGGCGTTCGAGCACTTTGCCGAGGAACTTGGCAATCCATTCTATGCGGCCTTCACAGCCGACGATACGGGCACCGAAAAGCCCGATCCGGCCTTTTTCGAAAGGGTGTTCGATTTCGTCGCCAGGGAAGGCAACACAAAAGAGGATATCCTGCATGTGGCGCAGAGCCAGTACCACGACATCGGCATCTCGCGCCGTCTCGGCATGACGAATTGCTGGATCGAGCGGCGTCATTCACAAAAGGGCTACGGCGGCACGATCGAGCCGGAGCAGTTCACCCAACCTGATTATCACTTCACGTCCATGGTAGGCCTCGCCAATGCCATGGAGGAGGCCGACATTTAAAACCAACCTCACAAACGGACAAAATCCGCCGCAATAAGGCGGACGCCACAGACAATTCAACAAAAGGGGAATGCCATGAACGCCAAGATCACGAACTGGACCAAAGCAGACGACATGATGGTGGAAAACGCCATCCGCCGCGGCGCAACCCGGCGCGAATTGCTTCAACTGATGCTGGCTGGCGGTGTCGCCACGGCGGCAGGCGGCCTCATTCTCGGACGGGCGTCGAAGGCAGTAGCCGCCGCGCCGGTTTCGGGCGGCACCCTCAAGGCGGCCGGCTGGTCGTCCTCGACCGCTGATACGCTCGACCCAGCCAAGGCGTCGCTCTCGACCGACTATGTGCGCTGTTGCTCTTTCTACAACCGCCTCACCTTCCTCGATAAGAGCGGCACACCGCAGATGGAGCTTGCCGAAGCGATCGAGTCCAAAGATGCGAAGACCTGGACCGTCAAACTTAGAAGCGGTGTTACCTTCCACGATGGAAAGCCGCTCACGGCAGACGACGTCGTCTTCTCGCTGAAGCGGCATCTCGACCCGTCGGTCGGCTCGAAGGTCGCGAAGATCGCCGCCCAAATGACGGGTTTCAAGGCAATCGACAAGCAGACGATCGAGATCACGCTCGCAAATCCGAACGCCGACCTGCCGACCATCCTGTCGATGCATCACTTCATGATTGTCGCAGATGGCACCACCGACTTCTCCAAGGCCAACGGCACTGGCGCTTTCGTCAAGGAAGTCTTCGAGCCAGGCGTGCGCTCGGTCGGCGTCAAGAACAAGAACTACTGGAAATCCGGCCCGAACGTTGATTCCTTCGAATACTTCGCCATCAGCGACGACAATGCCCGCGTCAACGCGCTGCTTTCGGGTGATATCCACCTTGCTGCCGCGATCAATCCGCGCTCGAGGCGCCTTGTTGAGACCCAAGGGGACAGCTTCGTGCTATCGAAGACGACCTCCGGCAACTACACCAACCTCAACATGCGGCTGGACATGGAGCCTGGCAATAAGCGGGATTTCATCGAGGGAATGAAGTATCTCGTGAACCGCGAGCAGATCGTCAAGTCGGCGTTGCGCGGCCTCGGCGAGGTCGGCAACGACCAGCCAGTGTCGCCCGCCAACTTCTATCGCAATGCCGATCTCAAGCCGAAAACCTTCGATCCGGACAAGGCGAAATTCCTTTTCGAGAAGGCCGGCGTCCTTGGTCAGTCGATCCCCGTGATCGCCTCCGAAGCAGCCTCCTCCTCGATCGACATGGCGATGATCATCCAGGCCGCCGGCGCCGAGATCGGCATGAAGCTCGACGTCCAGCGCGTTCCTTCGGACGGTTACTGGGATAATTACTGGCTCAAGGCGCCGATCCACTTTGGCAACATCAATCCACGCCCTACGCCGGACATCTTATTCTCGCTGCTTTACACCTCGGAAGCGCCCTGGAACGAGAGCCAGTACAAGTCCGCGAAGTTCGACAAGATGCTGATCGAAGCCCGCGGCTCCCTTGATCAGGCGAAGCGCAAGGAAATCTACAACGACATGCAGATCATGGTCGCCGAGGAAGCCGGCACGATCATCCCGGCCTATATCTCCAATGTCGACGCCACGACGGCCAAGCTCAGGGGCTTGGAAGCCAACCCGCTTGGCGGCCAGATGGGTTATGCCTTCGCGGAATATGTTTGGCTCGAAGCCTGATGAAGCAAGGGGCCGGGGCGAAAACCGTCCCCGCTCCGCTTTCAGATTGCGCTATAGTCCTCCAGCCGAACGCCTAAGGGAGCGCGCGTGTGAACCAGCAAGTCCTATCCCTCATCTCGAGCCGATTGCTTATCGCTCTGATCACGCTGGTGATCGTATCGTTTGCGGTCTTCTTCGCCACGACGATGCTGCCCGGCGACACGGCGTCGATCCTCCTTGGCCAAGCCGCCACGCCGGAAGCCGTCGAAGGGCTTCGCAAGGCCATGCATCTGGATGAGCCGGCGATCCTGCGTTTCCTGCGCTGGCTCTCCGGCCTCGTGACAGGTGATCTTGGCACATCCTACGCCAACGACATGCCGATCGGCGAATTGATCGGCGGGCGCTTCGTCAACACGCTGAAGCTCGCCGGCGTAACCGCACTGTTTTCGGTCCCGATCGCGCTGACGCTCGGCATTACCGCTGCAATGCTGCGCGGCTCCCTTTACGACCGGATTGTCACCATTGTGACGATCGGCGTGATTTCGGTTCCGGAATTCATGGTTGCGACTTCGGCCGTCCTTCTCTTCGCTGTCTACCTCAAATGGCTGCCGGCGCTCTCGCTTGCCAATGAAGTCCATTCCCTTGCAGACGTGCTCCGGGTCTATGCCATGCCGGTCATCACGCTGACCTTCGTGGTTTCCGCACAGATGATCCGCATGACGCGTGCTGCGGTCGTGGAAACGCTCACCACACCCTATGTCGAAATGGCTCTTTTGAAGGGCGCTTCCCGGGGCCGCATCGTGCTTAAGCATGCGCTGCCGAATGCGCTTGGCCCGATCGTCAACGCGATTGCTCTCTCGCTCTCCTATCTGCTCGGCGGCGTGATTATCGTCGAGACCATATTCAACTACCCCGGCATCGCAAAATTGATGGTTGACGCGGTCGCCACGCGCGATCTGCCTCTGATCCAGAGCTGCGCGATGATCTTCTGTCTCGGCTATCTGGTCTTGACCACGCTTGCCGACATTATCGCCATTCTTTCCAATCCGAGGCTCAGATGACGACAGATATCCAACAACAGCAGCCAGCCGCACGCCGGATCGGCTACCGCTTCAATCTCGTCGGGGTCCTGGGGCTCAGCGTCATTCTCTTTTGGGCCTTTATCGCTATTTTTGCGCCGCTTCTCATTCCTTATCCAGTTGGCGAAATCGTCGACTTCGATTATTTCGGCCCGATGTCGGCGCAGTTCTGGATGGGATCGGACTATCTCGGCCGCGATATCTTCTCGCGCATCCTAATGGGCGCGCGCTACACGGTCGGCATATCGCTCGCTGCCGTTTCAATCGCCTGCGTCACCGGCGTTGTCCTCGGCATGGTCGCCGCCGTAGCCGGCGGATGGACCGACTCACTTCTCAGCCGGTTTCTCGACGCGCTGCACTCCATCCCAAGCAAGCTGTTCGGGCTTGTCGTCGTGGCGGCCGTGGGTTCGTCGATCCCGGTCCTGATCCTCACGCTTTCGGTAGTTTACATCCCCGGTGCCTATCGTTTCGCCCGGGCCCTGGCAGTCAATGTCAACGCCATGGATTTCATCACCGTTGCGCGTATCCGCGGTGAAAATGTCTTCTATCTCATCGGCTCGGAAATCCTGCCGAACATCTTGGGTCCAGTGCTTGCCGATCTCGGCCTTCGTTTCGTGTTCATCGTGCTGCTCTTGTCTGGCCTCTCCTTCCTCGGCCTCGGCGTCCAGCCGCCCTATGCAGATTGGGGTGCGCTCGTGCGCGAGAATATCGGCGGTCTGCCTTTCGGCGCGCCAGCGGTGATCTTTCCATCGATCGCGATCGCAAGCCTTACGATCAGCGTCAACCTTTTGATCGACAACTTGCCCCAAAAGATCCGGGACCGGAGCGCATGATGGCTAACCTCGTTGAAATCCGTAATCTGAAGGTCGAGGCGAAGACCGATTCCGGCCGGATCGTTGAAATCATCAAGGACGTCAGTTTCGACGTCGCGGCGGGTGAGATCGTCGCGCTGATCGGCGAAAGCGGATCGGGAAAGACCACCATTGCGCTGACCCTGATGGGTCATGCGCGCACGGGCTGTCAGATTTCCGGCGGCAGCGTGATGCTCGCAGGCAAGGACATGGCGAAGCTTCCTGAAAAGGAACGCGCCGCCATTCGCGGCCGAGAAGTCGCCTATGTGCCGCAGAGCGCGGCCGCGGCCTTCAATCCTGCAGCGACGATCATGGACCAGGTGATCGAAGTCACCCGCATCCACGAACTGATGCCCGCCGCTGAAGCGAGACTACGTGCGATCGAGCTTTTCCGGGCGCTTTCACTGCCCAATCCCGAAACCATCGGCGAGCGTTATCCGCACCAGGTTTCGGGCGGCCAGCTGCAGCGTCTTTCGGCCGCCATGGCCCTGATCGGCGATCCTAAGCTCGTCATTTTCGACGAACCGACCACCGCGCTCGATGTCACGACCCAGATCGAGGTGCTGCGCGCCTTCAAGTCCGTGATGCGCAAGGGCGGCATTGCCGGCGTCTATGTCTCCCACGACCTCGCGGTCGTTGCCCAGATCGCTGACCGGATCATCGTCTTGAAGGGCGGCGAGATACAGGAGAGTGGCGCGACAGGAGATATCCTGTCGGATGCAAAGCATCCCTATACCCGCGAACTGCTCGCCGCCTTCGAACCCAAGGCGCGAGGCACACAGCCGGTTGTGGCAACGGACAATCCCCACATCCTTGAAATCGAGAACGTGTTTGCCGGCTACGGCGCGATCCAGGTGGACGGTCTGCCTCTGGTGCGCGCCGTCCGCTCGGTCAGCCTCAAGGTCGAGCGCGGCCGCAATCTCGGTATCATCGGCGAGTCGGGCTGCGGAAAATCGACATTGGCGCGAACGATTGCCGGCATTCTGCCTGCCTCTGCGGGACAGATCGTCTTCAACGGGCGGGAACTGGCACAGAACGCCCGCCGGCGCACCCGCGAGCAGCTGCAGGAGATGCAGATCGTCTTCCAATATGCCGATACCGCGCTCAATCCGGCCAAATCGATCGAGGATATTCTGGCGCGGCCGCTCGTCTTTTATCACGGCATGGCCCGCAAGGCCCGCGACAAGCGGATCAACGAGCTTCTGAACATGGTGCAACTGCCTTCTTCCGTGCGCCACAGACGTCCGGCAGAGCTTTCCGGCGGCCAGAAGCAGCGCGTGAATTTCGCACGGGCTCTTGCTGCCGATCCGAAGCTGATCCTTTGCGATGAGATCACCTCGGCCCTCGACACGGTCGTCGCAGCAGCTGTCATCGATCTGCTCAAGGAGTTGCAGCGGGAACTCGGCCTCTCTTACATCTTCATCAGTCACGACCTTTCGGTAGTGGAAGCGATCTGCGACGAGATCGTCGTGATGTATGCAGGCGAAAAGGTCGAGGAGATCCTGCCGTCCAACAGAGAGAAGATGCCGAAGCATCCCTATTCGCAGCTGCTCTTTTCCTCCGTGCCGAAACTCGATCCGAGCTGGCTTGACGGACTTGAACAGGATCCGGAACTGGTGCGCGCCTATTGCCGGCGCTGAGAAAACGCCACTTCCTCACAACGGAAAGAGGCTGGTCAGCGGCATGTGGGCCTTGACGATCGGCGACTTCAGCACCACGAAGCTGAAATACTTGTCGATGCCGATATCCAAATCCGTCAACCGTTCCATGATGGTCTGGTACTCGCCGATGCCGGCGGTCACGAACTTCAGCATGTAATCGTAGCCGCCGGAGACCAGGTGGCACTCGATCACCTGATCGACCTTCTCGACGGCCGCCAGGAAGCGGGCGAAATCGATCTGCCTGTGATTCTTGAGGGTAATCTCGGTGAAGACCGTGAGCGTCTGACCGAGCTTGCCCACATTCACCTGGGCGGAATAGCCGACGATGTAGCCTTCCGCCTGCAGCTTCTTCACCCGCATGAGGCAGGGGCTTGGCGAAAGGTTGACCAATTCGGCAAGCTCGACATTGGTAATGCGGCCATTCTTCTGCAGCTCATAGAGAATTTTGACGTCGATCCGATCGAGTTTCATGCGAGCCCTGCCATGTTGGTGTCACCGAAAGGCAACCGCAGCAGAAAATGCTGCGCTATGCCGATCCGACCATAGCATATAAGCCCCTCCTGTCATTACCGGTGCGTTCGCCTCGTCAAGCATAAACGGTTGCAGCAACGCGCAAGCACGGTAGAAAATGCTGACCTCTCTTGAACTCCAGCTACGTCTTTCTTGGCCAGGCGGTAGATTGATGGCTAAAGCTGGAGACGCCGATGCCTGCCCCCCTTCAAAAAGTCGAAACGAAGCAAGCCCTACCTGAAAGCGCTGATGCGGTGATCATCGGCGGCGGCATCGTCGGCGTCTTCACGGCCTACTATCTTGCACGCCGGGGCCTGAAAGTCGCCCTTGTTGAGAAAGGCCTGATCGGTGCTGAGCAGTCGAGCCGGAACTGGGGGTGGTGCCGCCAGCAAAACCGCGACGCACGGGAACTTCCGATCGCGACGAAGAGCCTCCACCTGTGGGAGCGATTTGCGGCCGAAACAGGCGAAGATACCGGGTTCCGGCGCTGCGGCCTCCTCTACCTCAGCAACAATGAGACCGAGCTTGAAGGCTGGGCGCGCTGGCGCGATTTTGCAACAACCGCAGGCGTGACGACGCATATGCTCGACAGCGTTCAGGCAGCCGAACGCGGAAAGGCCAGCGGCCGACCGTGGAAAGGTGGGGTCTTTTCGCCATCGGACGGGACTGCCGATCCCTCGCGCGCCGCACCGGCCGTTGCCCGAGCAATCATGAAACTCGGTAGCAGCGTGCATCAGAATTGCGCCGCGCGCGGCATCGAGACGACGGCTGGCCGATTGAGCGCCATTGTTACCGAGAAAGGAACCATCCGGACGCGTACGGCCATCATGGCTGGCGGCGCCTGGGCTTCGTCCTTCTGTCATCAGCTCGCCATCCGCTTCCCGCAAGCCTCCATCCGCTCGTCCATCCTTTCTGTTTCGGCTGGGTCGGACGATCTGCCGGATGCGCTTCACACTGCCGAAATATCGATTACCCGACGGGGCGACGGCGGTTTCACTTTGGCCATCAGCGGGCGCGGGCGGATCGACCCGACACCTCAGCAGCTTCGTTTCTCAAAAGAATTTCTGCCGATGTTCGTCCGTCGCTGGCGCAGTCTTGCGCCCGGCGGGACTGAAGGCTGGCTCTCGGGCCATGAGAGTCTGGCCCGTTGGCGTCTTGATGCTCCGACGCCGATGGAGCGGATGCGCATCCTCGATCCTGATCCGCACCGCAGCACTGTTGCGCTCACTCATCGCCGCGCCTGCGCGCTTTTGCCTTCTCTTGCTGCGACAACCATAACGGCAGTTTGGGCAGGATATATAGACAGCACGCCGGACGGTGTGCCAGCCATCGGCGAAATAGCCTCGGTCCCGGGCTTTATCCTTGCCGCCGGCTTCAGCGGACATGGGTTCGGCATTGGCCCGGGCGCCGGGCATCTGATCGCCGATATCGTCTCCGGCGCAGAGCCGTTGGTAGACCCACGGGCCTATGATCCAAGCCGCTTTGAGAACTCCGCCTGGGGGAAGGTTGCCGACTTCTAAAATGCGTATTTCTTGTGCATTTGTTTTTAATGCTTAATTTTGCGGCTTTCAACTTGCCTGTTCTGTTGCAGTGCGTCATAAATGGCGCATGAGCCGTTTCGACCTGACGATCCTTGTCATAGACGAAAATGCGATCCGCTCCTCGATCATCGAGGAGGGGCTGCAGGAGGCCGGCCATATGCGCGTCACCGTGATTCACGAGGTCCAGGGCGTCGCGCGCATCATCGAGACGCTGAAGCCGGACGTCATCATCATCGACATCGAGAACCCGAACCGCGACATGATGGAGCACCTGTTCCAGCTGACGCGAACGGTCAGCCGGCCGATCGCGATGTTTGTCGACCGGTCCGATACAGCTTCGATCGAAGCGGCCGTCGAGGCCGGCGTCTCTGCCTATATCGTCGACGGGCTGAAGAAGGAGCGGGTGAAACCTATCCTCGATATGGCCGTCAGCCGGTTCAATGCCTTCAGCCGCCTACAGCGGGAACTCGCTGACGCAAAATCGGCGCTCGAGGAGCGCAAGGTCGTGGAGCGCGCAAAGGGCATTCTGATGAAGATGCGCGGCCTTTCGGAGGAACAGGCTTTCGCGCTGCTACGCCAGACGGCGATGAACGAGAAGAAGAAGATGTCCGAGATCGCGCAAAGCGTCGTGACGGCAGCAGGATTGCTGATGTGACCCGGTGCCACGCCCATTCGATTGTCCGGAGGACTGCGGAGTGAATGCAGTGACGAGAATTGACACCCAGCAAGGGCGCGTCTCCGCGCCTTCACGACTCAGCAGCGAGGGCCCACGCGTTCTTCGCGCCGGCTTCATCCCGCTTGTCGACGCCGCGGTGCTGGTTGCAGCCGCGGAGTTCGGATTTGCCGAGAAGGAGGGTTTAACCCTCGATCTGGTCAGGGACGTTTCATGGGCGAATGTTCGCGACCGCCTGGCCTTTCGCCAGTTCGACATAGCCCATATGCTCTCGCCGATGCCCGTGGCGGCAATGCTTGGACTGGGCTCGAACCCCTCCCCGACCATTGCGCCCTTCTCACTCGGACGCGGCGGCAATGCGATCACCCTTTCCACGCGCCTCTTCGAACGGATGCGCGAAGCAGCAAACGTTTCGGAAGCAGCCAGCGCCCTTGAAAGCGCGCGCGCCTTTGCATTGGTGCTGAACCAGATGCGGTTGGCCGGCGAGCCGGTGCCGACACTCGGGATGACCTATCCCTTTTCCTCGCACAATTATGAATTCCGCTACTGGCTGGCCGCGGGCGGCATTGATCCCGACAAGGACGTCAAGCTCATCGTCGTGCCGCCCCCGCTCACCTCCGATGCCCTAGCTGCCGGCGCAATCGACGGCTTCTGCGTCGGCGCGCCCTGGAACATGGTGGCGTCCGAGCGCGGCGTCGGGCGGATCGTTGCGACGAAGCAGGACATCTGGCCCTCGGCGCCGGAAAAGGTCATCGGCATGCGGCCGGATTGGGCCGAGAGCCATCCGGAAACGGTCTCCCGGCTGATCGTGGCGCTGGATGCCGCAGCGCGCTGGTGCGATCATGCCGAAAACCACGACGCGCTGGCTGCGGCGCTTGCCGATCAGCGCTATATCGCAGCACCCGTCGAAATCATCCGGCGTGTGCTAGCCGGCGAGTTCAGCCTGGACGCCAAGGGCAACCGCCGCATCGTCGACAATTATTTCACGTTCCACCGCGGCTACGCGAACTATCCGCGGCCGAGCCAGGCGCTGTGGATCTACAGTCAGATGATCCGCTGGGGCCAGGCGGCAATCAACTTAAACAGCGCACGCGCGGCAGCGTCCGCCTATCGCCCCGATCTCTATAGGACAGCGCTCGGCGAGACATGCACGCCGCCGGACGCCGATGTCCGGGTCGAAGGCGACAGCGACGGTGACCGCTTCATGGACGGCAGCATCTTCGATCCGGCGCGCCTCGTGGAGTATGTCGACGGATTTTCAGTCAAGAGCATGCTGCCCTTCGTTCCAGGTGTCGGCGAGGTCTGATCTTCTGCTGCTTTGCACAAAAGGCTGGCAGCAGTTTGCGTTGGAAACGGCAATAGCACAAAATATGCACATTCCTATCGCGAGCCTAAAATTTAGGCGTAATCGCTGAAGGTGCTCATCCCCCTGTGATTTCAATGGGCTAGATCTCCGACCGGAAACTGGCATGCCGCTTGCAAGGATAGTCTTGCCCGGATCAATGGCGATCCTGGCGGATAAGCGCGTGATAAGCGCTTGCAAAAGACATCGACGTCGCACGGTTTTTGCTGTCCGGGAACTCTCCCTTCCCGCAGACGCAATCTCCGGGCGGCGTTTTTTTATTCCGAAAATTCCTGCGACGACCAACAAGGGGAACCAGCGCATGAACAAGATCCTCACAGGCGGCATAAGCCGCCGCAGCCTCCTGAAAACGACCGCCGCGACTGCCTTGATCGGCGCAGTCCGCACCGCTTTTCCCTCCGGCGCCTTTGCCGCAGCCGCAGCACCTGAAGTCACGGGCGCTAAACTCGGCTTCATCGCGCTGACCGACGCTGCTGCGCTGATCGTTGCCAAGGAAAAGGGTCTTTTCGAAAAACATGGCCTTCCCGATGTCGAGGTCGCCAAACAGGCGTCCTGGGGCGCAACACGCGACAATCTGGTTCTCGGCGGCGCTTCGAACGGCATCGACGGCGCCCACATCCTTTCGCCGCTGCCTTATCTCATGCATACGGGCAAGGTGACGCAGAACAATCAGCCAGTACCGATGGCGCTGCTGGCGCGTCTGAATTACGACAGCCAGGGCATTTCCGTCGCCAAGGAATATGCCGATACCGGCGTCCAACTCGACGCATCCAAGCTGAAGGCGGCCTTCGAGAAGAAGAAGGCCGAAGGCAAGGAAGTGAAGGCCGCCATGACCTTCCCGGGCGGTACTCATGACCTTTGGATCCGCTACTGGCTTGCCGCCGGCGGCATCGACCCGGACAAGGACGTCTCGACCATCGTCGTGCCGCCGCCGCAGATGGTGGCGAACATGAAGGTCGGCAACATGGATGTCTTCTGTGTCGGCGAACCTTGGAACGAGCAACTCGTCAATCAGGGGATCGGCTTTACCGCAGCAACGACCGGCGAGCTGTGGAAAGGACATCCCGAAAAAGCGCTCGGAATGCGGGCCGACTGGGTCGAGAAGAACCCGAACGCCACGAGAGCCCTCTTGATGGCGGTGATGGAAGCCCAGCAATGGTGCGACATCATGGACAACAAGGAGGAAATGGCGACCATCCTCGGCAAGCGTCAATGGTTCAACGTTCCACCGAAGGACGTACTTGGGCGCCTCAAGGGCGACATCAACTACGGCAACGGCCGTGTCGCCCACGGCACCGATCTTTACATGAAATTCTGGGCAGGCGGCGCCTCCTACCCCTTCAAGAGCCACGACACCTGGTTCATGGCCGAGAATGTGCGCTGGGGCAAGTTCGCGCCCGACACCGACATCAAGGCCCTCGTTGACCAGGTCAACCGCGAGGATCTCTGGCGTGATGCGGCCAAGGCTCTGGGTGTCGCCGCAGCCGACATTCCCCCTTCCCCTTCCCGGGGCAAGGAAACCTTCTTCGACGGCAAGGTCTTTGATCCGGAAAATCCGTCCGCCTATCTCGATAGCCTTGCCATCAAGGCCGCATCCTGATCCCCACCTCCGGCGCGCGACAGGCGCGCCGGCCTTTGATTTCCGACGAGGAGCCCTTCATGTCCGCCCTGGCAAAGAAAGAACCCATACCGGCAAAGATTGCGCCGAAGGCCGCAAATGTCGTCCGGCTTGCAGGCCCGCCGGCTCCCCGGATCGATGTGCGTGGCCTTGCGATGGCGGCAGCGCGCAACATCGTGCCGCCGCTTGTCGTGCTTGCGATCATTTTGACCATCTGGCAGGTGCTCTGTTCGTCGCCCGACGCCTCACTGCCCTCGCCGCACCGGGTCTGGCAGGAAAGCTTTGATCTGATCGCTTATCCGTTCTTCAACTATGGCTCGCAGGACATCGGGCTTGGCTGGCGCGTCATGATTTCGCTCCAGCGCGTCGCCTACGGCTTCGGCCTTGCCGCGGTCGCCGGGGTCGTGATCGGCGCCGTCATCGGCCAATCCGTCTGGGCCATGCGCGGTCTCGATCCGATCTTCCAGGTGCTGCGCACCGTCCCGCCGCTTGCCTGGCTGCCGCTGTCGCTCGCCGCCTTCCAGGATTCCAACCCTTCTGCGATCTTCGTGATCTTCATCACGTCGATCTGGCCGGTGATCATCAACACGGCGGTCGGCGTACGCAACATCCCACAGGACTACCGCAACGTGGCGCAGGTGCTGCGGCTTAATCATTTCGAATTCTTCTTCAAGATCATGCTGCCATCGGCGGCGCCCTACATCTTTACAGGCCTCCGTATCGGCGTCGGTCTCTCATGGCTTGCAATCGTCGCGGCCGAGATGCTGACTGGCGGCGTCGGCATCGGCTTCTTCATCTGGGATGCGTGGAATTCGTCGCGCCTGCCCGACATCATCGTCGCCCTGGCCTATATCGGTGTTGTCGGCTTTGCCCTCGACAAGCTGGTGGCCGCTGCAGGCCGGTTGATCACCCGCGGCGCTTCGGCCAACTGAGAGGAATACCCATGACCGCCTATCTCAAGCTCGACCACATCGACAAGCATTTCGACCGGGCCGGAACGCGCACCGAAGTACTGAAGGGCATCAGTCTGACGATCGCGAAAGGCGAGTTCGTGTCGATCATCGGCCATTCCGGTTGCGGCAAGTCCACACTTTTGAACCTGATCGCCGGACTGACGCCGGTCTCAGCCGGCGCTGTGCTTCTCGAAAACCGGGAAGTCAACGCCCCCGGGCCGGAACGCGCCGTCGTGTTCCAGAACCACAGCCTGCTTCCATGGCTGACGGTCTACGAAAACGTCAACCTCGCAGTCTCCAAGGTGTTCGGCAGTTCCAAGAGCAGGGCCGAACGCCACGACTGGGTCATGTCCAACCTCGACCTCGTGCAGATGGCACACGCCAAGGACAAGCGCCCCTCGGAAATCTCCGGCGGCATGAAGCAGCGCGTCGGCATCGCCCGCGCGCTCGCGATGGAGCCGAAGATCCTGCTGCTCGACGAGCCTTTCGGTGCGCTCGATGCGCTGACCCGCGCCCATCTGCAGGATGCAGTGATGGATATTCATGCCCGTCTCGGCAATACGATGGTGATGATCACCCACGATGTCGACGAGGCCGTGCTGCTCTCCGACCGCATCGTGATGATGACCAACGGCCCGGCCGCCAAGATCGGGGAAGTCCTCGACGTGCCGATCGCCCGGCCCCGCAACCGCATCGAACTCGCCTCGGACCGCACCTACCTCAAATGCCGCGAAGCCGTTCTGAAATTCCTCTATGAACGCCACCGCTTTGTCGAAGCCGCAGAGTAAACTCTTAACCAGCACGGATGCGATATGGCTTGATATTGCGTCTCTCTTGGCGCATCTGCGGCACCGTGTCCGTTCGCTCCTGCACTATCGGCACACTGTATCGAATGAATGCCAATAACCTGTGGCGCCGGTCTTATGAAAACTAGCAGTCTGAACGTCCTGGTCATTGATGAGAACCGCATTCGCGCCTCGATCATCGAGGACGGCTTGCACGAGGCCGGCTATGACAGGGTCACGATCATCGACGACATGCATGGCCTTGCCAAGCGCATCACCGAGATCAATCCCGATGTCATCGTCATCGATCTCGAAAACCCGAACCGCGACATGCTTGAGAGCATCTTCCAGATATCGCGCGCGGTGAAGCGACCGATCGCCATGTTCGTGGACCACTCCGATGAAGCCTCGATCGAGGCTGCCGTCGAGGCAGGGGTTTCCGCATATATTGTCGACGGCCTGAAACAGGAGCGCGTCAGGCCCATTCTCAAGATGGCGATCAGCCGTTTCAATGCCTTCGCGCGCCTCAGCCGCGAGCTGGAAGAAACACGCGGCGAATTGGAAAAGCGCAAACTGATCGATCGCGCCAAGGGGCTGCTGATGCGCAGCCGCGGGCTGTCGGAAGAAGAGGCCTACACGCTGTTGCGGCGCACGGCCATGAACCAGAACAGGAAAGTCGTCGAGATCGCTCAAAGCCTCCTCACCGCGGCAAGCCTGCTTGATCCAGGAGCGGACGTATGAGGAACAGGTATGACATTACCGCGGGCTTTGTTCCGCTTCTCGACAGCGCTCTCCTCGTCGTCGCCAAGGAAAAGGGCTTTGCCGAAACGCAGCAACTAGGCCTCACGCTCGTGCGGGAGCGCTCCTGGGCAACGATCAGGGATCGGCTGGCGGTGGGTCATTTCGAAGTGGCGCACATCCTTGCCCCCATGCCGATCGCCTGCAACCTCGGCCTCATGGCGCCCGCGCCACGCATGATCGTACCGATGGCGCTTGGGCTTGGCGGAAATGCAGTTACCGTTTCCAGCGCCTTGTGGCGGGACATGGCCGACCACGGCGCAGCCGATCCCCTCGATGCGCGCTTAAGCGGTGCGGCGTTGAAAAGCGTGATTTCGCGGCGGGCAGGCGACAGGCTTCGTTTCGGTATCGTCCACCCTTATTCGGGACATAACTACGAACTGCGCTACTGGCTTTCTGGAAGCGGCATCGATCCGGATCGCGAAATCGAGATCGTGACCCTTCCGCCGCAGGATATGGGTGACGCACTGAAGGCCGGTGCGATCGAGGGTTATTGTGTTGGCGAACCGTGGAATACTTTTGGTGTTTTAAAACGCGGCGCGCAGATCGCAACGGTCAAGGCGGCAATCTGGAAATCCAGTCCCGAAAAGGTACTGGGCGTGAACGGGCGGTGGGGCGACAGCCATCCTGAAGCCCTGTCGGCACTGCTGAGAGCGCTTTACAACGCATCGCTCTGGTGTGCTGATACAGCCAATCACGAGGAGCTTGCCGTCCTGCTTTCAGGGCCGGCCTATATCGACAGGCCTGTTGAATTGCTACGCCCGTCCGTAACCGGCGCACTCAGAACCGGCCGACATGACACGCAGACGGTCGAGGACTTCTTCGTTCCGCACGCCAAGGCGGCAACCTTTCCATGGAAGAGCCACGCGCTCTGGTTCTACACACAGATGGTCCGGTGGGGCCATGTCGACCACACCGCGATGCATCAAACGGTTGCCGGCAACACCTATCGGCCGGATATCTACCGCAGGGCCCTGAAGTCGCTCGGCGTTGCCATGCCGGCTGCGAGTTCGAAAGTAGAGGGCGCCTTGCAGGTCGAAACGCCGGTCGGCTCCAGCGGCACCCTAACGCTCGGCCCGGATGGATTTTTCGACGGCAAAATCTTCGATCCCGATCGCGTCGATGAGTATATCGCTGCTCAAAAGCAGGCTTAGCATGACGCCTATTTTGTATGCATTGCACAATATTTGACCGAAGATGCGGCGATTTTCGGGATGCCTATTCCGACCATTAAGGGCGACTTGCGGCTCAAAACAGCATAAATGGCGCAAATCTCAACTTGGCACGACCCTTGCATAGATAATAGCGAGGCCGAAGGGCCGCATTTTTCGGCGTCCAACGACGGGCGCCTCAAGCAAAGCCGCTGATCAGGATATCCCGCGCATTCTCGTGTGTGCGCGACCTGGCCAGCGGCTTTTTGTTTTAACTCTCAACGATGGATTGGCACGACATGGTCGCGCCCCGGAGAAGCCATGCCTTTTTCTGAGAAAACACAGTCCATGTCTGCTGGCGAACCGGCCAGAGCATTGTGGATTTCGACGGTCGCCTTCACCGTCTGCTTCGCTGTCTGGACGATCTTTGCGATTATAGGCATTCGTATCAAGCAAGAGCTCGGGCTCAACGAAGCCGAATTCGGATTGCTTGTCGGAACCCCTGTGCTGACCGGCTCGGTCGTCCGGATCCTGCTTGGTATATGGACCAGCCGCTACGGTGGCCGTCTTGTCTACACGCTCACGATGTTGGCCGCAGCAGTCGCAACCTTCCTGCTCTCCTACGCAACAACCTATGCAGAGATGCTGATTGCAGGACTTGGGGTCGGCCTTGCCGGCGGCTCCTTCGCAGTCGGCGTCGCATATGTGTCGCCGTTTTTTCCGCCGGACAAACAAGGGACTGCGCTCGGGATTTTCGGTGCCGGCAATGTCGGGGCTGCCGTTACGAAGTTTGCGGCACCCTTCGTGCTGATCGCCTGGGGATGGCAGGCAGTTGCCGAGATCTGGGCTCTCGTTCTTGCGGCAACGGCCATCATCTTTTGGTTTTCGACCACAGACGACCCGGCATTTCGGGATCGGCGCTCTCGCGGCGTTGCATCCAAGAGCTTCTTGCAGGAGTTCGCTCCGCTCAGGAGCGTTCAAGTCTGGCGCTTCTCGCTCTATTATTTCTTCGCCTTCGGTGGCTTTGTCGCCCTGTCGCTGTGGTTGCCCCGCTATCTGGTCGGCGTGTACGGCTTCAATTTGGAAGCCGCCGGCATGATCGCCGCGGCCTATTCCATTCCAGGCAGCATCTTTAGGGCATTCGGTGGCGTCCTGTCCGACAAGAAGGGCGCAAGAAGCGTCATGTATGCGATGCTGGCCGTTTCCGCCGTGGCCACCCTCATTCTTTCACTGCCGGCTGCGTCTGCGTCCGGGTCGGATCCTGCCTTCGGCGTTACTCCCGTCATCTTCATCGTCGTCATCTTCGTGCTCGGCTTCTTCATGAGCCTCGGCAAGGCGGCCGTCTACAAGCACATTCCAGCCTACTATCCCGAAAGCGTCGGCGCAGTCGGCGGCATCGTCGGGATGATGGGCGGCCTTGGCGGCTTCATCCTTCCGATTGCGTTTGGGCTCCTCAAGGACATCACCGGCCTCTGGTCCAGCTGCTTCCTGCTGCTCTTTGTAATCGTCGTGGCTTCACTCATTTGGATGCACCTATCCGTAAAGCAACTGTCGCGCCAAGGGCACTCCGCGCCCGCGGTGGCTGCCACCTAATCTGAGGACTTGGAAATATGACCCAAAAACTCGTTATCATCGGCAACGGCATGGCGCCTGGGCGCATGCTCGAGCACCTTTTCGAAAAGGCCCCGGGACAATACGAGGTCACGATCTTCAATGCCGAGCCGCGCGTCAACTACGACCGCATCATGCTGTCGCCGGTTCTCTCCGGTGAAAAGGACTACGAACAGATCATCATTCACGGCGACGGCTGGTACATCAAGCACGGCATCATGCTCTATAAGGGCCACAAGATCGTCAACATCGATCGCGCCGCCAAGACCGTCACCTCCGACCACGGCGTCACGGAGAGCTACGACAAGCTGGTGATCGCCACCGGCTCCGTGCCCTTCATCATCCCGGTTCCCGGCAAGGACCTGCCGGGCGTCATCACCTATCGCGACCTTGACGACGTGCAGGCGATGCTGCTGGCGGCTCAGTCGAGGGAAAAGGCGATCGTCATCGGCGGCGGCCTGCTCGGCCTCGAAGCGGCCGCCGGCCTTGCGTCGCGCGGCATGGACGTCACTGTTTTGCATGTCATGCCGACGCTGATGGAGCGCCAGCTCGATCCTGCGGCCGGCTATCTTCTGCAGAAGGCTGTCGAAGAACGTGGCATCAAGGTCATCACCAAGGCCAACACCAAGCAGATCGTCGGTAACGGCAGGGTCGAGGGCATCGAACTCGACGACGGCCGCATCATTCCGGCAACGCTGGTCGTCATGGCCGTCGGCATCCGCCCGAGTGTCGGGCTGGCGAAGGACGCGGGTATCGCCGTCAATCGCGGCATCGTCGTCGATAACGGCATGCAGACCTCGGATGGCAGCATCATGGCGCTCGGCGAATGCGCCGAAGTGGGCGGACAGGTCTATGGTCTCGTCGCACCGCTTTATGAAATGGCCCGCGTGGCCGCCTCGCATCTTTCGGGCGACACTTCGGCCGCCTTCGTTCACTCCGACACCCCGACCAAGCTCAAGGTCACCGGCATCGACCTCTACTCGCTCGGCGATTTCGCCGATGGCGACGACCGCGAGGAGATTGTGCTCCGCGACGCCTCGGCCGGCGTCTATAAGCGCCTCGTACTGAAGGACAACAAGATCATCGGAACGGTGCTCTACGGCGAAACCGCAGACGGCGCCTGGTTCAACGATCTCAAGAAGAAGCAAACCAATATTTCCGAGATGCGCGAGACGCTGATCTTCGGACAGGCCTACCAGGGAGGGTCCCCGCTGGACCCTATGGCGGCCGTTGCAGCCTTGCCGGATGATGCGGAAATCTGCGGCTGCAACGGCGTATGCAAGGGCAAAATCACCTCGACGATTACGGCCAAGGGCCTGACATCGCTTGACGACGTGCGCGCCCATACCAAGGCTTCCGCATCCTGCGGCTCCTGCACGGGCCTCGTCGAACAACTGATGGCGCTGACGCTCGGCGACAGCTACAATCCGGCTGCCGTCCAGCCAATGTGCACCTGCACCGAGCTCGGCCACGACGACGTCCGCCGCCTCATCAAGGCCAAGGGGCTGAAAACCATTCCCGCCGTCATGCAGGAACTGGAATGGAATACCTCCTGCGGTTGTGCCAAGTGTCGCCCGGCGCTCAATTACTACCTCGTCTGCGACTGGCCGGATGAATATGCCGACGACTACCAGTCGCGCTATATCAACGAGCGCGTCCACGCCAACATCCAGAAGGACGGAACTTATTCCGTCGTGCCGCGCATGTGGGGCGGCGTCACCAACGCTGCCGAATTGCGCGCCATCGCCGATGTCGTCGACAAGTTCGAGATCCCGATGGTCAAGGTGACCGGCGGTCAGCGCATCGACCTGCTTGGCATCGAGAAGGAAGACCTGCCCGCCGTCTGGGCCGATCTCGGCAAGGCAGGCTTCGTCTCCGGCCAGGCCTATGCCAAGGGCCTGCGCACGGTAAAGACCTGCGTCGGCTCCGACTGGTGCCGCTTCGGCACGCAGGATTCCACAGGTCTTGGTATCCGCATTGAAAAGTTCATGTGGGGTTCCTGGACGCCGGCAAAGGTCAAGATGGCCGTCTCCGGATGTCCGCGCAACTGCGCCGAGGCGACCTGCAAGGACGTCGGCGTCATCTGCGTCGACTCGGGCTACGAAATCCATTTTGCCGGTGCCGCCGGTCTCGACATCAAGGGCACCGAAGTGCTCGGACTGGTGAAGAGCGAGGACGAGGCGCTGGAGCATATCGTGGCGCTGACGCAGATGTACCGCGAGCAGGCCCGCTATCTCGAGCGCATCTACAAGTGGGCCAAGCGCATCGGCCTCGACGAGGTCCGCCGCCAGATCATGGGCGATGCCGAAAAGCGCAAAGCCTATTACGACCGCTTCGTCTTTTCCCAGAAATTCGCTCAGGTCGATCCCTGGTCGGAGCGCGTCTCCGGCAAGGACAAGCATGAGTTCAAGCCGATGGCGACGATTGGCTACCCACAGGCTGCAGAGTGAGGAGATGGACATGAACTGGATCGCAATTGGTGACATCTCCGATATCCCGCTGCGCGGTGCGCGCTGCGTAAAGACGCCGCAGGGCAAGATCGCCGTCTTCCGCACCGCCGAAAACGAGGTCTTCGCCATCGAGGATCACTGCCCGCACAAGGGCGGCCCGCTCTCCCAGGGCATCGTGCATGCCAAGGCGGTCACCTGCCCGCTGCACAACTGGGTGATCTCGCTTGAAACCGGCAAGGCGCTCGGCGCCGATAAGGGCGAGGTGCGGACCATTCCGGTCCGCAATGAGGACGGCGCCCTCTTCATCGCCCTCGAAAGCTTGATGATGGCGGCGGAATAGATGGCGGAAGAGGTCAAGACCACCTGTCCCTACTGCGGCGTTGGCTGTGGCGTCATCGCCAAGATAGCCGATGATGGCACTGTGTCCGTCAAAGGCGACCCGGACCATCCGGCAAATTTCGGGCGGCTGTGCTCGAAGGGTTCGGCGCTTGCCGAAACGATCGATCTCGACGGACGTGCCTTGCATCCGGAGATCGCAGGACGGCGGGCCGGCTGGAATGACGCTCTTGATCTCGTCGCGCACCGCTTTGCGGAAACGATTGCCGAGCATGGGCCCGACTCCGTTGCCTTCTACGTCTCCGGTCAACTGCTGACCGAGGATTACTATGTCGCCAACAAGCTGATGAAGGGCTTCATCGGCTCGGCCAACATCGATACCAATTCGCGCCTGTGCATGTCGTCTTCCGTTGCAGGCCACCGCCGCGCCTTCGGCGCCGATACCGTGCCCGGCACCTATGAGGACCTGGAACGGGCCGATCTCGTGATCCTTGCGGGTTCCAACCTCGCCTGGTGCCACCCCGTCATCTATCAACGGCTGGCTGCGGCCAAGGCGGCACGCCCCGGCATGAAGGTCGTCGTCATCGACCCGCGCCGCACGATGACTGCTGATCTCGCCGATCTGCATCTGGCGATCCGGCCTGACAGCGACGTGGCACTGTTTATCGGTCTCTTCGCGCATCTGATCTCAAGCAACGTTATCGACCAGAATTACGTGGCGGAGCATACGAATGGTTTTGCGGAAAGCTTCGCAACGGCTTCCGCAGTGTCTTTCAACGAAGTGCTGGAGCACACCGGCCTGCCTGCCATGCAGCTTCGCGAATTCTACCGCCTGTTTGCGGCAACGGAAAAGGTCGTCACCTGTTACAGCCAGGGTGTCAACCAGTCCTCGTCGGGCACCGACAAGGTCAACGCGATCATCAATTGTCATCTTGCAACCGGGCGCATCGGCAAGCCCGGCATGGGGCCCTTCTCGCTCACCGGCCAGCCGAATGCGATGGGTGGCCGCGAGGTTGGGGGGCTAGCGAACATGCTTGCCGCCCACATGGCGATCGAAAGTGCCGAGGACCGCGACCGCGTGCAGCGTTTCTGGCAGTCGCCGGCGATTGCCGAAAAGCCGGGTCTTAAGGCCGTCGACATGTTCAAGGCGGTCGGTGACGGCCGCATCAAGGCCCTCTGGATCATGGCGACGAACCCGGTGGTCTCGCTTCCCGATGCCGATGCCGTCGAGGCCGCGATCAGGGCCTGCCCCTTCTTCGTGGTCTCCGACATCCTCAAGGATACTGATACCGCGCGTCACGCCGATGTCCTCCTCCCTTCCCTCGGCTGGGGAGAAAAGACCGGCACCGTCACCAATTCCGAACGCCGCATCTCGCGCCAGCGGCCTTTCCTCGATGCCCCAGGCGAAGCCCGTCCGGATTGGTGGCAATTGGCCGAGGTTGCGCGCCGTATGGGCTTTGCCGATGCTTTCGCCTTTGCCTCGCCGTCAGACATTTTCGACGAGCACGCCGCGCTCTCCGCCTTCGAAAACGATGGCGGCCGCGATTTCGACATCGGCGCCTATGCCGGCATCGAGAAAGCCGCCTATGACGCGATGGCGCCCTTCCAGTGGCCGCAGCCGACCGGCGACGAGAGGGCCATAACCCGCTTCTTTGCGGAGGGCGGCTTCTTTCATCCCGATCGCAAGGCACGCTTCATCGCGGTCGAGGCGGCCGTATCCGACCGCACCAGTGCCGAATACCCGTTTACGCTGAATACCGGCCGCATCCGCGACCAGTGGCATACGATGACACGCACCGGCAAGAGTGCCCGCCTTTCCGCTCATATCGCCGAGCCTTTTGCCGAGCTTCACCCTCGGGACGCCATGGAAATCGGTATCGGCAATGCCGGCCTGGTCGAGATCGAGAGCCCGCACGGCAAAGCTGTCGTCCGCGCGCTGATCACCGAACGCCAGGCCCGTGGCAGCGTCTTCGTGCCCATGCATTGGAACGATCAATTTGCCGCCAAGGCGCGCATCGATGCCGTTGTTGCCCCGCTCACCGATCCCTTCTCCGGCCAGCCGGCTTCGAAGAACGTCGCCGTCGCAGCCCGGCCGTTTAAGGCGGCGCGCTACGGCTTTGCAGTCTGCCGGTTGAAGCCCGAAGCCCTCGATTCCACCTACTGGGCGCTTGCCAAGGCAGATGGCGGCTGGCGGGTGGAACTCGCCTTCGATCACGCGATCGACGATTGGTGCGATTGGTGCCGAACCACGTTCGGCATTCCTGACGGCATCGAGCCGCTCGGCTACACCGACCAACAGTCGGGCGATCTCCGGCTCGCCTTCTTCGACGGCACGCGACTGCTAGCCGCGCTGTTCCTCGCCCGCGGACCGGTCGCCGTCGCCCGCAACTGGGCGATCTCGCAGCTTGCCGCCGAACATGGCGACTTGCGCAAACGCTTCGCGCTTGTCGCCGGCCGCCCCGGCGCCGGCAAGCCGGACCCGGGCGCCACGGTCTGTTCCTGCTTCAGCGTCGGCGTCAACCAGATCGTCGCGGCGGTTCGCGGCGGTTGCCACAGCGTCGAAGCTGTAGGCAAGGAACTCAACGCCGGCACCAACTGCGGCTCCTGCCGCGCCGAGATCAGGGGGATCATCGATGGATGTCTTGCAGCAGCCGCGGAATGACAATCCTGCCCGCATGGAGCCGCTTGCAAAGCTGCCCGTCTTCTGGGCGCTTGAAGGCAAGCGGTGTGTTGTCGCGGGCGGGACTGATGGCTGCGCCTGGAAGGCGGAACTTCTCGCCGCCTGCGGCGCTCATGTCGAAATCTACGCCGAAACGCTGAGCGACACGTTCAAGGCTCTCCTTGGCCGCACGCCGGAGCACCCCGCAGCCAGGTTGACCCACCATCCGAGGCATTGGCAGACGGAAGCGCTGACGGGAGCCACTATCGCCATTGCCGATTGCGACGACGATGCGCAAGCCAGGTGCTTCTTCGAAGCGGCACGGAAAATGGGTGTTCCGGTCAATGTCATCGACAAGCCCGATTTCTGCCAGTTCCAGTTCGGGTCGATCGTCAACCGCTCCCCCGTGGTTGTCGCGATCTCGACGGATGGCGCAGCCCCCATTCTTGCCCAAACCATCCGCCGCAAGATCGAGACGCTGCTTCCGCGTACGCTGAAATCCTGGGCCGAACTTGCCCAATCGATGCGCGGCAAGATCAACGGAATACTTGATGCCGCTTCGGCGCGGCGTCTATTCTGGGAAAAATTCGCCGACATGGCGTTCGACGGTTCTGCTGACCGCGACGCCGAAAAGCGGCTTTTGCTTGCGGCCCGCGGCCTGAAATCGACCGCAAGCACAACCGGACGGGTGAGCCTCGTCGGTGCCGGCCCCGGCGATGCAGAGCTCCTGACGCTGAAGGCGGTCCGCGCCCTGCAGGCGGCCGACGTCATCCTCTTCGACGATCTCGTTTCAGCCGAGGTGCTGGAGCTTGCCCGCCGGGAGGCCAAGCGCATGCTGGTCGGAAAGCGGGGCGGCCGCACCAGCTGCCGGCAGGAAGATATCAACGCGATGATGGTGAGGCTTGCCAAGGCGGGCAAGCGCGTCGTCCGCCTCAAGTCCGGCGACCCGATGATCTTCGGCCGCGCCGGCGAAGAGATTGCCCATCTTGATCGCGAGGGCATCCCGGTTGACGTCATTCCCGGCATCACGGCCGCAAGCGCCATGGCCTCGCGCCTTGGCATTTCGCTGACCCATCGCGACTGCGCCCAGTCGGTACGCTTCATCACCGGCCATTCCCGCCATGGCGGTTTGCCGGTGGATGTCGACTGGGCAGCCGCCGCCGATCCGCATGCGACCACTGTTTTCTACATGGGCGGCAGGACAGCGCCACTCATTGCCGACCGGCTGATCGCCGAAGGGCTCCCGCCCGGGACGCCGGCCGTCATCATGAGCGACGTGAGCCGCGCCACGCAGCGTGAATGGCACGGGCATCTCGGAGCTCTTGCCGACGGCATAAGCGAGATCGGTTACGACAACCCCGTCCTGATCGCGATCGGCGATGTTTTTGCCGCCCGCCAAAGGTCCATGGATGCCGCGCCTCAATCGGTCGCCCGCGGCTTCCTGAGAAGCAGGCTGGAAACCTGAAGCGCCTGACGATCCGGGCCATGCGCGAGAAGAGGCCGTTCGGTTGCGGCCGGGAACGCATGGTCGCCCGCGTCGTCCGCACCGAAGATAGCGACGAGGCATGTGAGTTCGCCAAGAAGCACATCCGGAAAGCCTCGGCAATCCATGCCGCCGAGCACTTCAGCTACGACGATCCAGCGGGCTTAAGCGAGCTGAACGGCGTCGATCAGTGCAAAGGAATACGAGACTGAGGACGATAGTTTGCGGGCTTTGGGGCCGCAGTTCTACCTCTCTGCGGCGGCTTTTTCATCCAGTGCAGCCAAATCCTCAAGAAGGCGTACCGGCAAATCCATCCGCTCATGCAGGATGCTCATCACACCTAGATCGCCATTATCCAATTCGCGAAAAAACACATAATGCCGTCCATATCGGCTGAAATACGCCTCGCGTTTGAGATCGGCCGGAACCGCAAGCTTCTGCGGAAGCTTTCGCCATATCGCCTTGTCATCGCACAACCGCTGCAAATGGGTATGCAATCCGGTGATGTAGGTCACGGCTTGCTGATCACCCCATTTCTCGACGGTGTCGCGCCAAATCTTGTCCTGAGCGGCATCCGCTTGCGGATAGATCCGATAGGCAACCATTATCAGCGGCGCTGATTACGGCGGATTACGTCCTCGGCCGTAACGGTGACAAATTCACTATCGTCCGCGCGCATGGCGGGGGCCAGTTCCTTTTGCAACGCCTCCCATGCCTCATCACGGGTCTGCAAATCCCTACGGATCAAGGCACGAATGTACTCGCTGGCATTTTCGTAAAGGCCACCCTCGCCGATTTGCTGCTGGATATGGGCTTGTAGCTGACCACCGACCTTCACATGGATGCTTCCCGATGCCATTGGCATATCCTTTCGCTTTGCCCTTATTGTGGGCGGCGTAGCACATATTGTCAATAAACATCACACTTGCCGCTGGATCGGTTCGCTGTCCCTACGGCATCGTATTCATTGACGGAGACATCTTGGGCGCGGACCCCCGCTGATGTGGGAATGTGTGGCGGAGTAATGGCCCCCGGATGTTGCTGATCACGAGGATCGGCTGTTGCGGATCGCTCGAAGCTCAGCAAGGAAGGCGGCAGCAATTTCGGTCGCTTCAGATGCTTCCGCGGTCGCCACGTCCAGTCCGTGGGCTGCGCGGTTCATCACGTGAAGGGCATTTCGGAACCGCTCAGCTGTTTGGGGCGCTAGCCCGAGTCGCTGGAGCTCGTTCAGCATCGGCCCAAGAGCCGCCGGTCGCTCGCCCTCGGCCTGGTTGGCCATCAGCGGGCGGATTTCACGCTCAACCTCTATGCGTAGCTTCACGAGCGACATCAACGGGAACTCGCGTGCAAATTCCGCCTCTGTGGGCAGCTCTGTCTGCCATGGTTCGGGGAGCGCTGCAGAGAGCCTATATTCCGCAACGCCCATCGGCTTTGTTGAATCTCGAAGAGCATATTCGACAATTACCTCATTCTTGCCTTTGCACAGAATAATGCCGATGCTCGGAGCGTCCGACTCGTGTCGAAGTTGGTCATCGACCGCGGAAAGATAGAAGTTCATCTTGCCGGCGAACTCCGGCTTAAAGTCCTCGATCTTGAGCTCGACAATAACGAAGCAGCGCAGCCGCAAGTGATAGAACAATAGATCCAGATAGTACTCCTGCCCACCAACCTCGAGATGATGCTGGCTGCCGACGAATGCGAAGCCTTTACCGAGCTCAAGGATCAAGGAGCGTAGGTGCTCGAGCAGGCCTTGCTCGAGTTCGCGCTCGGACATCGCCGGGCCGAGGGCAAGAAAATCGAAGCTGTAGGGATCTTTGATTAATTCTTGCGCCAGATCGGATTGCGGCGCAGGCAGTGTCCGCGCAAAATTGGTGAGCGCCTTCCCCTGTCGCTGGTACAGGCCGCTTTCGATCTGATGCACGAGAACGCTTCGGCTCCACCCATGTTCTACGGCCTGGCGGGCATACCAGAGCCGCTCTTCGGGGCCCTTCAGTGCCTCGATGAGTTTGACGTTTATGACCCCAGGGCAATTGTGCAATAAGTTGTTGCACGATCGTCGGGGAATGCCTCGGCAAAGGCGCGCATATATTTGAGGTTTCGCGGCGAAAGCCCCTTCATATCTGGAAAATCGCGCCGGAGGTCCGTGGCGAGCCGATCGATGACGTGGGCGCCCCACCCTTCGGCGATTTGGCGTGCCAAGATCTCGCGGCCGGGCCTGCTCCAGTAGAGCACGATGAGTTCTCGGTTGACAGCGACGGCCGCCTTCAGGCGAGCTGTTCGGATCCTGTCCTTAAGCTCGGCGAGCAGAGAGGCATAACCGTCACCGTCAGATGAAGGAATGAGCGTGATCATACGTGAGTCTTTAGCAGGCCGGGGCTGAAAAAGCTCTACCGATCACAAACGCCGCTCAGTCATCCATCATTTTGATGATATGCCCGCTATCATGGGCGGGCCAGCGGTTCGAATCGGTTTAAGGCGAAGGATTTAAGGGTGCCCTTTTCACGGACTTTCGCTTTATGGACTAAGCCCTTACGCACTTTCACCTAACGGTTCATGGAGGCAGTCCTGCCTCCTTCAGTCGGCTTCGCAACTGCCGCCGTAGTGACGGGTCACGATAGCGCTCCTGGAAAAGGAACCGCGACACGGTGAAGTTCGGCTTAGTTGCCAGTGCCTCGTTGACGAGCTTGGCGGCCTCCTCCGCTCGGCCGAGCTCCAGCAGCGCCGCTGCGCGGTATAGCCGCGAACGGAAGGTCTGAAACACCAGCTCGCCCAAGGCCTGAAGCGCGTCCTCGAAGCGGCCCAGCGCATAGAGGGCGACCCCACGCTCCTCGACGCACCACACCGGCAGGAGCGGATCGAGCGCCTCCGCCTCATCGAGGAGCTTCAGCGCGTCCTCAGGTTTTCCAATAAAGATCGAAACGGCTGCGCATCGCGCCCTGATATAAGCGTCGGACGGGTTCAGCTCCATCGCCCGTCGCATCAGCCTCTCTGCTTGGTCGAAGTCGCCCTTGAGCAGCTCGTAAAAGGATGCGATGCGGTTGGCCTCGGCATCGCAGGGGTCGAGCTCCAGTGCCCGACAGACGTCGGGTTCGCTCTCGGGGTAGCTGAACTCAGGAAGATCGGATGCAGCGCAGACCCGCCAGGCGTAGGCTGCGCCGTAGTTCGGATCCATCTCGATGGCGCGGGTGAACCACTTAACTGCCTCGCGGGAGTGCTCCTCCAGCACGCCGCCAAGGCGGTGGTGATCGATGCCGCGCAACAGGCACTCGAACGCTGACATGTTCTCGGGTGGCTTGCGCCTAGCCGCGATCATGCCGGCGTCTTCCACCCGGCCGAACACAGTCGCTGCGATCTTCGCCGACGTTGTGTCGAGCAAGTCCATGACTTCGGTGAACGGCCGAGCGAGCTTGTCGCTCCACACTACCGAGCCCTTCTCTGTCTCGCTAAGGGTGAGCCCGATCCGCACCTGATTGCCGATCTTCCGGACCTGGCCCTCCAAGACGTATCGCACTCCCAACGTGTTGCCGACCTTGACTGTGTCGGCATCGGCAAGGGCAAAGCTTGCGCTGCGGGAGCTTAGGAACAGACGTCGGAAGCGGGCCAATTCGACGATCAGCTCATCCGTCAGGCCCTCGGCCAGAAACCGCTGGCTTTCATCCCCGCCCATGACGCGGAAGGGCAGGACGGCCAATGACAACGGACGCTTCTCCCCGACGGTTTGAATTCGCGTCGGCGCGGATTGCAGCCGGTGCCGCGCTATCTCGTCCAGCAGCTTATAGATGTGGACAGGCTCCGACAGGTTCTTGAGGTGCCGATCGCCCACGTCCTCGAAAACGAACGGCGAGTTGCGCCGGATGTTGTCGAAGAAAGCTCCGCTCACGCAGATGCAGTCGGGCTCGGCCACCTGCTGGATGCGCGCAGCAACGTTCACGCCGTCGCCGACCAAGTCGTTGCCCCGAACCACGACATCGGCGAGATGGAGCCCGAAGCGCAGCCTGAGCGGATCGCTGACCATGTTCTCGCTCCCGGCGAGCGCGTTACGGATCTCGGCGGCGCAGCGGAGCGCATTGATCGGGCTACCGAACTCCGCTAGGCAGGCATCACCGGCCGTGTTGAAGACTCTGCCTCCGAGGGCAACGACCTTCTCCGTGATCAACTCCTGGCAGCGGGCGACTCGGTCGGCGGTACGCTCCTCGGCATCCTCCATCAGTGAGGAGTAGCCGACAATGTCGGACACCATAATTGCGGCCAAGCGGCGTTCCATGCCGAGCTCCCGGGACTGCGGCTAGTGTAGCTCCTGCTCCACTGCGGCACAGGGGCAAAACCTGATTGCTGCCTGACCAACTTACGCTCTGACGGCTAAGAGATCGAGCCTTCGCAGCCGGTCTAAGTCCGGCTGCGCGCATTTAGCAAGTAAACACTCCTGTCGAATAGCCGCTACTGGCACAGCTCTAATCCCGCAGTCGATGTTCACACTAGGTGCTTCGACAGTCGCATAATATTCCGTCAGGAACGTTGGGATTATCGTCGATCAGTTGCTTTGCCGGTCACAATCCTAGACATGGTGACGGCTTCCCGGCTGAGCATGCGATAGTTCGCTTCTGTGGCGACGCTTAGCCAACCCGACGTCCCGTCGGCGATGTGCCATAGCTCTCACGATATCGACGGGCAAAGTGCGAACGGGAACTGTAGCCGGCTGCCTCCGCTGCAGCCAGGCTCGATGCACCAGAAGCAAGCGCATTTCGACCGGCCTTTATCCGCTCGGCGCACAGGATTTTCCGGAACGATCGGTCTTCCGAAGCGAGCCGGCGGCGCAGCGTCGAAGCGCCCAGTCCGAGACGATCAGCGATGCGTTCGACCGTCCAGGCTTCCGCGGGCGCGGCACGGATCAGCCAGGCAACCTCGTCTGACAGGCTGGTCCGAAAGAGCGGCCGCGCCGCGGCAAGTGGCTGCATCAACATCAACACCTCGGTGAGACGCAACGTCTTCACCGCCTCGCCCATCGCATCATTGGCGATCGACGTAGCGGCATGAACGAGGGCGTCAATGAGATCGGTGTTAAGCGGAAGACTGAATTGCCAGCCATTGCTTCCACATCGCGGGCTGCCAACCAATGGCGCTATCCCAGGCGGCAGCGATGGCACTTCCAGCAACAAAGACTCATAAGCGCTGCGCTCCCCTGGGATATTGACGACATCCATCCGCACGCCGCCGGGCAGGACAAAGACCGTGCCCGGCTCGAAGACATGAACCGTGTCGCCGAGCCAAACTTCCTTCAGTCCACGCAGGATAATGCCAATCAGCGGGTTGGGGAGCTCGATCGCCTTCAGCCGCTCCCGGTCGATGGAGCAGTAGGAAAACAAGCGATTGCCATGCTGATAGCGCCCAGCAGTGTCGCTCGGCGCCATCATCGGGCGCAGTCGCTCGAGCAGCATGAATCTCAGATCAGCGTCATCGTTTCTATAGTGAATGTTCATGGCCGGAAGATAGGCGAGGACGGCGAGATAAAAAACACCTTCGTGAGCGTTTCGGGCTCAAAGGCGATCATACCGGTGCCATGTCCCGCTTTAGATTCAGGCACAAGCTGGCCTCCATTTGCAGGAGACCACAATGAAAACGATGACAACAAGCCTTCTCGCCGCAGCCGTCCTGATGGCTTCGGGAGCTGCTGCAAGCGCTGACGAGGTAGAGCTCTGGCGGCTGGACTGCGGCCAGATCGAAGTTCGCAATCTCGGCGTCTTTTCCGATACGTTCAAATATTCCGGCGAGACCCGGACCCTGACCGACAGCTGCTATCTCATCAGGCACGACAAGGACTACATGCTCTGGGATGCCGGACTTCCGACAGCCCTGATCGGTGCCAAAGTCGACGCCTCCGCCACTTTCGCGCCCGCGCTCGCGGAGGATCTGCCGACGCAGCTTGCCAAGATCGGCGTCAAGCCGGAGCAGATCGGCCGGCTCGGCGTGAGCCACAATCACTTTGACCATGTCGGACAGGCCGCCACCTTCCCCGGAGCAACGCTGATGATCGGCGCTGCGGATTTCGCCCAGTTCAAATCCGATCCCCTGCCCTTCGCCGTCGATCCCAACCTCATCAAGCCCTGGCTCGACGGCATCTCCAAGGTTGATCCGATCTCTGGCGATCGCGATGTGTTTGGCGACGGATCGGTCGTGATCCTTTCCACCCCCGGCCATACACCCGGCGAGACCAGCCTACTCGTGCGACTGGCGAAGACGGGTCCAGTGCTGCTATCCGGCGATGTCGTGCATTTCGAGGAACAGTTTGCCAATCGCGGCGTACCGACGTTCAATTTCGATCGCGCCGACTCGCTGGCATCCATGGAAAGACTGACAGGGATAGCGGCGTCACTCAATGCCATCCTGGTCGTGCAGCACGACACGTCGGACATCAACAAGCTGCCAGCTTTCCCGAAGAGCGCGAAATGACCAAATAGTCATGATCGAAGCGCCGCGTGGCAGCGAATGCGGCCACGCGGCTGCGACGGAATTGCATGTGTCGAACCACAGATGGAAAGGCCGCTCACCTGGCCTTTCGGCTGACTTAGGCCTGCAGGTTGTCGGCTGACATTTTGCCAGACTTGGTCCTTGACCAGTTCGTAGCTGATCTTCTCAACGGGCAACACTCGCTACTGCGAGAAGCATCGCGCCATCCGGTCAGGGCCGCCCTGCGGGTGTCAAACTCTTCCTGCTGACCAACGAGGGCATCAACAGGAGATGCTCCGGTTCGCTGCGGCCCTCGATCCTGGACAGAAGCGCCCGTGTCGCCGCTTCGCCGAGTTCCCTGCCCGACTGGTCGATGCTTGCCAGATTGACCAGGCTGAGAGCCGCGGTCGCAGAATTGTCGTAGCCGATCATCGCCAAGTCTTCGGGTATCCGCACGCCCATTTCCGAGGCCGTGCTCAAAAGCGTAATGGCATCGAGATCGCTCCAGCAGAAGATCGCGCGGGGCCTGTCGCTGCGCGCCAGGAACGACCGCATTGCCTGCTCGCGCTTAGGAGAATTGACAGGGATATGGAAGATCGGTGCTGAGGAGCCTAGGCCTGCTCGCTGCATGGCGCGCCGATATCCGATTTCACGCTGATGAACAACGGAGACCTTGTGGCCCTCGCGGGCCCCCAGGCTGAGCATTTCGATGTCGCGGTAACCACACTCGAGCAACGCCTCCACCGCGATTTCTGCCCCTTGCTGGTCATCGGCATTCACCGTGTCGAACGTCTCCGCTTTCGGATCATGATAACCGACAGCGACAATCGGAATTTGCGTGGCGAATTTCGCGATAATTTCAGACGGCAGGCGAGGAGCGACGAGGATGAGCCCATCCATCTTGTAGTCGATCATCGACTCGATGAGAGAGGTTTCCAGTTGCGTCCGGGCCTCGCTGACACCGATCATCGCCTGATAATGCGACGGCGCCAGGACGCCATTCACACCGTCGATGACCTCGGGCAGGAAGGGATTGCGTATGTCGATAAGGAGCAATCCTATCGTGAACGTGCGCCCGCGCAGGCCACGCGCGGTCCTTGACGGCCGGTATCCCAGCTCCTCGATCGACCCGGTCACCTTGGCGCGAAGGTTCTCGCTCACACCGTATGCATCTCGCATGACCTTTGAAACCGCCGCAACAGATACACCTGCATGCGCCGCAACTGTCCGTATCGTCACGCGGTCGCGCTTTGCCGGCTTCGACTTCTCTTTGATTGGCATGAAATCCTCAGTTGCGTTCTGCGAGCCTTGACGCCTCGCCAAATCACCATGGCAGACCGGTCGCAAAATATCTATTGCACTCCCAGAAAAAATGTAGAACGTTATACGGAGAACGTTCTACAAATATGCGGAGGATTTGATGAACTTTCAGCCGAAAGCCGTCGGCGGTGATCTGGTTTCACGCGCGTGGAGCGGCGATATGATCGCGCCTCTGTCGGACCGCGGCCAAGGAACGGCAGCAAGTTTCGTTGCCAAGACGTTCATCTGTGATGGCGCAAAGATGCCTGCCGAACTCTTCATTTCGGCGCTCGGCCTTTATCGCTGTTTCATCAATGACAAGCGTGTCGGCGAGGACCTCCTGACACCAGGCTGGACCAGCTATGACCATCGTGTGGCCTATCAGCGCTACGACGTTTCCAATCTCATCAAGTCCGGCCAGAACCGCATCGAAATCTGGCTTTCCGACGGATGGTACCGGTCTCCGCTCATGTGGGGTCAAAAGGCCATTCCCAATTGCTGGGGTGACAGGACGGCAGCCATTGCAGATCTGGTTGGACCGAACGGCGTCATTCTCTCAACGGACGCGACTTGGCAAAGCGGACTGCTGCCGATCCGCAAATCCGGCATCTATTTCGGCGAGATCTACGATGCACGCGAAGAACGACTCGTCGACACCCATGGCACCGTGACGCTACCGTTCGACAAGGCGTTGCTCGTCGCGCACGAAACGGCACCGGTGCGTGAATTGCCGGCGATCACACCGATCGACACATGGACCGATGCGGAAGGACGAACGATCTACGACTTCGGCCAGAACATCGGCGGCTATGTGCTTTACACGGTTCGCGGAGCGGCAGGCGCCGAAATTCGAGTGGAGCATTCGGAGGTCCTGGGACCTGATCGTTATTTCGACAACCGCAACTACCGCACCGCGCAAGCGCATACGATCTATACGCTGCGCGGAACCGGCGACGAGACCTATTCGCCTCATTTCACCTTTTTCGGCTTCCGCTATGCCAGAGTGACGGTCACGGGCGACGCACACATCGTGACGATCTCCTCGGTTCCGATCTCCTCCGTGCCCAATCTGGCGGGCAGCTTCAGCTCGGGCAACGCTCTCGTCAACCGGCTTGTCCAGAACACAATCTGGTCGCAGCGCGCGAACTTCATAGAGGTCCCGACCGACTGCCCTCAGCGCGACGAGCGCCTCGGCTGGACGGGTGATGCTCAGGTGTTTGCCGCAACAGCCTGCTGGCTGACGGACAGCCGGACCTTCTTCCGGAAATATCTGCGCGACGTGATGGCCGACCAGCGTGAGGATGGCGCCGTCTCCCATTTCTCCCCCGACCCCACACGCCTGCATCCGGAGAATTTTCCGGGCTTTGCCGGCTCGACCGGCTGGGGCGACGCCATCGTCGTCATCCCCTGGATTCTTTACACCCATTACGGTGATCGTGCGGTTCTCTCCGAATGCCTCAATGCGATGGTGCGCTGGGTCAATTTCGTCTGGTCAATTTCGGATGGCCCGATCGTGCGCCCGCCATCCCGCTGGGGCGACCGCGGCTTCACATTCGGCGACTGGCTGCAGCCGGTCGGCGACAATCGCAAACCGCGTCCGACAATTGCCGACGATTGCGCCGCGACACTCTACCATTTCATCTCCACCGACTTGCTGGCGAAGATCGCGGCGATCCTTGGCGACGAGGTGCTGGCAGAACGCATGACGGGCCGTGCTGAAGAAATTCGGCATGCATTCGCCCGCGAGTTCATCGCACCGTCCGGGCGCATTGCACATAACGACCAGACGTCCTACGCGCTGGCATTCCTCCATGATCTGATCCCTGCTGAGCATCACGCTGCTGCCAGGCAGCACTTCCGACAGGTGATCGTCGACGCCGACTACAAGATCGGCACAGGATTCATAGGCACACCCGCCCTGCTGCCGGCCTTGACGAAGCTCGGCATGGACGACATTGCAGAAAAAGTGTTCCTGCAGGAGGAGGTTCCAGGCTGGCTCTACCAGGTATCCAAGGGCGCGACTACGATCTGGGAGCGCTGGGATTCAATGGCGCCCGACGGCACCATCTACGAGCCCGACATGAACAGCTACAATCATTATGCCTATGGCGCAGTATGCCAATGGCTGTTTGAAACCGTCGCCGGAATTTCGCCGAGCGCGACCGCCCCAGGATTTGCCGAGGTGATTGTCGATCCTGCGCCGATTGCCGCGCTCTCGCCGGTCACCGCCCACCATGACGTACGTCAAGGCCGAATTGAAGCTGCATGGGAGTGCCGCGGCAACAGAGTCACCTATCGGCTGACGCTTCCGGAGGGCTGCGTCGGCCGGTTCCGGCCGGGGCTGCGGCATCAGAATCCATCAATCAATGGAGAGCCTGTGGCCGAGGAGGCCATTCTTCGGCCCGGAACGCACCAACTGGTGTTTTCTCTCCCCCAATCCTGAGGAGCATATTCGTCCCGGTCAAACCGTTCAGAGGAGGAACGTCATGACATACCGCATCAAAGTCATTCTCGCCGGCGCGTCGGCACTCATAGCACTGGTCGCCGCAGGGCCGTCGCATGCAGACGCGACCCTCTCGTTTCTGATCGACAACAACCCCGATACGGTCGCGGCTGCCGAGGCGCTGGTTGCTGCTTACGAGAAGATCGCACCGGATGTCACGATCGAAATCGAGCAGCGGCCGGGTGGTGGCGAGGGCGACAACATCGTCAAGACACGTCTTGCGACTGGCGAGATGTCGGACGTCTTCCTCTATAATTCCGGCTCGCTGATGCAGGCGCTGAAACCTGCGCAGACACTTGCCGACCTCAGCGATCTGTCGTCGCAGGCAAAAGTGGACGAGAGCTTCAAGGCCGTCGTCGGCGCAGACGGCAAGCTCTACGGCGTTCCCTTCGGCACGGCGATGGCCGGCGGGATCCTCTACAACAGAAAAATCTATCAGGACCTCGGCCTGCCGGTTCCGAAGACGTGGACCGAGTTCATGGGCAACAACGAGAAGGTGAAGGCGGCCGGCAAAGCAGCCGTTGCGCAAACCTATCGCGATACCTGGACGTCGCAGCTCTTCGTTCTAGCCGATTACTACAATCTGCATGCCGCCGTGCCGAACTTCGCGGACGACTATACGGGCAACAAGGCGAAATATGCGACGACCCCTGCGGCGATGAAAGGGTTCGAGCGCCTGAAGGAGGTTTATGACGCCGGCCTGATGAACGAGGATTTCGGTGCGGCAAGCTATGATGACGGGCTCAGGATGGTGGCGACGGGCGAAGCAGCCCATTATCCCATGCTGACCTTTGCCGTCGGCGCCTTGAAGCAGAACTATCCCGAAAATCTCAACGATGTCGGCTTCTTCGCACAGCCGGGAGACGACGCAGCTAAAAACGGCCTGACGGTTTGGATGCCGCCTGCCCTCTATATCCCGCTCGCAAGCCCGAATGCCGAAGAAGCCAGGAAGTTCGTGGATTTCGCCGGAGGCGTCGAAGGCTGCAAGATCATGGTTGAAACCAACACGGCTCAAGGTCCGTCCCTAGTCGATGGATGCACGCTGCCCGCCGACGTACCGCCTGCGGTCAAGGACATGCTTCCCTATTTCGAAACAAAGGGGATGACGACGCCGGCGCTTGAATTCGTGTCGCCGATCAAGGGACCTGCCCTTGAACAGATCACCGTCGAGGTCGGATCAGGAATCCGTCAGCCGGCCGAGGCAGCCGCGCTCTATGACGACGACGTGCGCAAGCAGGCAAAGCAGCTCGGTCTACCCAACTGGTAACGGTCCTTCGGGAAAGCTGACCTCGCCTCCCATGGGCGAGGTTCCACCCGATCGAAGAGGTAGCAATGATCGAGACGTACCGCCGCTCACGCAGATCTCCTTATCCCTTGTGGTTCTTCATTCCGGCCGCGCTCGTCTATGGCGTGCTGTTTCTCGTCCCCACGGTCTCGTCGCTGTGGTTCAGCCTTACACGCTGGGATCTTTCAACCGCCGAGTTCATCGGACTGGAGAATTTCGAGCAGTTCTTTTCCGAGCCCTTTCTGGTCAAGGGTCTCGTCAACACGGTGATCTATGCCGTCACGACATCCGGCCTGAAGACGGTATGCGGGCTCCTGCTTGCCGTGCTTTTGACCGGCAACATTTTCGCCCGGGGCTTCCTGCGTACGCTCGTCTTTTTTCCGGTCCTGGTATCGACCATCGGCATCGGCATCACTTTTACGGTGATGATGCATCCGACCAGGGGCATCATCAATGTCACGCTTGAAACGCTCGGCATTCCCGGACCGGGCTGGCTGACCAATCCGGCGCTCGCCCTCTTTTCCGTGGCGCTCGTCGACCTCTGGAAAGGCGTGGGTCTCGCCACCTTGATTTTCATCGCCGGCCTGGCAGCGATTAGCCCCGAATATTACGAGGCGGCCAGAATTGATGGCGCCACCCGCTTCCAGCAATTCTCACGTATCACCTTGCCTCTTGTGCGCCCGGCGACGATCGCCGTCATCACGCTATCTTTGATCGGTGGCCTGCGGTCGTTCGATCTCATTTGGGCGATGACGCGCGGCGGGCCGGGCTTTTCCTCGGACGTGATCGCGTCAGTCATCTACAAGCAGTATCAGGCGGGCTTCTACGGGCTGTCGACTGCGGGCAACGTCATCCTGTTTGCGCTGATCGCGATCATCATTCTGCCGCTGACCCTGTGGCTCAACCGGCGCGAGGTCGAGCAATGAGAAAAACGCGACCCTACGTGACGGGCGCGGTCGCACTTGCCATCGCCACCGTCATCTTCGTTCTCCCATTCGTCTTCGTTGCGCTCCAGGCGGTCAAGTCGAAGTCCGAAGCCTCCCGGCTCGACTTCGTGCTCCCGGAACAATGGTTGCTCTGGGACAACCTCGCGGCAGTGTTCAAGGCTCGCGACTACCAGCTCGTCCTCGCATACTTCAATTCGACGCTGATCACCGTCGTCTCGGTTGCGATACTGATACTGCTTTCGGCAATGGTCGGATATGTCATGCAACGCCGGAAAACCCGCTGGAATGCCGTTGCCTCGGCTGCCCTGTTCATGGGGCTGATGATGCCGCCGGCCGTCGTTCCGACGATCGGATTGCTTCAGGAAATCGGCCTCTTCAAGACGATCACCGGAATGATCCTGATCCAGGTCGCTTATAATCTCTCGTTCTCGACCCTGCTCTACAGGTCGTTCATCTCGACCATCCCCCGTGACCTCGACGAGGCGGCGCTGATCGATGGTGCTAAACCCCGGCAGATATTTTTCCGCGTGATCCTCCCGCTGCTCAAGCCAGTGACGGTGACGAACATCGTCGTGCAGTCGATCGCAATCTTCAACGATTTCACAAACCCGCTCTACTATCTGCCAGGCAAGGAGAACGTCACCGTGCAGCTGACGCTCTATAATTTCCAGAGCATGTATACGAGCCAGTACAACCTGCTTTTCATGAACATCCTTCTCGTCACGATCCCTCCCCTCATCGTTTTCATCTTCTTCAACAGGCAGATCGTGGCGGGCATGACTGCCGGCGCAGTGAAAGGTTAGCGGAATGGCCGAACTCACCCTCACCCGGATTTGCAAAAGCTTTGGCGCCCTTGACGTCATCAAAGGCATCGATCTGGACGTGCGTTCCGGTGAATTCGTCGTGTTCGTCGGGCCGTCTGGATGCGGAAAATCCACGTTGCTCCGGATCATCGCCGGACTGGAAGAGTCGACCTCAGGTTCGCTTACGATCGGGGGCAAGGATGTGACCTACGCAGAACCTTCTGAACGCGGCATCGCAATGGTGTTCCAGAGCTACGCGCTTTATCCGCATATGACCGTTGCGGAGAATATCGGCTTCGGTCTCTCGCTCGCCCGCCGCCCGAAGGCCGAGATTGAGGCCAAGGTTTGCGCAGCAGCCGAGACCTTGCAGCTCTCCCATTTGCTCGACCGCAAGCCGAAGGCGCTTTCCGGCGGCCAAAGGCAGCGCGTTGCCATCGGCCGCGCGATCGTTCGCGATCCGAAGGTCTTCCTGTTCGACGAACCACTTTCCAATCTCGACGCATCACTGCGAGCACAGATGCGGCTCGAGATCGCAGAACTCCATGCTCGCCTGAAGACGACCATGATCTACGTCACCCACGACCAGGTCGAGGCGATGACAATGGCCGACAAGATCGTCGTCCTGAACGGCGGCAGGGTCGAGCAGGTCGGCAGCCCGATGGAGCTCTACCGCAAGCCGGTGACGCCCTTCGTCGCGGGCTTTATAGGTAGCCCGAAGATGAACCTCTACACGGGCGAAATTGCGCATCGCTTCGGCTGTGAGACTTATGGAATCCGCCCAGAGCATATTCGTCTTTCCGAAGCAGAAGGCGAGTGGCACGGGAGGGTGAGACATATCGAGCGCCTCGGTGCCGATGCCATCCTCTATCTGGATGTTCCAGACGTCGGAGAGATGGTGGTGCGCGCCGAGGGAGAAACGGCATTTGCAACAGGCGCCGCCGTTTGGGCAAGTCCGGTGAAGGGCGCCGCGCATAAATTCGGCGCATAAGCGGTTCTCTAATCCAGCGTGACTACTCCCCGGCCTGAAGGCCGGAGCTTCTGGTCTTGATCAGGCCGCTTGCGCGACCTGACTGCTACCGTCTTCTTCCTGCTTCCGACCTCCCGCGAGGTTCGATCCACAGGCCATCCCCGGATGTCCTCCGGTTCGGGCCTTGCGGCCCAGATGCAGAATGTTGCGGCCGGCGTTGTGGTCGGCGCAGGCGGCGTGGCCGCATCTGACGCATTCGAACCGGTCGCGGTCGA
>NZ_FWER01000014.1 GCF_900169785.1 Rhizobium sullae
CGAGCGATCCCCGGGCAATGCTGCGGATGTCGGCGCGGTCGATACCGAGGTCCTGCAGTTCACGGCTGGACATGCGGCCAAGTTCGTTAACGGTCTGACGGAACTTGCGCCAGTTGTTGAAAGAGCGTGCGACGTTCATGATAATCCCCTTTCCTGAGGGCTGTCTGACGTCAGCAACCTTGCTTGGCTCCGGCGTCGTTTCGATGATTGGAACATAGGCGTTTCAATCGGTTTAAAAAAGTGACAATCCCTCACTGCACCTATGCACAAGACGCATAGGCATGTCCGTGCCAAGGCGCAAACCTTCCGCATCCCGCCAACAGCGGATGCGCCGGGCAAGTCGCTGTTCGGCGGCAATTGCCCGGGCTACTTGGCCACGGTGGAGGAAACCTCCAAGCGAGTTTGCCGTGAGGGCCTGCTAAGGCCGGTACATGGTTCTGAGAGTATTGTTGCCATAGTTGGCGGCGGAAGCAGAGGTGTGGATGAGACGCCGCCAGATCGCGGTAGACGGAAACAACGTATTCTATTACCAGGACGGGCCCTGCCGACGCGCCGGTGCTGCTGCTGCCGCACGGCTATCCCCGTTTCTCATGACAGTTTCGAAGACTGATGCCCGCGCTCGCCGATCGCTGGTAGACGACAGCGCCGGACAGCTCGATGTTCCGACCGTTGATGGTCTTTACCGGAGCGTATGTTACGGGCGTTCAGCGCCGCATTTTCGTGCGGCCGCGCCGAGCAAGAAGGAAGGATTGCGGATATGTTTCGAATATCACGACGCTCCTTCGCGATAATGGACAATCACTTTGGAAAGAGGAACGTCAGCGCCACGCGGAAGCCGACCCCTTCAGGTCCGTTCGCGGGCGCATCGGCCCAATACCGGACGCCGGCCGTCAGGCTGATCGGATGCTTGTCGATGGTAATCAGCTTGGCGACCGTGAAGTTGATCGGCACCGACCAGTCGTTCGTTTCCCAGTTATAGGTGGACTCCGTGTTCAGCGAGAACGTCCAGGCGTCCTTGGTCGTGTAGGAGATGAACGGCTGGAGGAACGTCGAACTCACATCCTCCCGGTCGCTTTGACCAGCGAACGACCAGATGTGGTTACCGAGCATCCCGAACGTCCACGGGCCGTCCTGCTTGAGGACGACCGCTGTCGGACCCGCACCCCATTTGCCGCTTCCGAGTAATTCGTCCGTCGCCGTCGGAAGCAGGAACACGGGACCGACGCCCCAGACGATGCCGCTCTCGGTCGGCTTCGAAGGCGAGAAGAAGAAGCTTTGCGTTGTGTCGCCGAGACCGAACTGCGTTCCCGATGGCCCGGCGATGTCGTTCTGCCATGTGACTGGCAGGATGGTGCGCGAGATGATGTTCCAGTCCTCGTTTAACTCGAAGGGAATGACAGGCTGGATGTTCAGATTCGCCTTGTCGCCGTCGTTCGGACCATAGCCGTGGTCGTAGTTGAACTGGAACGGCACGCTGATGAGCGAGGCGATCGGATTTGAGAGCTTCTTCGCCAGGTCTTCATTCGACTGGGCGTATGCCAGCCCTGTACCGAGCCCAAGTGCCGTCAGGGTCATCACCGTCCGACCAGCTATGCTATTCATTTGATGCCATCCCCATTGAACATCGAATTTTCATGAGCCGCCGCCTAGAAGTGAAACGCGACGCCGATGATCGGACCCTGCTGGACGACGTCGAATACAAAACCATCGTTGTTATAGTTCACGCCTAACGCTCGGTAGCCGGCGACTGCAGAGATCGTGTCGGTGAACTTGTAGCCGAGCGCCAGGGAGACATCCCAGTCGACATCCGCGCCGCCGCCGCCGACAAGACCCCAGCCGGTGACGTAGATTTCAGGCGTGAAGAAGTAGTTCCCCTTGACACCAGCGAGGGCGTCGACCCAGGTCGCGCCATCGTCCGCTTCGCGGCCACCCAGGATGCCGCCGTTGAATCCGATGGTCGTATCGACCGACCAGACGCGAACGCCCCCGACGATGTCGAGATGACCCGACTGGCTCTCCAGCACCGAATATCCGGCCCCGAGCAGTCCAGCGAAGGTCTTCGAGGTCACATCGACGCTGTCTGCGAGAATGCCGTTTCGCGTGTTCGCGTCCGCTCCGAGCTTGGTGTAAATGATGTCGCCGAAGATACTGAAACGGTCGTACCGGGCTTCGCCTGCCGCCATGAAGGCGAAGTCGAGGTTCTCCAATAGGTCGCTGAAGCTGGAGTCGATATGGACTTCGGGCAGACCGAATTGCGCCACGTCTCCCGACAACCCCGCGGCCCAGAAGTAGGGGGCTGCGGTGTATGACCAGCCGCTTTCGCTTTCGACCACCTTGGCTTCCGGAATGCCAGGCGCGATGTCCGCGGTCCGTCCAGACGAAGCTACTGCAAGGCTCGCACAAAGAACCGCAGCGTGTACCAGAATTACCCTCATGAAAGTCCCCTTGAATTGCAGTCACGTTGGTATTGGCGAATCAAAGTATATCACTGGCCACCGAGGCTGGAATCTCGAATACTAGCGTTTGCAGTTCGGCGTCGGTCGTCCGTCCTCGCAGTGCTTGACCGTTGCTGCGCCCGGCCGCGCGCCATTCGTGCCTGCCACACTGCTGACGTGGCTCGCATAGTTGTCACGTGTGTCCTGATCGATCACGGCAACGGGCGCAGCTAGAACCAGACCCGCGACGTTGCCCGCCGCGGTCGCCGCCCCGCTGGTCGCCACCAAAATCTGGTCGCCAAGTCCGACGTGACTGTCGGTCAGCGTCTGCCCCTCCGAAATGCGCTGGCCTATGAGCTGGACGATCTGGGGAGATTCAGCAAATTTGCCGTGGTTCATGCTGTCGCCGGATTTGATCTTGGTGAGATCGATCACCATGATGTTGTTGTCCTCCAGCTCCTTCTTGTACGGAGCCTGCTCCGGATCGATGGCACCGAGCCGGGAAACGTCCCCCCAGACGCGGCGCGAAAACGCCAGCGCCTTGTCGTCGCGGGATACGAACAGCGTGAACTGCGGATGCTGCTTACCCATGTCGGCGATCTGCTGGCTGAACACATCGACGTCGACGTCGGGGGCCGCGAGCATGACATTCTTGAACTTCTCCGGCAGCCGGCCGTTGCGGATGGCCATTTGGCGCAGCGATTCCAACGCAAGCCAGTTACCCATCGAATGCGCCAGGATCGAGACTTCCTTCACCTCGGGATCCTTTGCCAGATACTGGAAGAGCGTCTCCAGGGCATTGCGGGTATAATTCGTGCTCTCACGGTCGTAGCCATATGCCAGCAGGCTGCCGCGCGAAGGCCATGTCACCAGCACTGGCGCGCTATGGACGCCGGAGTCATGGACGATCTGCGCGAAGCGGTAGACCGCATCCTCGAATCGGTTGTTGAAACCGTGAATGAAGACGAGAACGCTGCCGTCGGGGGTCTTCCTGACGGCAGCGCTCAGCCATCTCTTCGCTTCGTCGACGTCGAGGTCGTCGGCCTTCACGGTGGCGAAGTCCGTCGCAGGATTGGACGGCAGCCTCTTCGGCCAGGCGACCTGGCCTTCCTTGCGGACCTTGCTCGGAGGAATGGATATCGTCATGTCGGCGAAGGCGGGGGCCAGCGCACGTTCTCCGTTGAACATCTCTCCCGGCACGGTCGACCGGGTGCGGGTCGTCGCGATCAGCATGTCGACTTTCGGCGAGCCTGGAGACGTGTCGGCCACGGGGGTCAGCACATCCTTCGGATGGCCGCCACATCCGGGAAGTGCTGCAAGCACGGCACTCACAACAAGCCAACGAAGCCAGCCCTTCTTGGCCGACGCCCACCCAACGCAACAATGACTGCTCACCGATCGCCCTCATTCAACAAATGCTCACTGACAGACCCTCGACTGCCTCGTCCTAACAGTAGTAGACGCCCACCGCGCAGCGCCGGACGGTGCGCCGTGCCACTCCGGCGACGCTGACCGGAGTTAACGGCCGGCCGATCCGGGCTTCGGCCGGGGTCACGATCCCGATCCCGTCTGTCACGGGGATCGAAAGCTGCTCAGCGATCTCAAGACCGGAAATTCCGACGGCCGAGGCAATCAGGAGAACTCGCACGCGTTTGAACAGGGTCATTGCTTCGCTCCTTCTGCGAGGTGGTCGGGAAGCTCGTCGGTGTCCTTGAGCTTCGACAGATCGACCTTCTTGGCGTCCGTGGTGTTTTTGAACGTGTAGTCTGCCGCCGCAACGTCGGTGCCCGTCTTCCAGTCACTGATCTGGATGCTGTATTGCGGCCCCTGATCGACCTGGGTCGCGGTGATCACATACCTGCAGGGGTAGGGATGTTCGCCTTGCGCGATCCAGATCTGCCAGTCGACCTCCTTGGTGCGGAAGGCGAGGTGGTCGCACTCGGTACCGCCGATGACGCCGCTGCCGAGATCCTTCACGTCCGTCACGCCGTCCATCAACGTGCCGTAGACGTCGGGCAACAGAAGGTCGGCACCGGGAACAGGCCGATGCAGCTTGTCTCGCATCTCGTCGATCAGGTGAGCGATCGTTCCGGGCACCTCGGCCTGCGCATAGAGATTGGCGTCCTTGCCGAAGAGCGTCGCCGTCTTGCCATCGAATGTCACCTCGACGTTGGCAAACCCGCCATGCCGGGTGACGCGGAGCTTGTCGGGCCGGCCCATCTCCATCTTGCCGGAGCTTGCAAGCAGGATCTTTTGATGGTCGGGGGTTACGACCTCGAGATTGGTGTCGTAGTCAAATGAGATCGCCTTCTGCGAGGCGAGATAGTCCGACATCGCCTTCACCAGCTTCTTGGCGTCGGCTTCGTCAGCGCGGGTTGCCGACAAGGACCCGGAAACGATCAGGGCGAGGGTACCCGCCGCGAGCGCAGCCGAGAAACGATGCCGAAATTTTCGTGATTGTCTGGCCATCGACGCATGCCCTTCTGTATGGATCGTTGCAATCCGGCGAACTCTACAGTCGGGCGACGGCAAACGCCCGTAACATCTAGTAGCATCTGTACCGAAACGGCTCGGTGCACTGCCGTCCCACGGCGCTACCGTGGCACAAGTACAGCCGATCCTTGAGGCCGCCACAGCATCGCCTGCACCTCGTCGGACGCGGGAAGGCCAGCCTTTCTGATGTCCGCGATCAGTCTTGCCCTGTCGGCGGGTCGGAAGTTTCTCGCCTTGAGTTCGGCCACTACGTTGGGAATGAAATCCGGCTGCATCTCGTTGAAACTGAAAGCCTCGCGGCGCGCGTCGTCCATCATCCCCGCATTCACGTAGATCACCGCGGCGACGGCATGGAAGAGCGGAAACTTCTGGAGATCCGCCTGCTTGATCTCGATGACGGCGGTCTTGTTGTCATGCAGCATGTAGGCGGCGAGCGCTCGGGTGCCATGGTAGTAGCCGGCGCCGCCTGGGTTGAGGGCAAGAGCGCGGTCGAGCAGTTCAGCACCACGTTGCCATTCTCCACTCATCGCGACACGCGTACCAAACTCCCCGAGCAGTTCGGTATCATTTGGGTTGGTCGCCAACGCCTGTTCGCCAACGCGGAGGGCTTCGGAAACCTCCTGATGGAAGAATAACGCCGTCATCAGCGCCTGATGAGCGCGCGTGTTGTCCGGATCCAGTTGCACGGCGCGACGGGCCGCCTGCAAGCTGCGATTAATCGGAGGCGACCCGTTAATGTTCCGATTAAACCGGAACCGGTCCTCGTCGAGATAGATTATGGAGAGCATTGCCCATGCGGTTGCAAAGGATGGATAACGGGCGACGGCGCTTTCGAGGCACTCCCGCACGTCTAAGTGCCGCGTGGCGCTCAATTCCGCACGGTATCCATAGAAGCTCAGCGTGCAGCCATAGACACCGAGATCGTCAGGGGCCTGATTGGAGACGTCCGCCTGAGCCATGATGCCGTAGGGCTGGGCCACTGCGGTCGCCACCTTGTTAGCGACGTCAGACTGAATGCTCAACAGATCACCACTCTTGATGTCGTCGTCGTAGGTCTGCGACCACAGGATTTCGTCATTGTCGGTATCAAGCAGGCGCGCCGTCACGCGAATGCGGTCACCCGAAACACGAACGCCGCCCGCAAGGAGGAAGCTAGCGCCAAGCTCGCCACGCACCTGGGACGCCTCGACGCCGGACGGCAAGGACTTCGATGTCTCGCGACCGAAAACCCTGATTTCCTTGAAGCGAGGAAGGGCAGTCAAAAGCTCCTCGGTCAGGCCCGCGGTGTAAAGGGCTGCCTGCGGCCCGTCCCCGAGATTGGTGAACGGGGCGACGACGAGCGTCGGACCTTCCTTGATGGATCCCTGCGATGTAGAGCCCAACCTTGTGGGTAGCAAGCAGGCAGAAACGGCGAGCGCCACCATGACCACGCCGAGCATGATGCCAGCTCCAAGACCGAATGGCATCAATTTTTGTAATCGTTGACGCAGTGTGGCGGGCTGGTCGTAAGAAGACGCCGGAACCTCTTCGTTCCAGACGAAAGATGGCGCGTAACCGCCTTTGGGGATGTCGATTCTGATCGGATCATTTTGTCCGGCGACCAAGTAGTAGCGCTCCAGCGTGCGCCGCAGCCGACCAGCCTCTATACGGACTACGGGATCGTCCTGCTTAAACCCTTCGCGCCGCTTGAACACTTCGATGGCAATCGAATAGCCCTTGATGCGCTCGGCGCGGCCCGCAAGCGCCTCCTCCGTGACATAGGTGAGAAGGGCGGCGCTTCGGCCCACCTTCGGAAATTCGCAACTGGAAAAGATGCGCTCGAGCTGAGCGCGAATATCGTCCTGGTTCGGTGGAGCGCGTGACAAACACGTCGCAACATCGTGCGCCGCTGGCACTTGGTTCTGCACGGCTTACTCCTCACCCGCTCTTGAGGGTCGCGTATGCAAGAAAACGATTTTATTACCCCTATGGAATGTAACCTACACTAGAAATCGATCGCCGTCCATGACGATAAGATTGCGCCGGCGCAGTTCGTGCACGGCGAATTCAGGCTGGTGCTCTATCTGGAGTACTGCCCGATCAGCCGCACCATATGTCCGAGACGCGCGGCGCGATACTCGTATGTTACGGTTACATACTTGCGCTTTTACAGTGCCCGGTCACGATCGCGGTCGAAGGCAACCCCCTGTCTCCTGATCTGGATAGGGCGGGAAGTGCTGCCGAAGGGGATTTCGATAACTCATCGAATAATACAGGAGTACGGCAGATGTTGACGAAGCGAGATCTACTTCGCTCCGCCGCGGCGATCGCTGCCGGCGCCGCGATTGCAAGGCCAAGCCCGCTGATGGCGCAGAGCTACCCTGACATCATCGAGGCCAAGAACATCGCCGAGGAAGGCTTCATCTACGGCCTGCCGCTCGTGATGAATTATGCGGTCATGCACGAGTTCGCCGTCGACCCGAAGTCCAGCCAGTTCAAGGCGCCGTTCAACAAGATCGACAACCTCAACCACGTGGCGACCTACGAAGACACAGCAGTCGTCACGCCGAACAGCGACACGCCATACTCCATACTGTGGCTGGATCTGCGTGCCGAGCCGATGGTGATCTCCGTGCCGGCGGTGGAGAAGGAGCGCTATTATTCGGTGCAATTGATTGACGGCAACACCTACAACTTTGGCTACATGGGTAGCCGCGCTACGGGCAACGATGCGGGCTCCTATCTCGTTGTCGGACCCGACTGGAAGTCCGAAAAGCCCACGGGCATCAATCAGATCTTTTCCTCGACCACCCCGTTCGTGTTCGCCAACTTCCGGACCCAGCTTATCAACGTCGAAGATATGCCGAACGTGGAGAAGGTGCAGGCCGGCTACGACGTGCGGCCGCTGTCGACCTTCCTCAAGCAACCCGCACCCCCAGCCGCCCCGACGATCGATTTCCTGCCGGCCACGACGCAGGGCATCAAGGAAAACTTCTTCGATTATCTCGATGCCACCCTCGAGTTCGTGCCGCCCACGGAAGAGGACAAGGCCATTCGTGCCAAGCTCGCACGTATCGGTGTGGGTCCGGGTAGATCGTTTGCTTTCAAGGAGCTTCCGATCGCTCACAAGCTGGAAATCGGGCTTGGCATGAAGGATGGCGATGAAAAGGTCACCAAGTTTGCGGCCAGCGGAAACAAAACGATCAACGGTTGGAGCGTCGGTTCGTTCTTTGGCGACCGCACCTTTTACAAGGGAGATTGGCTAAAACGTGCCGCCGCTGCCAAGGCGGGTCTCTACGGAAACGATGCTGTGGAAGCCATGTATCCCTTTACCCGTACGGATGCGGCAGGCGAAACACTCGACGCCAGCAAGCACAACTACACGATCACCTTTCCCGCCGGGCAACTCCCGCCGGTGAACTCCTTCTGGTCGGTGACGATGTACGACGGCAAGAGCCAGCTCCTGATCAAGAACCCGATCAACCGATATCTCATCAACTCGCCGATGTTGCCGGGGATGAAGAAGAACGAGGACGGTTCGCTCACGCTCTATATCCAGAAAGACAGCCCCGGCGCGGACAAGGAGGCAAACTGGCTGCCTGCGCCCAATGACACGATCTATCTCGTGATGCGGCTCTACTGGCCGAAGACCGAAGCACCTTCCATCCTGCCGGCCGGCGAAGGCACTTGGCAGCCGCCCGGTATCAATGTGGCGCAATACTAAATCCACACCATGAATTATCTCGACCAGGGCTGACGCATGGCGTCGGATGCCGATGAGGAGAAAACAATGATACGCACGACGAGACTGCTTTGCGCCACCGTTTCGGTGGTGCTAATGGGCCTTACCCCGGCTTCCGCCGAAGCACCGACGATGAAAATGGCGACGCCAATACCGGATTCGATCGTCACGCCGGAGAGTGTGGACACCAGGATCGGCAAGCTGAATTTTTTCGATGGCTTCCCGGATGACGCCACTTCGGAGAAGATCTACGACAATCTCGATTTCATGCGCGGCGTCGATGCTTTTCTTAACGCCATGCCCGGTGCTTCGGTCGAAGCCCTGCGGGTTGGACTGGCCGGCCAGGGCGCGGACAACAATCAGACCATCCTGATCTTCGAAAATCTCATGGACTCGCGTTCGTTGTTCCTGACCGGCAACACGGAAAGCATCTACAATCTCATGTGGCTCGACACCAAGGCCGGTCCGCTGGTCATCGAGACGCCACCCAACATCCTGGGAATGATCGACAACCACTGGTTCGAATATGTCGGCGATGTCGGCAATGCCGGTCCAGACAAGGGCAAGGGTGGAAAATACCTGCTCTTGCCGCCGGGCTACGAGGGCAAGGTCCCCGAAGGTTATTTCGTGTTGCGCACGTCGACCTACGGAAACCTGTTTTTCTGGCGCGGCTTCCTCGAAAATGGCAGTACTGCAACTGCGGTCGAAAACACCAGGAAATTCGCCAAGGTGTATCGTCTTTCGGAAGCCGACAACCCGCCGCAGATGAAGATCATCAACGTTTCTGGCAAGGAGTTCAACACCATCCATGCCAATGATTTTCACTTCTACGAGGAAGTGAACAACATCGTCCAGTACGAGCCGAACGAGGCCTATCACCCGGAAGTGCTGGGACAGCTCGCCGCCATCGGCATCGAAAAGGGCAAACCCTTCGCACCCGACGAGCGGATGAAGAAGATCCTCACCGACGCCGTGGCCGTCGGCAATGCGACAGCGCGCACCATCACCTTCAAGGCCCGCATGAAAGACGCCTATTATTATCCAGACAGTGCCTGGTTCACCGGCTTTGTCGGCGGCAGCTACGCGTTTCTTCTGCAGCCCGGCGTTCGCTATCTGGATGCCCGTGTCCTGTTCCATTACTACGCGACGGGCATCACGCCGGCCATGGCGATAAAGCGGGTCGGCATCGGTTCGCAATACGCCGGTGCCACGACCGATAAGGACGGCAAGCCGTTCGATGGCAGCAAAACCTATAAGGTGCACCTGCCGCCAAACATTCCGGCAAAGGAATTCTGGTCGTTCGTCGTGTATGACAATCAGACGCGATCGATGCTGCAGACAGACCAGCAATTCCCCAGCATTGGAAGCGACAAGAAAGACATTGTTATAAACGCGGACTCCTCAGTCGATGTCTGGTTCGGCCCGACAGCGCCGGAGGGCCATGAGGCCAACTGGGTCCAGACGGTTCCTGGCAAGGGCTGGAACGTTCTTCTTCGCCTCTACGGCCCGCTGGAATCGTGGTTCGACAAGACCTGGAAGCCGGGCGAGATAGAACTGGTGGAGTGATCACAAAACGCCCGCTTGAGTAGTAGGAAGGTTGATTTTGTCAGCACGCGATGAGACGGGAATTGAAGCAATCAGGGGCTAGCTCGTTGAATGTGACAGTGATCCTGACGTCCATCAGCTGCTCGTGAAGGAGTGGCGTCCGATCGCCTGGCTTGGTCGTCATGCCGTCATGATGGCGACCTACGCGATCGGGGCGATGGCGACGTTCTGGTTCGTCGAGCGCGTGTCGACGTTCTAAGCAGGCGCGTCGGCCACGGGACCGTTGGTTACTGTAACATACGCTCCGAAAGGAGAGATTTGCATCATCATGTCCTGAGATCGCCTGCTGCCAGGCGACACATGCGAATGGATGAAACCGGATGGGGAACGGTGTTGGGTTCGTAAAGAGCTGCTTCCAGCAGCGCGCAAAAGTCATCGAGGAACTCGCCGCACGCAACGAGGAGTTTCGCGACCTCTGCGACGACTTCGAAATTGCGAACAACGAGGAAATGCAATGGGAACAGTCGACCGCTCCTGAGCGTGACGAGCGCGTCGCAGAGTATCAGGAACTCGTCGACAGCCTCCGGACCGAGATCGAGCAGTCCCTCGATAGAGCCTCGGTCGTCCCGTTCAAACCGCCACGATGATAACTGCCAAGCATTCGACGTAAATTCACCACTTCAGAACAATCGCTTCAGGAGGGACAATGATGATAGACAGAGTTGGCATCTTCGCAGGAACGGCGCTCGCCGCCTTCCTCGCCCTAACCGCGGTCGGTCGGGCCGACACGATCAGCTACGCCGATGCGGTAACGACGCTTGCCAAAGAGTGCGGCGCCGACATCAAGAAGTTCTGCAACGGAGAGAACCTCGGAAACGGTCGCATCCAGGCCTGCCTCGAGAAGAACGCGTCAAAGGTCTCCCCGACCTGCACATCGACGCTTGGAAGCGTCATGACATCGGTCGCGCAGCGCCAGGAAGCGCAGGCGTCGGTGTTCAAGGTCTGCCAGCATGACATCTCCCAGTACTGCAACAGCGTGAAGGGCGACGGGAACATTCTCTCCTGCCTCGTCGAGACAAAGCGCGTGGACAACAAGGCTTGCAACCAGGCAATCACCGACGCTGGATGGCGGTAAGCCATGACCGTAAACAGGGGGAACAAGATGATCACTCATGGCCTTCGCATTTCACTGGCAGCACTCGGCCTGCTACTGGCTCCGTGCATCGCTTCAGCCCAGCAGCTCGACAACACGCAGATCATGACCACTCTCGGACAGGTCAAGGCGGCAGCACCCGCCGTCGATGTCGCTCTGCTCGTGGAGGAAGCCAACGCCAATGTCGGGAAGGGCGTCGCGGCGCTCCCCAACTGGAGCAAGTTGTCAGAGCTCTCGCAGTTGATCGTCGAGATCGATTTCGAAAACAACTCGACTGCCATCGCGCCGAAATCCTACCGCACCGTCGGGCTCATCGCGGACGCGCTGCACCATCCGGACCTGTTCCGGTACAAGTTCCTGATCGTCGGACACTCGAGCGCGACGGGAACGGCCAAGCACAATCTCGAACTCAGCCAGAAACGCGCCGACGCGATCAACGAAGCGTTGTCGACCACGTTCGCGGTTTCGCCTGATCGCCTTTTTTCAGTCGGAGCTGGCGAGGAATGGCCGATCGATCCAGGTCACCCGGAGTCGGCAGACAACCGACGTGTTCAGCTGATCAATCTGGGACTGCTGAAATAATGCCACTCAGTGCAAAAACGGGAGGAAGCAGATGCTTAGAATGCCCCCGTCTGGCGTGGCGGATGGTATGCCCATCCTGGCGCATATTACGGAGCGGGCGTCGTTGCGGGGGCGGCAATCGGTGCTGCAGTCGCCGAGGATCGTCGCTATTATCCGCCTCCGGCGTGCGGATATTACCCGTATCCGCCCTGCTACTAGCACCAGGGTATAGCAACATGCCCGTGCTGGTTTCGGCCCGCTGGAAGGCTTGTTACGGGCCTTCCAGCGGTGGTTGCAAGACCGAGGACGTAGCAATTGGACCATCTATCGAATCCTGATCCACTTCTGGAAATACTCGTCGGCACTGTGTTTCTGATCGTGGTCATCTTCGTGCACGGCGCTGGTATCCGGAGCATCAGCCTTCGGTTCAGCAAGTCATGGGCAGGCGTCACGAATGCCACGCCGCATTGGCGGTTGAACCTGATGCTAGCGGTGACGATTGCTGCGCTGGCGATCCTGCATTTCACAGAGACGCTGATCTGGGCGGTACCTCTCTATGTCAGGGCCATCATCCCGTCGATGCGCGACAGCTACTACTACGTCCTGGAAAGCTATACGACGCTGGGGGAGGGCAACGTCACTCTCCCGGACCACTGGCGTCTGCTCGGGCCAATCATTGGGATGTCGGGGTTGTTCACCTTCGGTTGGACGGGGAGCGTCCTGGTCAGCATCATGACCGACTTCGGCAAGTTCGACAGACTGCAGGCGAAACGGGAGCAAAGGGAGGAGGAGAAGGCGGACTCATGAGGATGACCGCCTTCTCGAAGACGACGCCTGGAGATTCGATTGGCTGCAGCCGCCTCGTGGGACGGGGCCGATGACGACGGCACCGTCGACAAGTGGCTGACCAATTTTAACAACATGTTCAAGGAGTTCGGCACGGTGAAGGACCCGCTGCCACCCGCCAGCTACTACGAATCGAAGCTTTTCGCTTCGGCTTGAAGTGTCCGTTCTGCATGTGGTCAAGGATCTGCCGCCAATGAAAAACGCCAACCAAATGGGGCCTGCCGGCCTCCTTGCCGCCGTCATTGTCGAACAGAGCGATGAAAACTGGCACGACACACGTAGCATTTTTAAAGTTTTTATGTGAAAACATCGAGTTAGCTTATATGCATTCGAAGGCGCGACTGGAATTCGTGACGGAAAAGTGGAACGCAAAGTCAATCTCAAAGATGTCGCGCGCGATGCGGATGTGTCCCTGAGCACAGCCTCGCACGCCCTGAACGGAACCGCGCCTCTGACGATCGAGGTGCGCGAGAGGGTTCTGAACTCGGCGAAGCGGCTAGGCTATCTTGAGCGCAGGAGGGAAAAGGCGACGATTGCGGCGTTGCGCGTTTTGCTTCTGGCGATTCCTGACGATGCGGCTCCGCAAAGCGACCTCAACCTGGTGAGCTGGACGATCCTCAACGGTCTTCGAAGAGAGTGCGAGCGGCGCGGGATCAGGATAGTGCCCTTCGTCAGCACCGGCCGGAGAATTGATGGAGCGCAGGTAAGACAGATTGCGCTTTCGGAGCGTGCCGACGGTATTGTGATCTTGAACGACGATCACGCGGAACTCATCCGAAGCGTTGCCTCTGCCGGCATGCCTGTCGTCGTTATAAACGGTGAGGATCCGGCCATGCTTGTCGATACGGTCACGCCCGAAAATCGCTTCGGCGCGCGCTTGGGCATCGAACATTTGCTCGCGCTCGGACATCGCCGCATCCTGCACCTCACCTGGAAGGGCCGAACGACGATCCAGCGCCGATATGACGGCTTTTCCGACGCGTTTCTTGCCGCGCAGCTTCCTGTTCTGGACGACATGATCGTGGAAGCTGAAGGATATGAGCCCAGGCATGGCGAGGCTGCCATCAATGCACTGCTTGATCGGGATCCTTTAATGCGAGGGGCGACCGCCATATTCTGCGCCGCCGACAACTTGGCGCTTGGGTGCCTGAAGGCGTTGGCCGATCGCGACATTCGCGTGCCGGAGGCGATTTCGGTGCTGGGATTCGATGACATCGTGCGCGGCGAGTTCAGCCGTCCGCCGCTGTCGACGGTCAGCGTTCCGGCCGACAGACTCGGCGCTGCTGCCTTGTCCCTCATCGAACAGCGGCTGATTGCCAACGATCCGCAGCGGCCGGCACATCGCCTGGAACTCGGATGCCATCTCGTTTTGCGCGGCAGCGTTGCGCCGCCGCGCTGACCCAGATCACTTCATCCCTGTTCCGGCGATGCCTGTGGTGATGTATCTCTGCAGAAACACGAACACGATCGTGACAGGCAGCAGGCTGAGAAACGTCATCGCCAGGATGTAGTGCCACTGCACCGAGAACTCTCCCTGGAATGCATTCAGGCCGACCTGCAGTGTGAAGTTCTCGCGGCTGTTGAGGACGATAAGCGGCCAGAGGAAATCATTCCAGCGCCAAAGGACGGAGAAGATCGCCAGCACCGCCAAAGCAGGCGCCGTCAGCGGCAGGATGATGCGCCAGAAGATGCAAAATTCGCTTGCCGCATCAACGCGTGCAGCCTCGATGAGCTCATCCGGTATCGTCAGCATATATTGCCGCAACAGGAACACGGCTGTCGGGGAGGCGATCGTCGGCAGGATGACCCCCCAGAGGTTATCGGCAAGGCCAACTCCCACGATGACAAGATATGCCGGGACCATGACGACGGCGAGCGGGATCATCAGGGTTGAAATGATGATCACGAAAACCGTCGTGTCGCCGCGAAACCGGTATTTCGACAGCGCAAAAGCTGCCAGGGCATTTACCAGCAGCGTCAGAATCGTTGCGACGAACGTGACAAACACCGAGTTCTTGAGGAAGGTCAGGAAGTTGAAACGCGTCAACGGATCGGCGTAATTTTGCGTGGCCACGGTCAACCGCTGCACGGGCGTTATGCTCTTCACGTCGACGCCCACGGGCTTTCCCGGATTTGCAGGGTCAACCATCTGGGCTTTGAGGCCGATACGGCGAACCATGGCCATTTCGCGCTTCTCGCCGTCAATGGTGACTTGCCAGAGGCTGAGCGGCTTGTCGAAACCGGACACCGTCTGCTCGACGGCAGCGCGGGGTAGCAGCGTCGGCGGAAACCGGGTGATTTCGGCGGCCGGCTTTAGCGAGGAAAGGCCCGCCCAGACAACAGGAACGAGCACCGCAAGGGTGCCGGCGAACAACCAGACCCATGACAATATGTCGGTTACATCGACGCGTTCGGTCCGTCGCGTGCGCGTCAGAAATCGGATCGGATTCATAAGGCTGTTCATTTTATGACTCCATCCGCCGGCCAAGGCGCAGCTGTATGAGGGTCAGCACCAGGAGCACGGCACCCATCAGAACGGATGCTGCGGATGCAAGGCCGAAGAGGCGAAGATCGCTGCCGAAGGCCATCTGGTAGATGTATTGGACGATAAAGCTGTTGGCTGTGCCCGGGCCGCCGCCGTTCGTCAGAACCCAGGCTTCGTCGAAAATCTGGACGGACCTGATCATCAGAAGGATCAGAACGACCAGCAGGTTCGGCCCGAGGAGCGGCAGCGTGATCCTGAAAAGCGTGCGCCGAGGCGAGGCCGCGTCGATTGAGGCTGCTTCATAAAGCTCCTTCGGGATAGCCTGAAGGCCGGCCAGGAGGATGAGCGTATAAAAGCCCATGTGAAACCAGACGGAGACAACCACGACGAAGAAGCGCGACCAGCCGACATCCAGAAGAAAGATTTCCGGCGGCACGCCGAGCATCTGCAGGAAGGCGTTTAGCAGGCCGTTTCGATCGAGGAACCATTTCCAGATCAGGCCAATGACGACCGGAGACAGCAATACCGGATAGAAAAAGATTGCCCTGAAGAAGCCTCGCGCGGCAATCGCTCGATTGAGTATCAGTGCGGTGATGAGTGCCACGAGCAATGTGGCAACGACGTTGAATGCCACGAACCAAAGGGTATTCCACACAGCCGTCCAGAACAGCGATTCCCGGCACGTTCCGGGCCTCAGATAATCGTCGCAGGCAAGCAGGGTGCGGAAATTGTCGAATCCGACGAACGGCCGGTCCGATACGAAAAGATTCGTCCCGCCGGTAAAGGCGTAGCCGACTGCAATCGCGATGGGAAGGAATGTGAATATGCCGAACAGAACCAGGTTCGGCGTCAGAAACAGCCATGGCATGCGTTTGCGGCCAAGCACTCGCTCCATTGCATTCACGGGGGCCTCGACCACCCTCATGATTGTTTCGCCCGCCTGGTAAAGCAATGCGCCTCCCTTGAGCGTCGCCATGTCAGAGCCCCCCTTTTCCCTGCCGCCGGCCAAAAGCCAGACCGCTTTCGGGATCGAACAGATGAACGCGCTCAGGAGTGGAGTTGATCAGGATGCGATCGCCTGGGGATGGCGCGAAATGGCCTGCCTCATGAATGATGATCTGCGCGTCCTCACCCTCCAAGTGGCCATAGACGTAGGTTTCGGTTCCAAGACCCTCGTGATACTGAACGATGAACGGCAGGCCAGCCTGGCTGGAGCGTGCGAAGTGCGCGGGCCTGACGCCGGCCAGCACCGCCTGCCCGACGTTGAAGCCAGCAGGCTCCACGTCACTGGCGAGCTTGCCGCCGTTGCCGACGTCGATGGAGACGCCGTCTTCGCCGACACTGGCCACCTTGCCTTTCATGATGTTCATGCGCGGAGAGCCGAGAAAGCCGGCCACGAAGAGATTTCGCGGCCGATCGAACAGTTCCAGCGGGGCGCCGACCTGCTCCACCTGCCCGCTGCGCAAGACGACAATCTTGTCGGCCATCGTCATCGCCTCGACCTGGTCGTGCGTGACGTAAACCATCGTGGTCTTGATCTCGCGATGGAGCTTGGTGATTTCGGCTCGCGTCTGAACGCGCAGTGCGGCATCGAGGTTCGAAAGCGGCTCGTCGAAGAGAAAGATATCCGGTTCGCGCACGATCGCCCGGCCGATCGCGACCCGCTGGCGCTGCCCGCCTGAAAGTTGCTTCGGACGCCGGTCCAGATAGGGTTCGATTGCCAGCATTCTGGCCGCTTCGGCAATGCGCGCTTCGATCTCGCTACGCTTGAACTTGAGGTTCTCCAAGCCGAAAGCGAGGTTCTTGCGAACGCTCATATGCGGATAAAGCGCGTAGGACTGGAAGACCATTGCGATTTTGCGCTCGGCCGGCGAGAGCTGGCTTACATCCCGCCCGCCGATCGAGATTGCACCGGATGTTATGTCTTCGAGTCCCGCAATGATGCGCAGCAACGTCGACTTCCCGCATCCCGAGGGACCTACGAAAACGACGAACTCGCCATCTGTGATATCAAGGTCGACATCATGGAGGACTTTGACGGCGCCATACGATTTGTTGATAGTAGAAAGCTTCAGTTCTGCCATGCCCTGCTCCCATCAGGTGTCGCCGTTTCGAAGGCGACGTCTATCTTGTTCCAGCCCTGCGGCAACGGCGCCGGCCTCTTGATCAGCACCTCTTCCATAAAGATCCCGGTAATCCCGGCCAGGTATGCGGCTGGCATTCCTCCTGGATAGCGCTGCAGTCCGATCACCTGTCCGTCCGAACCGCGGGTCCAGGCATTGGCGCGGCCGCCTCCATCGGCCTTCGGCGCCAAATCCGCATTCGTCGGGCGCAGGTCGTAGGATTGCCCGGTGCCCAGCTGCCCCGCCTGCTGATCCAGCTTGATGCGCGCCAACCGGATATTTCGAATGCCGGCGGAAGACGTCGAAATCAACGTGATCGCTCCCTCCATCTCGCCGGTTATGTCCTCGACGATCAGATTCTCGATGGCACCGGCAGTCCGCTCCGCCACACGGTCGACGGCATTGATCGTAAGCGCCTCTCCAGAGCCCCAGAAGCCGTCGAGCGTCTCCCGGCACTCTACTGCAATTCTCGAAAACCTGACGTTCGATATTCGTCCGCCGTCGCGCGAGAAGACGCCCAACGCACGGTTGGAGGCCGAGACGTTGCAATCCTCGAACACGACATTGGTCACGTCGCCATGCGTTTCCGTGCCGATCTTGAGCGCGCAGCTCAGGCTTTGGACCGAGCAGCGGCGGACGAGGATGTTTTGGCACTGCCCTATGGCGGCACCTGCCGGACCAATACTCGTCTTCAGGCATATGCCGTCGTCGGCGGTCGATATCAGGCAATCTTCGATGACGGCGCCGCGGCACGCATCGAGGACGATGCCATCCGTATTGGGGAGACGACGGTCGTTCTCGATCGTCACGCCCCTGACCGCAACATCCGTGCAGTCGATGAAATGCAGCGTCCACATCGGCGAGCGGGAGATATGGATGGAACTGATCTCAACGCCGTCACATGCCTCGAAGACGACAACGCGTGGCCGAAATTCGGCTGGGATGAAGGTCCCCACCGTTTTGTCGTCTCCCACGATGAAGCTGTCGCAACCGGCCTCGATGCGGCCCGAGCCCGTCAGGCTGATCCACCGCGCATTCTTGGCGACGATCATGCCGCGGTTCGACTTCTCGGCAATGACCGAAACGGTCGTATGCGCATATGCGTCATAGTCCGGAACCGGACGCAGGATCGCGCCGGCGGCCAGGTGAAGATCGACGCCGGACTTGAGCTGGAGCCCCCGGCAGACATGGATACCGGCCTCAAGAACAACGCGTCCGCCGCCTGAAGCCGATACCTCGTTGATCGCCGCTTGCAATCGAGCTGTATCGTCGCTGCCGATCGCATCGATCGAGATAGGAGAGGTCGGGCTCATTGCTCGTGACCGCGCTCCAGGAGGACTTCCGTCAGGAGCAACATGGTGAGCGCCTGGCCGTAGGGCGTCGGCACATTCGGTATGCGCCTGTAGAAATCAAGATCATGACCCATCGGCGTACCATCTGAGACGCCGTGTACGACACCTTCCTCATCGATGCGCGCGAGCACCGCCGCAAGCGCACGCTCTGCGTGGGCCCTGTCGCTGTTGTCGAGAATGCCGGCATCCACGGCGCGGAGGATGCCGTAGGCAATTCCGGCGGTGGCTGAGGTCTCCAACGGAGACGACGGGTCGTCCAGCAGGGTCGTGAACATGCCGTCGGGCCTCTGGCACCTCTTCAGCGAGCGCACCTGGCTGGCAAGAACGTTTGAAAGAAAACGGCGGTCTTTCTCCCCAAGGGTCGGAACGAGATCGAATAGTTCCGGGATTGCCACCGTGATCCAGGCATTGCCGCGAGCCCAGAAGGCATTGGCAAAATTGTGCCGCCCATTGAACGTCCAGCCGTGATACCACAGCCCGCTCACCGGATCGGACAGGTAGCGCGTGTGGATCACGAACTGATAGACGGCTTCATCGATCCATTCGCTGCGTTCGCAAAGCACTCCCGCCCGGGCCAGAAAGAGGCAGGCCATGAACAGCGTGTCGTCCCAAAGTTCGCCATCGTTGAGGCGCTCTTTGACAACGTGCTGAAACCCACCGTCTTCCGTTTTGGGCAGCTCTTTGACGAGCCATTCGGCCCAGTCCTCGACAAGCGCGCGAAAATCGGGACGATCGACATGCTGAACGAGGATCGCAAGCGGCAGCATCGGAGCCGTGCTGTTGATCTGGCGTGGCGGGAGGCCGCGCTCGATCTGGCCGCTGTACCAGGCCACAAGCTCCTGAAGCGCTTTTTGATCATTGGTGGAGATTGCGCGTCTCAAGAAGCCATAAAGACCGACGCCAACCTCCCAATCCCATTCGTCGAACTGGATCCCTAAGGCGGGCCCGGCCGTCACCAGACCTTCCTTGATGCCCTTGAGACGGCTGAAAGCCGCCGCGACGCGATCGATCGTCGTCAGAAGGACGGCGTTGTCGACAGATGTTGGGTTCATACTGGCACCTATTTTCAAGAGTAGAACGGCCTGTCAGCGCCAACGTCAGATGCGGCACTGTCGTAGGTGAGGATCGGGTGCGGTTGATCGTGAGTGAACGGTCGGGCCTGCCCATCGATCGAAAGTCCATCGGCGTAAGACAGGCTGATGGCCGGACCACCGCTTGGCGTCAGCACAAGACGCCGAACCTTCCGATCAAACGAGACCTTTGTTTGGCGGATGCGCTCGACGAATGTCATGAACCCGTCGCCATCACCGCATCCGACAATTGCTGCCCAGCCGCAGATCGACCCGTAGGAGCGCACTTCCCGGCCGGCCGTCGGGCCATGCGTGACCAGTTCCAGACCGTTTGATGCGTAGATCGCAGAAAATCCGTTGCCCGAGCGCGCGATGAGCCAATTGTCATCGATGATGACATCGTCCAGACCGTCGCGGCCGATATAGGCGTGCGTCCATGTATGTCGTGCGTCGCGGGTATCCTCAATCAGAAGCGCGACGTCACGATGCTGGGCGACGCGTGGCAGAATGCCGTTACCCGCCCAGTAGGACGGTCTTTGATTACCCCACGGATCGTCCTCGCCGGGATGGTTGATCCAGAGCCTTGCCATGGGATGGCCGGCCAGACGCACATCGATGACATGCTGCTGGTGCCCCTTCCGCCCGGTCTTGTGATCAACGACGGTCGAAAGCTGAGCCGCTTCGTTCTTGAAGAGCACGAGTTTGCCGCTCTCCAGGCCCTGACTGTAACGGGCCTCCACGCTCCTGCCCGGTGCCAGGTTTGCAATCTCAGTGAGATCGGCAGGCGGTTGATAGCTGCCGGCACAGAACAGCGGTAGCGATGCCACCCCACTGTTCAGCCAACCGATCCCGAAAGCGACTTGGGCAAAGGGTGCGAGCTCGGTCAGAGGCCCGGCGCGCAGTTCCTTGTCATAGGCGCGGCCTTGCGATCCGGCCGGAACACCCGAAAGCGTATGCAGAGCGATCATCCGGAAAATGAGATCGAGCAGCGCACGGGCGCGCCTTGCAATAGACGCCTCGGCCCAGCGTTCCAGCGCCAACAGGCCGATGAAATCGACCGGATAATATGCCGCCGAATTCCACTCCGCGAGGCCGTGCGCCTCCACGCTGTCGAACCAGCGTCCCAGGCGCTCGGCGGCAAGCTCTGCCTGCTGTTTTCCTGTCCTGCCGGAAGCTGAAAAGGTCTCCTCTGGCAAGAGGAGTCCTGCCAGCAACTGGCTCGTGTGGAAGCAGAGCACATGGTTCTCGCTCCAGAACCACATGGCATCGTTGCCCGGCTCATCGACCCAATAACGGTAAGAAAGAATGGAATACCGGATTCGCTCGACCACGCCGGCCGGCATCCGCTCGGCACAGGCGCCGAGCAGCCACAATAGCGGCACCATGATAAAATCCGAGCAATCCTCACGCGAATCGATGGAGGTGAGAGTCGCCTCGATGATGCGGTCAAAGCTCTCCTGGTCATAATCGCCGGTTTCCATCATCGCAATGATGCGGGCCACGCGATCGGCGCCGAAGCGGGCACTGTATTCGAGTGCCTGCCGCTTGCGATCCACGAGTGTCGCTTCGGATGGCGGTGGAGAAATGCTGCTCAGAAAGCCGGCATCGATGACACGTTTGACCGAGCCCGGCCCGCTGCCGATCGTCAGATGCACGCCGTGATAACCATCTGCGATGCCGAGCACATCCCCGGCCGTCAGGCGGCTTTGATGGGCACGCAGCGTCAAATGGGATTGCGCAAGAACAGGCCTCTCGTGGCCATGACCGACGATCTTAAGCTCGATCGGCAAGTCGCGCTCAGGCGCCGTATCGAATATCAGCTCCAATGGCTGGTTGACGAACACGTCTCGTGAAGGGCGCACGCCGCGCGAAAGGCCCTCCAGTTCCCGTACTTCGTCCTGATCCAGTGCCACAGGCAGCAGCACGCAGAGCGGCTCCTTATCCAGCACTTCAAGTTCGACGAACCAGGTCGTGTCGCGTTCGGCAAGGTCCTCGGTATGAACGAGAATCTGGTTGTCGCCGGCCTCCAGCGACAGCGTGATGTCCGTTGAACTCTCGACGTTGCGCCTGAACGGCTCGAAGCGCACCGTCTCCTCTCCGTTGACCCATATGCGAACCCCGCCGCAGGTCTTGAGCCTGAGATGCAGCACGCGGGGCAATGCTGTCCGGAAGGTACCCTTCAGCCATCGCCGCAGATGGGTGGGCACGTGCCAGAAACCGGTGAATTCCACGCGGCGATTAGAGCCCGGGAGGTAAAGGCTCGCAGTCGACCACGAAACGTCGGGCACAAGCTCTCGCCCGACCATTGTTGACCAGAAGGCCTTTCGGCAGGGAAGATCCCCGACATCTACAAAACCATTGATAAAGCGATAGTTGACGCGATCTTCCGCCGGCGCAGCGACACCGGGAAAACGGCTGGTGATGAGGTCGGAAACCGCCCATGCCGTCATGGTTTGGCCCTGCCCGATATTATATGCAGGCGCCTCAGGCCCCGGCCGTTCGTTCACAGATCGCCTCCTCCGCAATCGAATGAAAACTTTTTCATTCGACAGTTTTATGCGACCTCTTTCTGAGAATTGCTCAAAAACCTCGCAATTGCCGCAGAAAATAGCTTGACGGGAGGAATGTCAAGTATATGAAATTTGTCTATCGACGATTTATATCGCGATTGATGAAAATATTTTCATGGGAGGATGAAAATGAAAAACGCTCTTTCGGCTGCATTAGCGCTCGCACTGACAGCCGGTTCCTTCGCGTGGTCGAGCACGGCCATGGCGGAAACCAAGACGATTACCTTCCTGTTCACCGACGACGACCAGGCTTACGTCGAAAGAATGGAAGCGCTCAGCAAGGAATTCGAGGCCGCGCATCCAGACGTCAAGGTCAACTTCGTGTCGTCCGGCTACGATGCCGTTGCCAAGCAGCTACCGGTGCAGCTGGCAGTCGGCGAGGGGCCTGATGTCGCCAAGATCGCCGATTGGCAGCTCGCGCCATATTACCTCGACATGCGACCCTACATGAAAGATCCCGAAGGCTTCGCCAAGCTGCACGGCGACAGCCTCAACGTTCTTCGTTTCCCTGGCGTCAACGATGCGCAGTCGATCAACGGCTACCTCGCGTCCCAGACATTCAATCTGCCGTTTGTCAACAAGACACTTTTCGAACAGGCTGGCGAACCACTTCCTAAGCCTGGTGCCACATTGAAGGAAATCGTCGAAGCGTCCGCGCGCGTTGCGAAGGCCACAGGGGCCCAGGTTCCCTTCACGATGGATCGATCGGGCCATCGTTTTTCGGGCGCGGCATTCTCGTATGGTGCCACCTACGTCAAGGACGGCAAGTTCTCGTTTCCGGACGACGCCGCCAAGCGCTACATTTCGGATCTTTACAGCTGGACACAGGACGGGTCTTTTCCGAAGGAAATGTGGGGCGCAGCCGGCGGATCCCAGTACAAGAACATGGGCGACGAATTCGTCAACGGTAACGTCGTGACGTATCTTGCCGGCAACTGGATGGTGAACCCGTTCCAGCAGAAGATCGGCGATGCATTCGACTGGACTGCAATCAGCGCGCCATGCGGCGATGCCGGCTGCTACGCCATGCCGGGCGGTACAGCGATCGTCGGCTTCAAACGCACCAAATACCCTGAGACCGTTGCCTCGTTCATCGAGTTTCTCGGCTCCGAGAAGGTCCAGCGCGAGATCGCCGAGAACTACGTCATTCTGACGGGCGCCGACATCAAGGACCCGCAGTACAAGCTCGGCAGCCAGAATGCCAAGGACGCGATGGCCGTCTTCCTGGCGAGCCGTAAGAGCGTGCCGCAGGCAGCCCGCGACATGGAACGTCTGAAAGGATCCTCAGCCATCTACCAGCTGATTGTCCAGCGCATGAGCCAGCTGATCGTCGGCGAACTCTCGCTTGACGAAACCTTTGCGGCAATGAGCGCCGATGTCGACAAGACCAACCAGGCAATCGCTGCCAAATAGCCGATCATGCTGATCTTCTGCAGTATGCGAATTCATCCACGGCCTCGACCGAAGGCCGTGGATAATAACACAAGCCGCTCGGTGTAGGGCTGCGCGAATAGCTAACGCGACTTCGGGTTAAACGAGACTTTCAAAAACCTGTATTGAATTCATGGTCTTAAATTCTAGAGGATCAGCTTCGTGCTTTTAGACAACACTCGACATTTCAGTCGGCTTGTGGCGCGACGGTCAGGTTTCCAAAAGTTCGACCGCCTGAGTACGAAGCGATGGCCAGAGTCCTCGCTGGCGAAACGCGCTTTTCAAGGTGTCCTAAGCAAGTCGATATTGGAAGGTTCCGCTAGCCGGCGGGTATCAACTATCCGCCGAGCAATCAAAGCAGACTGGACTTCAGGGGAATGAGTTTCGCATGGCGCGCATTCACGTAAGCAGCGAGTACATCAGAACGCCGACAGAACCCCAGAAGACAACCATCACAAGTGCCATCGCAAAAACGAAGATCTTCGCCATAGCAAAAACTCCATAAGCTTTGCGCAGACAAAAACTACTGCAGCTGCCGGCAGATGGTATCGGCACAAAGTCTGGAAACGGGTCGGACTTTGGTCCGATACTCATTTCTTAACACCTGCCCAACTGGGCCTGGCTGTGTTTTGGCGTGGCATTTGACCACACCACCATGCGACAGCCACAACACGAAAGGAAAGGGCCGGGCGACACCTGCACCGGCCCTTCCTGATCAAACGACGGCGGCTGCCAGTCCATCCGTGGTCAGCCGCCAGTGCGTTGATGAAATCATGATAGCGTCTTTGATGTGAATCGCTATTACCCGACAGTAATACATTTGGCGGGCGGACCGGCAGACCCGTGGAGTAGTCCACGTCCAGGTTGAGGCTGCCATCTAATCCGCCGCATCGGTGAATTCCGGCGCGATCCGCTCCCCAGACCGTCGCGCGCCGGTGCACATGAGTTGAATACCCATAGTTTAATTTGCGTCCGCGCATCGTCAGGATCCAGACGTTGCATTGGGACCTATAATACTTGTTCCAGTGACATTCCAAGGAGTTGCTACGATTTCTGCGTCGCAATGGCGTCTCTGACGATACGGCGGCGGACCTGCTTCAACAGGCTGACGCTGTTGACGGCGCTCGGTGTGAGAAACGAGATCGGTCGCGCTAGTCAACTGGTCCTCGCGGGCTGCCCTTCGAACACGTCGATTGAGTTCGAGAAAGCCCCAAAGGAGCTGCTGCCGGAAGGAAGCGTCAGAGCACAGGTCACTTTGCGCCACCGTTCAGAAGCGAATGTAACGCTCTTCCGGCTGGGGCGATTTCAGCGCTTGGCAGCCGCAGGACGTGCCTGAAGGCAGTCGTGCTGCCGTTTCCAGGGCGACGCGCGAGGCGAGCGTGGACAGGCTGGGAAGCACGCCATCCTGGAGCAACGTGCCGCGGCTTCTATCCATGTAATCGTTAAATCCGGCGGTTACGAATGCGCACGGCACGAAGCATGCGCCGATTTCGCGCGATAGCGTCGCTTCGGGCGCAATCGAATGGTTAATCACATCTGCGCCCATGGAGCGAAATGCCAGCGCCTCCGCGGGGGTTGTCAGGCGCGGACCGTAGACGTGCGCCGCAACCAACCCCTGTTCGATCCCATGGACTCGGCAAGACGAGGGCCAGACGCTTCGCGCCGTGTCTGCCAGGACGGCAGCGCAATGAGGGCAGACGATTTGTTTGCCGGAACAATCGAAACGCTGCCGGCCAGGAAGAAGTGAGTATAGGGTCTGTGTCAACTCGATGATGTCGGCATTGATCACCATATCACCCGGCTGAATAGCCTTATTGATCGCGCCGAGCGTCGAGCACGCCAGTACGTGACGCACACCAGATTCCATGAGGACCCAGAAGGCGCGCCGATGGCAGGAATGGTCTATATGATCCCGAGGATTGCCATGGGAATACATGCAGAGCGCACGCTTGGTCTGGCGATCCTGCACGATGCTTGCGTCGAATTCCAGGAGCTTCCAGTTATCTGACACACCGTAAGGGGTATCGAACGACAGGTCGCGGGCAACCACGCGAACGCCTGGCATCGCGACGTCCTCGGGAAAAGCGAGGCCCCAATTGGCTGAACCGGTGATGATCGCCAGATCGGTATTCGGAATGACAGGGGTGATTGCAGGATGGGTCATGAATTATCTTTCACGGCCTCTGACCGCGTTCGCGTAAGTTGAAAAACAGAACTACACCGGAGATCAGGAGAGTCCAGAGGGTGGAAATGGCGGCAATGGTGGGGTCGATCTGGTCCCGCAGGGAAATGAACATGAGCTTCGGCAATGTGCTGCTTGGCCCATTGGCCACGAAGATCGAGATGACCGCCTCATCAAGGGATGTCAGGAACGCCATCAGTGCGGCGGTCGACAAGCTGAGCCCCAGCTGTGGCAGGATGATGCCCCCCATGGTGCGGAACCAGCCCGCACCAAGGCTGCGGGCGGCCTGGGCCTGAGCCCAGTCGAACCGATTGATGGCGGGGTAAAGCACGATCACCGCCACCGGGATTGCCAAGACCACATGTCCCACAAGCACTCCGGTAAGGGTGCCCACGAGCCCGAGCTTTGCAAGGACAAAGAAGAGGCCGATTGCCAGAAGGATGCCGGGTGTTACCGACGGAGACAGGAGCAACCCGTAGACTGTCGCGGCGCTACGCCCGCCCAGCCTGTTGATGGCAAAACATGCAAGAAAGCTGATCGGCACCGCAATCACGGCCGTCATTACTCCCAGGAGCAGGCTGGTCCTCAGAGCAGTCATCCAACTGGGCGACGAGAAGAAAACCTCGTACCAGCGAAGAGACCAGGCCCTCGGTGGAAACTCCAGGAGATCCGAGGCCGAAAAGGACAGCGGCACCACGATCAAGGTGGGGAGCATGAGAAAGACGAGGATCAGTGCGGAGAAGATCCAAAGGAGCGCTTTAGTCAGCTTGCTGTCGTGATAGGCGTCAAGCATCACGTGCCCCCTTCGTTAGAAGCCAGCGGAGGCCGAAGAGCATGCCGCCGGTTATCAGGACCAGAACCAGGAGCAGGACGCCAAGCGCACTGGCCGAACCCCAGTCCTGGAATGTCGAGAGAGTGCGATCGATGCGGATGGAGATCGGGCTCACCTTGCCACCTCCAAGAATGGCAGGCGTGATGAAGAAACCAAGCGTGTAGATGAATACGATGGTTGAGCCTGACAGGATCCCGCCGGCCGATAGCGGCAGGATGACGGTCTGCACGCAGTGCCAGAGGCTCGCACCCATACTGGCGGCAGCGCGGATCACGTTGTTGTCTATGTCGCGCATTGCGGCATAGACCGGCAGGACGAAGAGCGGCAGCATGTAGTGAACCATACCGATCAGCGTGCCGGTGAAATTGTAGACAAGCGGCAAAGGGGTGTCAGTGAGACCGAGGCTCTGCAAGGTGGAATTGACGAGGCCGTCACGACGCAGGAGCACCAGCCATCCGTAGGTGCGAACCAGGATGGAAGTCCAAAGCGGCAGCATGATCAGGATCAGCACCCTGTTTGCGATGCGGGTGCTCGTGCTGGCCAGTGTCAATGCCAAAGGAATGCCGAGGACCATGCAGATGGACAATGTCGCACCAGACAAGGCGAGGGTGGTGCCAAGCCCCGACCAGGTGAGACCACTCGAGAGGATCTTTTCATAATTGGCGGTTGATAAGGCACCCCCCATGGTCAGGAACGACTGGCGCAGGATCCATATGACCGGCAGCATGGCAGCAAGGCCGACAAGCACCAAAGCGGGTGCGGCAAGGGACACAAAGAAACGGCGTTCGCGCCGGACGTCCTGCAAAACAGCCGCAGCGGTCATCTCCTAGCTTCCTCGGGCAGTGTGTGCACGCTCGAAGCGGCCGCATAGGCGGTTATCGCCTGACCGGTTCTCAGCTCGGCGCAACAGGCAGCGCGTGTTGCCGGCACGCTCAACATGACCTGGGCGCCGGCCTCGATTTCTACATTGAGAAGCCAGTTTTCGCCGCGGAAAGCCTTGGCGCACAGACTGCCTGTGATGGCGATCGCGTCAGGTTCCGCATCGGCAGCATCAAGATGGAAGCTTTCTGCCCGGATCATCGCAAATCCCTGGCGGTCTTGAGTTGATCCGTTGATCTGCGTCAGACTTCCGACGGGAAGAATGTTGGCTTCGCCCATAAATTCCGCGACGAAGCGGTTGGTCGGATGATGATAGATTTCGGAAGGTTTGCCGATCTGTTGGATCTCGCCAGCATCCATGACTGCAATCCGGTCGGACATCGTCAGCGCCTCCCGCTGATCATGCGTCACATAAATCGTGGTGACACGCAGATCATCGTGCAGGCGTCGAATTTCGAACTGCATGTGTTCACGCAGGTTCTTGTCCAATGCCGAGAGAGGTTCATCCATCAGCATGACACGCGGCTCGAATACGATGGCCCGCGCCAGCGCGACGCGCTGCCGCTGGCCGCCCGAGAGCGCGGCGATGTTGCGCTCGCCGTATCCGACCAGCTTGACCCTCGCCAATGCGCCTAGCGCCCGCTCGCGAGCCTCGGCCTTTGGCACACGGCGCAGCATCAGCGGATACTGGACGTTGGCAAGCACGCTCATGTGCGGAAAGAGGGCATAGTTCTGGAAGACGATACCGATCTCCCTTTTTTCCGGGGACAGCCGGGTGACATCCCGGCCGCCGATGATCAGAGAGCCGCTATCGGGACGGACAAACCCCGCAAGAGCCATCAAGAGCGTGGTCTTGCCCGATCCTGAAGGGCCGAGCAGGGTCAGGAATTCGCCAGCGGCAACGTCCAGCGAAACATCGTTCAGCGCCACGTAGGAACCGAAGACTTTCCTTACAGTGCCGATGGCGATGGGAAGCGAGGTTATGGCCATCTTGATAGCTGCTCCCTGTCGGTCAACGGTTCATCATCTCGTCGAAGGCGACTTGAGCAGCTTCACCATTCTTCACCCACCAGTCGGCCTTGGAAAAAACGGAGGTTTCGACATTGCCGGGGGCGGTGGCGAGGAGCTGCATGCGTTCTGCCGGGATCAATCCACCCTCATAGGCCTTCGGGTTGACCGGTCCATAGGAGATGAAATCCGTCATCTTCGCGCCTCTTTCCGGCTTAGTCATCGCGGCAATCAGCTTCATGGCGGCATCCTTGTTTGCTGTGCCTTTCGGGACGGCAAGGCAGTCCGTACCGATGACGGAGCCCTTGAAGCTGTAGTCGGCCGCACCGCCGTCTGCTTTCACACTTTGGGCGCGGCCATTCCACGTGACGACGAGGTCGGCCTCGCCATCCTTCAGGATCTGGGCTGATTGCGCACCCGACGTCCACCAGACCGCAACATTTGGCTTTAGTTCTTCGAGACGGGCGATGGCGCGCTCCAGTCCCCCCGATGCGCTCAAGATGTCATAAACTTCACCTGGTGCCACCCCTTGCGAGAGAAGTGCGATCTCAATCAGATCCTGGGCATTGGCGCGCAGCGCGCGGGTTCCGGGAAATGCCTTGACGTCCCAAAACTCGGCCCAGGTCTTGGGCGCACTGCTGACAGTCTTTGCGTTCCACGCCATGACAGTGCCGTAGGAACTGAAGGGATAGCAATACTCTGATTGCGCGCCTGCTGGCAGTGATTTGCCGTCGATGACGGAATAATCCAGCGCCTCCAGGAGGCCTTGAGCGGCAGCCTGTGCACCTTCCGGCGACCCGAGATGGATAACGTCGGTCGTGACTGCACCGGACGTGACTTGCATCTTGAGCGCTGCAAAGCCGTCGCTCTGGGTTTCTTCACGCACGTCGAGGCCAAGCTCAGTGGCCGCAGGCCCCCACATGGCCTGTTTCATGGCGGCACCATACTCGCCGCCGGCAGTCGTGATGGTCAGTGTCTGGGCAGCCAGCGGGCCGGCGGCGGTCATGGCGATAGCAGCCACGGATAGGCGCAGCATACGAAGCATTCGTATATCTCCTTTGTTCACCTCTGAATGACGATTTTTTGGGTCTAGCGCCCGATTTTTTGAAATCGTAACGTTACGATTGCGGAATGTTGGTGCATTCGTCAAGCGGAATCTTGTTCCTCAACCTCTCCACTTCCAATCCGTTGGCGGAACGGGCAGTGTATCGAAGAACCGAACCACGGAAGATTGACAGACGCGATGACAGTGAATTCGAGACCCAATCTGAGGCAGATCGCTACGGAGCTTGGCCTTTCGGTGACAACAGTTTCCAGGGCATTGAAGGACGGACCGGAGGTCCGTCCTGACACCATCAAGCGTGTAAAGGCCGTCGCCAATGCGGCGGGCTATATCCCGAACTTCCATGGCAGGGCCTTGCGCACAGGTCTCACGCGGGCGTTGACAGCCATACTGCCGATGGAAACACGCGACTATCTGTCGGATATCGCGAAACTGCCACTGATCGAAGGGCTCACGCTTGCCGCACGGGAACATGGGTATAGCCTTTCGATTTACTCCACGACGCCTGAGGAAGATCCGCAGGAGAACCTCAGTCGGCTGATCGAAACCGGCGGCGCCGATGGAATCGTGATTACCCGAATGGTCTCGGAAGATCCGCGAATACCGTTCCTCCTGGACCGCAGCATTCCGTTCATTGCGTTCGGCCGCAGCGGCAGCGTGCTCGACTACGCTTTCGTCGACGTCGACAACGAAGGCATAGCTTTCCAGGCCGCCAACATCCTACTCGAACGAGGGTGCCGGCGCATTGCGCTTCAACTGTTGACTCCCGAGGACCAATACAGCACCGCGCGTATGGCCGGTTATGCCCAGGCGATGGCGGGAGCAGGGCTTTCGATCGATCGTCAACTGATCGGCCACGAGGATTTCACCATGGAAGCGAGTGAGCGCTGGATCGCGCGTCTGCTGGATCTCGCGGAGCCGCCGACGGGCCTGGTCTGCGCCAACGAACTCGGCCTTCTCGGAGCGCTGAGCGCCGTCCGTCGAAGAGGCCTGACCGTTGGCCGCGATTTCCACATCGTCGTTCGTGATAACACGCATATGTGTCGCTACCTGTCCGCCCCTCTCATTGCCCATGCAGTCGACATGGTCACCGTCGGGCGCAGCCTCGTCGAGGGGCTGGTGCGCCAGATCGAGCAGCCGGACGCCCCCCGCATGCAGTTGGTCGTGGATGGAGAAGTCGAGTTCATCGCAAACGCGTGACGCACGTGCTTATCGCTCCGCGACGTGGATTGTACAAACGGGCCAGGCTTTCCCCGGCGGCCTGCTCGGTGCCTTGCTTTGGACCGCGAACGGCCGCTGCTCAGCCGAGGGCGGCGGTCAGCGGGTCGTAGGCATAGACCCAGGCGGGATCTTCCGGCTGCTTCAGCCAAGTGTTGGCGTTGGATATGGTCTGCACCCTGGTGGCCCGTTCACGCCGTGTGGCCTCATAAAGCGAGAAGGCGTCACTGTAGTCGGCCATGCCGCTCTCTTCGAGGCAACGTGTGAGGATCGCTGCGTCCTCGATGGCCATACAAGCGCCCTGCGCCATATGCGGACGCATGGGGTGGCACGCGTCGCCCAACATGACGAGACGGCCACGGCTCCAAAGGTTTAAGGGATCGCGGTTCCAGAAGGGCCATTTTGTCACGGTTTCGGTAGCATCGACCAGTGCCTGCACCATCGGATGGGAGCCTCCGAATATTGCTTCCATCTCCTCTCGGGAACTGTCGACGAAACTTGTATCATGCTCCCAGCTGTCCACCGGCACGCCCGTAACATAGTAGTATTCGCTGCCGTCGCCCTTGGTGGCATAGGCCATGATGTGGCGGGAGGCTTCCCACCACCACTTGACGCAGGTCTCGAACGCGAGGCCGGAACCACGCAGCTTGTTCATGTTGACGAGGGCGCGATGGCCGACCCAGCCGGAGAAGCGGGGCTTTTCCGGCCCGAGCAGCATGTCGCGGATCATGGAATTGATGCCGTCGGCGCCGACGACAAGACCGGCAGCAACGCGCCGTCCGTTCTCGAATGTGAGCAGCACGTCGGTCTCGCGCTCCTCGATGTTGGTCAGGCGGTGGCCGAAATGGACCCGGTCCTGCGGCAGCGCGTCTATCTGCACGGCATGCATGTCGCCACGATGGATGGTGATGTAGGAGGCGCCGTATTCCCTGCGGCCATAATCGCCGAGGGGAATGCGGGAAAGATAGTCGCCGGTCATGCCGTCACGGGAGAACCAGAAATCCGGATGGGAGCCAATCTGCTCCAGCTTCTTCTCAATGCCGATGCGGCGGAAGATTTTCATCACGTTCGGGCCAATGTGAATGCCGGCGCCCAAACGCGCGAAGGCCGGGGCCTGTTCGAAGCTGTGCACGGAAAAACCGGCGCCGGCGAGCAGGGCCGCTGCCGCAGCGCCGCCAAGGCCCGCACCAATAACGGCGATTTCGATCCTATCAATGTCCACACTCATGGGTTGTCCTCTTCTATCAGGCGTATTGTTTCAATGCGGATACATACCGGCCTTGCCGTGGCTGGAATGGACGATCGTCTGGTCGAGGCACAGCGCGGGGCCGGGCTCCGGCACTACCAGGGTGGCAGATCGGGAGCGAAGCGCTGCCGCAGATAACCGGCGAGGGCCTGCCGTTCGGTGTCTGTGAATTCGCCGTGGAAGGACGGCATGTCGCGCAGGTCGAGCCCCTCCGGCGCCTTCAGGCCCTCGTCCAGAACGGAGAAGAGGGCATCGGGCACCGGCGCGCGCAGTGCGGCAGACCGGCTGATCGGCGCAAGAGCTGCCGTGACTGTTCCGGCAAGCGCGGGCTCATGGCACACGGCGCAGGCGCTTTCGTAGATCCGGCTCGCCCGTGAGGGTGCAAGTTTGGGCTCTGGAACGGACACAGCGGCTGCGGGAGCCTCGGGGTCCGTCAATGAGGCCAGATACGTGGCCATGGCGCGGATGTCGACATCGGGCAGGGCGGTAAGGCTGGCGGCGACCTCGGCCATCGGGCCGGATGCCGTTGCTGCTTCAGAATGGCCGTGCCGCAGATAGGAAAAGAACGTGTCTTCGTTCCAGCCGCGCGCGGCGGCCTGCGCCCCGGCAAGGGCCGGGGCATACCAGCCCTTGATCATGGTACCGGTCAACTCGGGCATTTCTGCGCCAGCGGTATTGCGCGGGGCATGGCAGGCGGAACAGTGGCCTGCCGCCTCGACCAGATATTTGCCGCGGTTCCATGTCTTGCTGCGGATCGCGTCAGGCGTGAAGGGCCTGGCGTCATGATAGAGCCAGTTCCAGGCGGTGAGGGCCGGGCGCAGGTTGGTCGGCGCGACCATCTGTGACTGCAGCCCTTCCTGGCGCACGGGCGTCAGCGTCTGCATGTAGGCGTAAAGCGAGAGCATGTCCTCGCTGCTGATCCGGGCAAAGGAGGTGTAGGGGAAGGCCGGGTAAAGGTTATGGCCATCGCGGCTGATGCCATGACGCATCGCACGCTCGAACGCCTCGAAACTCCAGCGGCCAAGACCCGTTTCCGGGTCGGGGGTAATATTGGTCGAATAGACCGTGCCGAAGGGGGTGGCCATTGGGCGCCCGCCCGCATTGGGCAGCCCACGGTCGGCGGTGTGACATGTGGCGCAGTTACCGAGGGCAAACACCTGCCGACCACGTTCGAGTGTCGCCTCGGAGAACGTGCCGGGCGCAGGCGTGGTAGAAGGAGCAACGGGCCGATTGAGCGGCAAGGCGACGGTACCCATCACGAGCATGCCGCCAATGACGGTGCCGAGCCCGAGCAGTTTTTTGCGCAGCACGCTCCGGCTCATGAGAGGGCGAGCCTCCGCGACGGAAAGGGCAGGCCCGGTCCCTGAAGCGGCCAGCGCGGCGCGCATCTTCTCCGGTGTAAATGGTACTTCGCGCATGCGCACGCCCGTTGCGTCGAAAATAGCATTGGCGATGGCCGCCGCACTTGGCACCGCCGCGCTTTCGCCGACCCCGAGCGGAGGATGCTCCGGCCGCGCGATCAGCATGGTCTCGATCTCGGGCACGGCCGGAAAAGTCTGGATCGGATAGGCCGCCCAGCTTTGCGGTGTGGGAGAGATTTCGTTGAAGGTGACTTCCTCAAGCAGCACCCGGCTTGCCGTCTGGATGGCATTGCCATGGATCTGCTGGCGCACGCCGTTCGGATTGATGACGAGGCCCTGATCCTGGCCGATGAAGATGCGGGTGAGCGCGACCTCACCGGTTTCCGTGTCCACCGCGACATCCACCACCCAGGCGGCGGAGGCCGCCGCCGTGCCGGGGAAGGTGCCATGCACATAGGTGGCGAAGGCAAAGCCCTGGCCGAAGGCCATGCGGCCTTCGCGGCGCAAGCGCGGGCCGGTGCGCTCTGCCCATCCGGCCTGTTCGGCCGTGCGACGGACAAGGTCGGCCTCCTGCGGATCGTCGAGATGACGCAGCCGGAAGGCAACCGGATCCTCGCCCGCCTCGTAGGCCATTTCATCCACGAAGCTCTCATGGGCAAAGGTGTTGGGCAGGGCGGAGACACCGCGCATCCATGCAGCCCGCACGATTGGCGCCATATCATGCACGGTGATGCGCTTGTTGGGTACACGATAAGGCGGGATAATGGTGCGGTCGCCCATCTCTGAGGGGCGTGTCTCCGGGCTGATACGGCCCGTCAGCAGCAGGGACAGGTTCGGTCCCCGGTTGGACGGATACCAGGTGTCGATAGCATAGGCGTGCAGCGCGCCGGCCTTTAGGCCGCCGTTGACTTCCATGAGCTGCGCCGCCCCTTTGGGCTCCCAAAGGTGCTCCTGCGCGCGGGTGAGCTGGACCCTGACTGGCCGCCCGGTAGCTCGCGACAGAAGCAGTGCGTCGCCGCACACATCATCGGCGCAATTGCGCCCGTAGCAGCCGGCGGCCTGATAACGGCGAATTTCGATCCGCTCGGGCGGCACCCCCACAAGGACAGCCAGATCACCGCGAAGCATGTGCGGGTTTTGCGTGCCAGACCATACGAGCGGCGCACCGCCGTTCCAGTCGGAGACGGCGCAGGAGGGGCCGATGGAGCCGTGTTCGTGATAAGGCCAGACGTAGGTGCGCTGGCGGGCTACGTCGCATTCCGCAACAGCCCGGCCAAAATCGCCGGAACGATCGAGGCTGCGCGGGGTGGAGGGATGATCCTTTAGCGTCTGGCGCAGGTTGGCCATGTCAGGGATTTCAGGAGGCAGGTGCCAATGCGCCGGCAAAGCCTCCGCGATTAGCTGGGCCTGATCGGCCCGTTCTGCCACCACGCCAAGGAAATCGCCGTGGCGAACGACCGCGATGAAACCGGGAAGGCACCGCACGGCGGCCTCGTCGTAACGGATGAGGCTGTGCCCGACGAAGGCTCCGCTGTCGCGTCCGGCATAGGGCGGCCGGATGACGTGGCCATGCACCATACCCGCAATGGCCACATCATGAATGTAGGGATGTGTGCCACGCAGCTTGTCCGAAAGGTCGCGGCGGCCGGTCCTGTGGCCGACGATGCGGTAGTCCGTCGGAGGCTTGACTGGAGTTGTTCGGTCGAGCCTGAGCGAAATCTCCTGTCCGGCAATCAGGTCATCATAACAACAGGACTTGTCTTGCCAGCTGAGGCGACCTTGCTCGATCACGATGCCATCTACCGGAGCATTGAAGCGGCGGGCGGCCTCCGCCACCAGGAAGAGGCGGGCCTGCGCGGCGGCAAGGCGCAGCGGAATGGCAGCGACCTGGATCGTTTCGGACGCGATGGTCGGGCCCTGGTCCGGGGTTGAAGCCGTATCGCCAAGCACCATACGCACCGCGCTCAACGGCACGTCCAGTTCCTCCGCGACAATCTGGGACAGTGCAGTCTCGATACCGGTACCAAGGTCCACGTGGCCGTTGTAACCAGTGGCACCATGCTCGCCCATTCTCAAAAAGACGACCGGACCGGAAGGCAATTCGTCATAGATCGACAGGCTGCCGGGTCGAAGGCTTTCAGTCATGCTGGGCTCCACGCATCAACTCGGCGGCGCGTTCGACAGAAGCGATGATCTCCACATGCGCCCCGCAACGACAGAGGTTGTGACGCAAAGCCAAACGAATATCTTTCCGCGTCGGCGACGGGTTGTTTCGCAGGAGGGCGCTCGCGGTCATCACCATTCCGTTCAGGCAGTATCCGCATTGCGCCCCCTCACATTCGAGAAAGGCATTCTGGACGACGCAAAGAGCTCCCGTCGAGCGATCGGCAAGGCCTTCGAGCGTGGTAATGTCGTGTCCTGCGGCACGTTTTGCCCGCAGCACGCAGGCCCGTGCCGGCGCACCGTCGATGATCACCGTGCACGCGCCGCATTGCCCCTTGCCGCAGCCGTATTTTGCCCCCTTGAGGCCGAGCTCATCTCTCAGAACATCGAGAAGTGTACGATCCCCGGGATGCTGAAGCAGGCGTGCTGTCCCGTTTACGGTCAGTTCGAACGTATTCGTCATGGTTCCCTCGGGCTTTCTTTTTGACCCTTGTCAGGAACACAGCACAAAACTTGTTTGTATGCAAATGAGTTTATCCGATGTTGGGTGATTTTTTGCATAATTGGCAGGCAATAAATATCTTTGTAGGATTTTTAAGCAGTTTTGTCCGTCGCTTATCTGTCGCGCGCCAGGCGCCGTTTTAGCGCAGAGTCGCGTGCGGATCGGGATTCCGCCTTGACGCTAGGCCGCCGGATGTTGCAGTTCGACATTTGTTTCATCAGAAGCTGGAAATCGCCGATGACTGACCCGAGCGAACGTTACGTCCTTGACGACCAGGTCGGCTTCTTGCTGCGTCTCGCCTATCAGAGACATATGGCTCTCTTCATGGAGCGCATGACGGGCGGATTGACACCGACTCAATTCTCGACGCTCTACCGTCTGCGTGAGGCGTCGGAGCCGCTTTCGCAAAATGCCCTCGGCCGTCTCGTCGGGATGGATGCCGCGACCACCAAGGGCGTCGTGTCGCGCCTCCTGGCGAGAGACCTGATCCGTGTGGAGAAGGACGGCGAAGACCGAAGACGCTACACGCTCTTCATCACCGACACCGGCTGTCGGCTGCTCGATGCAGTGCTGCCGGATGTGAAACACAGCAGCGAGGCCACGCTTGCTCCGTTAGCATCCTCGGAAAGAGACCAGCTTCTGCAGTTGCTGAAACGTCTGATATAAAATTATACATATAGATAATAAACAACCCAACCCGTGCCTATAAAAAAGGGGCGCAGGCGCCTGACGAGGACGATCGCGTGGTCGAGCAGAAGCTCAAATCAAAAAGCCGTGGCCCGGGGCGGCCCCCGAAGGCCGGTATTTTGGGGAAGGCCTCGGATCTGCGCGACGGCATTCTGGATCATGCCGAACTGGTGTTTGCGGACGCCGGCTTCGAAGGTGCCAATCTGCGGGAAATCGCTTCCCTTGCGGGCGTCAACCAAGCGCTGATCCGATATTATTTCGGCTCGAAGGCCGATCTCTTCGACGAGTGCTTCAGGAGGCGCGGCGGACTTCTGGCGGGACACAGACATGTCAATCTGGATCGACTCTTAGAGATCACCGAAAATCCGTCGGTCGAGGATCTCATTTATGCCTACCTGAAACCACAGTGGGACATGAAGTACGCGAGCGCCAACGGGGCAGCTTTCGTCGCGATGCAGGCGCGATTGCATGCCGAGCCCGAAGAGCATTCGCTGCGCCTGCGAAGAGAAGTCTACGACGCGTCGGTCAAGCGCTATATTTCGGTCCTCTCACGGGTGTTGCCGCAGGTACCCAAGGACATCGTAAGCGTGCGCATGGCTTTTCTCGTCGGTGCATATCTTTTCATGCTCAATGATTTGGGGCGCATCGGTGATCTTACCGAGGGTCATCTGACGTCCTTCGGAAAGGACGAAATGCTCGACCAGCTCGTCCGTTTTCTCGCAGCCGGGATGCGCGCACCCGTCTAGACAAGACAGAAACCGGCTCGCCGCTGCCTAATCAGTGGGCTCGCCGAAAATTTGTGCTTGTTATTATTCAGATGAATAATTAATGTCCCTCCATCAGATCGATGGAGCCTAGCATGAAAACCTACCGGATCGGCCAGATCGTCCCGAGCTCCAACGTCACGATGGAGACCGAAATCCCGGCGCTGCTGCACGCACGCGAGATGGTCGCGCCTGAGCGCTTCACTTTTCATTCCTCACGCATGAGGATGAAGCACGTGACGAAGGAAGAGCTTGCCGCAATGGATGCAGACAGCGACCGCTGCGCGCTCGAACTTTCCGACGCGCGGGTCGATGTGATGGGTTATGCCTGTCTGGTCGCGATCATGGCGATGGGGCTCGGATATCATTGCCAAAGCCAGGCGCGCCTGCATGGCATCACAGTCACGAACGGCAATCCGGCGCCAGTCGTGACGTCTGCCGGAGCGCTGGTAGAGGGCCTAAAGGCGATCGGCGCCAAGCGGATCGCACTTGTGGCGCCCTACATGAAGCCGCTCACCGAGTTGGTCGTTTCCTACATTCGCAACGAAGAGATCGAAGTCGCAGACTGGTGCGCGCTGGAGATCCCGGACAACCTGGCCGTGGCCGCCCATGATCCGTTGAACCTGCCGGAGATCGTCAAGGGCATGAGAACCGACGACGTCGATGCGGTGGTACTCTCTGCCTGTGTCCAGATGCCGTCACTGCCGGCCGTTTCCGTGGCCGAGGCGATCACGGGCAAGCCGGTTCTGACGGCGGCCATCGCCACCACTTGGCAGATGCTGCGGGCTCTTGATCTCAATACGCGCGTACCGGGCGGCGGCACGCTGCTGTCGGGCGCATATTAAGGAGGGCGGGCACACATGGCAAAGGGATATCATGTTCGCGCAAATGGAATCCGCCAGCACCTCCTCCATTTCCCGGGGCAGGGGCCGACGATGTTGCTGGTTCCCGGCATCACCTCGCCCGCCGTTACCTGGGGTTTTGTGGCCGAGAGGTTGGCCGCCGCCTTCGACGTCCATGTGCTCGACGTACGCGGTCGTGGACTGAGTGAGGCAGGTAACCTTGACTATTCGCTGGATGCCATGGCGGCGGACGTCGTGGCATTGGCGACAACGGCAGGGATCGGCAGACCGATCGTGCTTGGTCATTCAATGGGCGCGCGCACGGCTATCCGCGCGGCCCGTCAGGCTCCCGATGCATTGTCGGGGCTGATCCTTGTTGATCCTCCCGTTTCAGGCCCGGGGCGGCGTGCCTATCCGTCCGCCTGGGACTGGTACGAGGATTCCATCCTGATGGCGCAGAAGGGCTGCTCGGGGCAAGACATGCGCCGTTTTTGTCCCAGTTGGACGGATGAGCAGAATGCCTTGCGTGCCGAATGGCTGCACACGTGCCAGCTCGATGCGATCCGCACGGCCTATGATGGCTTCCATACCGACGATGTCCACGCCGATTTGCCGCATCTGAACCTGCCCATGCGCCTCGTGGTCGCCGGCGGTGCAGCTGTCATCGGCAAGGAGGATATCGATGAAATCAGGGCCCTGGCTCCGACCATCGAGGTCCGGATTGTCGAAAAGGCGGGCCACATGATCCCCTGGGACGATCTCGAGGGATTTCTTGCCGCCACCATGAATTTCCTCCCCTAACGCGACCCGAACCGAAAGGGCCATGAAATGGACCACGCGAGCTTTACCGAGATTTGCCTGCACCAGCTGAAGATGTCTGGCGTGCGTGAAGGCGAAAAACTCATTGTCCTCACCCAAGGCAATGACCGTCTGGATTATGCCGACGCTTTCATGGCCGCGGGTCAGCGCCTTGGCGCTCGGATGTATCATATGCGGCTGCCGGCTCCGTTACCGACTGGCGGCTGGAATGTCGGCATCACTGGCCTTGCGGCCATGCCCGATGCGGTCGAAGCGCTGAAGGCCTGCGATATGCTGATCGACTGCATCTTCCTGTTGTTTTCGCCGGAGCAGATGGCAATCCAGGCGGCCGGTACGCGCATCCTGACCGCCGTCGAGCCACCGGAGCTGCTGGCCCGCATGCTGCCGACGAAGGAGATCCGCGAGAAGGTCGAAATCGCCGGTGCGATGCTCGCCAAGGCCAAGGTCATGCGCATCACGTCGCCGCACGGAACGGACGTCACCTACAAGCTCAATACCTATCCAACGATCACGGAATATGCTTGCACCGACGAGCCCGGCCGTTGGGACCACTGGCCGTCCGGCTTCGTCTTTACGGGTGGTGACGACGACGGCGTGGACGGTCAGATTGTCGTGGCACCCGGCGACATTCTCCTGCCGCAAAACATCTACGTCCGCGATCCGATCTACTACACCATCGAGAAAGGCTGGGTCAGCGACATCCGCGGCGGGCTCGACGCACAACTCGTCAAGTCCTACATGGAAGATTTCAACGATCCGCGCGGCTTGGGCATGAGCCATGTCGGCTGGGGCATGAACCCGCATGCAAAATGGCACAACCTGGTCCCCGGAGCCTTCCCGGGCGGCATGGGCATGGAACCGCGCAGCTTCTATGGCAATGTCATGTTCTCAACAGGTCCCAACAACGAGTTAGGCGGTCCCAACGATACGGCCTGCCACCTCGATATTCCCATGCGCGGGTGCTCGCTTTTCCTCGACGACGAACCAGCCGTCATCGACGGGGACATTGTTGTGAAGGAAATTCAGATGGAGCGAGCCTGACGGCACTCTTTCCAGCGCGAGGGATAGTATATGTCGCAGCAAGAAACCTACAGGACCGCGGGGTTCGGGCAGCCCGTCCCGCGGGGCATCCGCCCGGGGATCGTCGTCGTTGACTTCACCTACGGGTTCACCGACACGACCTACCCCACGGCGGCGGACATGAAGGCCGAGATCGCCGCAACGCGACGTCTCACGGATCTTGCCAGGGCAAGAGATATGCCGGTGATATACACCACCATAGCCTATCATCGCGGAGAGGTGAGAATGCTGCCATGGCTTCGCAAGGCGACCGGGATGGCGGCCCTGATCGAGGGCAGCCGGCTTGTGGAGATCGATGCAGCCACCGGTATCCAGCCCGGAGACTCTGTGATCACCAAGAAGGGCGCGTCTGCATTCCATGGGACGGCTTTAGCCGGGCTTCTTACCGGTGCCAGCGTCGATACGCTGGTGGTCGCCGGCGCGACGACTTCTGGCTGCGTGCGAGCAACCGTCGTGGATGCAGTCCAGTCGGGCTTCAATGTTCTGGTGCCAGCCGACTGCTGCGCGGATCGGGCCCTGGCGCCGCATGAGTCCAATCTTTACGACATGCATCAGAAGTACGCCGACGTTACCGATGCCGACGATATAGAGCGATGGCTGGTCTCTCTCTGATCATTTCGGGATGGTTCCCCAGCCTTCTGATAGGGCCCGTCCACTGCGACTTCCGTTGCTGGTTTCGCAGTTCGAACCGGCTTCAAGGCAGAGGACTAAGCCAGACCAATCGCGCATCGGCGGCTGAAGCGACGCGGTTCCGACCTCGTCTAGCCTATCTGCCGCAATCGATGTCCCTGTAGAGTAGGTATTCGGCTTCGCTGAACCGGATCCCCGAATTGTCGAAGCAGAAGCGCTCGGGCACGATCCTAAAAAGATACCGCTTCCCGCATGCCGCCGGAACGTCCACCGAATATAATCGAGCCATGTTAGACGGCACGGGACCTGTCCATTTTTTATGTCCGGCGAAGGAAACGTGCTTCAGGAGCGTCGCCGATCCCGAGCGGCCTATGCCTCCAGCCGCTGCGACGAAGCTCGTTCCCTTCGCCTCGTCAATCGTCGGATATTCCTGCCGTGTCGGTGGTCCGCGGACCAACGGCACGTCCGACGTCTTGAATGCCACGTTGAACCGCACGTCGTCGCGTGCCGGCACGTCGCCGTAGCCGTTCAGGTACTTCCAGGAAAGGCGCAGGATCTTTTGCGCGCCCTGCGTGGCGGTGGGGTAGAAGTGCACGTCGGCCGAAAAGTCCGTCGGCACGAAGGTGTCGCCGCCTTCGCCCGGGGGTGGGCACTGCGTGAACAGCGGCCTGTATCCACACTCGCTTCCGCCGACGCCCCATGCGCATCGGCTGAGACGCAGCCAGTCGTCGTCATTGAGTACTCGCACGCCTTTCCATAGGCTGCCCCCATGCTCGGGTGTCATCCACGGACTGATCCTGCCCGCTCCAGAAGCGGAGGCCCATTTGGTCCTGTGGTTCTGGACGAGCCCGAGGGCTCCCTTTTGCGCGAAGAGGGCCGCGTTCTGCATCACCGTCGCGTTCGGGATGACGGGCGTCTTCCCAGTGGCATCGGCGGCGAAGCGGCGTCCCGACTCCAGCGTCGTCAGGCTGTGGCAGCCCGAGCACGGATGGCCGTCGATCAAGAAGGACCTAGCGTCGAGCAGCGTGCTGGCATGGGCGGCCGAATATCCCGAACCGATCACGCGGAACGGCGCGTCCGGCCTCGCGATGCCGCCCGGAAGGAAGTTGCCCATCCCGAACGCGGCGCGCGGATCGTGCCTGCCCCCGAAATAGCCGACCCTCGCCTGCTGCATGTGCGGATCGACGACGGTGGGCTTCTTGTTGTCATGACAGAGTACGCAATCGACCTTGGCGCCGCCGTCGTAAAGCTCCACCGCAGCGCGCCGCCCGGCAGAGTCGCCGTAGGACGCTCCGCCGGGGGGCGGGAAGCGCTCCGTCCAGTCGAAGACGGAGCGGTCCTTCCGGCCGTCGAGGAACGCAATTTCGCCCGTGACGTTGTTGAATCCGATCGCGCTGTACCGGGAGAACCGTGGATCCGTCGCCGTCCAGTAGGAATCCGTCTCGAGTTCCAGGCTCTCGGACGACTTCCGGCAGAGGAACAGCCACTGTACATTGTTACGCGTCACCTTGCCGACCCGCGAGTTCATCGCGCAGAAAGTGACGTCGCCCGCGAGCGAAGGCTTGTCGCAGCGCTCGATGGCGGTCGTCCACTTCACCAGGTGGCCTTCGACGTCACGGTGGGCGAATTCGAGCGGCGCGCCTGCCTTGGAGGGGTTTGGTTCCAGTTTTACGACGTTTCCGTCGACCTCGAGACCGACCTGCCGCGAGTTCGGTCCCGTGCAGGCCCCGTCCGGCATGGGGCCGAACACCGATCTAGCCTCGTCGCCGAATTTTGTCACCGGATCTGCGCTTGCCGTCGCCGGAGCCCACAACACGTCGCCGTTCCATTGAAGAAGTAGGTCGTATCGCGAAACCGTTCCGGGGCCGGCCGTTGCAGCTCTTGACTCAGCGACTGAGAAAGATCCCGCTCCCTCGTGAGGCTCGGGGTGCGGCTCCCCGAGAGAGGGGGTCTCCAATCCAATGGGCAGAAAAAGAGCGACCGCCGTCGCTGCGGCGAGATGGACAAGGCGCCCCACGGTTCCTTCCCCCATTTCCTGCCCGCGGGCGGTCAACGCGCGCTGGCCTGGATCCCGGACTGGTAGGGGGCGACCTTGAGGACAATGAACTTCAACAATTCGCCGTCCTGCGTGATCGTCGCGTATAGCTTGGCCGTGTAGTCGAGCTGTACCGCGCTGACCCCGATCGTCTGAATGCTCACTTGGGCCGATAAGGCAACCTCGAAGTTGCCGTCTGTCGTCTTCCCGATCAGGATGCTGCCAAGCTGCCGGGTGGCACTGGAGTTCGTTGCGGCGAGGTTCGCGAACATCGTCTGGAACTGCTTGGCCAGCGACGCTGCCGAAATGCCAAGCGTGGCATTCGGATTGCCCGGGTCGCAATGGTAGTAATGACCGTTGTCCACGAACAGAGCGGCCAGCCCGTTGAAGTCGCGGTTGTCCATCGTCCATGCGTATTGGGAGAGCAGGTCTATCACGTCGCCCCGTTCCTCCGGCGTGGGCGCGGTCAACGACCCGCCGCGGTAGTCCCTCCAGGCCATGTCGTTTGACCCGGGGCATTCGTTGGCCGCGAATGCGGGCGAGGCCGCAAGCAACGAGAAAAGGGCCACAGCCCCGAAAATCCTGGATGCATTCACGTTGACCCCCTCCGTGCTGCCCACCGAGGGTCCGGCCCGCCCTACGCCATTCAATGCACTACCAACGGACCGCACCGACGTTCTCGCAGCACTGCAAGTATACGTGGCCACACCATGTGGACCCCGCTGAGATTAAACTCAAGTTGTTTAATGACCTCGCCTAGTAGAGTAGCCTGTACCGAAGAAATGCGCAAGTTGAGGCGCGGCTCGATTTCAACTGGGCGGATCCGGCGATGAGCGACATCACAACACGGCAGGCCGAAATCGGGTTGCAGCACTTGGCGGACAAATTCGCCGACACGCAGATCGATTTAGACACGCTCGTGCTGCTATCCGAGCAGGATCTGCGCGAACTGGGCGTCCCCTTGGGCCCCCTCGCAGCAGGCTGCTCGCCGCGATCGCTGCGCTCGGCAGGTCGGTGCAACCCCATGGGGGTGACCTGCCGGTTCTGATCTTATGGCATGGTGTGGCGACCCTGGTGTAGACCACGGACAGAAGCTTGATCCTGGTGGCGAGATTTTGGTGCTGAGGGACTTGACGAACAAAGGCCCATTCCAGAAGCACTACTACACGCCCGAGTTGCTTCGTCTACGGGAAAGAACTGCTAAGGCAGACGGACCGGCTCGCTGATGACAAAGGATCGTTGCAGGAGGCCATCTCTTTCGCACGCGATCAGGGGGCGAAGGCATGGGAGGCGAGAGCCAAGCAGTCGCTTTATTTGCTTTCGTCTGATCCGCGCCAAAGACAAAGGATGTACGACCTTGCTACGGCGGTGGCTATATCGTCGGCGAGCGCTCACCTTGAAGCAACCTCAGGCTGCGTGACAACTCAACCCGAGCGGTTCGCTGACAGATCGGTCGATCCCCGTGCCGTCCGAGCGATGGGAGGAGAGTTGCGGGGGTGCCCGACCGACGACCTCTTGGACGACAACGCCCTCGGCTCCACGGACAGCGCTTTCGCCTTGTAATGGGCGGTGAGGTGCGACGGTCTGAGTTGTGGCCGCCGTCGGTGCAGCTAGAACGCGCTGAAGCGCATCCGCTTCACGATCGGCAGGCCTTCGCTGGTCGTGCCGACGATAACGTGGGTAGCGCGCGGGGGAAGCTTGCCGTCGGGTGTGGGCGACACCGCTTCTCCCCGCTCGACGAGTCCCCTGACGAACGCCTTGGATGGCTCGTCATTGGGGACGACGACGTCAGGGTCAAGCGGGATTTCCTTCTGCGTCACTGCAGCGTTTCCTTTCTAGTAGCTGACGCCGCGTGCACAAAGGCCGCAGTTGAAAAGTCGGCGCTCAAGACGCGCGCCCCCGTCGACTTTGACCAGCGCGTGCGTCTTGACCTTGCGGTCGCGCGCCAGCCGGTGTTCCGGGTCGACGACCGCGCCATAGTCGACGCGGCCACGCATGAAGAGGTCGTCGACGAAGGCCTTGGCCGCCGCAGTTCCGCTCGGGGGGGCGACCGGCTCAGCGTTGAAGCCGGCGGCCGTCACGAGAAACTTGCGCGGCTCGGCCGTTGCCTCCACGAAGAGCACGCCGTCGATGCCGTAGTGGGACGCCGACAGCCCCACCATCGGCACGGGCTTTTCCGCGGCCGCGGCCGGTCTCGCCGCCGCGGCGAGGGACTTGACCTGGGATATCATCGGGAGCGAGGATGCGGATTGCAGGGAAAGGATGTTTCTCCCCACGAACACGCCCTTGGCGATCGACGAGTAGGTTGTGTCCGCCTGCGCCGCGATCACCATGCACGCCGCGACGTGGGCGTACCAGTTAGCGACGATCGGCGACCACTTGACTCCCTGCACGAGAAATCCGGCGAGTTCGTCGGCGACGGCATGCAGCTCCGCCTCGGTCGGGGCCCCCGGCTTGGCCGCCTTCGCGGCGAGCGAGGCTCCGAGGATCTCGAAGAAGGCGCCAGTGAAAATACGCGAGAAGGAGTGCGGCTCCGAAGAGAGCTGCGACATGGGGGCCATGCTCGGGAGCGTCGTCGGATCCTGGTAGTTGAACGAGTTGACCGCATTGCGCAGGCAGTCCGCCTCGGCCAGGTCGGGATCCTGGGCGCGGAGAGCGCTTCCGAGCTGCTCCGCGAGCCTCGAGAGACGCGACTTGGTGTACAGGTTCCCGCCCGTGACGGTGAGGATCGCGGTCCGCAGCGACGGGATCTGGATGGCCGACATCAAGGCGCTGATGTCGCCGAAGGACTCGTGAAAGGCCGCAGCCTCCTGGCTGGCGGCGCCCCACAGCCCCGGCTTGAACGCGTCAAGCACGGCGTGTCCCATCTCGTGACAGCTTAAGTCGGGACTCTCGCAGGTGAACACCGTTCCCGTCACCCCCGGACCGTGGAAGAAGTTCAACGCAGCCCGGTCGTAGTTGGCGTCGAGGTCGAATCCCTTGTCGAGCACGACCTTGAGGCTGGGGCCCCCGTACCATTGTGTCAGCGGAACCCGCTTGGCCCAATAGTCGGCGCCGCGCCTCAACGCGGCCGCTGTGGCCCAGTAGCGGAACTGAGACGTCCCGTGGGCGTAGGCGGCGGGCGCCGGGCCCTGCGCTGGGAACGAGAAGGCGAGGGGGGTCTTCGAAAGATCTGGTGTCGGCACGGTCAGGGCCACGGCCGGTTCAGCATCGTCCTCCCACGAGTCCACCGTCCCGGCGGGCGTGGGGGAAGCCACATTCGTCTTTGGGGTCCTGGTCTTCGCGGCGGCGGTTGCCGGCTTCGCCGGAGCTTTTTTGGATTTCACGGGCGCTTGAGTCATGCGAATGCCCTCTCCCAAATGTTGCACTGTTTCACCCTATCATCTCGGAACAAAGGGGCGGCTTCATCGGAATCGGCGGACAGTCCTGGGCAAAAACACCAATGGGACCGCCGAGCGCAACAATAGCGTAAAAAGCGTGCATTTGGCTAAATTGTTCATCGGAGTACCGATCTAAGAACTCCTGACGGGTCTCGATTTGAAAAGCTGTTGGCACAGATGGTATTATTAATCTTTGCCCCAATAAGGATTCGCATCAGCTGCCCGCATCGCGCCGCTGCGGGGGCATTGGGGTCAAAATGCTGAACAACGATCTATTGGATATTCCGCATTCCTACTGTAGCCTTAACGAAACAAAAGCGCAAGTTGAGGTAGCGGGCCTTCACCGGCCGTGAAGGAACCACAATGAGCGACGTCGAAAAATGGCTGGCGGATGCAGGGCTTGCGCATCTTGCGCCGGCTTTCGCGCGAGCCCAGGTCGATTTCGACAGCCTGAGGTTGCTCACGGACAAAGATCTGCGTGAGATGCGAATTCCGGTGGGTCCTCGGCGAAAATTGCTGGCGGCAGTCGCGGCCATGGGCAGACCGCCTGAGGCCAGGGCTTTGAGAAATCAGCCAGAGCGTCGCCGGTTGACAATTTTGTTCTGCGACATGGTCGGTTCCACAGGCTATGCCGCACGTCTGGATCCCGAGGATTTCAGTGATTTTACCCAGAGATACCTTAATCGGTGCGGCGGGCTCGCCAGGTCACACGGCGGCTTTGTTGCAAACTATATCGGCGACGCCTTCCAGGTTCTGTTTGGCTATCCAATCGCCGAAGAGGACGATGCGGAGCGCGCACTTGAGCTCGCATTCGACCTTCTCCTTGCGGTTCCTCAGATCGAAGCACCCGACCATTCCCGGCCGCGTGTGCGGATCGGAATTGCCAGCGGTCTTGTGGTCGTGGGCGACATCGAGGGCGCGCCAGCGGGCGTATCCACTGTAGCCTTCGGACCCGTGCCCAATTTGGCTCAACGGCTTGAGGCGATCGCGGATCCGCAGACGATTCTCCTTGACCAAAGCACATACGCATCCGCGTGCCGCGCATTTGAATTTCAAGATCTCGGCGCGAGGACTTTGAAAGGCTTCGCTGACCCGGTCCGTATTTGGCGTGCCAACAAGGCTCTGTCTCGCGGCAGGAGGTTTAGCAAGACTCGGCTGACACGACTCGTTGGTCGCACGAGTGAGATTGAAAGAGTTCTTGCTCTCTGGCGAAAGGTGGCCGATGAAGATTGCGGGCGATGGCTCCTTCTAAGCGGTGAGCCAGGAATCGGCAAATCGCGAATCCTGTTCGAGGTGGTGCAAAGAGTCCCCGCGGCGAAGACGTTGATTGCGCAGTGTTCCCCTGCATATTCCCACAGTACTCTCTTTCCCTTTCTACAGCTTCTAAGACAAGAAGCCGGCATATCTGCCAGTGAACCCTCGTCCATCGCAACAAGGAAACTTGAGGCGGTCCTGTCGCTCAGTAACGCGCCTCTGTCGGACTCCTTTCCTATCTTTGCCCGGTTATTGACGGTCGAGCAGGTGGATTATCCACCCTCTGAACGCACCTCGACCGAGCAGCAGGCGATCGTCCGCAGGGTCTTCGTGGAGTGGTTGCGCCACGTTGCCAAGTCGGGTCCCTTGTTGCTTGCGATCGAAGACGAGCAGTGGATAGACCCTTCCTCAAGCAGCCTTCTTAATATGCTTCTGCAGGACGTACGAGATTTCCCCGCCCTCGTAGTAATAACCTCGCGGGAGGACGCCTGGAAAATTCCCGATCGGCTACCGAACATCGAGCATATGAAGGTCGGACGGCTTACACGCGATGAGGCCAACGCCCTCATTGAAAACGTGGCCATAGGCGTCAAACTCACCTCAGAGGTCACCCGGTCCTTGCTGAGGAAGTCAGAAGGGGTACCCCTCTATGTGGAGGAGCTTGCAAAGTCTGCTGTTGAGCTGACGGCCTCGTCTGATGGCCGATCACGCAGGGCGAAAGATGGTCCCATAGAGGTTCCCAATACCTTGCAATCGGCGTTGCTTTCCAGACTTGATAAGCTTGGAGAAGGAAAGGTGATCGCGCAGATCGCGGCGGTGATCGGCCGCGAGTTCGACATAAGAATGCTTGCACGGATCGCGGATGTTTCCCTCGACAATTTGAAGCCACAATTGCAGCGCCTGACCGAAGTTGGCCTGGTGTCACCCCAGCCTTTCTCCGAGTGGCCGAGATACACGTTCACTCATGCGCTGCTCCAAGAGGCGGCATGCGGGGCGTTGCTGCGGGATAGGCGACGCCAGCTTCACGCACTTGTCGTCGACGCGATGGAGAAAACGGAGCCGCACATTGGAAATGAGCACCCGGAAGTGCTGGCGCAACATCTCGACGAGGCGGGGGAGTTCGAACGGGCCGCCGATCACTGGTTGGCGGCCGGCATCAAAGTGGGGTCGACGTGGGCAAAAGTGGAGTCGGCCAATATGTTTGCGAAAGGGCTCGAATGCGTCCGCAAGCTTTCACCGTCCAGCCATCGGGACCGAAAGGAGCTTAGGCTGGAACTGGAACGCGGGGACGTGCTGTACGCAGCATATGGTTACATGACCGATGAAGGAAGCACCGCCTACCGCAACGTCATGCGGCTGAGCGAAGCCTTAGGCGACGCGGAGGCGGCAATCCGAGCGCTGGATGGCCTCTTTGGTATAGCGTTCAATTCTGCGCGTTTCACCGACGCTGAGTGGGCAAGCAACCAACTGTTGGACATGGGTCAAAAGCAGGCAAGCACGAGGGCTCTTGTTCTCGGCATGCAGTTCTTGGGCATGTGCTCGTTCTCGCAGGGTCGATTTAAGGAGGCACGCTCCTACCTTGAAGAAGCACTGGCATATAGGCAGGCCGCCGACGAGGTGGGAAGTGACTTCCCGAGCATGGCCATGATTTACCTTTCATGGACGTTGCAGCTTCTTGGTGAGGAGCAATCGGCATTGGCGATGTTCCTGGAGGCTGAAGAGCAGGCCCGTCAGCAAACGGACTACCGCCTGGCGGCCTGTCTTGGGAACGGCTGTATCCTCATGGCCCTTCGGCATGACGCGACAATGTTGGAGAGAATGATCGATGAGTTAATGCCGCTGGCGAGAAAGAACGGCTTCCAACTTTGGCTCAACATGGCTTCTTTCTTCCATGGCTGGATGCTCGTCGTTACTCGTCAGGATGCGTCGGGCCTCGATCAGATGCGCCACATCTGCGACAACATGGGTGAGCAAGAGATCGACAAGACCTGTTACCTCGGGATTCTAGCGGAGAGCTATTTGAGGCTGGGTCGGATTCCGGATGCATCTGCTACGGTGGAGCAGGCTCTAGCTCTCGCGGAAAAGACGGGGGAGCACTACTTTACAGCCGAGCTCCTACGTCTGCAGGGCGAACTGAACGCACAGACTTCCGAGGAGGGCTGGGGGGCCCAAGCAGCGCTTCGGAGGTCAATAGCGTTCGCTCGCAGGCAAGGCTCAAAGACCTGGGAACTCAGAGCAAAGCAAACTCTCGAGGCTTTCGAGGCTTCGAAGGTGCGCCCGGCGATGCGGGCGATTCGAGACGGCACTCAAACGTAGGCGATCTCGGTCCCATCAGTTGCACATCGTCGTAGTTGATCACCGCATCCAAATTGTCGCCCAGGCGTCTCTGATACCGTTTTTGATCTGGCGATGAGCTGGGCCATGCCTTCGGCCTTATGCGGAGTTTGTTTTTTGCATTTGTTTTTTCGCTGGTCATATCTCGCGGTCCAGTCCGGGATCTTTCCTGAGAGCATTGTTCCTGGGGGCAGATCGGTAAATTCGCGCCTTAATTTCCGTGAGTGCTCCCGCTCGGGATCAGTAAGCCGAACCCGGCGCGTCCATCTGCGAGACCCTCGCGCTTGAGGCTTGAAAGCCTGAGGTCAGCCAATTCGCGACACTTCAGTCAGCCACTGACGTCTTGCGGCGCGATGCCAGGATTTCTGCCAATTCGACCGGCCGCAGGCCGTGGGCATCGACACCGACGTCATATTGGTACGGAAGCGGTTTGAGCTTGCCATGCGAATGGCCATGAAGGTTGATTGATTTCCTGCCCATCTTGTTCCAAGTTCTGAAGGGATAATGACAGAGGATCAACAACTGATCGCCGATCGCAAGCTCGACATAGTGCTGCGTGCTTGCCCAGCCGGACGCTTTGATCACTTCCGCTGGATCGCTGTTGCCGATAATCAGATGTTTTTTTCCGTTGAGCACTGACAGCAACTGATCGGCATTCCCTGCGCGTGACGACATGAAATCGCCAAGGTGCCATACCTCGTCGTCTGGCCCGACCGTCGCATTCCAGTAACGGATCAAGGTGACGTCGTGGTCGGCCAGGTCAGGGAAAGGCCGCCTGTCGATGCGAAGGATACGCGGATCACCAAAGTGGGTATCGCTGGTAAAGTAGATCATAAGCTGCACCGAAAGATGTGCGGCGAATTCATCGGTTTGTGTATAAATTGCCAAGGATGAAGCCGGCTATGGCCGCAGCCATGACCGAGGATGTGTTTTCTTTCTCCGACATCGCAGGAATCTTCAGCAGCCTGGCCGCATGCCTGTTGCCTTCGGACGTTGTTGTTTGCCATCGAACCTCCGCGTGTGAATTCGGCTATTGCATCCTCCAGGACCTAATTGATGCCACGGCGTAAAAGTTCCAGGTCCTGACCGCGGAAGAACCCAAGTTGGCAGGCTTTGTCTTACAGTTTGGCGAGCCTGCCATATATTCCATAGGATGAATATCCGGTGGATGCTACCTTGGTACTTAAGGGTTCGGCGGCGAATGCCGCCAATCATCACCTTGCTGTTGATCCTGATTTCCGCTTCGAGTCTCACAGTTTCCGCATTTGCAGCAGAGCGCGTGGCCATAGTTCTGAAGTTAAACGGGGCCGTCGGGCCGGCGACGGCCGACTATGTGAAAAGTGGCCTTCAGCATGCCAGTGAACGGAATGCGAGCCTGATCGTCCTGCAGATGGACACGCCGGGCGGTCTCGACACCTCGATGCGGGACATCATACGCGCGATCATAGCCTCGCCCGTACCCGTGGCTGGTTTCGTGGCGCCGAGCGGCGCACGCGCGGCAAGTGCCGGTACCTATATTCTTTACGCCAGCCACATTGCAGCGATGGCGCCAGGCACCAATCTCGGAGCAGCGACACCGATCGCACTTGGAGGTGGCACTTTCGATGAAGACAGGGAACCCGACAAAGACAATCCGGATGAACCGGGCGGCACGCAACGGCAGTCGCCCCGCAATGCCAGCGAGGCAAAAGCCGTCAATGATGCGGTGGCCTACATCCGCGGCCTTGCGGAATTGCGCAATCGCAATGCGGATTGGGCCGAAAAAGCCGTGCGCGAGGCCGCCAGTCTTTCATCGGCCGCCGCTGCACGCGAGCACGTCATCGATTTCACGGCAGTCACCATCGAGGATCTCCTGAGGCAGGTCCAAGGGCGTACGGTGCGGGTCGGTCAAACGGATGTCCGGCTCGATAGCTCCGGTCTTGTCGTTCAGGAGTTCGAACCGGATTGGCGGACGCGCCTGCTTTCGGTGATTACCGATCCGAACATTGCACTCATTCTCCTGATGGTCGGCATATACGGGCTGATCTTCGAATTTCTCGCCCCAGGCACATTGGTTCCCGGCACGATCGGGGGTATCTGCCTGCTGCTCGGACTCTACGCCCTGGCATTGCTGCCTGTGAGTTATGCAGGCGTCGGACTGATCGCCCTTGGCGCGGGGCTGACAGTAGCCGAGGCGCATGCACCTTCTTTTGGCGCCCTCGGCATCAGCGGAGGGATCGCGCTTGTGCTTGGTGCAGCTCTTCTGTTCGATACTGACATCCCGGACCTTGAGGTTTCCTCGTCCATGCTGGCCGCCATCGCCATCGCCTGTCTCGCGCTCAGTCTCATCGTTGCCCGGCTCGCTATCGTTTCGCACCGGCGTAAAGTCAGCACTGGAACCGAGCAGATGGTCGGTATTTCGGGCAAAGTCGAAAGTTGGACGGGCACTTCAGGCTATGTCATCGCACATGGCGAACGCTGGAAGGCAGTTTCGACCGAGCCGCTCGTCGTCGGTGATGGCGTTAAGGTAACCGGCCGAAACGGGTTGACGTTGGAAGTCGCCCGCTATGCGCAGGAGACTTAGCGGGTTTTCAGAAAGCAGGAGGAAACGTCATGGGCATGTTTGCAGAGTTCGCCTTCTATCTTGTGATCATCCTTATTTTGCTCCTCGTGATCGCATCCGCGATCAAAATCCTACGGGAATACGAGCGGGGTGTCGTTTTCACGCTTGGCCGCTTCACCGGCGTCAAGGGTCCTGGATTGATCCTGCTCATCCCCTATGTCCAGCAAATGGTACGCGTCGATCTGCGCACGCGGGTGCTCGATGTGCCGGGTCAGGACGTCATTTCGCATGACAACGTCTCTGTCCGCGTCAGCGCCGTCATCTATTTCAGGGTCATCGACCCAGAGAGATCGACGATACAGGTCGAGGACTTCATGATGGCGACGAGCCAGCTCGCTCAGACGACACTGCGCTCGGTTCTCGGCAAGCACGATCTTGACGAGATGCTGGCGGAACGCGACAAGCTCAACAGCGACATTCAGGAAATCCTGGACGCCCAGACCGATGCATGGGGCATCAAGGTTGCCAATGTCGAGATCAAGCATGTCGACATCAACGAATCCATGATCCGCGCGATCGCCCGGCAGGCGGAAGCCGAGCGCGAGCGGCGCGCCAAGGTAATCAATGCGGAAGGCGAGCAGCAGGCCGCAGCAAAGCTGCTTGAAGCAGCTGAAATACTCGCCAGGCAGCCGGAGGCGATGCAGCTTCGTTATTTGAGCACGTTGAACGTGATCGCCAGCGAGAAGACATCGACAATCATATTTCCTTTTCCGATGGAAATAGGCAATCTGATGCCGTCCAAATCGGACCAATCTTCGCAACGCGGAAGGGGATGAGCAATGGGTTGGTCCTTCAAAATCGGGACGATCGCCGGTACGGCTCTACGCGTGCACGTTACCTTCGCGCTCCTGCTCGTCTGGATCTGGCTGATGCATTACCGCGTCGGCGGCACATCGGCGGCGTGGGAGGGCATTGCCTTCATCATGGCCGTGTTTGCCTGCGTCGTGCTGCACGAATTCGGCCATATTGCCGTTGCGCGCTATTTCGGGATCAAGACACCCGATATCACGTTACTGCCGATCGGTGGCGTCGCCCGCCTTGAACGCATGCCAGACGAGCCTCATCAGGAATTACTGATTGCCATCGCCGGTCCGCTGGTCAACGTGGCGATCGCGGTGCTGATCGTTCTCCTGCTCGGCGCGTCGATGGGAATCGAGCAAATGGCCGAGGTCGAGGATCCCGAGGCCGGTTTTCTGGCGAGGCTTGCCGGCGTCAACATCTTCCTCGTGCTCTTCAACATGATCCCCGCCTTTCCGATGGACGGAGGCCGGGTGCTGCGTGCCGCTCTGGCCTCCCGCTTCACCTGGTCGCGTGCTACGCAGATCGCAGCGACGATCGGCCAGGGGCTTGCCTTCGTCTTCGGCTTCGTCGGCCTTTTTTACAATCCGCTGCTGATTTTCATCGCCATCTTCGTCTATCTCGCCGCAGCGGCGGAAGCGCAGAACGCGCAGATCCGCGAGGTCTCCGGCAGCGTTCTGATCAGCGACGTGATGATCACAAAATTCGCAAAGCTCGATCGCTCTGCGAGTATCGACGAGGCGATCGAAATGCTGCTTGCGACAACGCAACGCGAGTTCCCGGTGACCGATTCCGCCGGCCGTTTTGAGGGTCTGCTGACGCGCGACGACATGATCCGCGCCTTGAAGGACAAAGGTCCGGACACGCCGGTCGCAAGCGCGATGCGTACCGACATTCCAAGGATCCATCATCGGAAAAGCCTGGAAAACAGCCTACGATTGATGCAGCAGGGAAATGTGCCGGCCATCGCCGTCGTGGACGGTGCTGATCATCTTGTCGGTCTTTTGACGCATGAAACGATCGGGGAAATGATGATGGTTCGGGCAGCGGCGGCAGATAGCTTTCGCTTTGGCCGCCTTCGCAGATATCGATCCCCGCAAGTTTGAGTTCGTGCAAAGAAGACGAACCTCCTAACTGCTGTGCCGATTTCGGGTGCATCTGCCGGGACCTTGCCGGACTTCAATCCGCCAGTTCGATACGTTCGATAGCATACGGCCCTATTTTCAGAAAACTGCCGCTTAAGCCCTTCTGCAGCTGGAACGGGCTGAGATCGATCTGCTGTTCTTCCGCCGTTATGTTGACGAGATGGAGTATCTTTGCAGACGCCGGTTCGGCGATGAAAGCCAGCACCTCCGATGGCGCCGAAGAGGCGCACGCCTGCCATTTGCTTCCGGCAAGTGCCGCCAGTGACTTGACCGTATTGAAGACGGGGCGTTTGCCGCCGTCGGCGACCGGCTCGTCTCTACCGGCGATGAGGCCGAAGGACCCGGTGAGGGCCGACAACGTCAGGCATTCCAAATGAGCACCGAGCAGTTGGATTGCGTAAGCCATGGCGAACGCTTCGCTGAACAACCCATTATGCCGCGGGTCCGTGTTGGCCATCGGAATGCGGCTGCCGGCCGGATTATCCATCGTGCGGCTGCCGTATGGATTTTGCCGCATCGGAATGGTGGATGGGCCGATACGGTAGGGCATGTCGCCGTAGATCGACCGAACGGAGCGGGTGATGAAGGGTAGCGCTTCCAGCGTTTGCATGACGCTCAGGTCGTCGGCCGCGTGGACGATGGGATTGGTGCAGTGGGTGATGAAACCCAGCGCAACTGCCGGAACACGCTTGCGGTTGAGTTCGGTGAAATAGCTCAGCATGCCGCCACCGAGCCGGATGCCGGGGAAGGCCGCGCAGGCGGCGGCATAAATATCCTCGAGCGGCGGGCATTCCGGCCATTTGCTGCCGGGCGGCGTCGATTGCCGGTCAACGGAAGGCGAGATTGCAATCGCATCCGGCCGGAACCCGGCCATCTTAATCTGCTGCGCTATGTCGGCCGCTTCGCTCGCGGGCGATTGCTTGCAGGGCAGGGCTATCTCGAGGGTCGACTTGCCGGCATGCAGCTTCGTGACAGCGGCAAAGCCCTGCAGCGCTTCAATGCCATGCCCGGCAATCGGGTCGAAATGAAAGAGCAGTTCTTGCGGTTTGATGTCCGCAAGGACTGCCCGTGCAGCAAGCGTCGAGGCGGTTTCTTCCGGCGTGACGATCAGACCGATCGAAGGCATGACACCCCGGTTCTGCCCTCTCTCGATCTTTATCGAGCGCCGGTCGTTTCGCGCCCATGAAGTCTCGCCGCAGCGCCTGTCGTCGATCGTCAGCACGATCCGTTGTCTGACTGGTTCACCGGCTGCAATCTCATAGGGCCAGGGAAGGGCAAGTGGGCGGACATAGGTCTTGTAGGAGGCATCCGACCAATTGCGCTGGTCTTCCATCTCGAATGTATCGCCTTCCATCCGGCATTCCGCCATGACCCTCGGCAGGACGGTATGGGTGATGGCCCGCATGTCCTTGAAGGGCTGCCACGGATCGATGAGATCGGGAAAGCGCGTCTCCTCGCGCTGTCCGTCGACATGTTCGACTGTGACCGGCGTTCCGGCCACGCCGACGATCGGATGAAGGATACAGAAACCGCATCGATTGGTCTCAAACCCTGTCTTTGAGATCGCCTCCGCCTCGAAGACGAGATCATGGCGCGACGCGTAAATGCGGACATCAACGGCGAGTTCCGTCGCCTCTGGCCCGTTGCAGCGGGCCCGATACGCAACAGCGAAGCTGCCGTCCTGCTGCTCGATCTTTACGTCTTCGATCGTCGGATGGTAGGTGCCCCAGTCGCGGTCGCGCACCAGATAGGAAACAGCCCGAAGCACCTCCACGCCGTCATAGGCGACCGTGCGAAGATTGCCATGTGCAAGGTGGGCCGACAGCTTGCCCGCCGAAAGGTGAACCGGTGGCTCCTCCGCCTCGCGCGTGCCGTAGAGCAGGAAGGGCTCCGGTTTCATCGAAGCATCGCTCCGATATCGATGGTTTTGCCCGTCGCGGCACTGTCATAGGCGGCTTCCACCAGAGCGAAGGTCTTCAGATTATCGGCGCCCGAGGTCGAGGGCGCCTCGCCGGCGGCCAGCCGATCCGTCCAGTGCTGCTGAATGGCGAAGACACTTTCCTGGATGTTGTGCCAGGGGCGCGACGCCCAGGACAGCAGCCTGGGCGAGACATCGGTGACTTTCGTGCCCTGGGCGTCAGTCACCTCCAGCCGGTAGCCCTGCGAGAGGCGGATCGTTCCGTGCGACCCGTCCAGCTCGATCAATGTCTCGGGGAAAGGCTCGGTCGCAAGCCTGGTCGCGTAGCTGACGTCGACAACCGACGTTGCCCCGCTTTGGTGATCAAGGAGGATAGTTGCAACATCCTCGCCCCTGATGTTCGGATTGACGCGCCTGGTACGCGCGGTCAAAGCCGCGACGTCACCGAGAATGAAGCGAGCAATATCGAGCGTGTGGATTCCGAGGTCTTCGATAATGAAGCGCTCGCCGGCGGCAAGATAGGGCTGGCCGGAAAAGACGTCATAGGCCGAACGGAAGGAGAAACGGCCCCAGAAGGGTTCGCCGATTGCGCCCGCATCGAGAGCCCTCCTGACGGCCTGGATCGGTGTCTGCCAGCGGAAATTCTCGTGCACCATGAGCGGCACGCCGGCATCCCGGCATGCCTTCACCATGGCCTTGGCATCCGCCAGCGTCGTGGCGAACGGCTTCTGGCAAATGACGGGAACCTTGTGGCGGGCCGCCATCTCGACCAGCGGGTGATGGCTCTGCACGGTCGTCGCGATGTCGACGAAATCGAAGCCGCCGTCGGCAAAGAGTTGCGAGGCATCGCAGTAGCGGCGCGTGATGCCGAACTGTTCGCCGACGATCTTCAGCCGTTCGGAATCCCGGTCGCAGATTGCTGCGATCCTCGCGCCCTTTACATCGTTCCACGCATGCATCTGATTGACCGCGAAAAAGCCGCAGCCGATCAGGGCTCCCTTCAATTCCGTCATTCTCAACCTGCCTTTGCCATCTGCATGAGGCTCACGCGCTGCTGCAGGCGGCGCTGCGCCTGATCGACGACGACCGCGATGATGATAACGAGTCCCTTGATGACCATCTGCCAGAAGGAGCTTACGCCCATCATGACAAGGCCGTCGGAGAGAATGCCGATCACGAAAGCGCCGATGATCGTGCCGCCGATCGTGCCGCGGCCGCCTGACATCGAGGTGCCGCCGAGCACGGCTGCGGCAATCGCGTTGAGCTCGAGGTTCGTGCCGGTCGCCGGATGAGAGGCCATCAGCTCCGAGGAGATGACGAGGCCGACCAGTGCTGCGCAGAAGCCGGAGAACATATAGACGAACATCTTCACGCGGTTGACGCGGATGCCCGACATGCGGGCGGCGCGCTCATTTCCGCCGACGGCGAAGATATGCCGGCCGAGCGGCACGTAGCGGGCGAAATAGGCCGCCGCCAGCGCCACGACGATCAGCATCCAGACCGAAACCGGCAGGCCCAGAATGCTGCCTGAACCGAGATAGCTGAAGCCCTGATTGCCAAGTTCCTCCTTGCCGGCGAGATTCGGCAGCGTCTGGCCATCTGAATAAAGAAGCGCCATGCCGCGCGCCACATAGAGTGTGCCGAGGGTGGCAATAAACGGCGCAACGTTCAGCCGGGTAATCAGCAGACCGTTGATGGCGCCGATGACGATGCCGACAGTCATGACGATGATCATCACTTCGAGGATGTTGAAATAGACCGTGTAGCCGATCGGCAGTTCGATCCCGTAAAGGATCAGGCCGCCCGCCACCATGCCGCACAGGCCGACGATCGAGCCGACCGAAAGGTCGATGCCGCCGGTGATGATAACGAAAGTCATGCCGATCGCCAGAAACGCGTTCTGCGTCGCATGCTTCGACATCAGGATCATGTTCGCGGTCGACAGGAAGTTCGGCGCGAAGATCGAAAAGAAGATGATGACCGCAAAAAGCGCGATGAAGGTGCGCAGCTTCATCAACGTAAGCAGGAAGGATCCGCTGTTGGGGTCTTCGGCGGCGGCAATTTGGGTTGCTGTCGTCATCACGCATGGTTCCTTCTTATTTTATGCCCCTCGGCGGAAGCGGCGACAATTGCCTCCTCGGTCGCCTCCTTGCGGTCGAGGATGGTGACGAGACGTCCGTTGCTCATCACTGCGATGCGGTCCGAGAGCGCCATGACTTCTTCGAGATCGGAGGTCGAAAACAGGATTGCGAGCCCTTCGCCGGCGAGCCGCCGCATGGTGCGGAAGACATCGGCTTTGGCACCGACGTCAATGCCGCGCGACGGTTCGTCCATTAACAGGACTTTCGGGCCTGTCATTAGCGCCTTGCCGATGACGACCTTCTGCTGGTTGCCGCCGGACATGGAGGTGACTTCGAAATCGGGATTCCTGGCCTTGATCGAAAGATTGCGGATCGCATCTGCGATCGCTTTCCTCTCGCGGCCGAGATCGATGTGGAAGCCGGCTTTGACGAACTGGCCGAGGCTCGCCATGGTCAGGTTGTCGGCGATCGACATGGACTGCACCAGGCCCTCGCGCTGCCGGTCCTCGGGGATCAGGGCCAGTCCAAGCTGGATGCGGCGGGTCGTATCCCGCGCCTTCAGCTCCTTGCCGTCGAGAAAGATCCTGCCGGTGCAGTGTTCGTGGCGGCCCATGATGCATTCGAAGAACTCGCTGCGGCCGGCCCCCATCAGGCCGTAGATGCCGAGGATCTCGCCTTTCCTAATTGAAAGCGATACGTGATCGACGGCAAAGCCGCCATGCAGGCGCGGCAGGCAGATCTCCTCGGTGCGGAGCACTTCTTCGCCTACGGTGTGGCCGATCTGCTTGGCGAAATCCTTGGCATCTGAGCCGATCATCGAGTGTACGATCCAGCGCGTATCGATATCCTTCACCATGGCGTGCCCGGTGATCTGACCGTCCTTTAGCACCGTGATGTAGTCGCCGATGGTCATCAGCTCCTCAAGCCGGTGCGAAATGTAGACGATCGCCACCCCTTGCGCCTTGAGCTCCCGGATCACCCGGAACAGGATGTCGACTTCGGCGGCGCTCAAGGCCGAGGTCGGCTCGTCCATGATCAGGATACGGGTATTGAGCGAGACGGCGCGGGCGATCTCGACGAGTTGCTGCTGGCCGATCGGCAAGTCTTCCGCAAGCGTGCCGGCGGAGATGCCGGCTTCGACCCGGTTCAGGAATTCATTGGCTTTTGCGACCTGCGCCCGATGGTCGATACCGCGGATGCCGCGCGTCAGTTCGCGGGTCGCAAAGATGTTCTCGGCGACCGACAGGTTGCCGAACAGGTTGAGCTCCTGGAAGACGATGCCGATGCCGTGGCGTACGGCATCTGCCGGGCTGTCGAGATGGATGCGCTCCCCGTCCATCCAGATTTCGCCGAGGGTTGGACGCTCAACACCGGCGATGATGCGCATCAGGGTCGATTTGCCAGCGCCATTCTCGCCGACCAGCACGTTTACTGCACCGCGACGAAGCTTCAAATTCGCCTTCTTGACGGCGACAATGCCGGAATAGGCTTTGGTGATGTCGCGAAGCTCAAGAATGACATCGCCATCGTCGATTTCGGACATTGCTCAGCTCCCGATGGTGATTGTAGCAGGCACGAACTGCGGCAGTTGACCGCCGGTGGGCAGCGGATAGGCGCCGACGGCGGCGAGTTTTTTGCCCCTCAGGCCCTGGCGCGGCAGTTTATCGAGCAGGGTACTGTTGACATGGGTGTTGAACGATTTTCCGTATTGCGCCCATGCGATCTGGTTCTTGAACTCGTTGAAATTTACGAAATTCAGGCTGTCACGCAGCGCAGTGCCGCGGATCGCCGGACCGATCGAGACCCGCACATCAGCCTTAGAATCGCCGTCGACATCGACGTCGACATAGGCAGCCCGCGATTTTGTCTCCTCGGCGACGATCATGCCGTCCACCTTGGCGGCGAAGGTCCAGGGGGCATTGCCCTGCTTTTCCTTATGGCCATATTTCGCGGCTGCCGCGTCGAGGTCACTCCCTGAAAGGGCCGTGACATCCTGGAAGCTGCCGGCACGCTCGTTGAGATAGGGGATGACCTTTGAATCCCAGATTGCGGCCACCATGCTGTCCGGATCGAAGGCTTGCTTGGCGGCTTGCTGCTGCTCGTCAGCGGTTTTCACGAATTTGCAGCCGGACATCGCCAGCGTACAGGCAAGCAAAATTGTGGCGGCTCGCATCTGCAGCATTAAACGCACTCCATCATTGAATATTGCTGCAGGGCAGGGATGGTGTCCCTGCCCTGCGCATTGAGCCCTTGGGAGAATTATTGGGTCAGGGCGAAGGTCTCGAGCTTGGGGGCGTTGTCGGACGTGATCAGCACGCAGTCCATCAATTGCTTTTCCTCAGCCGGTTTTTTGCCGGTCTTGATGTAGGCGTCGGCCTGGACGACGGCCATCTGCGCCTGGGCATAGGCCGGCTGCATGACAGTCGCCTTGATGCCGTCTGTCTTGATCGAGTCGCGCACGTCGTTCGAACCGTCGAAGCCGACCACGATCACATCCTTTCGACCGGCAGCCTGCAGAGCGGCGATCGCACCCATGGCCATCGTGTCGTTGCCGGCGATCACGCCCTGGATGTCAGGATTGGCCTGCAGGATGGTTTCCATCTTGGAGTAGCCCTCCGTCTGGCTCCAATTTGCGGACTGCTGGGCAAGCATCTTCATGTCGGGATATTCGTCGATGACGTCGTGATAGCCCTTCGAGCGGATACCGGCATTGAGGTCGGCTTCGCGCCCGAGAAGCTCGACGTAGTTACCCTTTTCGCCCATCAGGCGGACGAACTCTTCGGCGCCGAGCTGCGCGCCCTGATAATTGTTGGAGACGATCTGTGAGACGGCGATGCCGGTGGCGTTGATTTCGCGGTCGATCAAGAAAGAAGGAACGCCTGCATCCTTGGCTTTCTGGACCGCAGCGATCGATGCTTCCGAGCCGGCATTGTCGAGGATGATCGCCTTGGCCCCGCGGCCGATTGCGGTATCGACCAGCTGCGACTGCTTGTTGGCGTCGTCGTCATGGACGAGAACTAGCGTGTCGTAGCCGAGTTCCTTGGCCTTGGCTTCTGCGCCGACGGCTTCCGCCTTGAAAAACGGATTGTCGTGGGACGGGGTGATGATGGCGATCAAATCAGCGGAATAGGCCGGAATCGCCGCGCCCAATGCAAGGACGCCGGCAAAGGCTGCAAGTGTCAGTCTGCGAGTAAATTTCATGTTATCCTCCCGATTATCAATGAAGCCCTATTTCCCATTAGGGCGGTGAGGGGACGGCTCGCCGTCCCGGGGTCGATCAAGTGATGCGTCGAATGCTCTCGGCGATCTCCTGAGGTTCGAAGACGTTCTTCCAGTCGTCGCGCATGAGCGCGGGGATGCCGAACTCGATGGCCTTGTTGCAGGCGTCCGAAAACACACCATCGACTTCCTTGAAAATGACGGCGCCCAGCACGTTCATGTGGCCTAGCAGGAAGTCGCGTGCGGCTTCTGCCGGAACGCCACGGGCGATGCACTCGTCCATCGCCTGGCGCATGACGACGAGCAGAGAGGCGCAGACGGTTTCCGAAAGACCGGGCTCCAGCATTGCCATCTGCTCGACGGTCACGCGATGCGAGCGCATGACCGGCGCCCAGATGACCTTGGCTATCTCCTCGCCGAGCGCATAGGCGCTTTCCGGACCTTGCATGAGGGCGGAGACAATATGCTGCTTGGCGAAAAGACCGCCGAAATGGTCCTTCTTCGCCTTCATGTCGGTCTCGTCGTTGAAGATCGGCGGATGGCAGGGATGGGTGACGAAAAAGGTAAGGTCGTCCCGCCTTGGCAGGTGGCCAGCGAAAGGTGCGGCCGCATCGAGCGCAACGACCATCGTTCCCGGCTTCAGCTTGCCCGCGATACCGGCTGCGACCTTTCCGATCGCCGTATCCGGAACTGCAAGAATGACAACCTCTGCAACATCGAGAGCTTCATCGGCTGAGACGCAATCGACACCGAGGTCGTTTTTCAGGCGTGCCTTGCCCGCGTCGCTAACCTCGACATGACGGACGCCAAAACGCGAATCTTTGAGATTCTTGGCAAGCCGGTATCCCATTTTTCCGCCGGCGCCGAAAAGGGCAATTACAGTCATGTTTTCTCACCTCATGGGATTTTCAGCATTGATATCGCAACTGGTATGATGAGTCAATCACTCTACCACTGCGGCGAGGTGTCCGGCAAAGCTCAGCGCCTCGCCGAGCGTCTTGGTCATCTTGAAGCTGGTCCCGACCCGATAGGTCATCTCAGGCCCTCCTTCCGTCGCGGATCTGCGGGAAGTAGCCGTCACTTCCGACCTGGCCGCCCTTCAGCGCGATCTGCAGTCCGTTGGTCGGCGAATAGCCGCCATGAGCGACGCAGAGCGGCGACCCGGGCGTCTGGGGAAGGGGCAGAAGGGTCGTCAGTGCTTCCACACGCAGCTCCTTGAGCGCGTGGCTGGACGTATCGCCGCCGGCGATGACGGCGCGGGTTAGCCCCTCACTTTCGACGAGGCGGCGCAGGATCGTACCCAGCGCCTGCCCGAGCCGGTGACGGGCGCCGGGGACGCGATCTATATCAGTTCCGCGATCTGCGGACGGACCAAGCGCGGTGTGGAGAAGGACGCTCCGGCCCGCCTTCAATTTTTCGATGCCGGCTGCCACCGCCACTTCGATCGCGCGCTCGGCGCTTTCTCCGGCAAGGGAAAGGGGATCAAGGTCGATGCCCTCGAAGCCGTCGGAAAGGGCAGTCCGGATTTGCCGTTCGGTGGTGGGAGAGACGCTGCCGGAAACGACGGCGAGACGATCGACCTTGCCCGGCGATGCGAATTCCGTGTTTTCGCCGACCAGGCCTGTTGCCCGCCAGGCGCTCAGCAATGCGTATTCGACGCCGGATGAGCCGGCGACGAAAAAGCCGCCTTTGTTCTTGAGACGCCACAGCTGCTCGCCGGCCGCCGCCTGGGATTCTGCGGAGTCGACATCGAGCAGCAGGATGCCGGCGTTTCCGCTCACCAGATCGTCGATCCGCGCGCTCGCATCCGGCGCGGTGATCATCGCAAGGTCCGCAAGTGCGACGGGCAGGCTGGTCTGCCTGCCGAGATGAAGGGCAAGATCGGACTCGCCCATCGGCGTGACGGGGTGCAGGCTCATCACGGGATGCCGGTCGATGCGAAAGACACGGCCCTGATAGGCTGCGAACAGATGGCCGAAGGCGGTGTAACGTTTGAGCTGCGGTGCCCCGACGATGAGGGGCGCGAAAGGCTGGGCAAACACCGCCTTACCGATCTCGATCGCCTTGCCAATGCTGCCGGTGCGCGGGCTGGAATCGAACGTGGAGCAGACCTTATAATGACAGATTGCCGCGTTGAGCCCCTTCAACCATTCGAAGGCCGGAGCAAGATGTTGCTGCATCCATTCCGGGCTTTCGCTGCGGCTCGTTCCGGCGATGCCGATCGCCAGGCAATCCGAAAAACGCTCGAGCATCTCCGGCCGCGGGATGCCGAGGAACAGCACCGTGGGAATTCCATTCGAGGCAAGGGCTTCCATCACGTCGGTGGAGCCCGTGAAATCATCGCCGTAGTAGCTGACGAGAAGGTCATTCATTGCCGTCACGCCGCCTTGCCGTTGCTGAACTTGGCGATCGAAGCGGCGAGCTCCGGATGATCCTTGGCATATTCGTCCAGAGGAATGCCGGCGACGGCGGCCTGCCAGGCCTGCTGGACGGCGCGCACGCCCGCCGCTGGCCCGCCCGGATGGCTGACGATGCCGCCGCCGCAGAGGTAGAGAAGGTCGGTCGTCTGTCCGGTCCGCCGATAGGTCTCCGGTGCCTGTCCGCCCCATTGACCTGACCCGGCGACGGGAAGCGGACGGTCGGATGGATCGAAAAGCGGCGCGCTGACTGCCTTGAAGGATTCGACGAAACTGTCGTCCGGTTCCCAGTATTTCACCCGGATGCCGTTGATCTGGAACTGGTCAACGCCAAGCAGCCGCCAGAACTGCTGGTAGACCTTGAAATCCATTCCCGCGCCTGGATGGCGGGTGAGGATGTCCCAGCCGTTGCGATGGGCGTGCAGCACGAGCCGCGACCGCTTGCGCAGGAAACTCATGCCGCCGAAACCGATCGAATTGATATTGACGACGGCGCAGTTTCCGCCGGCCCTCAGGACAAGATCGTGGTTGCGCATCATCTCGTCGGGATCGGCATGCGAGATGCCGAAGGCATACATCACCTTCTTGCCGGTCTTCTGTTCGCGATCGAGGATCAGCGGCATGATCGCCGCTATGCGGTCCTTGAGCGGCGAGTAGGCCGGACTCATCAGCTTCTCGTCGTCCTTGATGAAATCGACGCCGGACTCGATAAGTTCACCGGTCAGCTCCGCCGTTTCGTGCGGCCGCAGGCCGAGGGCCGGCTTCACGATCGTGCCGATGATCGGGCGCCCCTCGACGCCAGTCAGGCGCCGGCTGCCGGCAATCCCGAATTGCGGGCCGGGATGCGCATCCTTGAACGCCTCCGGCAACTTCATGCCGACGACGCGGATGCCAGTCATGCCCTTGATCGAATAGACGCCGCCGATGGCAATCGTCATCAGCGCGGAAAGATCGGTGCCGATCGCATCGAGCGGAAAGGCGATATCGACATCGGCGCGCTTTAGCCGCGCTACGCCGGTTGCGACTTCCGGCCAAGTCGGGCGCTCAGCATCCTCCAGCGGCTGTATCGCCAGAACGCGTGCCGCGACGCGCGCCTTAAGTTCCTCCGTCTCACCCGGGACTGGAACGAATGTGCCGGTGGACTGGTCGCTGGCGATCTTGTTCGCCATTGCCTCAATGCTGCCCGGCGTCTCGATGCGGTAGGTGAGGGTGATCATGAATCGCAGTCTCCTTTCCGCCAGCGAGATTATCATGGCGTCAACTCATTTGCTGGTATAATGAGTACTCCGCATTCTGCAACGAAAATCTTCCCGATATGATTTTCACCGGCGTGCTTTGTTGTCGGAGTGTAAAGATGTTAAGGGAGGGGAGATTTGAGTCAGCGAGACGCCATGACCCCAGCAATCGAGCAAATTGTCCGTCGGAAACTCTCTGACGAGGTGTTTGATCGATTAGAGCGGATGATCACGTCGGGCGAGTTGAAGCCGGGCGACGAAATGCCGTCCGAACGCGTGCTCATGGAGCGCTTCGGCGTCGGGCGCCCTGCAATACGCGAAGCGATGCAATCACTTGCCAACAAGGGGCTCGTGAATATCTCCCACGGCGAACGAGCCAAGGTGCTGCAACTGACGGCGCAGTCGATCTTCCGTCAGGTCGATCTGACGGCGAAGATCATGCTGTCCCAATCAGCCGATTCTCTGGAATACCTGAAGAGCGCCCGGATTTTCTTCGAGCGGGGCATGGCGCGGGAGGCCGCCCAGCGCGCAAGGCAAAATGACATCGACGATCTTCGCGCGATCATCGCGCGCCAGCGCCGCTCGCTAGGACATGCAGAAGACTTCATCGCTGCGGATATGCAATTTCATACGCGGATTGCGCAGATTTCCGGCAATCCGATATTCGCCGCAGTCAGCGAGGCAATGCTCGCATGGCTGAAGGAATATCACACGGAAATGCTCATCTGGACCGGCAAGGAGAAGTTTACGCTGGTGGAGCACGAGGAGATCGTCGAACGGCTCGCAGCCAACGACGCCGATGGCGCCGAGGCGGCAGTCCTGAAGCATCTCGAACGCTCCAGGGCGCTTTACACGAAGTAAAGCACCAAGCGCGGGAAGGGCCGATTGTGCTGACAAAATGCTCTTTCGGCTTTCGCGAAACGTGTTCAATAGCAGGCTATTAATATTCTCGGGTTTCTGCGGCGGTCCAGGCGGGCTCAAAACCCGTATCAAAAGCCGGTTGCGACCTGTCTCATGCCGAATCGCAGGCTATCCGAAGAGGCGCTCGGCGTTCATGAGCCGTTAATCGTAAACCTGGCATTTGGGTATTCCGCAGGGGTTGGGCTCTAATCTCGACGGAGACAGAATGAAAAAGCTAATCATGTCCACGCTCATCGTCGCTATGGCGGCAACCAGCGTCCTTGCGGTGACAGGCGCTGCGTCAGCACAGGAATGGCGCCGGCGGCCGCACTACGACTATCCGCCACCGCCTCCGCCGCGCAGGCGCCACCATCATGACAATGGCGCAGCTATTGCGGGCGGTTTGGCTGCCGGAGTGATCGGTGGCCTCATTGGCGGAGCGATCGTCAACAACAGCGGGCCGCGTTACATCGATCCACCGGCGCCACCTCCCCCACGCTGCTGGTTCGAGGATCGTCGAGTGCGCAACGCCTACGATGGCGGTTGGCACATGGAAAGCATCCGCGTCTGCCGATAGACAGCCTGCAAGTCATGGAAAAAGGCCGGCCGGACGAAACTCGCACCGACCTTCTCCGATTGTCTCCCGGAAGGCATCGTGCCGGTGAGCCCGATGCCGTTTACCGAGACCAAGTATCGACACTGGACGCATAACGAAAGCTCCGGCAGGGTCATGTGTGCCTTGACGGGTGTCGTCAACGAGATCCGGTTTAGCCATCGGCAACGACTTCACGAGCAGCCCCGGCCTCTCGCGCGCCTCGCCGTACAGGCCTCCCTCGGCCGCATGGTGGAGAACGTGGAGCGTGATCAGTCCGGAAAGCCATTCCTGATGTTCCATTTCGCGCCTTAAAACCCGCTCTCAAAAATCGCTATTGGGAACCGAGGGTAGAGATATCGAGTTAGACAGACCTGGAACGCGCTAACGTGATGCGGTGGGTGTGAAATTCAACCACAGGAGAATTCCAATGATCAGCCAAATAGATCGTGACCCGCGTCACCACACGCAGAAGATGCGGCAACGCTTGCAGGAAATCATGGATCACCTGCGCGAGGACGTCGAGAAGGTTGAGGAGCCGCAGCTGAAAGCCATGTTCGAAACCGCTGCCGAGGTGCTTGGTGGCCTGAAGAAGGCATTCAGCGACTACGAACAGAAGAATGAGAAGGCGTGGCGATGAAGACGGCACGGTCACGCCTTTGCCGCCCGGCGTCCCAGCCGGCATGAACTTCCAACGGCCCAAGCGTGACCGGCATCCACATCTGTTTCCTAATCATCGCGAGCCCTTGAGCAAGGCCCTGGCAAAACCCGATTGGGCGACCTCGATTGTTCCTTCCGGCAGCTTCAGCACACGGTCGACGGCAATGCCATAGAGCCTGAGGCGGTCATCGAGCATCCGGACAGCCTGCTCGACGTTGCCCTGTCTGCTCAAAAGCAGGGCATTGTGCATCACGTCGCCGAGCGAAAGGCGAAACTGCAGAAGCATTTCTGCGAAGGCTCTCGGATCCGGCGCGTCGAAGACGCCTTCCTCGGTTCCCCGCCGCAGGATATCGGCCAAAAGCGGCGCGACGATGCGGGTGACGGCCTGATCGATCCGGTGGAACAAGACAATATTTTCCGGACGGAAAATGACGTCGAAGATTGCGCGCAGTTGCGGTGCCAGTTCGACCTTCAGACGCCGCGACCCGGCAAAGAGCGTGTTCAGCCGGCCCACGGCGTCGAGCGCAGGGTCGTCGAGGATCGGTTGAAGTTCCTCCAGACTTTCGCGTGCGAGCCGGGCGGCGAAGGCCTCAAGCAGCGCCTCCTTCGAGGAAAAATAATGATAGAAGGCGCCCTTCGACACCCCCGCTTCACGGATGATGTCGTTGACAGTCGTATTTTCGTAGCCATGTGCAAAGAAGAGCCGCTGAGCACAATCCAGCAGTTCGGCGGAGCGGATTTCTGGTTGTTTTTTGACCCGCATCAAGGCGTTCGTTTCTTTCCTTGGGACGATCGTGACTGGCAGAAGATCGATGCGACGTGCACCGATAGCGCTTTTATTATTCCTTTATAGACCGACGGTCGGTCTAATGCTATATCGAACTTCGAAATGAGATCGATGTCGAGGCAGAAAAGCGTGAAACCGCTGCGTATGGTTCCCGTTGTTGCGGTTCTGGCTGCGGTCGCCGGTCTTGCGGCCTGGTATGTGTGGCGGCCCGTTCCGGTATCCGTGGTCGCTCCCTCACGCGGGAATGCGGCCGAAATCGTCTACGCAAGCGGGGTCGTTGAACCCGTCACCTGGGCAAAGGTGACGCCGCTGGTGCGTGAACGGATCGTCGAGCAGTGCAATTGCGAGGGCTCTTCCGTCGAGAAGGGCGACATTCTCGCCCGCCTCGACGACAGCGAGGCGAGAGCGGCGCTTGCCGAGCTCGAGGCACGGCTTTCCCTGGCGGAGCAGGAATTGCGGCGCTACAATCTGATGGTGGAGAAGAACACCGCCGCGCAGCAGTCGGTCGACCGGGCGAGCAGCGAGGTCGACCAGTTGAAAGCTCTGGCGGTTGGTCAAAGGGCGCGGCTCGACAGCTATATCATTCGCGCGCCCATCAATGGTTTCGTGCTTCGTCAGGACGGTGAGGTCGGAGAAGTCGCAGATCTCGGAACAGCCCTCTTCTGGGTAGGGGAGCAGAAACCCCTGCTCGTGGTTGCGGACGTCAATGAGGAAGACATCCCAAGGCTCCGGTTGGGGCAAAAGGCCCTGCTCAAATCCGACGCCTTCAGGGATAGGACTCTCGATGCGACTGTCAGCAACATCACGCCGAAGGGCGATCCGGTGACGAAGACCTATCGCGTAAAGCTGCTGCTGCCGGACGATACGCCGCTCATGATCGGCATGTCGACGGATGTGAACGTCGTCGTCCGCGTGTCGGAAAATACCCTGCTGCTCCCCTCCGTTGCCGCCGAGGCAAACAAGGTCTTCACGATCGAGGAGGATAGGGCGCGGCTTCGAGAGATCAGAACCGGTATCCGCGGCCCGAACGGCATCGAGATACTGTCCGGGCTCGATGAAAAGGCGCATGTGGTCTCGCCTTTTCCGCAGGATATCAAGGATGGTGCCCGCGTTGCGATAACCGGTGCTGTAAAGTGAGGCCAGGATGCGGCTGATCCTCGAAATCGCTTTTACCCATATTGCCGGGCGTGGCCGGCAGACGCTCGTCGCGGTATTTGGCGTCGCCGTCGGCGTCGGCTTTTCCATTGCCATGGCCGCACTCATGCAGGGTGGCCAAGATGATTTCGTGGAACAGCTCGTCAACACCATGCCGCACATTGAGATCACCGACGAGCAGCGAACGGCTCGCCAGCAACCAGCCGAATCCGTGTTCGACACAACGGAGATCTTCGGGCTCAGGCCGCGCGAAGACCGTCGCGGTATCATCAATCCGACAGCGGCACTTTCCTGGCTGGAGGCATGGGTTCCTGGCCGGCTCGCGCCGGACCTGAAGTTGCAGGGTGTCATTCATTACTCCAGCCGCGAAGTCGGGGCATCGGTGATCGGCATCGAGCCGGCTGCCGAACGCGGCGTTTCGCCGATCATCGGCGATTTCGTCGAGGGAAGCTTCGCGGCTCTTTCGGCAGGCGGCAACAATATCGTCATTGGCGATACGATGGCCAACCGCCTGGGTGCCGGCCTGAACGATACGATTACAGCCGTTTCCTCCGAAGGGCTCACCCGCAATTTCAAGATCGTCGGCCTCTTCCATACCGGTACGACAGCCCGTGATGAGGGCGAGGCCTACGTGTTGCTCAAGAATGCGCAGATCCTGAGCGCCCGCGCAAATGCGATCAACGAGATCCGCGTCAAGCTCGCCAATCCCGACGATGCGCCTGCAGCCGCACGACGGATCGAGGCGGAGCTCGGCTACAGGGCGGAAGCCTGGCAGGAGGCCAATGAATCGCTCCTCGAAGCACTCGTGATCCGCAATGTCATTATGTACACCGTGGTTGCGGCAATCATGCTGGTCGCGGGTTTCGGCATCTTCAACATCATCTCGACGATCACCCACGAAAAGGCGCGCGATATTGCCATCATGAAGTCGCTCGGCTTCGGAGAGGCCGATATGCGGCGCCTGTTCCTGCTCGAAGGTGTGGTGATCGGGGCCGCGGGGTCGGCGCTCGGTTGGCTGCTGGGCTTTGCGCTTGTCTATGCCCTGTCGCTGGTACGCTTCGAGCTTGCCGCGACCGGGCAAGAAATGACGCATCTGCCGATCGCCTGGAGTATCCTGCATTATCTGATAGCCTCCGGCTTCGCGCTCGGTTCGGCGGCATTCGCCGGCTATCTTCCCGCCCGGCGCGCAGCGCGTCTCAACCCCGTCGACATCATAAGGGGTGCCACATGAGTGCGCTGATCGAGGCGAGGAACCTGACGCGCATTCTCAAGGAGACTGTTCCCGTTACGCTGGTCCAGGATATTTCCCTGACGCTTGCCGAGCAGGAATTCGTTGCGATCACCGGCCCGTCCGGTTCCGGAAAATCGTCATTGCTGTATTTGCTGGGGCTGCTCGACGAGCCGACGAGCGGCACGCTTTCGATCGGCGGCAGAGACACGGCACCGATGGACGAACAGGAGCGTGCCGAGACCCGCCTCTCCATGTTGGGTTTCGTCTTCCAGTTCCATTTCCTGCTGCCGGAATTCACGGCTCGCGAGAACATCGAGATCCCGATGCGCAAGCTCGGACGGCTGAACCGGTCCGCCATGCGCAGGCGGGGCGAGGAACTCCTGACGTCGCTCGGCCTGGCCGATCATATGGACAAGAGACCGGATCAGCTCTCGGGCGGGCAACGCCAGCGGGTTGCCGTCGCCCGCGCCCTCGCAAACGACCCACCGATCGTCCTCGCCGACGAACCGACCGGAAGCCTCGACAGCCAGAATTCCGAGCAGGTCTTCTCGATCCTTGAGGCGCTCGTGCGCGAACGCGGCAAGACCGTTGTCGCCGTCACCCATGATCTCGACATGGCTGCTCGTATGGATCGGCGCATCCATCTCATGGATGGCAAGATCGAGGATGGCGCAACGGCAAGCGCCGAATAGTGTGTCGAGCTATTTTCAGCGGATGCTTAACTGTTCTTTCCTGCAATCTTTGCTTGGGGCTGATTGAGGAGTATTATCTAAAGTTAAGATAAGATTGCGAGCGGGATGCGGGCGGAAAACTGCATCCCTTTCCTCATCCCGCTCCATTAAGGGCGAGAAAGCCCATGCTTTCGGGAGGAAGAGATGAAACGCGGAATCCGTGTCAGGGAACAAACGTCGCGTCGCAAATTCCTAAGCGGCGCTGCCATGGCCGGCGCGGCGATGATCGCGGCACCAAACGTCGTCAAGGCGCAGGGGCCGGTCAACATGCGCTGGCAGAGCACTTGGCCCTCCAAGGATATATTTCACGAATTCGCGCTCGATTTCGCCAAGAAGGTCAACGACATGACCGGTGGGGACCTCAAGATCGAGGTGCTGCCTGCGGGCGCCGTGGTGCCGGCATTCGGTCTGCTCGACGCGGTCTCTCAAGGAACGCTCGACGGCGGTCACGGCGTGCTCGTCTACCATTATGGAAAGCAAACCGCGCTGGCGCTGTGGGGCTCCGGCCCTGGCTTCGCGATGGATGCCAACATGCTGCTCGCATGGCACAAATATGGTGGTGGCAAGGAGCTGCTTGCCAAGCTTTACGAGTCGATCGGCGCGAATGTCGTTTCGTTTCCTTATGGGCCGATGCCGACGCAACCGCTCGGCTGGTTCAAGAAGCCGGTCGCCAAGGTCGAGGATATCCAAGGCCTGAAGTTCCGCACCGTCGGCATTTCCATCGACGTGTTCACCGCTCTCGGTGCAGCGGTCAATGCGCTGCCGGCTGGCGAGATCGTTGCGGCGTTGGATCGTGGCCTGCTTGACGCGGCCGAGTTCAATAATGCCTCGTCCGACCGAGTGCTCGGCTTCCCGGATGTCTCGAAGATCTGCATGCTGCAGGGCTATCACCAGAATGCCGAGCAGTTCGAGATCCTGTTCAACAAGACAAAATATGACGGCCTGCCCGACCAGATGAAGGCGATCATCGCCAATGCGGTCGAGGCGGCGTCTCAGGATATGGCCTGGAAAGCGATCGACCGCTATTCGAAAGACTATGCCGAGATGCAGACGGTCGACAAGGTGAAGTTCTACAAGACGCCGGAGGCGATCCTCAAAAGGCAATTGGAGGTTTACGACGAGGTCGTAAAGAAGAAGGCCGGCGAAAACCCGCTGTTCAAGGAAATCCTCGAATCGCAAATCGCCTTTGCGGAGCGGGCAACGAGATGGGAGCAGGACACTGTCGTCGGCCGGCGGCTGGTCTTTGATCATTACTTCGGGAAGGACGGCGTGGCGAAGGAACTCTGACGCGTGAATTCGGGCATCGCCGGGCAGAAGACCCGGTGATGCTTGCGGTGAAGATAGGCGCTTCCGGAGGCACGCGTGAACGTTCAACATTTTCTGCTCAGGGTGGATGCCATCAGCGTGTGGGTTGGAAAGGCTTCGGCCTGGCTCATCATCGGCCTGATGATGCTCGTTTGCGTCGAGGTCTTCAAGCGCTACATCATGAACATGCCGACGGCGTGGATCTTCGACGCCAGCAACATGTTCTACGGCACGCTCTTCATGCTCGCTGGAGCCTATGCGCTGGCACAGAATGCCCATGTGCGCGGCGATTTTCTCTACAGCTCGCTAAAGCCCCGGACCCAGGCTGCACTCGATCTCGTCCTGTACATCGTCTTCTTCCTGCCGGGCGTCGCCGCTCTCGTTTATGCGGGTTATGACTACGCCGCACTTTCCTGGCGGATCGGCGAGCATTCGACCGTGACGGCGGAAGGGCCGCCGATCTATTACTTCAAGACCGTCATTCCGGTGGCCGGTGCGCTCGTCATGCTGCAAGGTCTTGCCGAGATCGCGCGCTGCATCGTCTGCCTGAGGACCGGAGCATGGCCGGCCCGGCTCAAGGATGTAGAGGAAATCGATGTTGTTGCCGAGCAGCTTGCGCAGAGCGAACACGTAGATGCGGAGACGCGCCAGGCGGCGATCGAGCGCGCCCAGAACATCGACCGCGCGGCGCGGCAACGGGGGCTTGGGGGAGACAGCGAGACATGAGCGATCCGTTCCTCGGAATGACGATGCTGATGCTCATCGTGATCGTCATCATGATGGGGTTCCCGACGGCTTTCACGCTGATGGGCCTCGGAATGCTCTTCGGCTTCTACGCCTTCTATAATCCGGCCGAGCACTGGATCGACAATCGCGTCTTCGACCTGATGGTTCAGCGCACATACGGCGCAATGACCAACGACGTGCTGATCTCCATCCCGCTCTTCGTACTCATGGGCTATGTGATGGAGCGGGGAGCGCTGGTCGACAAAATGTTCTACAGCATCCAGCTTTCGTTCCGGCGGGTGCCGGCGTCGCTTGCCGTGGCGACACTGATCGTTTGCACCTTCTGGGGGATTGCGAGCGGCCTCGTCGGCGCCGTTGTCGTGCTGATGGGGGTGATCGCCATGAACCCGATGCTGCGGGCAGGCTACGACGTGAAACTCGCGTCCGGCGTCATCACCGCTGGCGGCACACTGGGCATTCTCATCCCGCCCTCGGTGATGATCATCGTCTATGCGGCGGTCGCGGGGCAATCCGTGGTCAAGCTCTATGCCGCCGCGATGTTTCCCGGCTTCTTCCTCGCGTTCCTCTATCTGGCCTATATTCTAGGCTGGGCGACGATCAACCCGAAGATCGCGCCGTCCCTGCCCGAGGAGCAGACACGGGTTCCGGTTGCAGGCTGGATGCGCAGTCTTCAGGCGGCCTACTCGCAAAACATGCTTGTCGGACTTCTGCGCGCATTGGTGTCGCCGTCGAAGGCGATGACGATGGAGACGGATGAGGGACGGCTTACTTACTGGAAGCTCCTCAAGAACTTCGGCGCAGCGCTCGTGCCCTTTTCCTTGACAGCATTCATGTTGCTCCTGGTGTGGTGGTACGTCGTCATCTATCAGCGGGCGTCCTCTGAGGCGGAGGCCCCGGAAGGGCTGGAGCAACTCGGCGCGCCTACTGCGGATGCGGGGCAGGCGGTGGCCAATGGCCCGACGACGAGCTTTTACGTGTCGTTCGCGCTCGTCGCCGCAATCGCTGCAGCGGTACTTGTCCGCTACTATCGCAACATGGGTGCTGAGAGGCTTCAGGTCGTGAAACTTCTGGTTTCCTCCGTCATGCCGCTTGCGATTCTCACCGTCGTCGTGCTCGCCGTCATTCTGTTCGGGATCACGACTGCGACGGAGTCCGCCGCAGTCGGTGCGGCTGGCGCCTTCCTGCTGGCGTTCCAGGCGCGAACGCTCAACTGGAAGCGCACCAAGGAAGCGGTGTTCCTGACTGCGAAGACGACGGCGATGGTGTGCTGGCTCTTTGTCGGCTCGGCGCTCTTCTCCGCCGTTTTCGCCATTCTCGGCGGTCAAGCGCTGATCGAAGAATGGGTGCTGGCGCTTAGTCTGACGCCGGTGCAGTTCATGATCCTGTCTCAGGCAATCATCTTCATTCTCGGCTGGCCGCTTGAATGGACGGAGATCATCATCATCTTCGTGCCGATCTTTCTGCCGATGCTGCGGCATTTCGATATCGACCCGATCCTTTGGGGCGTCCTCGTCTTCGTCAATCTGCAAGCAGCGTTCCTGTCGCCGCCGGTGGCGATGTCGGCTTATTATCTCAAGGGGGTCTCACCGCCGCACGTCACCCTCAACCAGATCTTTGCGGGGATGATGCCCTACATGCTGATCGTTATCCTCTGCATGATCATCATGTATATTTGGCCGGGCATGATCCTCTGGCTTCCGAACTATCTGTACGGCTAAAACAAATTGGCCCGCCGCTCGGCAGCAGCGGGCTTTTGCAATATCAGGCTCCGCGTCTGCGCTTAAGCGTGAGCTTGGGGATGGTGAACATCCCAGACTGCCCATAGCGATACGGCGGCGATGAGCACTCCCATAACGACGGCCGTCCACATCGCGCTCGCATTGGCCGCAAAACCGAGCAGCCAGGGAGACACGACCATCCAGAGGCCGATCACCAGATTTGCCCATTCCTCCCATTCAGCGAATACCGAAAGCGCTGCGACCGTCAGCGCGCCGAGGATAACTGCGGCGATCCATGCGTTCCAGCTCGGCATGGTTTCAGCTGAAAAGCCGATGACCCACGGCGAGATGAACAAGCATACCGCCAGGACCAGATTCGCCCAATCCTGACTCTTCTTTCCTTCCATCCAAGTGTTTGCCATGACAACCTCCACTATGAGGCTCCACCAGCCCCATCTCGCGTGAACCTCACGCTTAAGTATATAAGTAATTTCTCAAATACTTAGTTCAAGAGGTCGCGCGGAAGACGCTCCAGCCATGAGTCAGAATTACAGCCACATAAACAGATCGTTTCAAACGAACGGGATTGCGTCGCTGGCAGGTTTTGCAGCGCAGGCGAACTTGCATTTTCTTTCACGCATTTCAGATTCAAAAAGAGGTATTGACGGAGGTGGTCATGACGGATGATCGCAAGGCAACACTCGTGCACATATCGGGAAGGGTGCAGGGCGTCAGCTTCCGCATCTGGACGAAGGCCCAGGCACAGGGGCTCGGCCTGACCGGTTGGGTGCGCAACGAGTACGACGGCACTGTGACCGCTTTGATCTCCGGGCCGGATGCGGCGATCGGAGAGATGTTAAGGCAGTTTTGGAACGGCCCGATCGGCGCGTCGGTTTCCAGCGTCATGACAGAGCCGGCTTCTCCGGACGAGGCGCCATCGGACTTCCGGATTACACACTGACGCTGGGCTGGCTCCGGACGGGCACGTTGCCATCGCCGGATGTTGATGCCGGTTCACCCAGACTGCCGTTATCGCGTGGCGCACCTCCTGCGCCACGCCGATGGATAGCATACTGAGCCAGATGCCGGCGGGTCCGGAACCGGCTAGTGCTTTGCCGAATGCTGCTTGGCAATCGTGAGAATATAGTCATCAGCGATATCGGCGATCGCCATGGCGATCTCCGCTGGTGTAAACTCAACCAGCCTCTCGCTGAAAATGATCTGGTGAACGGCTTCTTCGATCTTCTGCCGGCAGGCAAAAAGACGATCGGCATGATTGACCTGTATAATAGGTAACTCCATGGCACTCATAGCTCCGATCTTTTGGCGGCAGTCATTGCACGCCTTGTAGCTGGACATTAATGATACAGTGCTTGCTATGTGTCGACGCATCGGTTGGCGATGACGAAACCGTCAATAACTTCATCCAATTGCCTCGACTGAGCAGCAGGATAAGCTGACGCAACGGCTGGTCGCGCGTCGGCCCTTGGCCGCAACGCTCCAAACATTGACGCTGGAAACATAGTTGCAAAAGCCGAGTTCGTGCGTGAAATCGGCGTGACACAATCTTAAATAGCATGCAGTATTGTTGCGCGTAGAAATAAAGCTCATCCTGAGACCTGCCGCGCGCAATTATCTCGGCAGCCCGATATCGGGACTGAAACAGGCAACACTTGCAGCAAAAAACATAACAAAGATCTGTGAAGGAAAAGCAAGAATATCGTGCAAAATAAATTCGCCTTTAGTTGCATTTTCCCCGAAATGCACCATGATGCACTTAACATGCGCCATGAGGGGCACCATGAAGGCCAAATCACCAAATGCCATTGATGTATATGTGGGTGGCCGCGTCCGGCTCCGGCGCAAGGTTCTTGGCTTGAGCCAAGGTAGTTTAGCGGATGCCTTGGGTATTACGTTTCAGCAGATACAAAAATACGAGAAAGGCGCGAACCGAATAGGTGCCAGCAGACTCCAGCGGATAGCGGAGATTCTTTGTGTCCCCGTCGGTTTCTTTTTCGAGAACGATGCGGCCGTCTCAGCCGATGTCGACGCAAGGCGTGAGACGAATGAGGTCGCGCTGTTCATAACGTCGAAGGAAGGTCTGGCGCTCAGCAAGGCATTCCTTGCGATCGAGGACGCTAACATCCGTCAAAAATTGCTTGCCCTTACCAGAAGCCTTGGCTCTACAAGCGTGGTCGAGAACGATGGCGACGGTTCCAATCAGGTAGAAACCACGTGAGGATAGTCTGTGCTGTATCTGCAGACATTTGGTGATCTGCGACTGACCGACGCGAACGGCAATTCTATTCGATACCCGGCCAAGGGCCTGGTGATGGTCGCCTATTTGTTCACCCGAAAGACCCGCGAGCTAAGCCGTCACGAGGTGGCGGAGTTTCTGTGGACCGAAGCAGAAACTGAGCTGTCGGGGCTTAATCTGCGCAAGCTGATTTCACGCATTCGCCAGATAGACGAGAGCACGAACGAGCCGCTACTTCATATCGCGGCCAGTTCGATCCGGCTCCGCACGGAGGCCGTTGCCGTCGATCTCCAGGCTCTCGATAGCGCCAAGCCTCCGTTGGAACAATTGAGGGCGATCAGCGGGCTGCTTCAGCGGGATTTTATGGGAAGCGTAAAGCCTGCAACCAGATCGATCGACAGCTGGATTACGGGAGAGCGCCGGAACCATCGATTGAAGCTACGGGAAGCGCTCTTCGGCGCCTTGCCGCATGCTCAAAGCAACGACGACTTCCGGGCGATATCCGGCGCCGGCCTTTATCTCCTTGAGAAGGACCCGGACGATGAAGAAACCAGGGAAATGCTTCGCCGGCTACCTGGAGCCAGTTTGGCTGACGGGGACAGGAGTGAAAGGGTAAGCGGGCCAAAGATCCACGCTCTGCCATTGAGCGAGCAAGACAAGCTTGTTCGCTTGGAGCCTGGCAAATCTTCGCCTTCGGTCCTTCCTCGAGTTGTGCTGCTTCCGCCAATCCCGCAGGGGCATGTCGCCGGGCTCGCCATTGCCAACGCCTTGATCGAAGACGTCACCATCGAGCTTTGCGCGCTTCGCAATATCTCTATCGTCGCACCGCACACGGCCGAGCAGATTCGCCGCGATTCCGACAAAGCCCAGGTCGTTGCCCGGCATTCGATCTCCTATCTCCTTGAAACGCGGCTTTCGGTTGAAGGCCTTTATGCCCAGCTTATCTATTTTCCCACCGACGAGGTCATCTGGGCAATGCGCTTTACGATGACATCGGATGCCTTGCCGACGCAAAGGCGGCTCATCGCGCAGCGGCTGACCTCTTCGCTGGTGCAAGAGCTGGCGAAGAACGAGCAGGCCAGATTGAACATTGAGGCCGATCCGCAGGCATACCATTCCTATCTCGTCGGCGCGAGCTTGGTGGGCAAGCTGACGTTGCCTCATATCCGCAGGGCACGCACGGCGTTCAAGGAGGCCCTTCGGCACAATCCCAACTTCTCGCCCGCATTTGCTGCTCTTGCCCGCACTTATACGAGTGAGTGGCTCGTGACCGCGCAGGGGAACGAGGAACTGCTGCGTCTGGCGGAAACGAATGCGGTCAAGGCCATAGAGGGGGATTCGGAATTCGCCGGCGGACATCGAGAATTGGGGGTCGCCAAGCTTTATCTCGGTGACGTTGACCACAGCGTTTCCGCCCTCAGCTTGGCGGAGGAATTGAGCCCCCATTTTGCCGACGTCATATACAGCCACGCTGACACGCTCGTGCACGCGTCGCGCCCTGGTGAGGCATTGTCGAAAATAACGAGAGCGATCTCGCTCAATCCTATATCGCCCGATGCCTACTTTTGGTGCGCAGCGGGAGCGAGTTACTTCCTTGAGCAATATGAAGACGCAATCGGTTATGTGGAGCTGATGAAGGACAAAGCGCCGGCTCACCGGATTGCTGCGGCAAGCTGTGCGATGATGGGTGACCGAAAGCGAGCGCAGTTTTACCGACAGCGTGCAGCAATGCTGAATCCTGTGTTTGACGTGGAGAAATGGCTCTCTGTCGTTCCTTTCAAGGAACAGTGGCAGAAGGACCTTTATCGTGAAGGCCTTTTGAAAGCTGGATTTTAGAAATAAACCTAAGGAGAAAAATTCATGGAAATGACTGAAAAAGCTGTCGTTTTTGCTGTTACGGGAGAAGCGGATCTCTGGATTGCCGATCTCGACAACGGCACGGTAAAGCGGCTCGGCGCGCCGACCGGCGAATTGGCGCAAGTTGCCGATCTGCGGAAGAATGGCGGAACCTTCGTCAAAAAGGTGGATTTTGCCATCGCCGTTTCGTCGGCGGCGGCAGTCTTTTCCGGTCACGTCGACGGTTGAGATGCTGCCCTGACAGCTTTTCAAGCCGTTTCACATTCCGATCGGGCCATCTCGCCGTCGGAGACGCTCACTCGCGTCGAGCCGTTTCTGGCTGATTTCGGCATTACCCGTGTCGCACGTCACACGGGTCTCGATCGCATCGGAATACCGGTCTGGTGTGCCTATACGCCCAATGCGCGCTCGATCGTCGTCGCTCAAGGCAAGGGCCTGAGCGACGACGATGCGAAGGTGTCGGCCGTCATGGAGGGCTTGGAACGGGCCATTGCCGGCAATCCTTCCGTCGATACTGTCCAAACAAGCGCGCGTCGCCTTCAGGAATCCGGCTACAGATTCGAGAAGCTGAACTGCCTCATCGGTCTCCACCAGAACGATATCGGCGACGACGAAGAGATTGAGTGGGCGCTTGGCAGGGAACTCCTGTCAGGGACGGAGATCTATGTCCCTTTCGAGGCCGCGGTCCTCGACCGGACACGCGATTGCCGCTTCTGGATGTCTTCCGATGGCTTGGCGTCCGGAAACACGCTCAAGGAGGCAATGCTACATGGCATTCTCGAGCGCATCGAACGGGACGCCCATGTCCTTTGGCAGGTAGGCAATGACAGAGACCGCTATTTGCGCTGCATCGATCCACGCGGTTTCCAGGATCCTGCGCTGGATCAGTTGATCGAAAAGATCGAAACGGCCGGGCTGGTACTTCGGCTTTTTGACATGACGAGCGATATCGCCATTCCATGTTTCACCGCAATTTTGGGGCCCCATGGTGTCCGTGACGACGCAAATGTCCGGTTTGTCGAAGTGACCGCCGGAAGCGGGGCTCACCCATCGCCCGTTCGGGCAACCATACGGGCTCTAACAGAAGCGGCTCAATCCCGATTGACCTATATCAGCGGTGCACGGGACGACATATCGCCCGAGACGTTTCTTAAACCTCTCCCATTGCAGACGCGCCGTGCCTTCCAGGCTGTTCCGGCCACGCCGGCAACGATCGCGCCAACGCAGCCGCAATCTCTGTCTCAACATCTCGACCACACGCTGAATGCCTTGCGGGAAAGGCAGATAGATAACGTCATTGTCCTGGCGCTCAGCGACCCTGCGCTTCCCTTCAGCGTCGCGAAAATCTTCATCCCCGCGCTTGAAAATCCGGACGGTGGCGGCCGCGCACGCCGCTTTGGAAACCGGGCAGTTTCAAAGGCAATCATGTCATGAAGATCGTCTTCGTCGGTCCGAGCCTTCCAGACGCCGCATCCTTCGCCGGAGATGGGGTCCTCATCTACCCCCCGGCAGTTCAGGGCGATGTTCTTGCGGCCGTGCGTCGTGGTGCCGGCGTCATTGGAATAATTGATGGCGGCTTCGAGTATACGGCGCCGGTATGGCATAAGGAGATACTTTCAGCGCTTTCACAGAACGTGGCCGTGCTGGGTGCGGCCAGTATGGGAGCACTGCGCGCTGCGGAATGCCAAGTCTTTGGAATGATTGGCAGCGGCCGTATCTTCCATGAATACGAAAGCGGCGCGACTGTCGACGATGCGGATGTCGCTCTGCTGCACGGCCCCATGGAATACGGATACAAGCCTTTGACCGTGCCGCTCGTCAATGTCAGGGCAACCCTCGATAAACTTGAAAACCAGAAGCAGCTTGCGTACGATCTGCGGGTAAGACTCGAGGACAGCGCAGCTCGAATCTTCTTCAAGGAGCGGACATGGCAATCGCTAGTCGCCCATTGTGATGCAGTCAGCCCGCAGGAGCGGCGGGATCTCATTTCACTGCTTGTCTCAAATGCTGTCGATCAAAAACGAATGGACGCTCTGGCTCTTCTCGAAGCCGTTCGCGCGACGAGCAACGCCGATATGCATCGAGAGAATTCCTGGCAGATGAACGAGACATTTGTTTCGCTAGTTTAAGAGGAACACAGCATCAAATCAATTCAGGCACTAGTTGTGTCACGCGCTTTTCACGGGCTCTTTGCAGCTGTCCCCAATATGTTCGCCTTGGAATGGGAGACCGAGATGAGCACCACCTCTGCAAGCAAACCTGCCGGCTTTAGCCACAGCGCAAGATCCGTTGATGAATTGGATGAGCTTATCGGGCTCGCCCGAATGATCACGTACGCAAAATCCGCGGCACAAGATATCGAGCTCGTCAGTGCGACGCATTGGCTCGAGCTTGCACTGAAGGCAATCGCTCACGAGATCGGGGATGCTGCGGACACAGGATTGCTCGATCTGACACTGTCCATGGACGCTATAAATCTGCGAAAGCATTAAAGCTGACCTCCTTATAGATCGGCAAGAATTCGCTTGCTGGATGACAAAGTCTTCCGATCGGAAATGATTTTACGTGCTGAGCCGGCGGCCTGGCCGCTGCGACAATTTTCATCATCCGGCGTCACCGCCGGGGCGAGATAGGCTTCTCCTCTGCCGCTTCGTGCGGCGAAGATGGGTTGCGATGGAAGAAGCGTCCGAAACGGGCGATTATGTCATGAAGCCGGCGGGAGTTCGCCGGACTTGGCGGGTCGAGCGAGGCATTGAATGCCACCGGTCGCATCTGGCTCTGAAGGTCCTCAGATACCACACTACATCTTTGGGAGTAGTTGTCTCAATTCAAACGATCCCCATATGCTCCTTCGACCTTATACGTTGGGGCAAATGACCAGAAAACGGTAAGGTTAGGGCTCTCACCTTGTTGGCAGCCGGGGAGAGCTCTCACTTGCCTCAATTGCAACCGGGCGCCTAGGGCATGAGGCAGTCCCACCGGCCTTGACTAAGTGCTTCTTGGCCGTCTTATCGGTGGCCCCTGTTTTCTCTAGAGTCGATGCCTGCGTGCAGACGGTTCGGGTCTGTCGCCGATCTTGTATCGTTCGAATGGCTTAGTGACTTCGACCCTTACCCTACTCATAGGTGTTCCTTTCCATTGCCTCGGTATTCGATAATACTCGCGTCGAGCAGATCGCCGGGGTAATGAATGGACGAGTTCGGGCCTGTTACCGTCAAAAACGTCCCTTATTCGGATTTGGAGGCGCTATCCAGGTCCGTGAAGAAGTACGGTGGCATTTTCATACTCAAGGCGCCAAGCGGCGGCCCGGGAACGCCTGCGGTGGATGCTCACTGCTGGTTCCCGTCACTGGAAGACAGTATCCAATTCAAGCTTCAATGGACAAATCCCGATGATGACTAATAATGCGCGGGGCTTTCCTTGGGCAAATGCCGCCGAAGCGCGCCCTTCGGAATATGGTTATTCCGCACAACAAGCGCAATTTGCCATTGAGCTCTCGCAAAGGCTGTTTTTCTTGCGGCTCGAGCGCCAGCCTTCCTCGGTTTCAGACGGCCGATCTTCAGGTACTTTCTTGAACACCTCCGGGCTCGAACACCTAGCTGCCCTAGAGCACTTGCCCTGCTACCTGTCGGTTGCATCATCATTGCAGTTAGCCAGGCCGTTTGAGATAAACGCGAAGCCTCCTCGACGGCTCATATCCATTGCCCGTGTAGTAATTCGCGATGCGGCCGCTCTGCTGGGATACAAGCCAGATCTGCAGATAACCCATATTCCTGGCTTCGATTTCGAGGCGGCTCAGCAGGCTCGACCCAATTCCTTTTCTCTGATGGTTGGGTAATACGGCTATCTCAGCAAGATGCAGGCCGCGGCCGATCACTGATGTGTGGGGAAGGGCAAAGGCAAAGCCGATAGGCTCCTCGGCCTCGAATGCTGCCAAGCCAAGGCAGCCGGGCGTTGTTGCGAGTTCATTCAGACGCGAGGCCGCGTTCTCGAGCGACCATTCTTCATGCCAAGGAGGCTCGGCGTAAGCCTGCACGATAATCACCGCACTGCGGGCTGCCTCGACAGGGGTTATTCTTCTGAATTCGATTGGCATTCACACCTGCTACTAAAATCTCTGCTTTGTGCGACCGGACCCTGCTCCAAACAACGTGGGCTCCAGCACAAGCTTACTTCCGCGGCGTCGCCCAAACCGGGACACCGGCATCGGCGGCCCTATTTTCGTCGGACTCGCTCCACGGCACCACGGAAGCAACTAAGCACGGGCTTGAGCAAAGATGTCGTGACTTTATCGTGACACCCGTTTTGCGTGAATCGGCGGCGCCCAGAAGCGTAAGGACATGCGAGAAGATCGGAACGCGGCTGTAGCACGGCGGCTGGATCAGACGAGGTGACCCTCAAGGAGCCGTTGAAGCAAAATCACAACCGGGAAATCCGCGGCGTCCATTGTGCGAGGCAATCGGCAAGCCGGTCCCTGCCAGGGGCGCCGATGCGCCCGCCGAATACCTGGCATTTAAGAGCCGCTGCCGCCGAAGAGATGCATATGGCATCCTCGACCTGCAATTGCTGTGCAACTGCAAGTGCAAACGCGCCATGGAAGACATCACCGGCTGCGAGCGTGTCGACTGTTTTGGTAGGCATTGCCGTCATATGCATGACGCAGCTACCGTGATCGTCGTGCCAATAGGCCCCGTTCTCGCCGGCCGTGACGCTGACAAACGCCGTTGGGAAGCGCTGCTTGAGCACCGCAACGGCGGCAGCGCAATCTTCCGTCCTTGCCAGCCGGCTTGCTGCGGGCTCGGAAAAAATGATGTGGCTTGCTGCCGGTGCCAGGAACTCGATAATCCCGTCGGCAGCAACGTCGCCATCCAGGATCGCCGGCTTGCCGAGGCTTCGCGCCATCTCAAGCACCTTGAGAGCAAGTTCCGGCCACCGAACGTCAACGAGAACAGCGTCAAAGGCGGCGATGTCGGCTGACGAAACGTGTTTGACGGATCGATGCAGTTCGAGATCGTAAAAGGGGACAATAAGACGCTCACCATTGTCGTCGACAAGAATGGTCGAAACGGCAGATCTTGCGCCTTGCACTGTATGCATTCCGCTTGTGTCGATGCCGGCGGCAGAGAGATCGCCGATGATGCGCCTGCCCGTTTCGTCATCACCGACGGCACCCCAGAGGCTTGCTTTCCCACCAAGCCTGCTCACAGCGTAAGCCGCACTCGAGGCCATCCCTTCGGCGATCTGCAGCATCTCATATGGCAGGATCTTGCCTTGTCCCGTCGGCATTTCGCGAATGCGGAACAAAGTATCCAGCACGGCCGCCCCAACGCACAGCACGTGACGCTGTCGGTCGGTTGCCTTTAAAAATCTATCCGTCGTCAAAACCGCGTTGCCCGCCACTCAGCTGCCCTTGACGGCGCCGGCCGTCAGGCCTGCAACGATCTGCTTTTGGGCGAACATCGTCAGCACGAGCACCGGCAGCGTAACGATCAATGCCGCTGCAGCAAGCGGTCCCCAACTGACCTGCTCGAAGGAGAGCATGTTGTAGACTGCCACCGGCAGTGTGCGGGTTTCACGGCTGGCAAGCACGATGCCGAATACGAAATTGTTCCACGAGAAGATGACGGACAGAATGAAGGCGACAACGATGCCGGGCCTGGCGATCGGAAGAGCGACCAGCCGGAACACCTGCCATGGCGTTGCTCCGTCGATGCTTGCCGCCTCTTCGAGCTCCATCGGCGTCGTTTCGAAATAGCCAATCATGATCCAGACGACGACTGGCACGGTCACCACTAGATGAATGATGATCTGCGGCCAGAGTGTGCCGAGCAGATTGAGCCATTGGAACAGCAAGAAGAGAGGGATCAGAAAGGAAAGCCCCGGTGTCATCCGCGCGATCATAATGACCATTGCTGAACGCTCTGCCTTGAGCCGGGCGATACCATATCCCGCCGGCACGCCAATCAAAAGCGCCAGCAATGTTGCAGCCCCGGTCACGAGGATGGAATTCCAGAAATACAGGAAGAAATTGTTTTCCTCGAAGACCTTGATGTAGTTCGACCAGGCAAAGCGCTCGGGAATGAAGATCGGCGGGTAAGCGCCATTGTCGATCTCGTATTTCAGGGATAGCGAGATCATCCATAGGAAAAAGAGGATGACGGGCGAAACCATCACCAGGGCGGCAAAGAGAAGACCGATGCGGTCGAGCGTCTTGCGCTTCATCAGCGTGCCTCCGTATCCGACCAGTTCGCTCGCGCGCGCACCATCATCAGAACGAAGGAGAGCGCGACGATGACGACAAAGAAGACGACGGCCATCGCCGATCCGTAGCCGATGTCGTAGTAGGAAAAGGCGGTATTGTAGAGATAGATGTTGATGGTCTCCGACGCCGTTCCCGGTCCGCCCTGCGTCATCGCATAGATGATGTCGAAGCTTTTCACCGCATCGATGCTGCGGATGATGACGCCGATCATAAGGAAGGGCGCAATCATGGGCAAAGTGAGATAACGGAACTTCTGCCAGGCATTGGCTCCGTCGATTTCCGCACTTTCATAAGGCTCGCGCGGCAAGGCGGCGAGGCCGCCAAGCACGATCAGCATGATCAGCGGCGTCCACTGCCAGGTCTCTACCAGAACGAGCGACGGAATGACGCTTTTCTGGTTGTAGATCCATTCCTGAGGCCCAATTCCGATCAATGAGAGAAGATAGTTGAGGACGCCGAGCTGCGGATGAAACATCATTGTCCAGACGAGCGCGATGGCGACCGGGGTCGCCATCATCGGCATGACAAATATGCCACGCAGCAGTCCGCGCAGCGGGAAATGCGCGTCGAAGATAAGGGCGGCGAGCGTTCCCAGAAACAGGGGTCCGATCACCGCAAGTGCCGTATAGAGAACGGTATGCCAGAGAGATTCCCAGAAGCGCACGTCGACCGCCAGACGCAGATAATTATCCCAGCCTGAAAAGACCTGAGCCTGGCCGAGCGTCCAGCTGTTCACGCTCATCCACAGGGTGAAGACCCATGGGAAGACGATGACTGCCGCGATCACGATCAAGGCGGGAACGACGAAGGGCCAGTAGTTCGGAGCAAGCCGGCTAGGCTTGCTCCGTGCACTGGTTGGCTTCGCTTTCGCGGCTTCAATGCTTACCGAAGACATTATCCCTCGCTTCGAGCGAGTACGGGCTCGAACTGGGCCGTCGCGGACTTGAGTTCTGCGGCCGGATCTGCGCCGCCGATCATGTTCGTCAGGCCGACACCATAGATGTCCCGGAACTCGGTGACCGGGATGATGACCGGCAGGGCGAGCTGCGAAATCTTGCCGGAGCCGACAACTGCGTCGACCCATGTGCTCGGCATGGTGACGCCTTCGCGGACCTTGGCATCTTCAAGGATGGACTGACGGAACGGAACGCCAGCACCGGCCTGAAGGAGCCGGGCGCCCATGTCATGGGAAATCACCCATTGGCAGAAGAGGTAGGCGGCCTCCTTGTTCTTGCTCGCGGCCGTTACGCCGATGCCGTCGCCAAACGTGGCGGCTGCCTGTGCCTTCGGGCCCTTCGGCATGATCCCGTAGCCGACCTTGCCGACGACACGGGATTTATCCGGATTCTCGATTGGCGGTGCAAAGCCGACGCCATCGAGCCACATGCCGATCTTGCCCTGCAGGAATGCCGATTGCGCTTCGGCCCAGTTAAAGCCGGAAACACCGACGGGGGCTGCTTTCGTCATCAGGCGCTGGTAGAGCGCTGCGGCCTCCACGGCTTCATCGGATGTGGTGCGCAGTTTGCCGTCCGGTCCGAGGGGCGTCATGCCGTAACCGAGCATGAGGGCCGTCCAGACCGGGACGTTTGCGTTTTTCAGGCCGCGGGCAACGAAACCATAAGTGCTGCTCGACGCATCGGTCAGCGCCTCGGCGGCGTTTGCCATCTCGTCAAATGTCGTCGGGTAGGACAGCCCTTTCTTCTCGAAGAGCTCTTTGTTCCAGTAGACAATCCAGTAGTCGACGGAGAAGGGCAGGGAGCGCAGGACCCCGTCGGCACCCTTGGCGAACTGCAGCCCGGCTTCGGCGAAATCGCCCTCGGCCAGAGACGGATCGGTCAGCGACGGATCCTTGAGAAAGCCGCTTATATCGGCAAGCCAACCGCCCTTTTCGAACTGCCGCTTCTGAACATGGTAGCTTAAATGAACGACGTCGAAACTCGGTTTACCCGAACTGAGTTCGATCGTTGTCTTCTGGCGCTGCTGCTGTTCCGGCGTCGCCTCGGCATTGACCTTTATACCGGTCAGTTCCTCGAACTCGGCGAGATATTTGATGATGATCTCGCTGCGCGGGCTCTTGACGAGATTGACTTCCAGCGTCGTGCCGGAAAAGCGCTTCCAATCGACCGCCGCCGATGCCGGCCGCATGCCGACAAGACCTGCGGCGCCGATGGCAGCAGAACCTGCCAGAAAGCGCCGGCGGGTTGGATTCCAAAATGCAGATGACATGCCACTCCTCCTTTTTTGCCGGAGATCTCCTCATCGCCGGCTTGCTTGCTTTACCTATAATCTGAGAGCGCGGTCCCTCGCGTGGTTGATGTGCGCGACGAGCGCACTGACCGCGTCTTCCGGGGAACGCCGCTCGATGGCTTCGAGAACTTTCAGGTGCTCACCCATGACCGGTCCGACACGGCCATCGATGCGAAAACGCTCCTGGCTGATGAGGCGCATCTTGATCGAATTCACTCGGTAGACATTCGAAATGATGGTGTTGCCGAGCGCATCGATGAAGGCGTCGTGCATTCCCCAGTCCACGGCCTGGGCGTGGAGCTCCAGTTCATGCGAATTGTTTCCGCTGTTGATCGCTTCGGCGATATCCCGATGCCGCTTGAGAAGGCTGGCGATCGTCTCGTCCGAGGCCGAGCGCGTGAAGAGTGCGACCGCTTCCTTTTCCAGGAAAACGCGAAGCTGAAAGGCTTCCCGGATCAGGTTGAGGTCGATATGGGCAATCTGCAGGCCACGCTGCGGCACGGTCTTGATCAGGCCCTCGGCTTCGAGCCTTGGAATGAGTTCACGGATTGCCCCGAGCGTCAGCCCCGTCAATTCAACGAGACGGCGCTGAGAGACAAACTGTCCGGGGCGGACGTCGCGGGCCAGAAGGTGCCGGGTAAAGCTCTGGTAGGCCTTTTCCCGCAACGTCGGCTGTTCGTCCAGTCCATCCATGCGTCCCCCCTCGTACATCGTCGCTAAGCTACCTTTGTGCGAAACAGGGCGTCAAAGGCAAGCGCAAGCTGATTGCGTCCTTCGCCGGATATTGAAACGAGTGGAGGACGAACCGCAAGCCACATTTCATCGTCAGTCAGGCGCGCGACCATTGCCTTTACGGCGGGGGTTACGGGATATTTCAGGAGCTCGACCACAAAATCTTCCACGCGCGGATCATCTTGTCCCTCCTCGGCCATCCGCCTGATCTCAGGCGCAACAAAATTCGCCATGCCGGAGATCGCACCCTGGCCGCCCAGGCGCGTGCCTTTTGCCAGATGGCGCTCGTCACCGATCAGAATGACAAGATCACGATGTGCCGCGAGCAGCTTTTCGGTATAGGGCCAATCGCCGGACGAATCCTTGACGCCTGTCACAATACCGGGAAAGGCCTGACGCAGGCGGCTGATCAGCGCGACGCTAAGCGGCACCATCGTGACGGAGGGGATATTATAGACGATGATGTCGCGGGCCTGGTCTCCGAGAATGCTGAATACGGCCGAAAACCAACGGAAAATGCCTTCGTCGCTGACATTCTTGAAATAGCAGGGCGGAGCCAGGAGAATGTTGCGCACGCCTTTGGACAAGGCATGAGAAGCTTGGGCCGCTGCGTCCTCGGCGGCAGCAACCAGGACGCCGACGACGATTTGAGAGGGCTGGATGCCGGCCTCAATGAAGGCCGCGAGCACGCTTTGGCGCTCGTCGCTGCCGATCGACGATCCTTCGCCCGTCGTCCCGAACAGCGTGACGCTGGAGCAGCCCGCAGCGAGGCTACGCATCGCCTGCGCGATCATCGCATCCACTGCAATATTAGCCGCACCATCGAAAGGTGTCGCCAGCGCGACCGATAATCCAAAACGCCCCACGACGCTGCATCCTTAGCCTGACCATTCAGTAACGTTGAACTAACATGTCAGTTATGGCGCGGCAAGCGAATTCCTCAACGCAGAACAGCTTTACCAAGCCTTCTGTTACTTCGAGGTCAGCATAACGCATCACGCGCGGGCTATTTCCAGAACCAGGATTCCGATGCTTCTGCCCGTGCCTCCTCCGGCGAGACGCCGATGTCGTTCAATTGCTCGGCTGTTAGATCCAGAAGGTCGCGCCGCGTTCTGCGCTTCTCGAAATAGCGGATTATGGTCGTCTGCCATGCGTAATGGCAGCGATGCGCGACTATCTTGGTTGCTGTAGGCGGGCTCCTACTGTCTGCCTGATTCCCCAGGCTGTTCTCGGCTCTCATGTGGTTGCTCCTGACAATGGCCGAGCTTTGCGCTGGAATAGCCGCTAAAGGAAGCTTATGCTTCTGATGCAATGCATAAGGAATTCTTTGTATGCCGCTCAATCTGGAGCATCTCGCATCGTTCATCGACGTTGTCGATCTCGGAAGTTTCACGGCTGCTGCAGAGAAGGCAGGTCTTACGCAGCCGGCGGTGAGCCTTCAGATCAAGCTCCTCGAGCAACGGCTGGGCGTGAAGCTGATCGAGCGCGTCGGACGGCGCGCACGGCCGACGGCGGCTGGAAGCGGTTTGATTGCCTATGCTCGCCGGATGATGGATGAGTCGCGGGCGGCTGAAGAAGCAATGATGCCGTACCGTGACGGCACCTCAGGCCGGATACGTATCGGGAGCGGAGGCACGGCATCCATCCATCTGCTGCCGAGGGCGATCACGGCTGTAAAGAAGCGGATGCCGGGTCTCGATATCACCGTTCGCATTGGCAACACCGACGACATTCTGCGCGACCTCGAAGCGAACCTGCTCGATCTTGCGGTTGTAACGCTACCCGCTTCCGGTCGTGCTTTCGAGGTCGAGCCGTTTTATCGGGATGAACTGCTCGCCGTTGCTCCAAAGGGGAGCGAATTGCCTGATGGCGGTCCAGATGCCGCGTTCCTGCAGGAGAAGACGCTGCTTCTTTACGAAGGCGGTAACACGCGCCGCGCGACGGACGGCTGGATGGCAGCAGCAGGGCACAAGGCACGGCCGGCCATGGAATTCGGAAGCGTGGAAGCGATCAAGGAACTGGTCGCCGCCGGCCTTGGATGGTCGATCCTTCCAGGGCTCGCCTTGGAACGCGATCGCACGGATCGGATCATCACGTCACCTCTAAACCCCAGGCTCGAACGCGAGCTCGGAATAGTTCTGCGTCGGGACAAGCACCTGACGCGCGGCCTCCGGGAGATGATGAAGTGCCTCCTGGACTCCAAGGCATAGTTGAGCAAGCTTCGTCGCTGATACCATCGAGGCTGTGGACTGAGGCGCATCGTTCCGCGCGATATCTCACGATCGGGCCGAAAGCTACAGGGCTGGTCATGCTGCATTCGAGGATGCGGCTTCCCGCGATTGAGTAAGCTTCAAATCATTTCATTGTTCAGGAGTTTCATGGCGCGGATTGGACGGTATAGTCAAAATCCTCATGAGCGTTCAGCGCAAGTGAAACGCTCAAGCCGCTCGCCGGCCGCAGCAGATCCTATAAGATCTGACAACGCAGCAAATGAGCTTCGACGAAACGTAAGGTGGATTGGCCAGACAAATGTCGATTGTTCCTCAGGAATACGGCCCGCTTATTGGTGCAGGCAAAGAGGCGGAAGTCTACGGGGTCGGAGACTTGGTCCTTAAATTGTACAGGCAGTCTGCTTCCAAAGCGTCTGCATTCCGTGAAGCAGCGGCATTGTCCATAATCGAGGGGTTGGACCTGCCGGCCCCAAAAGTCCAAGGGGTTTGTCAGTTGCACGGCCGTTGGGGTCTAGTGATGACCCGGGCAGAGGGCCAGACATTTGGTGAGACCATAATGTTGCGGCCAGAAGAGTTGGCCAACCACCTTCTCATGTTGGCAAAATTGCAGGCGCAAATCCATGTGCACAGCGGCAAGGGGCTATCAAGCCTGAAAGCCCGTCTGCGATCAGACATCGAAGGCGGCATCAAATTACCAGGCACGACAAAAAGATCTCTATTGAACCGGCTTGAAGGGTTGCCGGACGGTGACCGGCTTTGCCATGGAGATTTCCATCCCTGGAACGTACTTGGATCAGTTGACGGAACCATGGTCATTGACTGGTTGGATGCCAGCCGCGGAGAACCCGCAGCCGACGTCTGCAGGACCTATGTCCTTTTGCATCACAAATTTCCCATGATCGCGGAGGCCTATCTCGAGGTGTACACCGAAGTCAGCGCGTTGGAGAAGCGGGCCGTTCTGGCATGGTTGCCCCTCGTTGCCGCCGCGCGCCTCGCCGAAGGTGTCCTGGACGAAGTGGAAAGCCTCCTGGAATTGGTTGAAGCCGCCGAAGCAAACTAACATTTTTCAGAACCAAGCATCTTAATCATCGAAATGTGCCATCGCGCATCAGTGGACGCTGCTATCCACCATTGTTGGTCCGGAGTACGCTTCGTGGCGTAATGCCAAACCGTCTTTTGAACGCCGTGGAGAAGTTTGCCGGACTGTTGTAGCCGCCAAGCGCACTGGCTTCCTGGATATTCATGGCACCGGTGGTCACGGCGGCATGAGCGTTGTCCAGACGGCAGTCGGTGACGAGACTGCACTGCCGCAATCGCAAGAATGCTTGAACACCTCTCCCCGCATGCGCGTGGAGGAGCCATTATCGAGGTGGCTAACGGGATGAGATCATCCCGTCCCGGTGCGAAGCTGCCATCGAGATCGAGTGGCTCTGTCGCAGCGAAAATCCCTCAAGCTGTCCGACGCAGTTGTGCCAAAAGGTGTTCATCACTTCGGCCGCGCACTGCCCTCATACATGTACGTCATGGGCTTCGGACCGGGCATGTAACCGGTCTGCAGCCGATCGAGGCGAAAGCCGCCCGCCTCGATCATCGCGCGGATCGGACGGTTGAGGTGGCAGCCACCGCTAATGCGCCGCCAGGCCGGCGTCAGCCAGTTTTGCCATCGGCGCACGCTCTCGTCGGGCGCGAGGCCATGTTCGACGAAGAGCAGTCGGCCGCTAGGACGGAGCACTCGCCGCATTTCGCAGAGTGCCGCACCAGCCTGCGGGATCGTGCACAGGGTCCAGGTCGTCACGACAGTGTCAACGCTCTGGTCTTCGAGCGGTATGTCCTCTGCGGAAGCCGCAAGGAAACGGACTGGGAGTTCACGTCGGTATGGCGCCTCGCGGGCCATGTCGATGAGCTGGGAGGCCGGATCGAGGGCCAGGATTTCGTGTACGCCGTATCCATAGAAGGGCAGGTTCATGCCCGATCCAACGCCGATCTCGAGAACGCAGCCCTGCGCGCCGCCGATCACACGTTCGCGATAAGGTACCAGGCGTTTGTTGCGCATCGAAAGTTGGCATAGCCTTGGCAGGATCACATCATTGTAGAAGCCCATCGCAAACCTCCCCGGCCGTCGTGATGCCTTGCTCTTCCGTTCCCGGCGCGCGACAGTCCTCAGACATCGGCATCCCCCGACCTTGCAAGGGAATGCGCGCGGATCAGGACCTTGTCGAATCCGCCTGCACCCGCCGGTGACGGCCGCAGCGGAGGCGCGTGCGTCGGATCTATCCATCGGCTATTGTTAGCTCTTCTGCTTGTCCGGCGGAAGTCCAAGGAAGGAGAGCCGGTCTCCGGGGATGCCGGCGATTGTCTAAGCATCTCGAGACGCCACACTGTGGCCTGGCCGGGCAGGCTTCTTCAACGGGTATCGCCGATCATGCGTCGGATTCCCTTGGAGGAGAGCCAAGGATTATCCCGGCGTGTCGATCCCCGACCTTGGATTTCAACCGCCATCAGGATAGCGTCGGCCCGAAACAGACAGCGAGGCCTGATGGCAGCCAAGACGACCCTCAATGCAAAAAACCTGGAAGCACTTGGCGCACAGCGCCTTGCTGAGCTGCTCCTTGAGATCAGCACTGGCAGTGCAGCGCATAAGCGACGGCTCCGTATGGAACTGGCCGGCAATCACAGTAGCGCAGAGGTCGGACGCGAGGTGCGCAAACGGCTCGCCAGCATTGCCCGTGCCCGCACCTTTATCGACTGGCGCAAGGTCAAAGCGCTGAAGACGGATTTGGAGACGCAGAAGAAGACGATAGTCGACATCGTCGCCGCTGACGACCCAAATGAGGCCTTCGAACTCATCTGGCAATTCCTTTCCCTTGCCGATTCAATCTTTGAGAGATCCAACGACGGCAGCGGCTCGCTCATTCAGATTTTTCATCAGGCTTGCGCTGACGCCGGCATCATCGCCAAGTCGGCGGGTATGGACACAGGAGTTCTTGCCAGCAAGATCTGCGCAGCGGTGCAGGATAATGGCTACGGCCAGTATGACCGGCTGATCACGGCGATGGCACCGGCGCTGGGTAAAGATGGGTTGGAACGACTGAAGACCGTATTGATGCAGTGGTCGAGGGAGCCGCAGGAAAAGCCAGTCGAGCGCGATCGCCAGGTCATCGGCTGGAGCAGCAAAGGGCCGATCTACGAGGACGAGATCTTCGGCAATCACCGGGAACTGACGGTGCGCATCGCCCTCCAGGAAATCGCCGATGCCCTTGGTGACGTTGACGCCTATATCGCCCAGCAGCCGGAGAAGAGCCGTAAAGCGCCAATGGTCGCAGCCGACATTGCCAGCCGTCTGCTTTCGGCAGGACGAGCCGAAGAGGCTCTCCAAACGCTGGACAAGGTCGACACGCTGGGCCGGTCCGACGTTCCGTTCGAGTGGCAGCTCGCCTACGTCGAAACGCTGGAGGCCCTGGAACGCGGCGACGAGGCACAAGCTTATCGATTGCAGAGCTTCGAAGCGTCGCTGAACGACGAGCACCTGCGCGCTTATCTACGCCGTCTTCCGGACTTCGATGACATGGAGGCAGAAGAAAAGGCATTCGCCTATGTCCATGCCTTTCCGGACGCTCACGAGGCTCTCGCGTTTTTCCTTCGCTGGCCAGCGCCCTCCGAGGCGGCAAAGCTGGTCATAAAGCGAAGGATGGAGCTCGACGGCGACCTGTACGGGTTGATGACGTCGGCAGCAGGAGTCCTAGCGGAGAAGTATCCGCTCGCGGCCACCGTCGTGCTGCGCTCCATGATCGACTTCACCCTCGATAGCGCACGATCCAGTCGCTATAAGCACGCGGCGCGCCATCTTGCGGAATGCGCATCCTTGGCGCGGTATATTGATGATTTCGGCAGCGCCGGATCCCACGACGCCTATCTTGCAGACTTGAAACATCGACATGGAAAAAAGCATGGCTTCTGGAACCTGTCGGCCTAAGTCCGTCCGACCTGCGAGAGATTGAGCAGGAACAGCATGACAGGACACCTTCCGGCACGCCGATCCGCTTACCTGGGGAACAGGACCGCGCATCTTCGAGGTCTTTCTCGATCCGACCTGCCCATTCTCGGTGAGGGCCTTCAACATATCGGCTTCATGGCGCGCGTCTGCCGGGCCGACCGGATATAGTGCTTTCTTCAAGGGGATGGCTATTTTCGTCCACGGATGTTTCTGGCATCGCCACTCAGGTTGCCGCTGGTGCAGCCCTCCCGCATCAAATCCGGAGTTCTGGACTGTGAAGTTCGACCGGAATGTGGCTCGAGATCAGGAGGTGCTGTCGTGGGCGCGGTCGCGAGCTGTGATTTCGACAACGATCTTGTTCGCCCGCATTCGCGTCGAGGCCCGAAATCTCGAAGGAGGGTTTCGTCAGCTTAATCGAGCACGCGCTCGGCCTTACTTGTGGAAAATGGAACAAAACGCGAATATGTTCTGGCGCGAACCCTGGCATTGCCTTATCAATCGGGCGCAATGGATGAGGTTCGGATTTGGCCTATCGCTTCCTGCATACTGCGGACATTCACCTCGACTCGCCGTTGAGGACGCTTGCCTTGCGGAATCCCGAACTGTCCGAGTTTATTGGGTTGGCTACCAGACGCGCCTTCGTCCGAGTAATAGATCTCTGCCTTGAAGAGCAGGTTGACGCTCTCATACTTGCCGGCGACCTCTACGACCGGGATCAGACCTCGATGAAGACCGCCCGCTTCCTGGCCGAACAGCTCCAACGCCTGCATACGGCCGGAATCCGCGCCTTCATCATTCGTGGCAATCACGACGCCCTGTCTAAAATAACAGCGGAGCTGATAATGCCGGACAGCGTCAAGGTTTTCGGCGCGGCCTCGGAAGTCGTTTCAATCGACCGCGCTCCAGGCGGCTTCCCGGTCGCAATCCACGGCCTCAGTTTCGCCAAGCCACACGCTCCCGAAAGTTTGCTGAAACACTATTCTCTTCCCGTTCCCGACGCGGTCAACATTGGCGTGATGCATACAAGCCTGGGCGGTTCTGAAAAGCATGACCTTTATGCGCCCTGCAGCGTCGCCGACCTTCAGCAGAGTGGTTTCCGCTATTGGGCGCTCGGCCACATCCACAAGCGGTCGATAATCGAGCACCCGTCGTCCACCATAGTCATGCCTGGCATGCCCCAGGGACGCGACATCAACGAGGACGGCCGTAAATCCGTATCCCTTGTCACGGTTAGGGACGACCGCTCGATCTTGATCGAGGAACGGCAAACGAGCGTGGCTCAATTCGATAGACTGGTCGTCGACGTCTCTAGGGCAGACGACTGGAAGGATCTGATCGGCGACATCGCCTCGAAACTCGAAGAGCTCCGGTCAAATACGGCTTCCGATCATCTTGTTGCCCGCATTCAGATAACCGGCAGAAGCAAACTGGCTTGGCGAATCCGTCGTGACCTGGACCTTCTTCGCACCGAAATGGAAACGCGTGGTTCGATCATCGGGAAGACGTGGATCGACAAGGTGCAGAGCACGTGCTCTGCACCAGAGCAAGCCGGCGTCCAATCTGGAGCACTGGAAGAGCTCGCGACCATCATGGACGGCGAGGTCAGTGGCTCGCCAGCCTATCGTAATGAGCTTCGCAACGTCGCCGACGAGCTGCGCGGCCAGCTTCCCGCCGAACTGCGGGACATTTTCGGTGCCGATGAGCAGGCGTTCGAGAGCATTCTGTCGAGCTTCACTCGGGAGGGATCCGCGAACGTGCTTGCGCGCCTCAGGGGCGGCGAGGGAGAATAGATGCGCCTGAACCGTCTCGACCTCACCCGGTACGGCAAGTTCACCGATAGCGTGATCGACTTTGGCGGGCGGCCTGCGACGTCGCCGGATCTGCACATCATCTACGGCCCCAACGAGGCGGGGAAGTCGACGACCTTGGACGCGATCCTGGACCTGATATTCGGGATCGGCAGCTCCAGCAGATATGGCTTCCTTCATCCCTATACGACGATGAGGATAGGCGCCAGCATCGAGGTCGCCGGTCAGGACCGTGAATTCGTCCGTATCAAGCGACAGCAGAACAGCCTCCTCGACGGTGGGGATCGGCCGTTGGCCGAGGGCTTGATCAAAGCCGATCTCGGCGGCATCGACCGGGACGCCTTCACGACGATGTTCTCGCTCGACGATGAGACGCTCGAAAACGGAGGCGAGGGCATCCTCGCGAGCAAAGGCGACCTTGGAGAGCTGCTGTTTTCGGCCAGCGCGGGGCTTTCCGAGCTGAGCCGGCAACTGTTGTCGATTAGAGCCGAAGCAGACGGGTTCTATAAGTATCGTGCGCGCAGCGGCCTTCTGGCCGACCTCAAGTCAAAGCTCGCTGCGCTCAAGGCGGAACGCGAGGCGCTCGACGTCCAGGCGAGCGACCATGAACGTCTGATTGGTGAGCGAGATCGCTTAAGCCGCCTCTACGACGAAGTAATCGCCGAACGGGCGGGAACGCAGCGGCGCATCGATGAAATCAGGCACATCCTTCATGCCATGCCTACGATGGCCAGACTTCTGAGTTCGAGGGAGCGGCTTGCAGCCTTGTTAGAAGTCCCGGAGCCGCCGGAAAACTGGAGGCAGGAGCTTCCGGGCCTCAGAAAGGCGGAAATCGAGCACCTCGTCAAGCGGAGGGACATCTCTAGATCGAAGTCTTTGATCGAGGACGAGGCGACCGGCATAGCGCCGGATTCCGTAGCATTGCGTTTGGCCTCGCGCATGGACGAGCTTGCGGAACTCAAGGCTCGCTACACGACGGCGCAGAAAGACATTCCGAAAATTACCGCAAGGGCCGCTGAGCTTTCTATCGAGAGCATTCTTCTGCGGCTCGGGAAACCGGGAGAGGCATCGCCGACCAGGTTGGTGCTCGACGCAGCGACGGTCGGGAAATTACGAGAGCTCATAGGGGCCAAATCGGGCGTTGATGCGCGGGCGGCGGCCGCAGCTGATGAACTCGCCAAGATCGAACGGCTGCTCGCCGAGGAGCATTCAAGCGCGCCGCAGATCGAGACTGCAACCGCGGACAAGGTGAAGGCCTTCGAATACCTCGCAGCGACGATGAAATCTGTACCGCGGTCGGATGACGTCGTTGCGCTCCGATCGATCGCACGAAGGCGCGACGGGTCCGCCAGCGCTCTTACCGAAGCGCTGGCGCGACTGCTCCCATGGCGGGACACTGCCGACCGACTTGCTGCGATGACATGTCCTTCCGCAGTCAAACTGGAAAACTGGAAGGTCCTGTTTAAGCGCGGCGAAGAGCTGCTATGGACAACCCGGGGCGAGCTGGAACGGCTGGAGGCCGAGTCCAAACGACTGGACGCCGAGATAGAAGTCGTGCGCGGGCAGGTGGGAGAGGTCGATGAAGCGAATGCCGTGATAGTCCGCGCCGACCGGGAGAGGGCTTGGGCGGCGCACCGGGAAAGAATGGACGCCGGCACCGCCGATTCCTTTGAAGCGGCGATGAGAGCGGACGATCATCTCGCTTCCCAGCGGCTCGCGCACTTCTCCGAGATTGGCAAGCTCAACCAGCTTCTTCAACGGCAAGCTTCGGTCCGCTCGGAGATCGAAACCGGCCGGGACCGTGAGCGGCGGGCGCTCGCGGACATAGAGGAAGTAAAGTCGGCGATATCGGAGCAGGCCCAGAAGTTTGCGCCAGGCGTCTCCTTCAGCCTTGATCCATCCGAGCTTGCAGATTGGTTGCGCAGGCGCGAGGAGGCGCTCAGGTCGAGAGACGAATTGTTAAGTGTCGAACAAGAGCTCGGCGATGCCGAAGATCGGGTGAGCCGAGCAAAACGAACGCTGATGGAGGCGATGAGCCGGGTCGGGGTGCCATTTCATCAGGATGCCGAAATCGCCAGCCTGATCGCAAAAGCTGAAGAGGCGCTCGATGCTTTCAATGCTGCGGTGAGCAGCGCCCAGCGAATACAGCGGCTGCAAAAGGAATATGTCGAGCGTCAGGACGCCGCGGAGAGAGCCGATCGCGATTCGAGGAGCTGGAAAACCGAGTGGGAAGAGGTTTGCGGCGGATGCTGGCTTGGCGAGCTCGGGGCCATTCCCAACACCGGTTCCGTCACGGAAATCCTGTCGACGCTCGAGAATCTCGCCTCGGCGATCGACGCGAAAGAAGGCCTGACCGACCGGATCCAGAAGATGGAAAAGGACAAGGCCCATTTCGAAAAGGAAGTGCTCGAAATCTGCGGGTTGCTCTCGATTGTTCCGGATCGCTCCGCGAACGAACTCGCGCAGGAGATAGCCGAACGGGTCAGGGACGCCGGCTTGAATGAAGAGCGTCGCGAAAAGCTTTACGGCGACCTGGATTCGCTTCGCGTGGATGAGCGGCAACTGCAGTTGTCTGAAGAGATGTTCGATGCACGGCTGAGGGTGATGCTCGACTATTTCGGCGTGACCACGCTTGCCGAGGTCGAATCCCATGTGGAGATTGCGAAGCAGCGACGTGAGCTGTCGAATACGATCCTCGACCTGGAGCATGAACTTCTTCAGACGACTGGTGGGCCTGCTATTTCGCTGGTCGAAGAGCTGGTGGCCGCGGCCGACAGGCAGGAGCTGGAAAACGAGCTCGCACGACTGACGCCGGTTCTTGAGGATCAGGATGCCAGGTGCCGGGATGTGTTTCATGCTCGATCCAACGCCGAGGATGCGTTAGATGCGATCGGCGGTGATTCAAAGGTCGCCGAAATCGAGGAGCAACGTCGGACTCTGCTGCTCGAGATAGGAGAGAGCGCGAAGCGCTACATGGAGCTTCGGGCAGGCGTCGCCGCCGCGGAGCATGGCTTGAAGATCTACAGGGACCGGCATCGCAGCGGCATGATGGCCCGGGCGTCGGCAGCCTTCAAGACGATAAGCCGCGGCGCCTATCAAGGGGTGGCCGCGCAGCCGGGCAAGGACGGCGAAGTGCTGATCGCGGTCTCGGCGGCCGGCGGCTCCAAGGCCGCTAACGAGCTGTCGAAAGGCGCTCGCTTCCAGTTGTACCTGGCGCTGCGCGTGGCCGGTTATCACGAGTTTGTCGGCAGCCGAGGGCCTGTTCCCTTCATAGCCGATGACATCATGGAGACCTTCGACGATTTCCGGGCCGAGGAGGCCTTCAAATTGTTCGCGGAGATGGCGCAGCACGGCCAGGTGATCTACCTGACGCACCACCGGCACCTCACGGATATCGCACGTAAGGTCTGCCCCGCTGTTCGGCTGCACGATTTGGATGTGATCGGAGCGCAAAGACAGTTCGACGTTGTCGCTGCGGAATAGCTGGTCATGAATTACGCGCTATGCGGCCGACACCACTGCGCGGCATGTTCGGAGCAAAGCGGAGTTTCACCCAAGGGACGCGCCATTGAGCCAGGCGTTGGCGTAGCGCTCGGAATTAACTACTGATCTGTCTTCTGTGCGGATGGCGCGCTGGCCGCGGCGCTGCGGAAATAATGCTCTGCATGCTGGTAGTAGTTTTCGGCTTCGACCCGATCGCCGGACAGGGCTTTTTCGCGGGCAAGAGCGAGATAATGCTCATAACGCTGCTTTGCGTTTCGGACCGTATGGGATGATCCTTGAGAGCCGATGTTTGCAGGTCTTCTTTTCAGACGGATGTTGGGGGATTGCGGATTGTTCATGCGGTGTTTCAAGCCATCAATGTGGCTTGCTCCTTGGTTATGGATATGAGCGAGGCAATGGGAAACCTGAGCGCCGCCGGTCGATCTGGCCGGCGACAATCCCGAAGTTTTCGCGGCAACGCCGACGATGACCGGTTCCCGTGAACCTTTGCCGGAGGGGCCTTTATCCCGGCCTCGCGAGCGGAAGGGGCAATGGTGCGACTAATGGTTCCAGGTCAAGGACGTACCCATGTAGCTCGTAAGCGACAGGCGGCACCTTGCGGCATTCCGGGATTTTGAAATCACGAGCGGCCCAGGGGATGGTGGTGAATAAATGCCCACACATCAAACAAGTGCCCCTTTGAAGCACCGAAGCCAAACTCTAACATTCAGGTTAACAAATATATAAAACTGCACTGTGGCCATTTCAAGCCGCTGGCCGTCCTTGAACTCGCACCCATGATCGATGAGGCCGTCGTGGGATATGAACACACGGTTTGACAGCCAGTTGTCACGCCAGCCAGGCCCGATTGACGATCAGAACTCCTGACGCAGTAGCTGACAGCCTAGTGGCCGAACCGCCGCCCAGCTGCTGGTGATTGGGCCGATGGCCACGTTCATTCGTGGTTGACCCAATCACCTGACGCTGGCAGTCAATTCCATATAAGCTAAGAGGATGCTGCAAACGATGGACCGAACTCTCTTCAACAGCCTGTGCAAGGCCGGCAAATTCAAGGAGGCGCTTAGCCTCGCCGTCCAAGGCCGTGAGCACGAAAAATATGCGCCAAGCCGGTTTTCGATGGACAAGAGGACCGGTCTGCCAATCTTCTACCGGGGCAACAAGCGTGTGGAAGCCGATGCGACAGGTGAGTGGCAATTGGCAAAAAATTCGAAACCATAGGGGTAGCTGGTAACGGTGGAGACACCGAGGATCCAGCAAAGGCGTCCATGATTGGTGATGACGACAGACGTCACAAGAGGTGGCTCAGTGTCTCGTATGCGCGAGACATAGAACTTCTCGGTACTCACATAGCTCATTGAGCAGCGTCTTTTCGACGGCAAGGATTTTAACCTTCTCCGCCTCGCCGACGAGCTGGATGATGTAGCTCTGTTGATCAATGCCCTGCCTATCGATGAACGGGTTCAAGAGGCTTGCGGGATTGCCAAGGTCGGGGAGGGCGCCGATGTCTTCATTCGTGACGTTGGGGGCATAGAACATAAAATGCGGCATGGTCATGGTGTGCACGTCCATGTCCGGCGGTCCAACGGTGCGCATGATCGGAGACACCATATAGGAGAGGCCTGGTCCCTCGGGAATGCCGTAGGTTTTGTCGGCATATCGCTTTTCGATTTCGGATTTCAGGGCCGTCGGAGACATCCCTTGAGCGCGGAGTTCGGCCACATCCAAGATGACCTTAAAGTGAGCATTTGTGCCGGCCGCATCGTAGCAAAGCGGAATGTAGATATCGTTTCGAAAGTCAGCGAGTTCCCACGCCGTCCTCTCGACAAGACAGGCCAATCCGCTGCTTCCTTGTTTGGCCAACGCGTATCCCTTGGCGGGATTGAGAACATAGACTGCAGCCTTGCCTCGTAAGGCCGGTGGAAGCGCGCTTAAAGCGTACCGGATTTCGAGGTCGGGTGTCATCTTGTCGAGGGTTGTGTCGTATGCTTGGCTCCTGCCGGGCAGAGCGATGCCGATGCCGAGCGTGATGGGAACGGCAAGCAGCGGCTTTGTGGCTCGCCTGACGATACCGGCTGCCCGTTGAAGGGCCGCAGCAATTGCTCTGGGGGCATTCCTATGTGTATTTGCTTGCCTGATTGAAGACATAGTTTTCCTCCTGCCGGGTTCTGCGATGTTCGAGCATCGCCGGATCGGCCAAACCAAACGATAGTGAGACCGTTGAGCGGACGGAGCCGCGAGCCGCCGGAGCAACCCGGCGGGCCTGGCCATTTTCGCGAGCCCTCAGGCGATGGCTTCTTCGAAATTGTTCAGGATCGCGTTCCATCCGCCGATGTGACCGAGACGCGCCTCCTCGCTTCGGAACTTGACCTGCCTCAAGGTGATCTCGGTCGTGTTCGCGTCAATGGCGGCGAGGTCTATCGTCACGACGCTGTCGTCAACGGAATAAGGAGATTCCCACGTAAAGGACAGGCGCGAATAGGGATCGATTTCCAGATAGGTGCCCGCGTGCGGTATCTCGCGATCGTTTGCCAGCATGACAATCGAGAACCGACCGCCCTTGACGGCATCCGCGCTCACCCTCGACGGTTCATTGCCGCCTGTCGGCGTGCGCATAAATTTGGCAAGCGTTTCCGCCGAAAGCCATGCGGCGAAAACCTTCTCGCGCGGCGCGGCGATCTTGCGGTTGATAGTCAATTCAAGTTCACTCATGTCCTTCATCCTTTGCATTTAGCATGTCGTCGAGCGCTTGCAGGCGCAGTTCCCAGACGGACTTCAGTTCCGTGAACCAGGCCTCAGTCAACCGCAGGGGTTCAAGTTCCGCAGCAATGAGATGCTCGCGGCCCAAAGTCCGGCGGGTGACCAGTCCCGCCTCCTCAAGAACTTTGATGTGCTTGGAAACGGAGTTCAGGGACATGTCAAAATGAGCAGCAAGCGTCGTCACCCTCAAGGCGCCCTCCTGAACGAGGAGCGTGAGAATCTTGCGCCGCGTGGTGTCCCCTGCGGCCTTGAGAATATGTGACAGAGCGTCTTCGTTCATTTATTCACCCGTATGGTTGAATATAACCATCGGCGAACATTAGTCAACCATTTGGGTGAATGTTTTTTTCAAATTTGTTTGGACGCAGGAGATCTCAACTCTTTTTCGGCGAGGCTCTCAGGACGAAGCATTCCGACCGATTCGCAGTCGTTTACGCCGTGCCAATGCGGGCTGGGTGCCTGGCACTGCTGCCGGGGCGCCTCCTTTGTCGTCTACCGGCCTCTTCCGCACTCTCCGCCGAGGTTGCGAGACGTTGTGCGTTTTTCACCCGCACCCGACATTGAAGCAGCCCCACGCAAGAGCGGGCCGCCATTTTCGCGAGAGATGAAGGCGGCCCTGCTACATACGGAGAGGACACGTCCAACGGGGCTCCGACAGAAAATCTAGGCGAGATCGCCGCCGTCAATCCCGATAACGTGTCCGCTTATATAGGAACTGGCATCACTGGCGAGGAAAACGACCAGGGACGCAACCTCCTCCGGCGTGCCGACGCGCCGCATAGGGTAGGGGCTAACGAGCTGTTCGGTCGTCACTTTCCAGTCGCGCCGCACCCGTCCGAGCATCGGCGTCTCGATCGCTCCGGGCGCGATGGCGTTAATGCGCACGTGCCGCCCGTACTCCTGTGCGGCGGCGCGAGTCATGTGGATGACGGCGGCCTTTGAAGCTCCGTAGGCAACGATGTTCGGAAAGGCGTGCCGGCCGCCGATCGAGGCCATGTTGATCATCACACCTTCGGAACGGACAAGATGCGGCAGCTCGTATTTCATTGCGACGAAGACGCCGCGCAGGTTCGTCGCAATCTGATCATCGAAGCCGGCAATGTCGGTGTCGGCGATTGGTGCTGGCGGCAGGTCGATGCCAGCATTGTTGAAGGCAATGTCGAGGCGGCCAAAACGCTCCACTGCCTCAGCCACGAAACGCTCGACCTGATGGGCGTCGCGCACGTCCGATTTGATATAGACGACCTCGCCGCCAGTGGCCCGAAGCCGTCCTTCCACTTCGCGCCCGAGTGCCTCCCGCCGGCCGTTGAACGCAACCCTGGCTCCAGCCTTTGCAAGGACGCCGGCGGTTACCGCGCCGATGCCAGACGTTCCGCCGGTAACGATTGCAACCTTGCCCTCAAGGACACCAGGGGCTTGCGCCGATGCCGGTTTAGCGGCGAGCCCCGCGCCAACCGTTGCGCCAGCAACAAGCATGCCAGTGAGAATGTCCCGGCGCGGCAGAATCATTGTGTCGGATGTAATTGCCTCAGTCATGTTCTGTCTCCTCCACCATCTCGTCTATGGGCAGAGGTTAACCGAGGGAATTCCCTGGAAAAACCCCGATCTTCTTTCAGCATTTAAAAGCCTGGGTTAATAATCGGCGCATGAGCTTGCGACCGGATCCATTCTACGGCCTCTCAGCCTTCCTTGCGGCGGCGCAGGCGGGCAGCTTCACCGCTGCGGCTGCGCGACTGGGTGTGTCGCCAGCTGCCGTGAGCCAGGCGGTGAAGTCCCTCGAAGAAAAGCTCGGGACGCCTTTGTTCATCCGAACGACACGGCGCGTCGGCCTGACTGAGGCCGGCGCGGCTCTGCTGGCGCGCACCGCTCCTGCGGCCGCCGAGATCATCGCCGCTGTCGAGGACGTTGCGTCAGCGCACGAACCGTCGGGATTGTTGCGCCTCACAGTGCCACGCATGGCGGTGCCGCTGGTTATGGAGCCTATCATTCCCGCGCTGAGGCGCGCGTATCCGAGGGTCGCGGTCGAGGTGGCGGTCGAGGATGCGGCAGTCGATCTGTCCATACGCAGTTTTGATGCCGGCATCCGCATCGGCGAGTATGTCGAGCGCGATATGATCGCGGTGCGTCTTACCCGCGACATTACCTGGGCGGTCGTGGCAAGTCCCGCTTATCTCGCCGCTCGCGGCCGGCCGGATGCACCACAGGACCTGGCGCGCCATGAGGCAATTCGGTATCGCTTTCCGAATTCGGGCGCGCTCTACAGATGGGAATTCGAACGCGACGGCCGGAGCTTTTCCGTCGATCCGCCGGGTGACCTGATCGTCAATGACGGTGCGCTGCTCGTCACATGGGCGCGGGCCGGCCTTGGCCTCGCCTATGTCGCCGATATCGCCGTAGAAGCTGAATTGCACGCTGGCCAACTTATCCGCGTGCTTGAGCAGTTCCTGCCGACGACGCCTGGTCTTTTTCTTTACTTTCCGCGGCGCGCTCAAGCCCAGCCGAAGCTGCGCGCCTTCATCGACCTGGCAAAGCAGGTTTTGCGGGCAACCCGTTGAACGCGCTGTCATGGTTGGCCTAGCGACGTCATACTGGCGCCGATGTTGGTTGCACCCGATGTTGAGAAAAGACTGCCCATATGGCATGCCCTGTCGAACTTTGTTTAGCGGGGGAAGCGGAACGCTTCTGCCGCCCTATGCTGTCAGAACGGCGGCCCTGGGTGACTGGCGTAATACTTCCCGACGTTTCCAATTTCCACCCGCGTGTCGGTCCTGGGCAGGCAGTCGGCTTCGGACTCCCAAAATTCCAACAGGTTGACGTTGGAGGAACCTTCGAGCCGACAGGGGCCCTTCCATGCCCGGCGTCCAGGGCAGGGCAGGGGCTGCCCTGGCGCTGGAGCGAAAAGTGTAACGACGACTTTTCGCGCTCCCTGCCGCCCGTTGCGCCGGCGAGGTTCGTGCGGACCCGGGTCTAGAGGAAGCGAAACGCCAAGGGGTCGAGCGACGGTCTGCCGTGCGGCATCCATCTGGAACAGCCTCACGATCCCGTCGCGCGTGCCATCGTCGGCCGGATCACGCCAGTTTTGCAAGCAGACCTGTGGCCAGGTAGCGGAAGGCCTCGACGGCTTTCGGGAAGACATCTTTAGGATCTTCGCTGGCCGCAATCCAGAGCGCAGCATTGAGCGCGGCGCCATTCAGAAGCCGGGCGGCCGCCTCTGCGTCCACTGGCTTCAAAATACCCAGCGCGATCAACCGCTCCACCGTCTGCTTTGTCGCCTGCAGGCAACTGTTCTGACTAGGCCATTGCGATGGATCTCCGAGGACGGCTGGTCCGTCGAGCAGAACGACACGCTGCACTTCGGGATCGAGCGCCATTTCGATATAAGCCGTGCCCTCCGCCAGCAGCCCTTCCCAGTCGTCTTCAGCTCGGGCACCGATCTCCTGCGCTCGCGACGCCATTTCAGCGTCGATCTGGTTGACCACGGCAGCCATAAGGCCACGCTTGTCGCCGAAGTTGTGGTAAAGCGCCCCCCGCGTCAGGCCGACGTCCGCGGTCAACTCGTCCATTGAGGCGGCAGCGTAGCCCTTTTCGGCAAAGGCCTTTCGCGCGGCCGCAACCAGCTTTGCGCGGGTCTCTTCCATCATCTCGACGCGTCGATTTGCCATCATCGTAACCCCTGCTTTCAGATACGCGGCGTATATGTGTTGACATACGCTACGTATGTGATACTTGACATACGTAGCGTATATCAACGATGCGACGGCGTGTGAAGCTCTTCGAGCAGCGTTTCGCTTGTCGAGTGCCGCCCAGCAACGATAAAGAGAGATCAAAAGATGACACAGCGCGACGCTATTTTTCCCGCCAGCAGACATGCACTCTACGAAGCGCACGGCTATTCAGCCGCGATTCGCTCCGGCGACCTCCTCTTCGTCTCCGGGCAGGTGGGCAGCCGCTCCGATGGGACTCCAGAACCTGATTTCCGGCGTCAGGTCCAACTAGCCTTCGACAACCTTAGGGCAACGCTGAAAGCGGCAGGCTGCACCTTCGATGATATCGTCGATGTGACCACGTTTCATACAGATCCCGAAAACCAGTTCGAGACCATCATGGCCGTCAAGAACCAGATCTTCAGTAGTCCGCCCTATCCCAACTGGACCGCAATCGGTGTGAACTGGCTTGCCGGTTTCGATTTCGAGATCAAGGTCATCGCGCGCATTCCTGAAGAGGTGTAAGTATCTTCGTACCGGAGCGGTTGGCTCCGCTTCACAGGACGCGCGCGCCAGGCCGACCGGCGCTTTCGCTGGCGGCGGCATTTGGCCGTGTGAGCCGAGCAGAAACCGCCGGGGTTGCATCCAACTGCACATGATGAAATCAGCCGCCATGCGCCAAGGGTGCGGATGTCTTCCCCCCCCGAGACAAGCCTGCGACAACAGTTCGAGGCGGCGGCGGACAAAGCGAGTGTTCGCGCAGCCCAGCCGGCGACCATCGGCGCAAAGGCTCGACTGGGTGAGTGCACGATGCCCAATGGGGGGGCGCCGATTTCCTCGCACACCGCGTCATATGCTACAACCGACGGTATTGGGCTGGAGGCTTAACGCCTTGGGGCACGGTGGGCATCGGCTGAATGACGTTGGGCGACCGGTTCTGCGGCGTTGTCTTTTGTTGGGTTCTATTGAATCGGTCAGTGGCGGCGTACGCCTCGTCCTCAACAGATTTCCAGTTTCTCAAATACCGTATAGAAAAATTATGTGTTCCCCAGTCGCGAAACTGCTGAACGTGCTTAAGCTCATGAACCCATAGCCCAGGATCATTTGCTGCAGCTTCGTCTTTGAAAATAACGGTGTCGATCAATGTAACCGCATCTGCGTCGCCATACCGAAAGGCCAGGTTTGCGAGATTCAGTGACTCGCCATCACCAATTTTGAAGGCCACCATGTCGTAGATCTGTTGGTCATAAAAGTTTCCGAGTATTTGACGAAGCGCCGCTGGCATGGGCATCACCCCGGCCGAACGGGCGGAATTCCGCGATACGATAAGCCATTGCTCCAATGCCACTGCACCGATCAAGGCTTGGGCTTCCATCCGAATGCGGCCAAACTCTCTTCCAATATGCGCCATTTCCCAGCCGATGCGGCCAGAAGTGTGCGGCACATTGATAATTGCATTGTCCGCCTGTGGCTGGACATTGCGCATAAATCGCTCGGGATGGCCGACGTCGCCGAGCCGAGCCCACGCGACAGCAAACGACACAGTGAGTAGCAAAACCGTCATTGTCATCATGACGCGAGTTCCCGTGACTTTGTCCCCTCACAGCAGCCCGGCACAATATCACAATCATCTAATGTTATAACTTACGCACTAAAATCTCGTCGCTATGTCAATTTTCACTCAATCACTCGGCCGGTCGCGCCGATTCCACTGGAGCTTCGTATCCAGATGGCTAGGGCTGCAGGGGCAGTCGTTTCTCGCCTTTCTGCAGTAGGTTTTGGCGGCGTATCCTGTCGCCCGAAGATTGACAGGATGGGCCGATACCGTTGCCATGCACCTGTACTGGCCGAATTCTTTGAACAAGCGAGCGATGGGTGACTGATGCGAAGGCGAGTGTCCCAGCCGCCCTTCGTTAGCCCGAAAGGCGGCTGTTTTCTTTTCAGGCCAGGAAATTTCTTAGCAAATGTCCAGTTTTAGCGGCAACGGGCCTCGTAACGGCGACCATAGCGATCGCGATAGATGCAATAGCCGCGGTGCTCCGTCGAGCGTCCGATCAACGCGCCGACCAGCCCGCCTGCCACAGCACCAACAGCGGCGCCGCCCCAACTATTGGTGACGACACCACCAATTATAGCGCCCGACCCGGCCCCGATCGCAGTTCCTTGTTCCGTCGCCGTGCAGGATGCCAAGGTGGCTACCAACGCACTGGCAAGAACGATATTTTTCATCATATGGTTGTTTCCTAATTTCAATTTTTGCAACAAAGGGGGCAGATCGCCCAGCATCTATGCCCCCAGCATCTAGGGAAGTCCAGAATTCGATTTAATGCGAGCCAGGAGATGGCCAGCGTCCTCACCAATAGGGGCTTTCCCGGTGGCGGACCGGGAAAGCCCCTAACCTTTCGCGCGGTTTACCGAACCGTGCGCGTCAGGCCGGCCACAACATGGATCATGCTTACGGCAAAAAACATTGGACCGAAGCCTGAAGGTGGCTGGACTTTGGTCTTAGCCAATCATTCAATTCCATCAGAAGTGAGCATAGTTCGCGTTCTGCGCCCATGAGAATTGTCTCTCGGCCTTTTTTTGGGAAGGGTTGGCCGTGAGCGAAATCGGCTCTCTCTCATCGCCCTTTTAACGGGGCGTGATGATCTGTCTACGGATCATTCACATGGCATGTGATATGCAAACGGATCATTCATGGTTGATCTTGCTCTCGATGTGAGATACCTTTGCGTATCATCCTCACCAATAGTGAATCGTATAGGTATCGCAATGGGTTCGGAATCAGAAACACTGCTTGAAATCGGGAGACTTCTCAGACGAGCGAGGCTTAGCTCTGCTTTGACGCAGGAGCAGGTCGCTGATCTGGCGGGCATATCCCGTCCCCGCTATCGCGACATTGAAACGGGAACCGCCGCGGCACGCGTGACGACGCTTATCAATATCGCGCGCGCGCTCGGTCTGGAAATGATGCTTGTTCCACAAGCCATGATTCCTGCTGTTCAGGCGCTGTTGCGCCCGCATGATGACGACGATCTGCCCGCCTTTGTTTCTCAACCTGACGATGATGATCATGGCTCCAATCTTCCACGCACCTAAGACGATCCCGTCGTTGGACGTACTCCTGAATATGCTGAAGGTCGGTACGATCGTCAGGACGCCAGGTGATTTCAATGCTTTCAACTTTGATGAGGCCTACCGCAAAACGGGTGGGTTTCCGGTTCTTAGCCTGTCGTTCCAGGCGGCGACGGGCGGATTGCGGAAAGATCCCAAGCCCCTGGCCGGCGCTTTACCAGCCTTCTTCGCGAACCTCCTGCCGGAGGAAAAGCTACGTGAGGCGATGGAAAGACACCATGAAGGCAATGTGCGGCCAGGCAACGATTTCGATCTGCTAGCTGCTCTTGGCACCGATCTGCCGGGGGCCGTGCGAGTAGTGCCCAGCGACGGCGCGACAGCGGTTCAGCAAGATCCATCAAAGGAAAAGACCAAAGCTCGTTTCTCACTTGCCGGCGTGCAGATGAAGCTCTCGGTGATGAAGAACACTGGAAAAGGCGGTGGCCTGACCTTGCCGATGGACGACGAGCAGGGCCAATATATTGCCAAGTTTCCTTCGACAGCATTTCCCGGCGTTTCCGAGAACGAATTCGCGAACCTTGCACTGGCCGCCGCGATCGGCATGGAGGTGCCCGAACGCGAGCTTGTCGAGAAGTCCGACTTCGACCGCATTCCCGAGGAGTTCAACACGTTGTCGGAGGGCAAGGTCCTTCTCGTCAAACGCTTCGATCGTGAAGCCAAGGGTGGGCGGATTCACATCGAGGATTTCGCTCAGGTCTTCGGTGTCTATCCTTCGCGCAAGTATGAGGGCGCTGCCTATCACGATATCGCCTCGGCCATTAGCGTGGCCGTCTCGCCTGCGATGGCTCTCGAATTCGTCCGCCGACTTGCGCTTACTGTCATCACCGGCAACGGCGACATGCACTTGAAGAACTGGTCGCTGATCTACCCCGGCGAAGGCAACAAGCCGACCCTTGCCCCAATCTACGACGTTCTGTCGACGGTGCCCTATATTCCCGCAGACGCCATGGCGCTTTCGCTCGGAGGGGAGCGGTCGTTCAAGGCTCTAGCCGCACCGCGATGGAAGGCATTTGCCAATCGCGCAAAGCTTCCGGAACCAGCTGTGCTGAAGGCAGTGGTCGAAACCGTCGAACGCGTCAATGAGCACTGGTGGCATCTGCCCGAGCGCGGCGTTATTCCGGAGAAAGTGCTCGAGCGCATAGACATACATGTGAAGGCGCTAACGCCAATATTGAGCACCTGCGCCGAGAAGTGAGCCAACCCATTGTTTGGCGAGCGCGCGAATAGCCGCTGTGATCTGGCCCAACGACCCGACATTCCCGATGGAGCATCAATCCCTCCGTGCAGAGCCGGCGATTTGCGGCCGATGACGTTTTTCATCGTCCCAGCCTTGGCTGCGGTTCTGCTACGTAGGTGACGGTACTTTTTATCGCTAATGTGATTGCGGTGGCCCCCCGGCTTCTAACCGCGGGCGGATGAAAGTTCAATGGCAGGTCACCCGGCTTCAGATACCGTACGGTTGCTCGCGACCCATGCTGTCAGCGGCGTCCGGTGCGGTAACAGTGCCGACGATGAGCTAACGTTCGTAGCGCGGACAACGCGTCAACTACTCTGTCCCCTGTGAGCATTAATAATCCACGCGCGCGAGTCAAAGAGTACGCCCTCCATGGTCATATGCGCCTCCAGTAAATCGTGCAGCCGCTGCAATGCCTTGTCGGGTGCCTCATCGGTTTGCGCGAGCGCGTCCTTCACAAGATAGAGGTCGATGAGCGCGTCAAACGCCCTATCGACGTCTGGCCCATAGAAAACCGGTTCTCGCACGTCGGTAAAATCGATCGAAACAAAGCCGGCCGTGCTCAGAAGTTCTGTAGCGATGGTAGGATCGCCAAGTGAAAACGGTGTGAGAACATCTGCGGAAACCGCAGTTCCCGGGGCCAAGGTTCGCCGAATGGCACCAGACCACTCGTTACGCTCCTGGCTCTGCCACACCATCCATACAAGGCGCGCGCCCGGACGCATCGCGCGGGCGACATTGGCAAAGGCCGCCGCCGGATCAGCAAAGAACATGACGCCAAACCGGCTGATGCAGAGGTCGAAGCTGGCAGTGGGAAAGGCGTGGTGCTGGGCATCGCCCTGCTCAAACGCAACATTTCGCAACCCTTCTTCGTCGGAACGTCGCCGCGCAACCTCGAGCATCTCCAAGGACGTATCCACGCCGATCGCGTCGCCTTCCACTGCGACACGGGCGGCCTCACGAGTCGATTGTCCTGCCCCGCAACCGATATCGAGCACGCGGTCACGTACTCCAACGCTCGCGGCGGCGCGCAAATGCCCATTGTGCCGCTTTAATTCTGCGTCATAGAAGTTAGCACGATCCAACATCTCCACCCTCGCTTGGTTTTGTCTCGGTCATGTGACGGAAGTTCGCTTTTCGTCGCTTTCGCGACGGCGTCATAGGCTTGCGTCAGTTTTTGCAGCACTGAAAATTCGCTCTTGGGTGAAGCCCCGAGGTGCAGCACGCGCAACTTGTCCATGAATTCTTCCCGTAACTCCGGTCCGCCCTCTTCGAGCAATTGTGCCCAAATGCTGAGCTCCCCGGTCGCGGGCAGATGCCGGCGCCCCATGCGCCTATCGTAGCCATGCCCCCTTCTCATCGTCCACGGCACGGCAGACCCAATCTTCCCGCTCAAGCACGGCGAATTACTGGCAGAAACCGTCGAAGGCGCAGAACTCTCCGTCTTGAGGGCGGCGGCGATGAAGTTCATCCCGAGGATTGGGATGAAATCACTTCGGCCATCGACCCTCACATCGGTGCATCGCATCCCTCGAAGCTGCCTTAGGCCAAGGGCGCGGATCTCTTCCTTTCCTATTTGTCGGATGAGGGAATAGCACGGCAAGAATTGCACAGCAGAAAAAACTCGAAATGGCACGTTACCATCCCAGCACACGCCGGCAACGTCAAAGGCGAAGCTTCCGCGCTGACGTTTCCTACCATAGGTGCAGGAGGACTCCGGCATAAGCTACGGCACCATGCGCCAGAGAGGCCAGCGAATGCCATCTACCGCCGATCAGCGATTGCCAGCCGCCGCAATCTGAACGGCGGACCTAGCCTCCTCGGCGGAAAGTCGACCTTCGTGAGCCGCGTTGCAGGTGCGCCACGCGTGACGCCATTTTTCGCTGTTCTGATTGGGCTCGTGAATAAGCCAATTCATAGCCTCCTCAGCCGAACCGACAACTATCCGGATACGGCCGTCGCCCAAGATGAGGGGCTTCTTCCAACGTTGTATCAGCATGATTGCACTCCAAGCTTAGGTCCATCGATCGAGGATCGTTCCCTACGATCACAGATAGGTGCCGCCGCCGCTAGATGCCAGTTCGGACTGCGTCGCGCGGGGCAGCGAATGGACGTTCCATGGCGAGGCGGCGCTCTTGGCCAGGAACAGCCGCAAACCCACCTTACATCTTAAGGTGAAGGACACGCCGCCCTGACACTTTCCTCCAGCAGAGGTGGTTTCATTCTCGACAATCTCGCAGATGAGATCAAGCCATGCCACGCGGCACCGTACAAATTTCTGAAACGCCAAGGCCACCAAAACCCGATCGATGGGTAAGTATCCACGGCGAACGTTTGGAGGCGCCTGCACGGTGAATGTCCCGGTGAAAGCCGACAGGAGCCATTTCAATGGGCGACGCACGTCTCGAAGATGCTCGAGACTGGCGTTTCATCTACTTCTAACCAGGTGCACGGCAGAGGGCCCAGCCAGTGGATCACGGCTCGTCGGCAGTCAGACACTTTCTTCTCACAATTGTGCTGATGAACGCCTCGGCTCTCTCTGCCCGAATGTACGGCGCGAAGATGGTCGAGATGGTCTGTCAGGGTCACTGCCGCGTCGAAGCCTTAGATGGGAATCGCATCCATCGTAGCGGCTCATCGAATGTTGCCCATCTAAACGCTTTACGCGCATGCTTTGTTGATTACAATCAGATGTCGGCCAGGAAAAGCATGAAGCTTCCGGGTTCGGCGAATGGATGGTGGTGCGCCGGTAAAGCACCACGCCCTCGCGCAGGTGGATTCGATCATTTCTCAGGGTCGGCCTTCAGATGGGGCTGCTTGCCCGCTCCAGTTCGGTCAGGCGTTCCTTACAGATCGCCGCGATAATCTGGTGCAGGTGCTCCGTCCGTTCAAGCAGCCAGACAAGCGCCTCCTCTGTGATCTCGAAGTGCTTCGAGTAGCGCGATTTTACATAGGCTTCGTTGAGGATGTTGTACCACGCGATGTAGCGGTGCTGGTCGCGCGGCCAGGCGTCAATGAGCCTGCGGTTCTGGTCTTCGGCCAGCCCGCGCAGGAATTTCAGATTGTGCGACGGCGGGCTGTAGTTGGTCAGGGTGAGAAGCAGGCAGGAATAGGCAGTCTCGACTGCTTGGTGGAGCAAAAACGCTGATTGGCTTGCCCAATTGGTCGACGCCGCGACACGTGCCAATTTGTGGAAGCGCTGAGCATTTTCGTATTGCCTCTCGAAATGCTCCTTGGCCACTCTCAGTGCATCGGCAGGTGAGAGCGGCTTCGGCTCCGCCAGCGGCCGGTCATCGAGCTCATAGAGCACAATGCCCTCGCGCAGGATGTCGACGAAGAAATACTGGCCGTCGGCCAAAAAGTTGTTCACCTCCCGGGCGCCATGGACGATCAGCCCGACCGGCGTCTTGACATCTCTGTCCCACATCAGCCGGTCGGTCGCTTTCTCCCATATGTGGACGGCTCCCACTTGCAAGTGTTTTCTGCAGATAATTTTGATCGGATCGCTTGCTTCCATATGTGCGGCCTTTGGGTGTGGCCACACATGACCACTGGCCAAGATGGTTTCCGCGACGCGAGTTCCAGGCAGTACTTCGACCTTTACCGGCCAGTGGGACAAACGGAGCATCACGCGTCTTGGATCGATCGATCACACCATCTGCTTCCTTCTTGCAAGTTCACGCATCAGCTCAGCACAGTGGCGGTCATTCTCTGCTCACCGTGATGGGCTGATCTGTTATGCCGCCAGTCCTGCGGCCTGCGGGATATC
>NZ_FWER01000295.1 GCF_900169785.1 Rhizobium sullae
GGACCGGGTGCGCAAGCTGCGAACGCTGCTCGATCAGCGCGGCATTCCGCATATGCCGAACCCGAGCCATATCGTGCCGGTGGTGGTCGGCGATGCGGCGAAGTGCAAATGGATCTCCGATATCCTGCTCGACAATTTCGGCGTCTATGTCCA
>NZ_FWER01000042.1 GCF_900169785.1 Rhizobium sullae
GTCCAAGAAAGACCTTGCTTTATCAGACGCCCGCGGAGAGGTTTGCAGAGTGTGTTGCAGCGATCAGTTGAACTCACCATTGATGCTGAGCACCAATGACTGCGGCAGCCTTTGCAAGCCCTTTGTCGCGGGTGAGCAGAGTTAGTCCATAATGGTGGGCGACGGCCATATGCAACGCGTCGCCCGAGCGCAGGCTAGTGTCATGACGGTCGGAAAGACGGGCGGCTTCGATGAAGCAGCCTCTTGGAACTTCCAGGCATTCGAATATACTCTCGCGAAATTCCTTGAAGACCTTGAGCGCTTGGTTGCGGTCGTCTTGGATCAGCATCGAATTTCTGATTTTCAAACTCATTGCAGAGGAAAATTCTGTGATGGTCCAATCACTTATGGATATCGATGCGTCACGGTTTCGGCTCAGCCATTCGAGGACGCGCGTCGTCTGCGTCTCCGGGGAAAATACTGTTATAAGAACAGAGGTATCGACGTAGAACATCAATAACGCGCGTTATCGCGAAGCGTTCGTATGAATGCATCCGAATCGACCGGCTCTGCCGATTGACTCATGGAGGCCGTTAAGGCCTTCAATTGCTCTATGTCAATCGGCTTCTTTGGCTTTCGGATCGGGACGATCTCCGCGACCGGTTTGCCGCGTTTCAAAATCTGCACGGTCTCGCCCGCCTCGACGCGCTGGACCAGTTCGCTCAGATGTGCCTTCACATCCGCCAAGTTGACCTGGGTCATCATCGATTCCTTATGACTATCTAGGTAGTCATATTATGCGAAAATGTGCCTGGCTGTAATGACGTGCTGCGCCGATTGTGGCGTAAAAACAGCGAAAGCCGCCGTTGGGGGGAGGCGGCAGCTCTCGCACGGGGCAGGGTATAGTCCCCGGGAAGTCAGCAGAAGCAGGAAACCGTCGTCGGGTTCACGCCGGCGCGATTGGCGATCGCGTTGATGAAGCCGCCGACTTTGGCGGTATTCTTCTCACGTTTGCCGGCTGCCGTCTCCAGGAGTTGCCTGAAATCGTCAAGCTTCACGCCATCGGCGCGCATCACCATGGCGATCAGCGGGTCGCGAAGGGCTTCGGATATCGTGAGGTCACTGGTCTTTCTCATGGTTCGTCCTCCTTTCGTGGGCAGTCGCCCGTGTTCCGCTGATGCCGCCAGCCCTCTCGGCATTGACTTGTACGATCAGCGGTGTTACCGGTAAGTAACAATGCATTTGTTACCGATCGGTCACATCGATGTCAAGGACTTCGTCCGTAAAAAACTCCCAAACTTCGCATGAAATCTCCCACGTGCTGACAGACGTGAAAATCCCGCCGAGGGAGCGTATCGTCTCGACGGCTTCGGAATTGTTCCGCGAGCATGGCATCCGCGGCATCGGCGTTGATGCGATTGCCGATGCGGCGCTCACCAACAAGATGACGCTCTACCGGCATTTCGGCTCGAAGGACGAGCTCGTCTGTGAGACGCTGCGCCGCGCCTCGGAAAAGGCCGAAGCGATCTGGCGTGATCTCGAGGCGGCGCATCCGGGCAACCCACGGGCGCAGCTCGACGCATGGGTTCAGGCGCGGGCCGAGTGTCTGAATGGCGAGCCGGCCGGTTGCGATCTTGCCAATGCGGCAATTGAACTGAAGGGCGAGGGACACCCCGCCCAGGAGGTGATCGAACGCCACAAGGCCGAGCAGCGTCAGCGCCTTGAAAAACTCTGTTCCTCCGCTGGGGCTCGCGAGCCCCAGCTTCTTGCCGATACTTTGACACTTCTTTTGGAAGGCGCCCGCGTTACCCGGCAGGCGATGGGCAGCGACGGTTGCTGCAGCCACTTTTCAAAAGCCTGCAAAGCGGCAATTGCATCACTCTGCTAACCTAACGGCTGTATCGGAACCTTCCATTTTCGAGTTCGTTTTCCCACTTGATGGGGAAGGCAATATCGGAGGTGGTAAAGATATGAACTACACCTATCTCCATCGTCTGTATGCCAAGCGCGCTGAGCTGGAAGCCAAGCTCGAGCTACATGATGCGCGCAATTGTTTTGGCGAGGAAGAACTCGAGGACGGCACGCAATCCGACCTGCGCGAGCGCCTCAATGAAATCTCCGAAGAGATTGCAGCGCTGGAACGCTCTCCCGGCAGCTAAGCCGCGGCATTGAGGATTTCGATCGTCCGCTCGTCGAATTCTCCGCCATAGAAACGATCGATTGCTTCATGAAACGGTGAGCGTTGGTCGCTCACGGCTGCAAAAAGCGTCAGTGAAGAGCGAAGCTTGAGATCGTCCGGGGACCCGAGAATGTCGTGCGCCGTGCGGTCTTTGACCGAGAGGATCGCTTGGACGCAGCGAATGAGCCGGGAACCCAGAATGGGATCTGCCACATAGGCGGCAGCCTCCTCGGCGGAGCGGATTGCATATCTCTCAGCCATCGCCGATGAGCCAAGCCCGGCGATCTGCGGGAAAATGAACCACATCCAATGCGAACGCTTCCGGCCTGACCTCAGTTCTTCCAGCGCCTGATCATAAATGCCGTTCTGTGCATTGATGAAGCGCTCGAGATTGTAATCGATCTCACCTGCCATGGCTTCTTTTCCTTCCTGTCCTTAACGCATTGAAGGTGGCAGATTTCCACGCCCAGCAAGCAAGGTCGATCCGGTCAGCAGCTCTTTTCAGCGTATGGACTGTATTCGCGGCAATGGTCCAAGCTGTTGTGAGGCGACGTAACAGGTTGAGGCGCAGCAATAGCACCGGTCACCTCAGGCGATACAGAAGAACTGAGATGCGCGGTCAACCCGGCAACGCCGAGAAGGACCAAGGCGCCGACGACAAGCATCCGTTCACCCAAAGTGAGCTTCTGCGCGTTGAGATGTTGCACATAACCCAGCTCACCTTCGCCGGCGGCCTCGTCATGCTTTGCGTGGTGCGCCACCATATCATCGCGGCTCGGGTTCAAAATATCGTGATGCGTCATTTTTATTACTCCTGCGGCACAGCAGGACCGGGCGGATCAAAATAAGATGGCCGGTGGGGTTCCTGCGCGTCGGGTGCATGTGGTCTTCCAAGGGGCAGAGTTGAAGAGCCGATCTGCAAACTCACTGTTCAGAAAATCAGACCAATCGCGGATGCCGTGTAAACAGGCTGGTCCGCGGCGGCGATCCGCGATAGGTCAAGGGAGACGATGCTTTTTGCGGATTCTCCCATGACCAAGCCATTCGGCGCGATGACTGTCGCGCAACTCTCGGTTCTCATTCAGAGCGGCGCTGCTGATCCGGTCGAGATCGTGCGGTCGATCTTCGAGGGCATAGATAAACACCCGGACAAGGCGATCTTCACGGTGCTTTTGAAGGAGCGCGCCGTCGAAGAGGCGCGTGCCTCTTCACGTCGTATTCGCGACGGCCGCTCGCTCGGCGCGCTCGACGGAATTCCGATCGCCTGGAAGGATCTCTTCGATATCGAAGGCCTTGCAACGACGGCCGGATCGAAAGTGCTGACGAGCGCTGCGCCGACGGCAAGCGATGCGGCGATCGTTACAGCGTTGAAGCGTGCCGGAATGATTTCGGTGGGGCGAACGAATATGAGCGAATTCGCCTTTTCTGGTCTCGGCATCAATCCGCATTACGGCACGCCGCAGAACCCCCATGGCATCGATGTGCCGCGCATCCCGGGGGGCTCCTCTTCAGGGGCGGCCGTGGCTGTCGCTGCCGGCCTCGTGCCGGTCGCGATGGGAACCGATACCGGAGGGTCGGTCCGTATCCCGGCAGCCCTTAACGGCATCGCGGGCTACAAGGCAACGCGCGGCCGCTATACCATGGATGGCGTCTTTCCCCTTGCAAAGAGCCTGGATTCACTTGGCCCGCTCTGTCGGACGGTCAAGGATGCCGTCTGGATCGATGCTGCCATGCACGGCCTGACCGCATCTAAGGTGTGTGCCCGCCCGCTGAAAGGCATTGAGATTGCCATTCCCCAAAATGTGGTCTTCGACGGCGTGGAGCACGGTGTCGCGGCTGCCTTCGATGCGGCGGTAGAACGGCTGGCGAAGGCCGGCGCCATCATCAGTCGCATGGCGATGCCCGCTTTCGACGAAATATTGGCTTCGATGGCCCGGTGCGGAGCGCTGGTCACCGCCGAAGCGTTCGCGCTGCATCGCGAACGCCTGGCTGGACCGGAGGCTGCGGATATGGATCGTCGCGTCGTCATGCGTACGCGCCTTGGCGAGAAGACCGCAACGCCGGATTATATTGCGATCCTTGACCTTCGCGCGCGGCTCATCGCTGAAAGCGAGCGGCTGATCGGCGACAGGCTGCTTGGATTCCCGTCCGTCGCCCACGTGGCGCCGCCGATCGCGCCTCTGGAGACGGACGACGATCTTTTCGTTGCGACGAATGCCAAAACGCTGCGCAATACGGCACTCGGCAATTTCCTTGATTGGTGTGGCGTCTCGATCCCCTGCGGCACCGGTGATGCCGGGATGCCGGTCGGATTCTTATTGTCGGCCCCGGCCAATCGCGACGAGGCGCTGCTTGGTGCGGCACTTTCTGCGGAAGCCGTCATTCGCGGAGATTTCGTTTGAAGCATCAAGGCTTTGTTGCCTAGGATGCATGATAGTCGAGGAGGAGACTGATGGCGCAGGCTTTGCCGAATGGCCGTTTTGCCGTTTCCACATGGTCGCTGCATCGCCTGCTTGGAGCGGTTTATCCCTACAGTCCCGATCCGGAAAAAAGTTCGGGGCGCAAGGAGCCCTACGGCCCCGGTGCGGCCTGTCTGATCGAGCTGCCAAGGCAGCTTGCCGAGCGCGGCATTCACCGGATCGAGGTTTGCTCCTTTCATCTGCCGAGCCTTGAGAGAGGCTATCTCGCTGACCTCGGCCGTGCGATGGAGGCATCGGGCGTATTCTGTCAGACGCTCCTGCTGGAAGACGGCGATCCCAGTCATCGAGATAACGCCGAACGCGATGCCGCATGGATGGCCGGCTGGATCGAAAGGGCGGTTTCGCTCGGCGCGCAGAACATGCGCGTGATTGCCGGCAAGCAGCCGCCGACCGAGGAAAATCTCAGCCGGGCGCTGAAGCATCTGAGGTGGCTGGCCGACGAAGCGGAGGGCAGCGGCGTTCGCATCGTTGTCGAAAACTGGTTCGATCTTCTGCCTTCGCCTGAGCAGATGAACTGGCTGCTGGACGGGTTGGAGGGCAGAGTCGGGCTCAACGGCGATCTCGGCAATTGGGCTGCGCCTGAAAAATATGCAGGCCTTGCCGATATCATGCGCCGCGCGGAGCTTTGTCATGCGAAAGCGGATTACAATGCCTCCGGTCTGGATGCAGCCGACTATAGCAGGTGCCTGGAAGCCTGCAGCGATGCGGCTTATGCCGGGCCGTTCACGCTGATTTACGACTCACCGTTTTTCCGGGATGAGTGGGAAGGCATTTTATTGCAGAGAAGTTTCATCGAGGAATTTCAAGAGACCAACAAACACGCGCTCGCCTGAGCGGTGAACGGAGAATGGCATGACGGAAACATCGGCAATCGACAGCTTTGCGGACAGGATCAGGACGGGCGGGCACGGCGGCCTGGTTTCCGCCTGGGTCGGCATACCCGAACCGATGGTCGTTCACCATCTGACACAGGAAGACTTCGATGCCGTCGTTCTCGACATGCAGCACGGCATGTGGGACATGGCTTCGGCGTCGAATGCCGTTGCCCAATGCCGTTCCGCCGGAAAGCCGGCGATTGCGCGCATTCCGGTCGGCGATTTCGCTTCGGCTTCACGTCTGCTGGACGCCGGCTGCACCGGGATCATCGCGCCAATGGTGAATTCGGTCGCGGATGCAAAGGCTTTGGTCAGGTTCACCAAGTACCCACCGCTCGGCGAGCGCAGTTGGGGTCCAACGCTGGCACTTAACCATATGAAGCTTTCGGGCGATGACTATCTTCGCACGGCCAACCGGCTGACGCTGACAATCGCCATGGTGGAGACACAGGCAGCACTCGATGCGGTTGACGGCATCCTCGGTGTTGAAGGCATCGACGGCATTTTCGTTGGGCCTTCCGATCTGTCGATCGCGCTTTCAAAGGGCGAAAAGCTCGCGCCGGATACCGATGACATCGACAAGGAGCTGTCGCACATCGTCGCGCGGTGCGGTGCGCACAAGAAGTTCGTCTGCGCCTTCGGCAGTGATGGCAAACGTGCCGGCGGTTTGCTGAAGCTCGGTTGCGATCTTGTTGTTGCGAGCGCGGATACGACGCAACTGCGTGCCGGCGCTGCTAGTGCGATTGCCGCGGCGCGGACGTTTGCCGTCACTGGTTAGGCAAGTTGCTTGACGGCGAGCCAGATGACGTGCCGCGCGCCGCCGCGTTTGCCGTTAGCGCGTATGTTGACGGCGTCAGGGGAAAAGCCGGCGTCGCGCAGCCTGCGGGTGAAGCTCGGATCGGGGCTTGAGGACCAGACCGCGAGAATGCCCCCGGGATGCAGCGCGTTGCGGGACGCGCGCAGGCCGTTGAAATCATAGAGCCGGTCATTGGATTTCCGGGTCAGCCCCTCGGGACCGTTGTCGACGTCGAGCAGGATTGCGTCGAAGCTTGCTCTGGCCGAGCGGATCGTTTCACCGACATCGCCTTGATGGATTAAGACCCGGGGGTCGCCGAGGCATCCCTTGAAAACCTCAGCCATGGGGCCGCGTGCCCAGGCAACCACGGCTGGAACGAGCTCTGCGACGACCACTTCGGCATCCGCCGGCAGGACCGCGAGCGCGGCACGCAGCGTGAAGCCCATGCCGAGGCCACCGATGAGAACCTTCGGACGTTTGTGGTCTTTGATCCGCTCGTAGGAAAGCGTTGCCAGCGCTTCTTCGGATCCGCTGAGGCGGCTGTTCATCAGCTCGTTCGACCCGAGCATGATGGAGAATTCGCTACCGCGCTGCTTCAGGCGCAATTCTCCCCCTTCCCCGGGGATGATCGTGGAATCGAGCTGTATCCAAGGTAGCATCTGCGGCGAAGCCTCACGGAAATTCTTGGTCTCCCCTAACATGAAACGCATGCCGGCGAGATATAAATTGACGTGACGGCTCTGCTGCCGCCGCTGTTTTCCTATTGCCGGCACGCTTGGCCGTAGCGGCTGGTCTTGGCCGCGGCGCCACGCTTCGGCGGCGGGCAGCGATTGATCTCGGTCGTGCCGGCGTCGCGCGGTATGATGACATCGACGCTGCCGGTCTCGACCGGATCAAGCGGAATGACGAAAGCATTCGTCGTTGCGCTCTGTGGCGAAGTGCCGAGCGGAGGCGTACCGTCAATGCGTCCGGTATAGTCTGTACCCATATTGGATTGCGCCAACACGGGACCGGCTATGCCGAGAAAGACAATCGAAGTCACCGCGATCATCGTGCGCATGATCAAATTCCTTTCGAGCTGATCAACGCGGCAACAACGGCGAAGACGGCCATTTGTTCCGGGCTGTTCGATCATTTCATCGGGAGCGCTTCGCCTTGAAATCCAGCGGGTTTAGCGTGCTGCCCAGTTGGCGCCGCGGCGGAAGATCGACTTCATCTGCGGCACACTGAATTCCTTGGCCTGATGGCCGAGCGAGGAATAGAAAACGCGGCCCTTGCCGTATCTCCGCTTCCAGACGACAGGCATCACTACGCCATCGATCCAGTAGGCGTGATCGCCGGTGAACGTCGTCGTCGCCAACACCTCGTTCGACGGGTCGACATGCATATAATATTGCTCGGACGTGTAGGGAAAATCGGCAATCCCCTCCATCACCGGGTCGTCCGGCCGCGTGATGTTGACCTTGTAGTCAATGATATTGCCGGGATGGGCGACCCATTGGCCGCCGATGATGAACTGATACTCGACGCATTCGCGGAAGCTGTCGCCCGCACCGCCGTGATAGCCGGCGATGCCGACCCCATTTTCGATCGCAGCGGCGAGATTCTTGATCTCCTCCTTCTCGATCTTCGACATGGTGACAATCGGCACGACGAGGCTCAGATCATGCACCGACGGATCGGCGAAGGCCTCGGTGCTGTGCTCGACATAGACCTTGAAGCCATCCTCTTCGAGCATGTCCTTGATGATGGCCGCGCATTCCTGCGGTTCGTGGCCGCTCCAGCCGCCCCAGACGATCAGTGCTTCACGCATGTTCTTTCCTCCTGAGTATTACTTGCCCAACCGTCCATCGATAAGGGAGTCCGACAGCGGCGCCGGGCGCTCCGTCTCGGTGGTGATCGTCACCGTACGGCCCGTTTCGGAGGCGGTGTGAAACGCTTCCATGACTTCAAGAACGTGGAGCGCGAGGCCGCCGTTCGCGCGGTGCGGCCGGCTTGAACGGATGGCGTGCGCGAGATCGGCAACCCCGAGCGAGCGGTAGTTGCCGTCCGCGTAAGGCGCCGTCAGTTCCTGCGGCTCAAAGCTGCCGCCCTTTTTCAGGAACTGGACCTCGCCGCCGAAATGATTCGGGTCGGGAACGATCAGCGTGCCCTCCGTGCCATAAAGTTCAAGCGGCACATGCTTGTGTCCTGCAACGTCGAAACTCATGCCGATCTGCACGACAGCACCGTTGGCAAAGGCCATGATGCCGGCGACGTGGGTCGGCACGTGCACGGGAATGCGCTCGCCGTTGCGCGGCTCGCTGGTGATGACGCGCTCCTTGCGCGGCGCAGTCGCAAAACCCGCGACCTGCGCCACCGGTCCGAAGAGATTGACAAGGTCTGTGATGTAATAGGGCCCCATATCGAGCATCGGCCCGCCGCCCACCTCGTAATAGAAGGCCGGGTTCGGGTGCCATCGCTCATGGCCGGGGCACATGAAAGTGGCCGTGCCGCCAACAGGCTGGCCGATCACGCCCTGGTCGATCAGGGTTCTAGCCGTCTGGTGCCCACCGCCGAGGAAGGTATCGGGTGCTGCACCGATGCGAAGATTCTTCGATCTTGCAGCATCTGCCAGTTTTTTCCCCTCCGCGAAATTAATTCCGAGGGGTTTTTCCGAGTAGGTGTGTTTTCCTGCGTCGAGCGCTTGCAGGCCGACCGACACATGCGCCTTCGGCACCGTTAGGTTGACGATGATTTCGACCTTCGGGTCGGCAAAGAGCGCGTCGACGCTCTTTGCCGGAAGGTCGAATTCGGCGGCTTTCGCCTCTGCCAGCGATTGGTTGAGATCGGCGAGGCCGCGGATGTCGAGGATCGGGAACGAGGCCATGGCCTTGAGGTATGCGCCCGAAATATTGCCGCATCCGATGATGCCGATGCCGACTTTCTCCATGAATTCCTCCCAATCGATTTTTGAGCTTCAGCGTTCAAAGTGCCGGCCCTGTCGTGCTCCAGGGCGACTCGTAGAGTTCGTAAAGGGCAACGGCCGCCGCACCCTGCGCCCAGAAGTCGTCCGTGGAGTCGTCGAAGACGAGTTCGGTGACGTCTTTCAGCGACGGCGGGATCGCCAGCGCATAGGCATCGCGCAGACTGTTCAAAAACGGCTCGCCGAGCGCCAGGCTGGAACCGACGAGGATGACGCGCGGCGGGGCAAAGAGGGTGACGATGTTGGCGATCGTCAGCCCGACGGCCTCGCCGGCGCGGACGGCAGCACCGATCAGAACATTGTCCTCCGCCTTGATCAGCGCCCGGGCGTGGTTCATGCCGCGGCCGAGACGGATTGCTTCTGCAAAACGCCCATCGGCCTGCTGTTCGCCAAGGATCGCGCTTTCACCTGCCTGGCTCGACAGCCGCACGGTTCCCTGCGGGGCCATGCCGAGCACAAGGTCGCCGAGATTGTGGCTGAGGCCGCCAGCACCGCGGAAGAGCCGATTGCCATGCAGCACGCCGAGCCCGAGCGTCTGTTCTAGCGAAATCAGCACCATATCTTCGAGATCCCGCGCCTTGCCGAACCAATGATGGGCAAGCGTGATTGCATGCGCGTCGCTCTCGATGATGGTCGGCGTGCCAAGCCGCGCTGTCATCTCGGAGGCGAAATCGACATTCGTGTCGCGAAAGATGGGACTGCTGCGAACGTGGCCGGTGCGATGTTCGATGACGCCTGGAAGGCCGAGGCAGACGGTATCGACATCTTCCAGCGACAAGCCGGCATCGACGACGCAGCGGCGCACGCCGTCCTCCACCAGATCGGCGATGACTGTGATCGGCTGCCGGTCGATACGGATCGGCAGCGTGAGCTTCGACAGTACGTCACCGCGGAAATCGGTGACGACGAAAACGAGCCGGTTGGCGGCAATCTTCGCGCCGACCACGCGCGCGGCATCAGGGTTTAACTCGAGCATGACGCGGGGACGGCCGCGCGCCGCCTCGTTGCGTATGTCGCCTTCGTGACGCGGCAGAATGAGCCCGTCATCGAGCAGCGAGGCGGTAATTGCCGATACAGTGGTGGTCGAAAGTTCGGTGCGTTCGCTGATCTCCACGCGCGCGATCGGTCCGTGGCGGCGGATCGTGTCCAGCACGTTCAAGCGATTGATCGCGCGCATCAATTCTGGATCTGCGGTCTTCATGGAAACTAGCCGGGCAATCGCTTCGCTTCAGGGCCGACGGCCCAGAATATTTTTGACGGGATACGAATAAATAACAGGCAGGTTACTGTCTCTGTCAAGCGGATTTGGCAAAAATTCGAACCATTGGGTTGACATCGGGCAAAAGCTCCGGTGAATTAATCCGCATAGGGGAAAAATTGGTGAGGACATTGGCCCCTTGGGAGGAACATCATGACATATATGCAAAAGGGTATTGCCCTTCGCGGCAAGCGCATCGCATTTGTGGCAGCGGCTGCGGGAATCTCCGTAATGCTCGGCGCCGGGGCGGCCTCGGCAAAGACCGTGGTGAAGTGGCTGCATCTGGAGCTCGATCCGAAATTTGTGGCGAAGTGGGAAGAGATCGTCAAGAAGTACGAGGAGCAGCACGCGGACGTCGATGTCCAGATGCAGTTTTTGGAAAACGAAGCCTTCAAGGCCAAGCTGCCGACGCTTCTTCAGTCCGATGACGTTCCGGATTTTTTCTACAGCTGGGGCGGCGGCGTCCTCAAGCAGCAGTCCGAGACCGGCGCGCTCCAGGATGTGACGGCCGCACTCGACGCCGATGGCGGCAAGCTGCGCAACCAATATACTCCGGCCTCGGTCAATGGCCTTACCTTCGATGGCAAGGTCTGGGCTGTGCCTTACAAAGTCGGCCTTGTCAGCTTCTTCTATAACAAGGAGCTCTTCGCCAAGGGGGGTGTAAAGGCCGAGGACATCAAGAGCTGGGACAATTTCCTCGAGGCCGTGAAGAAGCTCAAGGATGCCGGCATTGTTCCGATTGCCGGTGGCGGCGGGGAGAAGTGGCCTATCCACTTCTACTGGAGCTATCTGGTGATGCGTGAAGGCGGACAGAAGGTCTTCGATGCAGCCAAGAAAGGCGAGGGCGAAGGCTTCCTGGATCCGGCCATCATCAAAGCTGGTGACGACCTTGCAGCCCTCGGCAAGCTCGAGCCCTTCCAGCCCGGCTATCTTGGCGTTACCTGGCCGCAGGCGCTCGGCGTCTTCGGCGATGGCAAGGCTGCAATGATCCTCGGCTTCGAAAATACCGAGGCGAACCAGCGCAAAAACGCCGGCGATGGCAAGGGCCTGGCACCGGAAAACATTGGCCGCTTTGCCTTCCCGGCTGTGGAAGGCGGGGCAGGCAAGGTCACCGACACGCTGGGCGGCCTTAACGGCTGGGTGGTCACGAAGAACGCATCCAAGGAGGCGCTCGACTTCCTCGCCTATCTGACCAATGCCGATAACGAGCGCGACATGGCCAAGGCCGCAATGCTGCTGCCAGTTGCCGTCGGCGCAGATGACGGCGTCACGAACCCGCTGCTCGCCGAATCTGCAAAACAGTTGGCGGGTTCGACCTGGCACCAGAACTACTTTGACCAGGATCTGGGCGCCGCCGTCGGTCGCGTTGTCAACGACGTCTCCGTCGAAATCGTGTCCGGCCAGATGACTTCGCAGGACGGCGCGCAGCAAATCCAGGACGCTTTCGAACTGGAGCAGTAGGCGCGCTCCTATTCCTTCCCGGCGCCTCTCAGGGGTGCCGGGATCGGACACGACGAATGCGAAGGCAGGACAGATGGCAAATATTTCCATTTCATCCGGGATTAGGACGGCAAGACCGGCCAAAAATCTTGCGCGGAACCGCAGTTCCGTTGCGCATGACCGCTGGGCGGTCCTTCTTCTCTTTCTGCCGCCAGCTTTGCTGCTTTTTACGCTCTTCGTCATCATGCCGATGGGGGAGGCGGCCTGGTACAGCCTCTACAAATGGAATGGCTACGGGACACCAACGGAATTTATCGCGCTCCGCAACTTCCAGGTCCTGTTCCGGAATGGGGCCTTCACGCAGGCGCTTGTCAACAACGGCCTCATCATCCTGATATCGATCGCCATCCAGGTCCCGTTGGCGATCTGGCTGTCAACGATGCTGGCCCATCGCATTCCGGGCGTCGTTACCTTCCGCTTGATCTTTTTTCTGCCTTACGTGCTTGCCGACGTCGCGGCCGGCCTCATCTGGCGCTTCGTCTATGACGGCGACTACGGGCTCTTTGCCGCAATCTCGAATTTCTTTGGTTTGGCGACGCCGTACGTTCTCGCCGACAAGGATCTCGCCATCTATGCGGTGCTTGCCGTTATCGTTTGGAAGTATTTCGGCTTCCATATGATGCTCTTCATCGCCGGCCTCCAATCGGTCGACAAAAGCGTGCTCGAAGCTGCCGAAATCGATGGCGCGACGGGCTGGCAGAAGTTCCGTTATGTGACGCTGCCGCTGCTTGGATCCACGCTACGCCTTTCCATCTTCTTCGCGGTCATCGGTTCGCTGCAGCTATTCGACATGATCATGCCGCTGACGGGTGGTGGGCCGTCGAACTCGACGCAGACGATGGTGACCTTCCTCTACACATACGGCGTCATGCGCATGCAGGTCGGTCTCGGCAGCGCCGTCGGCGTCGTGCTTTTCATCATCTGCATGACGCTCGCCTTCGGCTACAAAAGGATCTTCATGCGCAATGATTGATACGAGCTCCACCATTCGCATGCCGCTGCAGACGCGGGTCTATCTCTATGCGTCCTTGACGCTGATTGCCGCGTTGGTTCTGATCCCGTTGCTGACGACGGCGCTCGGCGGCTTCAAGACTTTAGGCGATCTGCGCACCAATCCTTTCGGACTGCCTGCGGCATGGCAATGGTCGAACTACGCCGATATTCTCTTCGGCGAGCGATACTGGCTGCAGATCTTCAATTCGCTGGTGATTGCCGCGCTGACGGTCTCCCTCACGCTGATCGTCTCATCGATGGCAGCCTTTGCCTTCGCGCATGTCCGCTTCTTTGGCTCTTCGTTCCTGCTGAACTACTTCCTGCTTGGCCTGATGTTTCCGGCAGCAACGGCGATCCTGCCGCTCTTCATCCGCATCCGCGATCTCGGCCTGCTCGATACCTATTGGGGCGTGGTGCTGCCGCAGGTCGCCTTCGGCCTCGGCATGAGCATCCTGCTTTTCAGGAATTATTTTCGCAATCTCCCGGAAGAATTGTTCCAGGCGGCCTTTGTCGACGGCTGCGGCTATCTGCGCTTCTTCTGGTATATCTCGCTGCCGTTGTCGCGGCCGATCGTTGCGACCGTCAGCATCATCTCCTTTGTCGGCAGCTGGAACAGCTACATCCTGCCGCTGATCATGTTGAATTCGGAATCGAAATATCCGTGGCCGCTCGGAATCATGGTCTATCGCGGCGAGTTCGGCACCGAATGGCAGCTGGTGCTCGCCTTCATCACACTCACCATCCTGCCGACGGTCATCGTTTTCTTCGTCGCGCAGAAGCATATCATCGCCGGTCTGACGGCTGGCGCCGTGAAAACCTGACGGGCGCCGCGGATCACCGCCAGAGCTGATGAAAGTGCTGGACCGGCCCGTGGCCCGAGCCGACCCAGAGCGTGCCGGCTGCAGCGACGGCTTGGTCTAAATAATCCTTGGCGATGGCGGCCGCGGTTTCAGGCGGCACGCCCTTTGCCAGTTCGGCGGCAAGCGCGCTTGAAAGGGTGCAGCCGGTGCCATGCGTGTTCTTCGTCGGAACGCGCGGCGCTTCGAACCAGGTGATCCCGCTTTCGCTTACAAGTACATCGGGGCTTTGCGTTCCGGCAAGATGACCGCCCTTCACGAGAATGGCAGAGGGGCCGAGTGCGCGCAGTTTTTCCGCCTGCTGTTCCATAGCGTCGCGGTTCGCTGCGGCCGGCTCTCCGAGCAGGGCGGCCGCTTCCGGCAGATTGGGCGTCAGAAGCGTTGCAAGCGGCAAAAGCCGGGTCTTGAGAATGTCGATAGCTTCAACATCGAGGAGGGCGGCACCTCCCTTGGCAATCATCACCGGATCGAGCACGATCGGGATGCGGCGATGCGGCAAAAGCGCGTTAGCGACAGCTTCGGCAATCGGCGCATTGGCGATCATGCCGATCTTTACCGCATCGACGCGGATGTCGGCGAACACCATGCGGATCTGCTCGGCCACGAAGTCAGGCGGCACGGCGTGGACGCCGGAAACACCCTGGGTGTTCTGCGCCGTCAGGGCCGTCACGACGGCCATGCCGTAGGTGCCGCGTGCCGAGAAGGTCTTCAGATCGGCCTGGATGCCCGCGCCGCCCGAAGGGTCGGACCCGGCGATGGAAAGAACGTTGCAGATCATGCCCGTGCCCTTCGGATTGCGCGAGTGATGTCGGCGGCAGCTTGCCGCGGATCGGGTGTGCCGCAGATGGCGGAAACGACCGCAAGGCCCTTGGCGCCTGCGGCAAGAACGTCCGCTGCATGCTTTGCCTTGAGACCGCCGATTGCGACCGCCGGTACGGGGCAGGCCTTCGCCAGCCTTGACAATCCATCAATGCCGATCGGAGGCTTGTGATCCGGCTTCGTCGATGTGGCAAAGACCGGTCCGATGCCGGCATAGTCGACCACCGCCCGATCGACGGTCGCTGCCAATTCCTCGGTCTCCACCGAAAGTCCGAGGATCATCGACGGTCCGATCCGTTCGCGTGCGATGCGGGTGGCCAGATCGTCCTGACCGATATGCAACCCGTCCGCATCGACCGCTATAGCCGCCTCGACGTCGTCGTTGACGATCAGAAGGGCGCCGGTTCCGGCAAGCGCGGTTTTCAGCGCACGGCCGGTCTCGATCAGGCTTGCCGTACCGGCCTGCTTATTGCGCAGTTGCACGATCGTCGTTCCGCCTGAAACGGCGGCGCGCGCCGTCGCGACCATGCCGGTTCCTGCACACAGGTCCGGGTCGAGAACGAGGTAGAGGGAAAGATCGAAGCGCTTCATACCGGCGTCACCCTCGCCGCTGCATCGAGCGTCGTGCCGTCAAGCCCAGCAAGTGCGTCAAGGAAGCGCCATGAAAAGGAACCGGGGCCGTCTGCGAGCACAGCTGCCTTTTCACCTGCGACGGCAAAGCTCGCCAGTGCCGCGACGGTGGCATCGAAAGGCTCCTCAGGCGCTATTGCGGCAAAGGCACCGACGAGGCAGGTGAGCGCGCAACCAAGCGCCGTCACCTGGGGCATCAGCGGTGATCCGCCCACAATGCGCACGGCGTTTGCGCCATCGGTGACGAAATCGACCGCGCCGGTGACGGCGACCACAGCGCCATATTGAATAGCGACGTCGCGTGCCGTCTCTTCCGCCTGCTCGACGGTGTCGCGGCTGTCGACGCCCTGGCCGCGGCTTTCGGCTCCGCCAAGCGCGATGATTTCCGATGCGTTGCCGCGAATGATTGTGGGTTTGATATCGATCAGCCCAGCCACTGTTTCGCGCCGGAAACCGCTCGCATAATGGGCGACCGGATCGAGAACCCAAGGCTTGCCGTTTCTTGCCGCCGATCTGGCTGCATTGTGCATGCCCTTCACCCAGCTCGCCGAAAGCGTGCCGATATTGATCGTCAGCGCGCTGGCGATTGCGGCGAACTCGCCGGCCTCTTCTTCGGCATGGACCATGGCGGGCGAGGCGCCTGCGGCAAGCAGAACATTGGCGGCGATATTCATCGCGACATAATTGGTGATGCAATGAACGAGCGGCGGCGTTGCGCGCATTGCCGTGACCAGTCTTCCTGGCGAATTTTGTTTCGGCATTTTGCCTCTTTCCGGCGGGGAGAGACGCCGGGAGCCAGGCACAATAAGACCGAAGGCTCCGAGCGACTCCCTCCGCCAGCATTATCCGGTTCAGGTTCGAAGGGTACTTCTCAGCCCGTCTCGCAACGAACGCCCCTGTCTCTCATTGTGATCTTCTTCGCAGACAAACGCCGATCTGTCACCCTGAAAAAAGTGCATGGCTGGCTTGTGACCGCAGCTGGCCAGAGATTGGAAGACTGCTGGCGCGTTGGCAAGCAGCGAGTTGATCGCGATGCCGCGGCCAGGCGGTACTCGGCACGCAGAGGAGAAGCCAGGCAACAGAAAGATAGTCGACGGGCTGGATGAACAACCGCAGTTGTCCTGGATCTTGTTTGGGCAGGTTGAGTCCTGCCACCATTGGACGTCGAGAGGCTGCGATGGGAAACTCGGGCCTTCTCGTTGACCGAAAAGGCAAACTTCACCATTATGACGGCGCTGAATCAGGGATGACCCCTGCAAGAACGAGCCGATGCGCCTGTTGATCAACGTCTTTGTCGCGACCATGATGCTGCTGGGTTCGCTTGCCGCGCCCTGCATCGCCGCGCCAGTCGATCGCGCTCGCGCCGACCAGGTCATCGTCGGTGTCCCTTCGACCTCCGATGGACACCATCGCGGTGACGGCCGATCTGTTTCGGGAATGCACTGTCAGCAGGACGGCATCGTCGCACAGGCTCCCGATCTCCTTTATTCGCAGCCGGACGCCGTCGCGTTTGGCGTTATCGCTGCCATTGCCTTTGCGGGCGTTCTCGAACCTGTCGAGCAGCGCCCCCCGATTGCCTCCGTCTGATTTCTGTTCGCTCGAATCCAGACAAGAAGGAAGGGCATGACTCTCCGCATGTCGATATTTATAAGCCACAACAGTGAGTTAAATACATTTGTTAATGTTCAACATCAAATAAACCGGGGCCGGCGATACCTACGCGGGTTGGCGCTTGCCGTCGTCGCGGTGGTCCTCAGCGGCTGCATGCAGTCGCTCGACGGTCTCGGCGAGCCGTCGCACGACGTACCGCCGAAGCTGCTGGCCAGCATGCGGGCCAAAGGCATGAAGCCGGAAAGTCCAGTCCTCGTGCGCATCTTCAAGATGGAAAGCGAACTGGAGGTCTGGAAAGTCGACGGCAGCGGCAAATACGCGTTGCTCAAGGTCTATCCGATGTGCCGTTGGTCCGGCAAGCTTGGCCCCAAGACGAAGACCGGAGACCGACAGGCGCCCGAGGGTTTCTACCGCGTCTCGATGGGAGGTCTTAATCCAAAATCGCAATTCTATCTCTCCTTCAACCTCGGCTATCCGAACCGTCTGGAGGCCGCACTCGGTTATTCCGGCGAGGCCCTGATGGTACATGGCGCCTGCTCGTCGTCGGGGTGCTTTGCGCTGACCGACCAGGGAGTGGGGGAAATTTACGCCGTGGTCGAGAAGGCCTTGAAAGGCGGGCAGCAAGCGCTCCAGGTCCAGGCCTATCCATTTCGCATGACGCCGAAGAACCTGGCAGCACATCGCGATGACCCGAATTTCGCCTTCTGGAAGAACCTCAAGGAAGGCTACGACATCTTCGAAGTTCGGCGACGCGAGCCGAGGGTCGCCGCCTGTAGCAGGAAGTACGTTTTCGATGCCGAATTCAAGGGCGGCGATCCTGGCGATCCGCTCGCGGCATGCCCGGAGCGCATCGATCCATCCGATCCGGCGGTCGTGGCCAAATCGTCCGCCGACGATCGGAAATACCGGGAACTGGCCGCCAAAAGCTTCACGCCGCTCGCCTATCAGGATGGCGGCATGCACTCAAGCTTCCGCGCGCTCCTCAAGGAAAACGGCGACGTCAAGTTCGCGGAGAAGGTCTCCGTCATCAAATATCCGATAAGTCGCCCGGTGGCGGCGCTGGCCGATCCGTTCGACGGAAGCAAGTGACGAATCCTGTCGGGATCGCGGAGGCTGCCGCGTTCCACGACGCACGTGAAAGCGAGGACGCCATGCAAATGACCCTTGCGGCGATCGGGGATGGCGTTTGCCACGGCCGTCCACGCCCATGAAGCGCCGTCGGGCTTCACCTGAGAGCCGTTCTGTTGCAACGGAGACGGTGACAGCGGCGATTGCAGAGGATTTCGTCCAACGCCGTTCGCCCCGGTCAGGAAGGATATGAAGTGACGCTGCTGCCTGGCGACCATCGGTTGGCGACGCGCAGACACGTTTTCCTTATCCGACAGGCCCAGATAAGGGAGTCGCCGGATGGCGCCTATCACCTCTGCCTGCTTCCAACGAAGATAAGGTGCGACCCTTCTATGCGCCCCAATGGTTCTAAGGCAGAGGAGAACGTCGAACCAGGCGGGGAATGGCGGCTCATGCGCGGCCCGCTCGCGGTCGGGCTCAAGCGCCCGTCGTATTGCGCCGGGACGATGGCGATCGATTACCCGCCGGAATCAAAACGCCGGATCTTGCCAAAAAAATCAACCCCATGTCGATCTTGGGCCTGCCCGAACGTCCTAGGTCGGTGAGGCGCTGCGGCGCCAGAAGCCATTCGCGGCGTCACGTGAGATCATGGGAGATAATGGACATGAGCTTTTCTTACCGTTGGGTCATCGTCGGTGCTGGCGCATTGATGACCTGTGTCGCCATTGGCGCGATGTTTTCGCTGGCAATCTTCCTGGAACCGATGGCGACGACGACCCATTGGTCTCGCGCCGGCATATCGAGCGCCATGACGCTCAATTTTCTCGTCATGGGCGTCGGAGGCTTTGCGTGGGGTGCGGCAACCGACCGTTTCGGCCCGCGCATCGTCGTGCTGACCGGCGCTGGGCTCCTGGGGCTTGCTCTCGTCCTGGCAAGCCAGACGGAGTCGCTGCTTGCATTTCAATTGACTTACGGTGTTCTCGTCGGCCTTGCCGCCAGCGCTTTCTTCGCTCCGATGATCGCGACCACCACCGCCTGGTTCGAAACGAACCGCAGCCTTGCGGTTTCCTTGGTCTCCGCCGGCATGGGAGTGGCGCCGATGACGATCTCGCCTTTCGCACGCTGGCTGATCTCGGCCTATGACTGGCGGACAGCCATGTTCGTCATCGGCATTGTGGCCTGGGCGCTGCTTGTGCCGGCGGCCCTGCTGATCCGCCGTTCGCCGGCTCCCGCCAACCCTGCCGATGCAAGCCCGGGTCTGATCGCCGAGGGTGAGGGGATGTCGATCAAGCAAGCGTTCCGCTCGCCGCAGCTCCTTGTCCTAGGACTGACATTCTTCGCCTGCTGCGCGGCGCATGCGGGACCGATCTTTCACATGGTGAGCTATGCGATGGTGTGCGGCGTGGCCCCGATGGCTGCCGTCAGCATCTACAGCGTCGAAGGCCTGGCTGGGCTGGGCGGCCGCGTTCTCTTCGGTGTGCTCGGCGACAGACTTGGCGTCAAACCGGTGCTGGTCGCCGGGCTGATGGTTCAGGCGCTTGCGATCGCGACCTATCTCTTCGTCAGCCAGCTTAGCGAGTTTTATGCGCTCGCCGTCATTTTCGGTGGCGCCTATGGCGGCGTGATGCCGCTCTACGCGGTGCTGGCCCGGGAGTATTTCGGACCGCGCATCATCGGCACGGTGTTTGGCGCGGTGACCATGCTCTCAAGCATCGGCATGGCGTTCGGCCCGCTCGCAGGCGGCTGGATTTTCGATACATTCGCCAACTATTCCTGGCTCTTCATCGGCTCAGCCGTCGTGGGTCTCGGCGCCGTGGCGATAGCGCTTGCCTTCCCGCCGCTGCCACGCGCGCGGCTTCAGCAGGCATAGGTCGTATACGGCAGCCTCCTTTACGGCGACCAACGCAGCGCCGCCGTTACCACCGGTGCGTCCCACAAAGCTATCTCCTCGTCGGTCAGCAACGCCAGCGTGACCGACAGGCCCTGCATGTCGAGCGAGGTGACATAGGTGCCAACCAGCGCGCGTTCGATGTGGACCATCCGCTCTTCCATGAAGCGGTGAGCGGCATAGTAGGCAAGGTAAAGTTCGGCCGGCGGCGTGGCGCCAAGGCCGTTGACGAAGAGCAGGGCCTTCGTGTCCGGCTGTATGGAGATGTCTGCGGAGATTGTCTCGCAGAGATGGCGGATTATGGCCTCGGCTGAGGAGAAGTGCTCTCTCGAATGGCCCGGTTCTCCGTGGATCCCGATGCCCATTTCCATTTCGTCGGCGTTCAATGAAAATGTCGGCCGCTGGTTCTGCGGCATCGTGACCCCACCGAGCGCCACGCCCATTGTCCGGATACGGCCATTCAACCGGTCACCGATCCGCTTCAGCTCCCCAAGTTCCAGACCCTGTTCTGCGGCTGCACCGACGATTTTCTCGACGACCAGCGTGCCCGCGACACCGCGGCGTCCACGGCCTTCGCCGGTCCTTGCCGTCTCGATATCGTCGCTGACGACGACAGTCTCGATCCTGTGCCGATCAGCGGCCATTTCCATCGCCATCTCGAAATTCATGACGTCGCCGTCGTAGTTCTTGATGATGAGCAGGCATCCGGCGCCCGTGTCCGCCTCCTCGATGGCGCTCGCGATCTGGTCCGGCGTCGGTGACGTGAAAATATGCCCGAAACAGGCAGCGTCCAGCATTCCCTTGCCGACGAAGCCGATATGCATCGGCTCGTGACCAGCGCCCCCGCCGGAGATGAGCGCGACCTTGCCCGGCGTGAGGTGGCGACGGCGAATGCATTTCCGCCCAGTGCCGAACACGACGAACGCCTCATGGGCGCGGACGAAACCTTCCATGCTTTCGGCAACCATGGTTTCCGCCGTGTTCATGAACTTCTTCATCGAGCCCTCCCCAAGGCGATATAGATTGCGGCTCTCAACTGATCCCGTGAACCCCCCATCAATCCGCGCCTCCGGAAAGCGCGGCAATTTTCTGCACGAGGTCGGAAATGGCCTCCTCCAGGAGGCGGTTCTTCCTCTCGTCCCCGAAATCCGGAACCATGAGGGAAAGTTGCCGCAACTTGTCAGCATGGCCAAGCTCTGGAAGTTTTCCCGGATGCGCCGTTTGATAGGCGTCCAGAAAACGTTCCTGCTCGGCAGCGCTAACGTGGCAAACCCGAAAAATCGTCGCCAGGTGCCGGGCCGGCAGAGGTGTGGCGTAGGTCGGGCTTGTGATCTGCGTGACGAAGCTGCGGTGCTTTCCAAGCTCGGTCGCAAGCCGCTGGCGCGTTCCGGAAGGCCGGTTGTCGATGATCTGTGCCAGGATGGACTTGTAAGCGATAATGGCGTCTTCGGTGTCGTCGCGCGCCATTTTAGTCTCCGACTGCCTTTGTTCCATCGGCTCTCAATCCGACGATTGCTGATCTTATCGCGCGAAGTTGTTCGGGCGCCACGGAAAAATGCCGCAAACCGATCGCGAGCAGTCCCGGAAGCCGTTGCGGATCGCTTGCGATACTTCCGCAGATGCTGACCGGCTTGCCTACCTGTGTTGCAAGCCGCATTGCGCCTTTAAGAAAACGCAGCACGGCCGGTGCGGCTGGGTGGAAGTACATCTGCGAGCCCGCGCGATCACGGGCGGAAGCGGTGAGATACTGCGTGAGGTCGTTGGTTCCAAAGGAGAAAAAATCAGCCGTTTCAAACGTGTCCAGCATCAGTGCGGCTATCGGTACTTCCACCATCATGCCGATTGGGGGAATGAGGTGAGATATGCCGCGGCTGGTGAGGCGCGCGGCCTCTTCATGAAATAATCTGCGCATTTCGTCGACTTCCGACGGAAAGGTCACCATGGGCAACATGACGCGCAGATTGCCGTAAACTGCAGCACGCAGCAGGGCGCGTGCCTGCACGCGGGCAATTTCCGGGCGAGCGAGCAAGAGGCGGACGCCCCGCAGATCCGCCGCCGCTGGTGGATCATCAAGCCCGGTGAGCGGCTTGTCTCCGCCGATATCCAGCATACGGATCGTCACCGGCCGGTCCGCCGCCCATTTCAGGACGCGATGATAGACGGCAAGCTGCTTTTCTTCGTTTGCCGCGTCCGCGACGGACGAAACCGCAAATTCAGACCGCATCAATCCAATGCCTGCTGCCGTTGCCGGGTCAACCGCGTCCAGCTCTGCTGCATCGTTGATATTGATGGACAGCAGGACCCGAATGTCATCGGCTGTGCATATTTCGCCATTGTCGCAAGGGCATTGACCGGCGGGAGTCAAAATCGTTCGGTGCGAAACGCGTGCGGCATCGCCGGCATGGATGACGACTGCGCCGGCATCCGCATCGACCCGGATAGGGTCGCCTTCCGAAACCGCGAAACGCCCTGCGCCGACGACCATCGGGATCGATTTCGCTCGTGCGAGCAGCGCGACATGGCCGGCGGCGCTGCCATTGAAGAGAGCGATGCCGCCGCCCGCCGACCAATCATGCGCTAAAAAGCGGCTCGGTTCCATGTCTCTGCCGACGAAGATCGAGCCAGCGGGGAAATCAGCAACCGGCGTTCCAGCCAACGCGCAGAGCACGCGGTTCTTGATGTCCAGGATATCGACAGCGCGGGCCTGCACCTGCTCCTCGTCTGCTGTCTCCAATTCGCCGATGTAGTCGTCGAGCGTGCCGACCCATGCAAAGATCGAATTTTCTCCGGCATTCATGCGCGCTTCGGTCGTCTCCACTATGGTCGGGTCTCGGAGGACTTCAATCTGGAAATCGATGATGTCCCGGCTTTCGGCATCGGATTTCCCGGCAAGGCCTTCAAGCTCGCGGATCGATGTCTCGATGGCGTCCATCAACGCCTGGTAGCCCGGAGCGATCTGCCGTTGAGATGAAGGGGCGACACCCGGCAGCTCGGCCAGATAGGCCGGTCCGTGTGCGACCCCGGCAGAGGCGCTCGTTGCTCTCAGCCTATCCGTTTCGGCCATATTTCTTGTCCTCATCGAAATTGCGTTCGACGAGTTCCTTCAATGCCTTGATTGCTTCGTCTGCCAGAATTCCGTCGGCTTTTATGCGCAGAACCGATCCTTTCCGGATTCTGGCACCCATTATCTTGATGATGCTTTTGCCGTTCAGCCAGACATCGCTGCCGTTGACTGCAACTTCGATCGAACACGGGAACGATTTTGCAAGCCGGGTGAACGTCACGGCCGGGCGCGCGTGCAGCCCCACGCCATGCCTGACCTCCACGTCCGTCTGACAGCTGACATGCAATGGCTTGGCCTTTATGGTTTCTATTTGCAGTTCGCGGCTCATCAGGGTGAAAGCTCCTCGGCTGTGGCGACGACCTTCGCCAGCGATGCTCCACCGGAGGCTTCCGCCGCAGCGATAACTGCGCCTTCGACCAATGGAGCGTTGCAGATCGCAACGCGTGCCGAGCGCGGCGGGCCGAGCATCTCGATCGCCATCTCGCTGTTCGTTTCCGCCCCACCGAGGTCGACGAAGACGGCAACACCTGCAGCGGACCAGGCAGCCTCGATTGCCCGCAGTATGCCGCCGGCGTCGGTACCGAGCTCTCCGCGTACGTTGCCTCCGGACCAGGCGAGTGGCACGCAGTCGCCCACCATCTGCCGCACCATATCGGCAATGCCTCGAGCGATCAGCGGCGAGTGGGAAACGATCACGATCCCGACATTTGCGGTATTTCCACTCATTGCGGATGGTTCTCCCCGAGATAGCGGCAGATGGCCGTGGTCAAGAGCGCGCAGCTTGACGCACCCGGATCCACATGGCCGATCGAGCGATCGCCGAGATACGACGCGCGGCCGCGCATGGCCTTCATGGCGGCGGTCAGGTTGGCGGAAAACTCGGCCTGCTGGGCGATGTCGTTCAACGACGAACACTTCTGAAGCGCATCCTGGACCGGATAGAGCACGTCGAGCAACGTCTTGTCGCCCGCATGGGAACGTCCGCGTCTTGCAACCGCGTCAATCGCCTTTTTCAATACGATCGGGAAATCCTCGGTCCTGTCCCGAGCACGCAGCTCCCGGCCGATTTCGATCAACAGCGTGCCATAGAGAGGACCTGCAGCACCGCCGACATTCATCACCAAGGTCATGCCAATCCTTTCCACGGCATCGGGAAAGGGAAGGCCGGTAAGCGCCGCCGCTTCTGCGCTTACCGCCTCCCATCCACGTTGCATATTGATGCCGTGGTCTCCATCGCCGATCGCGCAATCCAGCGCGCAAAGATGATCGGTATTTGCCGCGATGGCCGAGCGGCAAGCTTCGATCAATCCCGCAACAAGCACCGGTTCTGCCTGCACCTCATATCCTCCCAACGGCGGCGCTTTCTCACGCCATTGCTGCCGCGACCTCAAATGCTCCTGCCACCGCGACAGCACCAGGATCCGGCACTCCCTCCAGATCCCTCTCGCCGACATAGGACGCGCGCCCGGCCTTTGCCTTCTTCATCGCCTTTGTCGACTCTGCACCTACCATTGCCGCCTTCGCTGCCGCCGCGACATTGCCGGACGCGAGGGCTGCGAGTGCCGGGGCAAGCGCATCGACCATCGTCCTGTCGCCGATCTCGGCTCCGCCATAGAACGTCATCCGATCGAGCCCGGCAAGGAGGGCTGCGGCGATATCAGCTTTTTCCGCCATTGCCTTGGCTGCGGCGGTAAAGAAGATCGACAGCAGCACGCCGCTTGATCCGCCCATGCTGATGCTCAGAATATCGCCGACCGAAGCCAGCGTGGCAGCGGGCTCCTTCAGTGGCAGCATGTCGATGCGGGCAAGCACACTGCGGGCGCCGGTCGCAACCGTGGAGCCGGTATCGCCGTCGCCGACGCGGCCGTCCAAACGGTTAAGCTCGTCTTCGAGCGAGATCAGGTGCTCGCAGAGCGCGGTTATCAGGCGACGGCTCTGGCCGTCGTCGCTGCTTGCGGCTGTTCCGTTCGGTTTGGCGCCTGTTTGAGGGGCTGCAACGATCTTGATCTCATGATGCTCGACTGCCGGCACCCAGGCATGGGGTTCGACCACAGTCATCAAAGCCGCCTCGCGGGCGCCATCCAGCCGGATCAACGAGAGCGAGAAACCGTTCATGTTGAGCGCCGTCATCATCGACGCCGGCCCGATAATCAGTTTGACGCGGCGTGAGAGGGACGACGAGAGGACGGCATTGGCGATCACGCCCATTTCGAGGGGCGGTACGGCGCCGAGATTGTTGATGAGCAGGGCATAGCTCGCCGAATGGTTAACCTTCGCGGCAAGCCGTTCGGCCATTGTGGCCACGAGGTCTGCTACCGGTTGGAGCGCAATGCGCTCGGCGCCTGGTTCGCCATGGATGCCAAGGCCAAGCTCGCCTTCGTTGGCCCCGAGGCGTTCCTCCTGCAACTGGCCGGGGACGCTGCAGGTCGAAAGCGACATGCCAAGAGAGACGATGTCGGCTGCCGCCGAGGCGGCGTGTCCGGCCACTGTCTTCAGGTTCTCGCCGGCCTCGGCGTAATATCCGGCGATCTTGTGGATGAACAACGTGCCGGCGACGCCGCGCGGCTGGTTGATATCCGCAATCGCGATGTCGTCGGCGACGATGACCATCTCGACGTCGAAACCCTCGCCGCGGGCCTTTTCCGCTGCGAGACCGAAATTCAACCGGTCGCCCGTGTAATTCTTCACAATCAGCAGAGTTCCCTTGGGGCCGGTAACGGCGCGGATCGCCGTCAGAACAGCGTCGACGCTTGGCGAGGCGAATATCTCGCCGGATACTGCTGCCGTCAGCATGCCCTTGCCGACGAAGCCCGCATGCGACGGTTCATGCCCGGCACCACCGCCGGAAATGATGGCCACTTTCGATTTGTCCCAGTCCGCGCGCAGGATCACTTTGATCTCCGGATATGTGTCGAGACGGGCGAGGCGGCCCGAGCCGCTTGTTAAAAGCAGGCCGTCCAGGGCTTCCGTAACGATGTTTTCCCGGCGATTGAAGAAATGTTTCATTGATTGAGACCTGTCTGTTTTGCATGCCTACTTCGGTTCAGTTTCTGCGGTTCAAGCGAGCCGCTGTCCGCTCGCGTCGAAATAGAGCGGATCGCGGAGCGTAAGATTGATCCTGTCGCCCGGTCTGATTGCGAGATATGGATCCGCAAGTGTGACGAGCTTGTGATCGCGAACGCGGATATGCAGATGGTTCTGATCGCCCAGGTGTTCGATCCAGTCGACCTCGGCATTGGCATCCTTGCCGACGATGATGTCGAGGTGCTCGGTCCGTGCGCCAATTGTCTTCGTACCCTTAGGAGGGCTGCCGCCCGGAAGCAGATTGGCGGGAAGGAGATTGATATGCGGCTGACCGAGGCGGGCTGCGACATGAAGGCTGGCGGGATTGCCGTAGATTTCCCGAGGCGTTCCGACCTGCAGGAGCCTGCCTTCAGCAACGATGCCGATGCGGTCCGCCATCGTCATGGCCTCCACCTGGTCGTGGGTAACGTAAAGTAAGGTAGAACCCAGTTCCTTCTGGATGCGCTTGAGTTCTAGCCGAAGCTCTGACCGAAGTTTGGCGTCGAGAGACGAAAGCGGTTCGTCCATGAGGTAGATCGCGGGCTCACGCACCAGCGCCCGACCGATCGCGACTCGCTGCATCTCCCCACCGGAAAGACGGGTCGAGCGATTTTCCAGCTTGTGGTCGATCCTGACCATACGCGCGATCTCGCGCACGCGCCGATCGATCTCATCAGTGCTGAGCTTCCGCACCGGCGCCTTCAAAGGGAAGGCAAGGTTCTCGTAGACCGTCATGTGCGGATAAAGCGAATATTGCTGGAAGACGAAAGCCACGTCGCGCTCGGCTGGGGCTTCGCCGGCGACGTTGCGGCCGCCGATCTCGATACGGCCGCTGTCGGGCCGCTCCAGGCCGGCGATCAGACGAAGCGTCGTCGTCTTGCCGGCGCCGGTCGGTCCTAAGAGCACGACGAATTCGCCGTCGCGGATCGCAAGATCGAGGGCGCTGAGCGCCTGCGTGTCGCCGAAACGCTTGTTGAGGCCTTTAAGAACGACATCAGCCATGCAGGACCTCCGAATGGAGCGATGAAGCAACCGCGCGACCCGACCGGCAGTCGAAGAGCGCTAGATTGGCAGGGTTGAATTCGAGACCGACCGTTTCGCCGATGCGGAAGTTGCGGTTTGCCGGAACGCGGGCCTTGATCAGTCCGCTGCGGGTTTCGATCGCCACGATCTGATTTGTTCCGAGATACTCGCTGCCATAGACGGCACCGCGCAGGGTCGAGGCGTCGCTGAAGCGGATGTGCTCCGGCCGCACGCCAAGTGCCAGCTCGCCTACGGTCAGGTCCTGGTGAATCTCTGGAACGGCGACATCGACGCCATCGAGAGAGATGAATCGATCGCCCTTCTGAAGGCCGGAGATAAAGCGCATGAAATTCATCGGCGGCGACCCGATGAAATCTGCGACGTACATCGTCGCCGGCTTGTTGTAGATCTCCTGCGGCGTCCCGAACTGCTCAATAACGCCATGATTCATGACGGCGATCTTGTCGGCCATGGCCATCGCCTCGTGCTGATCATGGGTGACGTAGACCGTCGTCGCGTGGATGCGATTGTGCAATTCGCGAAGCTCATGAACCATGACCTCGCGGAACTCGGCATCGAGCGTGCCGAGCGGTTCGTCCATCAGGAAGCATTTCGGGCGGCGCACGATGGCGCGACCGAGCGCTACACGCTGGCGGTCGCCACCGGCAAGCCCGGAGACGGATCTGTTGAGAATATGGTCGATCTGCAGCAGGCGCGCGGTTTCCTCCACTCGGGCCTGAATTTCCGCCCTCGACATTCCTTGCGACAACAGCGGAAAGCCAATGTTCTTGCGCACGTTCATGTGCGGATAGAGCGCGAAGAGTTGAAAGACGAAGGCGATATCGCGGGCGCTGGCACGATTGAAAGTGACGTCCTCGCCGTCGAGATAGATCTTGCCGCTGGTCGGCAATTCCAGTCCCGCGATCATGCGAAGCGTGGTCGTCTTGCCGCAGCCGGACGGCCCAAGAAGCGCTAGGAACTCGCCGTCATGGACGACAAAGCTCGAATCCTCGACTGCGACGAAGCTGCCGAATTCCTTGCGGAGATGCTCAATTCTGATTTCCGCCATGGTTCACTCCGGGAATTTCGAGACAACGATGAACATCGCCGTTCCCGCAAGCAGCGTCACTAGCGAGTAGGTATAGAGCACCAACAGGAAGGGCTGGAACAGCATCAGGAAGCCCGCTGCGATCAGGACCGTGGCGATGTTTTCCATCGGCCCGCGCCGCAGGAAAAAAGGCCGTTTCGGACGGGCAGGGCGGGGCGTTTCGACCAGGTGCGTCATTTGCGGACCGCTCCGAAGGTGATGCCGCGCAGCAGCTGCTTGCGCAGGAGAATGGTGAAGACCAGGATCGGGATCAGGAAGATCGTAGTCCCCGCAGCGACGGCCGGCCAGTCCTGCCCCCCCTCGCCAATGATCGTAGGGATGAATGGCGGCGCGGTCTGCGCGCTGCCCGATGTCAGAAGTGCGGCGAAGGCATATTCGTTCCAGGCGAAGATCAGGCAGAAGATCGCGGTCGCAGCAATGCCGGTCGTTGCCTGCGGCAGGACGACCTTGCGGAAGGCCTGCAGCCGCGTGTAGCCGTCGATCATCGCAGCTTCCTCGTATTCGCGAGGGATTTCGTCGATGAACCCCTTGAGCAGCCAAACAGCCAGCGAAACATTGACCGCGGTATAGAGCAGGATCATGCCCAATGCCGTGTCGGACAAGCCAAGCTCCCGGTACATCAGGTAGATCGGGATCGCGACGGCGATCGGCGGCATCATGCGCGTCGACAGGATGAAGAACAAAAGATCGTCGGCGAGTGGCACCCTGAAGCGGGAGAAGCCGTACGCGGCCAAGGTGCCGAGAAAGACCGCAAGGAATGTGGAGCCGAAGGCAATCACCAGCGAATTGACGAAGCGCGGCAGGAAATTCGAGGGGCCGGCGATCACCATGTTGCGCTTGCGGGTCACCTCATCACAGGTGCCGGTCGGTGCGGGCAGGGAGGCAATATATTCCGGCGTCTGCCGCGTCCTCGTAGTCAGAAGATTGCAATAACCTTCGAGCGACGGCGCAAAGACGATCTTCGGCGGATAGCTGATGGAGTCCGGCGGCGACTTGATGCTGGTCAGGAAAATCCAGACGAGAGGGACGAGCGTGATCAGCGCATAGAGGATCACGATCGCGCCGGCGACCCGCTTACTGGCGAGGCTAGGCTCGACGACAGAATGGGCAGCGTTTGCGGAGCTCATCGTTGCTTCACCTTATTGAGGGCTTTGACGTAGATGTTGGCGAGGCCGAATACTGCGACGAAGAGAATAATCGCGAAGGCGGAAGCCCGGCCGGTTGCCCAGCTTTCGAAGGCTGCACGCTTCAGCGTGATCGAGGCGACCTCAGTGACCGAGCCAGGCCCGCCGCCGGTCAGCAGCGTCACCATGTCGAACATCTTGAAGTTCTCGATGCCGCGGAAGAGGACGGCGAGCATGATGAACGGCAGGGCCATCGGCACGGTGATCGACCAGAACTGGCGCCAAGCCGATGCCCGGTCAACTTCGGCCGCTTCGTAGATGTAGTCGGGGATCGAGCGCAGGCCGGCGAGGCAGATCAGCATCACATAGGGGGTCCACATCCAAGTATCGACGATGATGATCGCCCAGGGCGCCAGTGAGACGTCGCCGAGCATCCGGATATCCGATGTCGGAATGCCGCTAAGCCACGAAACCGCATAAGCGAAGAGACCGATCTGCGGTTCGTAGAGAAAACGCCAGAAATTGCCGACGACGGCGGGAGACAGCATCATCGGGATCAGGATGATGGTCGTCCAGAAGGCGTGGCCGCGAAATTTGCGGTCGATCAGATAAGCGAGCGTGAAGCCGATTACCGTCTGCAGGACGATCGTCCAGAAGACGAAATGCGCCGTGGTCTGCATCGCCTGCCAGATGTCCGGATCGGTGAGGACGCGCTCATAATTTCGCAAGCCCACGCCTTCAACAGCAGCATTCGGCCGGTTGGCACGATAATTCGTGAAGGAAAGATAGATTGCCCAGATGAGCGGGAAAATGTTGATGGCAAGCAATAGCGTGATGGCGGGAGCGATAAACACCCAAGCGATTGCGCTGTCCGACAGACCGCGGACGCGTCTGGCAACAGATACCGGCGTTGACCTTGCTGTTGCATCCGCTGCCTGCTCGACAATGGAATTGGAAATATTCAAGATGTCACCCGGTCTTTGTGTATGTGAGACATCCGGCGGCCAGGCTCCTTTGCCGATCCGAGCCGCCATTCTGACAAGGATGTCGCGTGTCCAGATGGACACTAGATCTTGCCGTCGTCCTTGAAGACCTCGGTCCAATCCTCCACCAATCCGTCAAGCGCTTCCTGCGCGGTTCCGTTGCCGGCAACGACGTAGTTGTGAACGCGTTTCTGCATGTCCTGGAGAAGGGTGGCGTAGCTTGGTTCGGCCCAGAAGTCCTTGACGATAGCCATGGAGTCCAGGAAGGCTTGGGCGTAGGGTTGGCTTGTGGCGAAGCCCGGCGCCTTGACGACCGAATTCAAGCAGGAGAAGCCGCCAAGTTCCCACCACTTGGCCTGCACGTCAGGCTGGGCGAACCACTTGATGTATTGCAGCGCGGCGTCCTTCTTGTCGGAATAGGAAACGACAGAGATGCCCTGGCCGCCGAGCTGGGCAAAATGCGCCTTCTCGGCCGGATTGGGGAAGAAGCCGATCTTGTCGCCGCCGACCTTCTCGTCCTTGTAGAGGCCGGGCCAGGTGAAGGCGAAGTTCATCTGCATCGCGACCTGACCGGATTTGAAGGCGTCAGCAGATTCGACCATATAGACGTTGGAGCTGCCGGGCGGCGTGCAGCAGTCATAAAGCGACTTGTAGAACTCCAGGCCTTTGATCGCGTCGGCCGAGTTGACGATCCCCTCCATCTCGTAAGGCTTCTTCGGGTCCTCGTATTGGAAGCCCCAAGAGTAGAGGACGTTGGTGACGCCCATGGTAATGCCTTCCGAACCGCGCTCGGTGTAGATCGAAGCGCCGTAGACGGTCTTTCCGTCGATCTCGCGCTTCTGGAAGAATTCGGCGACCTGCTTCAACTGATCATAAGTCTTCGGCGCGGCGAGATCCCAGCCATATTTCTCCTTGAATTCTGTCTTCAGCTCCGGCCTTTCGAACCAGTCCTTGCGATAGGTCCAACCGACCACGTCACCCATTGCCGGAAGCGCCCAGTAGTTCGGGGTGTTCTTCGGCCATTCGGAATAGCCGACGACCGTTGCCGGCACGAAGTCATCCATCTTGATGCCTTCCTTGTCGAAGAAGTCGTTCAGCTTGACATAATGGCCGTTTTCCGCCGAACCGCCGATCCACTGGCTGTCGCCGATGATCAGGTCGCAGAGCTTGCCATGAGAGTTGAGTTCGTTGAGAAAGCGGTCGGCATAGTTCGTCCACGGGACGAACTCGAACTTCATCGTCGTTCCGGTCTTTGCGGTGAAGTCCTTCGACAGTTCCACGAGCGCATTGGCCGGGTCCCACGCGGCCCAGCAGAGCGTCAGTTCATCGGCTTTCGCAAGATTGGGCAATGCCGACGACAGCATAAGTGCCGAGGCGAGCCCGAGAAGGGCTTTCGATTTCTTCTGCATAAGTTCCTCCCAGAACCAAAGGCCGGCTCCCCACCGGCGTCGCAAGTTCACCCACTTCTAAAGAATGCTCACATGAACTCCTCAATCATCATGTTTAGCAATGTGTTTAGTAAAACGCATTTTTATAAACAATGCAAGCGGCGATGTTGCGGCGCTGCGCGTAATTTGCGGGTGACCGGATGAGGGGGAAGCACTGCAAGGCAATTCAGCGCCTCTTGGGGCGCGTCGGAATAATCACTCGAGCCTTCTGCGAAAGAGCCATGACGCAGCACTTAGGGTTCCGACCGCGATCACGCAGAGTGGCCACGTCTGGTGCCACACCTCCATGAGAGGAATGTCCTTGAGGAAGATGCCCTTCACGATCACCAGGAAGTAGCGCAGCGGGTTGATCAGCGTGACCGGCTGCAGCCAGTCGGGCATATTCTCGATCGGTGTCGCGAAGCCGGAAAGAAGCATGGCCGGCACCATGAACAGGAAGGCGCCGAGGATCGCCTGCTGCTGCGTCATCGACAAGGCGGAGATGAAGAGCCCCAGACCGGCAACGGAGGCGAGATAGAAGAGCGAGCTGCCGTAAAGAAGCAGCAGCGAGCCGCGCAGCGGCACGCCGAAGATGAAGATCGCTGCCAGGATATAGACCGTCATGTGAAAAAGCCCGATCATCATCGGCGGGATGAGCTTGCCGATCAGGATCTCATGGGTGCGAAGCGGCGAGACCATCAACTGGTCGAAGGTTCCAAGCTCGCGTTCGCGGGCGATCGAAAGGGCGGTGACGATGAGCCCAATGAGCAGTGCGATGCTCGCGATCAGGTTCGGCACCATGAACCATTGGAAGATCAGGTTGGGATTGAACCAGTTGCGCGGCACTGTCGTGACGGAACGGGCACCTCCACGTATGCCTGCTGGGGTCTCGGCGGACAATGCTGCGACGATCTGCGTGATGTATCCCGAGACGATCTGCGACGCATTGGAGCGCCGGCCGTCAAGGATGACCTGCAGATCGGCCGGTTCGCCGGCTTCGATCTTGCGCGAGAAATCAGCGCCGATTTCGATTGCGGCGGTTACCGTCTGGCGATCGATTGCGTCCCGCACGGTGGCTGGCGTGCCGGCGATGATAACCTGGCGGAATGTCGGCGAGCCGTCGATGCGCTGCACGAGTTCCTGTCCCCAGTAACCGCTGTCGCGGTTGAGCAGCATCACATCGACATTTCGAACCTCGAGCGTGGCCGCATAGGAAAAGACCAGCAACTGCACGATCGGTGGGCCGATCAGTATGGTACGGCCCCTCGGATCGCGGAGCACGGCCAGCAATTCCTTGACAATGAGCGCTTTCAATCGGGTCCACCACATCTTAGGCAATCCTCTTTCTGGTGCTGCGCGCGGCAAGCAGGAAAAGGACGGATCCGATCAGAAACATCACGAGGATCGCATGGAGGAACATCGGCCAGATATCGCCGGCCAGGAAAACCGTCTGCAGGCTGGGAATCAGATAGCGCGCCGGCACGATGAAGGTAATCCACTGGATCACCGTCGGCATCGAATTGATCTCGAAGAGAAAGCCCGACAGCAAGAAGGCGGGAAGGAAGGCCGTAATCAGCGCCAGCTGCGAGGCGAGGAACTGGTTCTTGGTGATAGCCGAGATCAGCAGGCCCTGCCCGAGGGCCGGCATGAGGAAAACTGCGGACAGAGCATAGAGCGCGAGGACGGAGCCGCGAAAGGGAACGCCGAACAGAAAGATGGCGAGCAGCACGCAAAGCGTCATCGATGTGAGGCCGAGCACGAAATAGGGGAGGACTTTACCGGCAAGCAGCTCGGCGGCCGTCACCGGCGTTGCCATCATAGCTTCCATCGTACCCCGCTCCCACTCGCGGGCAACGACAAGCGACGTCAATAGCGTTCCGACCAATGTCATGACAATTGCGATCGACCCCGGCACCAGAAACGACCGGCTGGTTAGTTCCGGATTGAACCAGAAGCGCTGCTCCACGGAAATCGGCGGCCCGCCTGCGGCCAGTTCGGACTGCTGCTGCAGCTGCCAGTTGGCGACGGCGCCCTGGACATAGTTCTGGACGAAATTGGCGGTGTTAGGGTCGGAACCGTCGACGATCACCTGGACCTGCGGCCGGTTGCCCGCTGCATAGTTCCTCGAGAAATCCGCCGGGATGACGATGATGCCGCGAATGTGGGAAAGCACCAGGTCCTCTTCGAAAAGCCGCCTGTCGCGGCCTGTCGTCACCGAAAAATAGCGTGATGCCTGGAAGCTTGCGGCCAGATCATTCGTCAGCGGTGTTGTTTCCTCGATCGCCAAGCCGACTCGCGTCCGCGTCGTGTCCAGCGAGACGCCGTAACCGAAGAGAAAGAGCAGGATGAGCGGCAGCACAAATGCAATCAGAATGCTGCTCGGATCACGGATGACCTGAAAGCTTTCCTTGCGAACCAAGGCTGCGAAACGGCGGGTTCGGCTGGAGCGGGACAGCGCGCCCGTTGCGGGGAGGGGAGCCGTCATGCCGCAATCCTCTCCTGCGAGGCTTGCACCAGCGCGATAAATGCGTCCTCCATCGTCGGATCGGGATTGTCGGCATTTGCAAAACGCGCCTTCAGCTCATCCGGAGAACCGAGTGCGATCGAACGGCCGCGATAGATCAGCGAAATACGATCGCAATATTCGGCCTCGTCCATAAAGTGGGTGGTGACGAGGACGGTGACGCCCTTTTCGACGAGCCCGTTGATATGTGTCCAGAATTCGCGGCGCGTAATCGGATCGACGCCCGAAGTGGGTTCGTCGAGAAAGAGCGCTTCAGGCTCGTGCATCACGGCGCAGGCAAGCGCCAGCCGCTGTTTGAGCCCGAGCGGCAGATCCTTTGCGGACATCGCAAGACGCGACCCAAGATCGAAAATCGACGTCATCAACTGCGTCCGCTCGCGCTTGCGCACGCCTCTCAGGCCATAAACGCCGGCAAAGAAATCGAGATTCTGCGCCACGCTGAGGTCGCCGTAGAGCGAGAACTTCTGCGCCATGTAGCCGAGACGGTTGCGTGCCTCGGCCGCATCGCGCCGCAGATCGAAGCCGGCCACCCGGCCTTCGCCGCTTGTCGGTTTCAAAAGTCCGCAGAGCATCTTGAATGTCGTTGATTTGCCCGCGCCGTTCGGCCCAAGCAGTCCGAATATCTGCCCGCGCGGGATGTCGAAGGTGATGTCGTCGGCCGCCGTGAAGTCGCCGAAGCGCTTGGTAAGACCCTTCGCCTCGATAACAGGCCTATCGTCATTGCGCGCCAGCGGCTCCTGCGCTTCGGCAAGCCTCGACCGGCCGCCCGGCCCTCCGCCCAGCATGTCGACGAAAGCGTCTTCGAAACGCGGCTCGGCGGGGGTTATTTTCGCTGTGCCAGCTGCCGTAAAGCGACCGTTGTGGCCTGTTGCGGTAACCAGCCTGATTGCCTCACCTTGGATAACACCGTCGACAACGCCGTCTTCGTCTAGGAGCTTTGCAAGCAATTGACGGCGCCGTCCCGAAACACCGGTCAACCGAAAGACGCGGTCTTTGACCCGGCCGGTCAGATCCTTCGGTTCGCCGGAAAAAAGCAGCTTGCCCTCATTCATCAGCAAAACGCGGTCGCAGGCCTCCGCCTCGTCGAGATAGGCCGTCGACCAGACGACGCCGATGCCTTCCGCCGTCAAATTCTCGACCATCTTCCAGAGATCGCGCCGGGAAATCGGATCGACGCCCACCCCGGGTTCGTCGAGGAGCAGAAGGCGAGGCTTCTTTAAAAGCGCGCAGGCAAGGCCGAGCTTCTGCTTCATGCCACCCGAAAGGTTTCCGGCAAGACGTCCGGTAAAGCGCTTCAGGTCCGTAAAGGTCAGAAGTTCATCATAGGTCGCCGCCCGTTCACTCTTCGGCAGTCCGCGCAGATCGGCGTAGAGATCGAGGTTTTCCTGGACCGACAAATCTTCATAAAGCCCGAAGCGCTGGGGCATGTAGCCGATGGCGGCCTGAATGTCGGCTGCTCGATCGCGCGTTTCGAAACCCAGCACCTCGACAGTGCCGTTTTCCGGAAGCATGAGACCGGTCATCAGGCGGATAAGCGTGGTCTTGCCCGCACCATCGGGCCCGACGAGACCCGTGATCTTGCCGCCGTCGATCGACGCTGAAATCGCATCGAGTGCCGGTTTCGCCTCGCCGAAACGCTTCGTCACCCCCTTCAGGTGAACGAGCTCGGCGGTATCGCGCGGTTTTTCCGGAGCACTCATTTTTCCGCTGCCTGCAATGATGGAAAGCGCAGCGTCACCGGCATGCCCTGGCGAAGATCCGGTCCGGGTTTTTCGATGACGACGCGCAAGCGATAGACGAGGTCGGTGCGAAGTTCCGGCGTTTCGACAGATTTCGGCGTGAATTCCGCAACTGGGGAAATGAAGCCGATGGTGCCGTCATAGGGCTGATCCGGTTTGGTATCGGACGTGACCTTGACTTTCATGCCTGGATGAATCCGGCCGAGTTCCGTCTCTGCGACATAACTGCGTATCCAGACGGGTTCCGTCAGCGACAACACATAGACGGCATCGGCGGATGATACGATCGCACCGGGCTCCTTGATCCGTGACAGGATGATCCCGTCGTTCGGGGCGCGAAGCTCCGTATCGCGAAGCGAGGTCCGCGCCGTCGAAAGCGTTGCTTCGGCCGCTTTCAACTGGGCCGCCGCCGCAGCGATGTCTTCAGCGCGGCTGCCTTCCTTCAGCAAAGCGAGCGCCTGATTTGCGGATTCGGCGCGGGCCGCAGCCATTGCTCTTGCAGCCGTCGCCTGATCGAGACCAGCCTGAGAAACCGTACCCTGTGGCCGCAGCTGCCGGGCACGATCATAAGCAAGGTTGGCATTCTCCAGGTCAGCAAGGCTTTCGTTGTAGGAGGCGCTTGCCTGCGCGATCTCTGCCGGCCGCGGACCGGCCTTGAGTTTGTCGAGCGTGGCACGCAGCGCAGCAACATTTGCCTCGGCCGAGCGGACTGCATAGTCGTAAGGCTCGTTATCCAGCCGAGCCAGAACAGCGCCGCGCTTTACGGAATCACCTTCGTCGACGTGCGCTTCCTCGATCCGGCCGTTGACCCGAAAAGCAAGCGAAACCTGGCGGATATCGACATTGCCGTAGAGCGTTAACTGTCTCTCACTTTGCTGCGCCCAGCCGAGCCTGGACGGCATGTCGTACCACCAGCCAGCCGCGGCTGCGCCGGCAAGAAGGATCGTAACCGGGATGATCTTGTTCATTCTGGTTCTCCTTTCGCCGGTTCGAGCACGGCGACAAGGTTACGTGCATGGGCCTGCAGCTTTGCGATCTGCTCTTCGCCGATGTGGTCCCACTCCATCTGCGCCAGCACGGCAGCATTCGCCATCCGGAAAACCAGAAGACTGCCGACGAAGGACAGGCTGCGCAGGCGCACGTTTTCGGAGGCGGGATCGTCTTTCAGGATAGCTCCGATCAGCCGCCGTCCCATATTGATCATCGGCCCCATGATGCCGGCATAGACCCTTTCGAAAGCCGCCGTCGGCTCCAGCTGCTCTCGGATGATGAAACGGGCCCAGGCCTCGGATTCTCGGCTGACAAAGAGGACCACCATCGTCTCGACGATCTCTGTCAGAAAGAGGCGCGCCTGCGAGGCATTAAGGGGCATATTCGCTTCATCGAGTTCCGCAAGATGACGGCCGACGCGGTGCCGTATCTCGGCGACATGTCCCGCGACAACGCCGGCCAGATATTCGGCGGTCGCGATGTAAAGCCCCTCCTTGCCGCCGAAGTAGTAGGGGATAGCCTGCAGGTTGACGCCTGCCGCATCGGCAAGCTTGCGCGTGCTGGCGCCATCGAAGCCATATCGGCCAAACACGTCGAGTGCCGCTGCAAGCAGCTTCTCGCGGGTGGCGTCGCTTCGGGGAGTGTCAGTTTTTGCGTTGCTGATCTCTTTCATAGCGCGATTATACATCGCCTTGAGTTTTCAGTCAATCGAATGAATTATTCTTCTTCGGAAGCCAGTTTGCAAAGGTTGGCGACGATGGCAAAAAAACGAGCGCCGTCTGAAATGGTTGGATCGGTATCGAAGGTTGTGCGCCGAAAGGGTCGAACTTTGGTTCTTATTCACATGCCACGGCGTCACAGAATATACGAGCAAATTCAGCCACTTAATGACATTTTGTGCCGGGGCTGCATTCGATGCTTGATCACAATATGCATCAGACCGGATAACCGAACTCTTCCAGATCCAGGCCGGTTAACGCGATGACGCGACGGTTGCTATCCCGATAATGGCCACCAACGAATGCGCGTATCTTTCGGTCGATATTCCTGTAAAGCCGTTCGTCAAATGATTGCGGAGTTAGGTGTTCGAAGACCGGCTGCAGCAGTCCGAAGCGCCGCGCGAAGCGGGGGATTTGAACGATCCCGCCGCGGCTGAGTTCGTTGTTGCTCATAAGGCGGTTTGCAAAGCGCTGAATGACTTGCATCGTAACCGGACGCCTGCTGTTGGTGAGGACCTTTGCGATCACGGCGGGAGGCGGCATCTCCATGAACTGGGTGATTTGCCCCACGAAGCCTTCCAGATCCCGCACCATCATCTCGAAAGGCAGCACCAGGACGCGGCCAAAGAGCTCCTGGTAGTGCCGGATCAGCCGGTCGAACTCGTAGACCTCGAGACGGAATCCAGGCATGCGTCCTAATTGCGGCTCAGGGGTCTCAAGAAACCGGTCGAGCGAGAGGTTCCCGCCGTCGGTAATGTACTGGCTATATATCGATCTGATGAGCGATACCTGCTCTCGTACCACGATCAAAATTCGCGCCGAGGGGAACGTGTGCACGAGCCGATCCGCAATCAGCATGCGATCGTAACCGCCACTCGGCGGATATCCGGAAAGTCGTTCGTGGCTAAGGACGAAGCGCAGACCGTTGACGCGCGCGGTCTCGATGTAGGGGAGGTAAAGGTTTCGGCACCCAGAGGGGTCGAAGGTGAAATTGTCGGGGAATGCGATATCTTTCACAATGCGCGTTCTCGACCCGCCGATGTCGCTGGAGTAACCATTGATGGGCTGGAAGCAATGGTCCTGCAGATAGGTCGATCCGGTCTTGTGATAGCCGATATGGATAAGTATGTCGGCGAAATCTGCGTCCGCGGGTGCCGTTCCTCCGCTATCAATCACCCGATTGAAGTTCATCGCGCCCCCTTTTTCAGCGAGCGCCCTTGGCTCCACCGGTTGGTTGCAGTCACCTGCCTGATGCAGGAATCCCATTTTGCCATGACGGTTCCCGTCGCAAAGCGGCGGACGGTTTGATAGCCGGCTTCCGCAAAGCTTCCACGCAGGCTATCGTCCAGCATCAAGGTCTTCAACGCGGCCGCTAAACGATCGACGTCGTCGACGGGAACGAGAAGGCCTGAGACGCCGTCCTCGATGATCTCCGCCGGGCCAAAATCGCATCGCGTGGAAATAACCGCCAGTCCCCCCGCCATCGCCTCCATCAAAACGTTGGGAAATCCCTCATAACGCGAACTAAGGACGAACAAGGCGGCGTCATCAATCCAGGAGCCGGCCTTTGCCGTCACGCCGGGAAGCGAGATTCTGTCCTGCAAATGCCGAGCCCGGATCCTCTGTTGCAATTGGTGCCGGTCCGGACCTTCGCCATAGATCGTCAGGCACCATTCGGGAACCTCCGCACATACTTTGGCAAATGCTTCAATAAGCGTATCGAAACCCTTCTGATCCACCAGCCGCCCAACTGCCACGACACGTAAAGCTCTACGGGCAGGAAGGTCGCGGCTTCGGTCACAAGGATTACTGATGACGACCGCCTTTGCTCTCAACGATGTGGGCAGAGTTTTTGAGATGGCCTCTGTTTGCATGATCAAGCGGTGAGCTTGCCGTAGAACCAAGGGCTCGACCATATTCCAGAGGAAATGCCTGGGTTGAGCATCGGGATTGTTGCGTTCCGACACCACCACTGGAATGCCTAGTCCGCGCGTGGAAAGCAGGGAAACAATGTTGATCTTTGTCAGAAAGGAAAGCACGACGTCCGGGCGAAGCTTTCGCAGTTCTGAGCGGAGCCGCAAGATCCGTTTCACGGTTTTGAAAGAGCCCCTGGAAAACGGGCCCACCTGGGCGTCCGGCAACCGGTGGACAATCACGCCGCTGGGCAAGGAAAAATAACTGTCGTCCTCATCGGAGATGAAGGCGAAGACATGCACTTCGTCGCCGCGCGCGTGGCGGTCTTTCACGATAAGGCTGACGACCCGTTCAGTCCCTCCGGCGCCGAGGCCTGCTTCAACTAACGCAAGTCGCATGCTTCCTCACAATCGCAGGTGCTGCTGCCGGGTTCGCGGCCCGGCGATGATTGAGGTTGTTCCTAACCTTCGCTGTCCCGCTCCGGTCATCTTGAACAAGGTTCTCCCATAAAGCTCCGCTTGGTATCCGACGCGCAGCACACCATCTCTCATCCGAGAGGCACAGGAGTTACTTAGTCGAGATCAAAGTGCTCCTTGTAGTCCTGCTTGAGCCGAGCGGGCTGATCGTCCTTTCGAAGTACGCAGTTGCCGATGACAAGACGCTCTATCTCGGTGCCCATGAAGCAGTGGAACGCGTCTTCTGGGGTGCAGACGATCGGCTCGCCACGCACGTTGAAGCTTGTATTGACCAGAACGGGGCAGCCGGTGCGCGCCTTAAAGGCAGTCAGCAACTCCCAGTAACGGGGATTGGTCTCTTTATGCACTGTCTGCACGCGAGCCGAGTAATCGACGTGAGTAACAGCCGGGATTTCCGATCGTGAGACGTTCAGGCGGTCGATGCCGAACAATTCCTCCTCGTCCGTGTTCGGATGATGTCTTCGACTTTGCAATACGTCGCCAACAAGCAACATGTAGGGACTGTCGACATCGATATCGAACCAGTCCGATATATCCTCGCGCCTCACGGATGGAGCGAACGGACGAAAACTTTCGCGATATTTAACCTTGAGATTCAGCGTTCTCTGCATGGTAGGCGACCGCGGATCACCCAATATGGATCTGGCCCCGAGCGCGCGGGGCCCGAATTCCATGCGCCCTTGCATCCATCCCACAGCCTTCTCCTCGACGAGAGCATCGACAGTGCTCTCGGCAACGTCGGTGTCTGAGAGAACGTCATAGATGGCGCCGGCGGCAGCAAGGCGCTGTTCGATCTCCTTTTGGCCGTAGGCCGGGCCAAGATAGGCACCGGCCATGCTATCGCGACCATTGACCATCCGACCATTGCGGAGGAATCCGTGCCAAACGGCAAGGGCCGCGCCAAGAGCACCTCCAGCGTCGCCGGCTGCCGGCTGGATCCAGATGTTCTCGAAAATGCCTGCCTTAAGGAGCTTGCCGTTTGCGACGCAATTCAGCGCGACACCACCGGCAAGGCACAGGTTTGTTTCGCCCGTTTCTCGTTGGGCAAAGCGTGCGAGTTTCAAAACCACCTCTTCGGTCACCGCCTGGACGGACGCAGCCAGGTCCATTTCGCGCTGGGTCAGGGTGGATTCCGGCTTTCGTGGTTCGGCTCCGAAGAGGCGGTGGAACGCCGGCGAGGTCATTGTAAGACCCGTGCAGTAGTCGAAATACTGCTGATCGAGGCGAAATGAGCCATCCTCTTTCAAGTCGATCAGATAATCTAGAATAGTCTGGGCAAAACGCGGACGCCCGTAAGGCGCTAAACCCATAAGCTTGTATTCGCCGGAGTTTACCTTGAAACCCGTGTAATAGGTGAAGGCGGAATAGAGCAGGCCCAGAGAATGGGGGAAGTGTATCTCCTTTAGAATGGCGAGGCGATCGCCAACACCATGGCCAATTGATGTCGTACACCATTCGCCCACGCCGTCCATTGTCAGCACCGCCGCAGTCGAAAAAGGAGACGGAAAGTAACAGCTGGCTGCATGCGCGAGATGGTGCTCCGTGAACAGGAGCGAGCCTGTCCACTCTTTCGAGCCGGCCAGTTTTCCGAGCTTCTGCCGCAGAATTTTCTTTTGGAACAGCTTTTCCTTGATCCATATCGGCATCGCGGCCTTGAACGAGCGAAAGCCTCTCGGGATCGTTGTGAGATAAGTTTCAAGCAATCGCTCGAACTTCAAGAATGGCTTTTCATAAAAGACGACGTGGTCAATTTCTCCCATGCTGCAGCCTGCCTCGGCCAGACAGTATTCGATCGCCCTCGTCGGAAAGGCCGCGTCGTGCTTCCTGCGGGTGAAGCGCTCTTCTTGCGCTGCAGCGAGGATACGTCCGTCCTCGATTAAGGCTGCCGCACTGTCATGATAGAAGGCCGAGATCCCGAGAACGCGCACTAATCCTCTCCCGATCAGAACAGGGTGTAGATAAAGGGCGCAACCGCGGTGCCCTGGGTCAGGACCGCAAGAGTTCCAAAGACAGTGACCATGATAAGGACGGGCAACAGCCAGAATTTCCTGCGGATGCGCATATAGAGGAAAAGCTCGCGTACCATTTCCATGTGTCGGTCCTTCATCAATGTTCGATCGCAGCGAAAACTGCGTCGTCAGAACTGATTTCGCATTGTGGACGGATCCGCCCCCTCCCGTGGATGGTTGGTCCAATAAGTGGGTGCCGCCCGGTCGAATCGTAGCGCGAGAGGATCGTGGCCGCGCATTCTCAGGACGAACCCGATCGGCACGAACGTCGTCACATAGATGAAGAGCATCACCACGGGGTTGGCGACCTTGAATAGGAGCAGGCCGAGCTTGCTCCAAATCTGATTGGGCATGGTCAGAGAGACCGGGTAAATAAGAGCCAGCAGAACCAGAAGGCCACCCAAGCTGGCAAAGCCCAGCATGACGGGTGTCATCGTTCCGTTGATGATCCATCTCGCCGCAACAAGACAAAGGAGGATCCCGCCCACCGTGTAACCGAAATTACGATTCGATGGCCCTTCGGGAATATCCTCGAATAATAGCTCGTGCGATTCGCTCACTGTTTCTTGCCCATAGACCACGGAACAGACGGTAAGGGACGCAGCTCGATTATCGTTTTATTAGCCTCGCGGTGGATTCAACAGGTACGCACCGTCCCGGTCAATATGCCGATGGATATAGACAGCGTTTGCGTTCTTCCCGCAGTCTTACGCAGTTACCTGACATTCGTTGCAGTCTTGGACGGCCCGTCGACGGTTTGCAGATGCTGGCTGATGACATCGGCGGCAAAGGCTGCTCCGTCGCGGTTGAAATGGCTGTCGGGGGCGTACATGCGCGCTGGGTCGGGCTGCCTCTCCAGCGCCTGGCGCAGATCAATGACCTCGATTCCTTCGGCTGCCGCAGCATCGGTCACGATCGTGCGGAGCTGATCGAAGACGCGGTCTGCAGCGAATGGGCCGATGAAGCGGTCGACTCTCGGCACATATACAATGGCGAATTTTCCACCCCATCCGGCGGACAGCGTTTTAGCTCGATGCAATGTCTCCCTGAATTCCGGCATCACACGTGCGGCCTTCGGGTAAATTAGCCCGAGCCTCGTAAAGGTTTGCTGCAGGGCGAGGAAGTTTCGAAGCATCGCTGTTCGTTTCAGTACATCAACGAAGTTGATGGGCTTGCTGTTGTTCCGGTTCAATATGACTCTGGCCTCAAGCAAGGCCTGCTGCGCGGTCGACGGTGTTCCAAAGTGGGCGGTCGGCGATAGCGCATCGCGCAGCCAGGGCTTGCCTAGCTCGGTCTCGAAATTCTCCCAGTCATTGCCTTCGAAGAAAACCATCACCACGTGGCGTGGTCGAAAGAGCGGCCCAAAACGGCCCAGCGTCGCGAGTTCGAGCAAGGGACCGTTACCGCGAATTCCCGCCCCCGCCGCGGAAAAACCGCTCGCCCTTAGACGCGACGCAAGATCCTGGCCTGGTGGCAGGCAGAACCCCTCGACGAAGGAATCACCCAAAAGCATCAAGTCCAGCTGTTTGTCATAGACATCGTCCGGATTGTTGAAGCCATAGCGGTCCGCAGTGTACTTTATGATTTGATTGTCAGGCGTGCACAAAACGACGTCGGTGTTTGGGAAGCCCGACAAAAGCGCTGTCGATAGCGCGTCTGTTTCCAAGAATCGATTCAGACTGCCTAGCGCGAAGCCGCGGACGATGTTCTTGTCCTGCTCAACCGTTTCAGCCTGCGCAGGGCTGAGTTGGCCCAGCATGGCCAGTCGCACCGAGATCGATTGGAAGGCGAGAAACGCCTCGAATGCGAAAAGGGCCACCAGGACGCTCAGTCCGTAAACGCCAACCGCCGTTGCAAAAGCCGGTTTCGCAAACAAGGCTGTTGCCAGGAAGGCAACGCCGAGCAGACCAGGTACGGCGACATAGCGGATGAAAAGTGGAAGATCTGAGGCAAAATCCCGAAAGTTTAAAAGCGCATATGCCGGGCTCACCAGAAGATAAACAGCAATGAGTACGCAGATTAGAATGCCACGTTTTCGCTTGATCACAACGTTTCTACTTTCTCGCCTTTGGGCTTCAAAAGGTCGCGCTTGACGTCTTGCTAAAATCGGCTGTCATTCGTCAGCCATTGCCGTTTTGCTAGGTTTGCTAGCTCAACGCGTGATGAAATGCCAAGTTTGCCGTAGATGCTGTGAAGATGCAGTTTGACGGTGCCGTGAGAAATTCCGAGCTCGTCCCCGATCTCCCTGCTGCGCAATCCATCGGCAGCAAGACGCGAAACCTCAACTTCACGCGGTGTCAATGCTTGCAGAAGGGAGGTATATTGGAAATCGCTTTCGCGGAGCCTGTCCAGCGCGCAGACCAGGTTTTTGTCCGTAAGATATGTGCCGCCGGTGGCAACGGTCCGGATGCAGTTGAGAAGTACCGTCGGTGCCTGTTCCTTCAGCACAATGCCATTGACGCGATATTGCATGGCTATGGCCAGATTTTCGTCACTGATATCGGCGGTAAGGACGACGATTGGCAGGTCCGGCCTACTGGCGCGGATGTAATGAATGAACTCGAGTCCACTCATTGCGGGCATTCGCAGATCCAGCACGACGAGATCAACCTTTTCCCCATCGATCACCTCGATTGCGTGTAACGCACTTTGACATGTAGCGATCACCAGCAAATCGTCCTCGGTCTCGATCATGCGGCGCAATCCGTCCAGAACAATCAGGTGATCATCGACAATGACAATGCGCAAGCTCATGGGTGCACCGGCAATCTGATCAATATGCGTGTCCACTGCGCAACCCTGTCGATCGAAAGTTCTCCACCACGGGCTGCGGCCCGTTCGCGAAGGCTGCGAGGTCCGGTCTTGCTGTTCTTCAGCTCCGCATGATCAAACCGTCGTTCAAAGCCGAAGCCTGATCCATCATCATCGACCGTCAGCAAGATCGTGCCGGCATCCAGCTGCAAGTTGATTTCAAGCGTTCGCGCGCCACCGTGACGAACCGCATTGGCAGTGGCTTCGGAAGCCATGCGTATTAGCTCGTAGACCATCGTGGCGGGAAGACGAAGATCTATAGGGTTGAGAGCGAAGCGAATATCGATCGACCATTGCTTTCGTAAACGCCGGGCCAATGCCTCGAATTGCAGTGCCAAATGAGATTCGGGGAGGGTGCGGTACCCTTGACCTGGTTCGAGCGCATGGATGAAAGAGCGAAGTTCGCGTTGCTCGTCGGCAAGCATGGCTTGGATTGCAGTTACGCGCCCATCGATCTGTTGATGCTCCCCGAGAGTGAATGAACGCAGGGACTCGAGTTGCAACGCCGTTCCGGCCAGAGCTTGAAGCACTCCGTCGTGAAGATCGCGCCCGATCTTGATACGCTCCTCGACAGCCGCTGCATCGCTAAGCCTGCGCATCAACATGGCTTGCTCGAACAATGCTTTGATTCTGTCGGCGATGACCTCTGCAACCGCCACGTCATCGAGAGAAAGTGTCGGTGGATCCAAGAGAAAGATGCGCGCCTCAAGATCATCGACGCGGAATTGTGTCGAGACAGCCGAGGCAATCGAAAAATCGGCAGCGAGCGCAGGACAAACAGGTGACATTGCATCAGCCCATTCGTCGAAATATCCCTCGCCCCGGTGGACGAGGACCTGGGAATGTACGGCGTCGGCGATTAAGAGGCTCGCGCGCTGCAAGGGTTCGGCGACCCATGGCCAATAGGCGTCCGGCGGCAATTGCGCGACACTGCAAGCGCCATTCTTGCGCACTGCTACATACGTCCACGGCTCATCCGAGTCGCTCCAGATAAGGAGTGCGCGGGGCAAGTGCATCACGTGCGCTGCGTATTCAAGAGCCGCGTCAGCGGGCCACTCAGGCCCTTCGGGTGCCGCAGGAGTTTTCTCCACCAGGCGCAGCATCTCGGCGCGAACGACTTCCTGGTGAGCACCGAGCCAGACCAGTAAAGTGCCAGCGACAGTCACGAACAGCATGTGTGACATGTCCGTCGTCACGTCGGAGGTGGTTTCGAACGCCATCAGGTATACAGGGGCCGTCATGCAGACGAGGGCCGTCCAAAACGCACCTCGCCAACGCCAATGCAGCGTTGCACTCAGGAGAACGAAGGGCATAAATATGAAAAATGGACTGGAAGCTCCGCCAGTAAGTAGCATGAAGACAACAAAGGTCGCGACATCGACCACATGGCGTATGAGGGTCCCGCTAACACGCGAAATCTTGCTTCTCCAAACGTGGATTGCGCAAAGGATCGCGTATGAGAGATAGGCCGACAGAAGAGGAAACACAAACGCCGCAGGAATTAGCTGATGCTCCGCGTCGAGCCAGGATAGGAGAACGCTGCCGATCGCCGACATGACACGGCCAATCGCGATGACCTTATCCGCACGGGCACGATGGGTGTTGATCCAGGTCGTTTGACGGCTCGGGGCGTCTGCTTCGTCGGTTGTGCTAAGATCCTGGGGTCGAACAGGCGAGGCGTTATAGCCCCTGAGGACGAAGTTTCGCCAGACTTTCATGCGCATGGCCCGTCTCCAGCGATGGCCGAGCCGGGCTGCTTTGCCCGCGCTCGTAAACGGCGCTCAGAATTAACCTACCGACTGCTAACTACTCGATGTGACGACTGGGATATTCTCAGGCCATGGACTTGCTGCTTCCCGAGTCCTGGAACGTATATTACTTCTATATAACATACTAAAAAATGAACTTAAACAGAATGATGAATTGCGTTGCTCCAATCATGCGAACGACTGACTGCTTGAAGGCCGTGGCAACTCTTTTTACTACGCGTGCCATCTCTTCCCGCCAGCCAGAGGCTTCTTGGTCATCTGGAATTCAGCAGGGATTGTATTCTTGTCTTCGCCTCGCATTGTAAACTTTATTAGTTCACGCGAAGCAGAATTGTAGTCGTGGCTATGCCGCGAAAACATGATGAAAGCTGTGGCGGCGCCAATCAACGGTTTCCGGAGGCGGAACCTGTCGGTGTATTGCCGGGAGCTCGGCTGTGTCGCTCGGCTGCGGGGGTAAATCCGAATAGACCAGCGCCGGCGATACGCCATAGCTGGCCGCCAAGTTGTAGAGGGCGTTGCTTGCGAAATATATGATCGACGCGGAAGTTATCGCGTCGCGCACTCGCTGCTCGTCGCCAATTTCAATGTAAAGCACGCCTGGAATCGACAGCGGCATTGTCCTGACGACCGGGTCGAGAACCAAGTTAATAGCCTGCGGCGTCACGTTGTTCAGGACAAATACGACGAGACCATATTGGCTCGACCGATAGCCTGCTTCGATCAATTCGGCAGGTAACCGCCCGTTCGATGGCATGATTTCGATGACGCTGCAGCCTAACATGGTCATCTCCTGGCCAAACATTCCGACCCGGCAATTCAGCCGTACGCAGAACAGCATCGCACAGCAAATCACCCAGCGGAAACCATCCCCGCCAGCCATTTCGACAAAATACTGTAGCTCGTTCTCCATCTGCGGAATATATGTCCTTGGATATAGGGGGAGAGATTTCCGACCCGGACGGCCAGGCAGCAGACGCGGTCCGGACGCTGCATTGGGATCAACAACAATAGGCCAAGTGCCGGATACGCGCGATGGATCTTGGCGCTGCATGGCGGCGGCCCATCAGACCAACCGCCGCCTATCGGATCGACGGGAGCAGGCTCACAGCTTCGTGTTCGGGTGCTGGTTCCGGAACGCCGCTTCTCCGGCCTCCGACACCTCGACCCACGTCTTGTCGGGTGCTGCGTCCGCGACGTAGCTGTCGTGCCAGTTCCACCACTTGTAGGTCGGGGTCTGAGGATAGCCCTGGGGCGAGTCCTCCCAGACCTCCTGCCGGCCCAGCGGCGTGATGTCGAGGTAGTTCCATGTGCCTCCCATCTGCTCGTCGCCGCGGTTGTTGATGAAGTAGGTGCGGAATACCCGCTCGCCGTCACGGTAGAACACGTTCGTGCCGTGCCACTCGTCCACGCCGAAGTCGGCGTCGAAGCTGTCCGTGATGGTGAACCACGGCATCTCCCACCCCATCCGCGCCTTCAGCCGCGCGATGTCTGCCTGAGGAGCACGCGAGACGAAGACGAGAGTGGTGTCGCGGGCGTTGAGGTGGGCGAGGTGGGCGACCTGGTCGGCCACCATGGAGCAACCCCGGCAGGCGTGGTCTGGCCAGCCGAACACCCCCGGCTCAAAGAAGGCGCGGTAGACGATCAGCTGACGCCGGTCGTCGAACAGGTCGAGCAGGCTCGCCTTACCCGCGGGCCCCTCGAACGTATATGCCTTATCCACGGTCATCCATGGCATTCGCCGGCGCTCTGCGGCCAGGGCGTCACGGGCGCGGGTCTGCGCCTTTTCCTTCACGAGCAGCTGCTGGCGGGCCGCCTCCCACGCCTGCGGCGACACGACCGGCGGTGTGTGCATGATAGACTGTCCATTCTTTGCTGATGTCGTCATGGCTGCTGAAACCTCCTGGTTTGGGTGAGTTCCCGCGCCTTGTGGCCGAGGCGCGGGTCCATCCGCTGCTCATCGCTCGTTGTTGTCTGTGAGATAGTGTGGCACCGGAAAGCGAACAGTGGGAGTAACAAGTGTGGCGGCATTCCGATGGAGGCGATGACTACGACCGTAGCGTCACGCGATATGTCATCTCTTCGCGGCGCGGCCTCCCACGTCGGCCAGCCAGTCTGTGCCGGCTCACGCCCCGTAAGCACGCACCGCGACCACATGCGCCTCGGCCGCGCCGTTTGTCGCGGTGACCGTCAGGCGGAGCGCCGACGCGTTTGTCGGCTCGTCGAGCCGATGCGTCCGAT
>NZ_FWER01000286.1 GCF_900169785.1 Rhizobium sullae
CATTTCTAAATGGCTGACGACGCCCAAAGTGACATTTCTACTTTGCACACAAACGGACATTCCAACCCTGCCGCCACAGTGTGTGTAGCCGCAAAGTTAAAGTGTCCTGTTTCTGCAAAGTTGGAATGTCACACTCTCCCCGGTTTTGATGACCT
>NZ_FWER01000284.1 GCF_900169785.1 Rhizobium sullae
GGGCCAGATCAAGGATGCGATATCTATAAGCGAGAGACCTCCGTCTGTCGAAGATCGTGCCGTTCCCGGTCATTGGGAAGGTGACCTTATCGGTGGATCCGGGAACAGCTACATAGCAACGCTGGTCGAGCGTCACTCGCGCTATGTGATGCTGA
>NZ_FWER01000273.1 GCF_900169785.1 Rhizobium sullae
CTCATATGGTGCTGCAAGACGGGAGGTGATGCCCGCCGTCGAACATCGATCGCACAAGGGCCTGAACAATCGGGCCGAGAATTCTCACGTGCCGCTTCGAAAACGGGAGCGGATGATGCAGGGATTTCGATCCGTCGGCGGCTTGCAACGGTTCATATCGATCTTT
>NZ_FWER01000043.1:0-48282 GCF_900169785.1 Rhizobium sullae
CGAAGACGAGGAGTTCCGCTGGCACGTCCGAGTAGAAAACCTTCGGCACGCCGCTCTCGCCGAACTTCGTCGCGGGCAGGGCGGCCTTCACGTCCTTCCAGGCGTCGTCGTCGGGCAGGCTGGATAGCTGCGGAGGAAGCGTCTCGGCTTCCGTCCAGTCGCCATCGAGGCTCGTCGACTTCAGCCAGCTCTTCTCGTCACGAAGGTAGAAGGTCTTGTCTGCGTCGGTCCGGAAGACGTCCCAGTTGGTGTTGACCACGAAGGAAAGCCCTTGCACGCCCTTGGCTGGGGACACCACCGCCTTGCCGTCGGTCTGCACGAGGATCGCAGGCGTCTCGCTGGTGAATACGGGCGGCGGGTCAGCCTTCAGTCCCGAGACGTCGTTCAACCGCTTGTAGTCGGCGAGGCTCGCCGTTAGGCGGTCCTGCGAGACGGTAATCGGATCCGTCGGCATGATCTTGCCGACGCCGAGGGCGAGCTTCGAAAGCTGCTCCTTGTCGAGCGTCGAGAAGTTCACTTCGGTCGGCTGCACGTCGGTCAGGACGACGTTGTCCGTCTCGTCGTCGGCGACCGTCTTCGCGGAGATGCCGATCACGCCGTAGACGGGCTGGGCGTCCTTCGAGGTCTTGAGTTCGGCCGCGACGAGCGCGTCAAGCTTTACGAAATCCGGCCAGTCGACGACCTGCGGCTGGAACAAAGTGAGCGTCGCGCCGCTGTCGGCCGTGAATGTCCTCGGCCACGAGGGCGTGTCCGCCGCCGACTGGCTTAGATACCGTCCGCTGACGAAGCCGTTCTCCTTGCCGAAAGCGACCGCGCACCATGCGCCGCTGGCGTCGCATTCCTTGAGATCGACCTGCCCGCCCTCCGGAACCTTTCCGACCGCTGCGAAGCCCGTGCCCGGTCCCGCGCGAAGATTGACCCCCGTCGTGACGAGCGCCGGATCGGCAAGGACGTTGCCCGCGAGGAACGTGGAGGCGACTAGGGAGACAAGCAGCTTTCGCATCGTGGCGGCCCTTCGACATCATCGCCCGCAGTCTGCGGACCTTGCGAAGGAATGCCATCGGAGGCTTCCGGACAAGGATGTTACTGTTACATCGGGTCGTTGCTGACGACTTCCGGCGCCTTCAGGCCGGCTTCCTGTATGCCCATCCTGAGCGCCGCCTCGAGATCCCGGTCGTAACGGGTGCCGGAGAACATCGCGGATACGGTACGGTCGAGATCGGGGTGCTGCAGCCTCGCCGCGGCGATCTCCTTGTCGGTCACCGAACGATCGCCGATGCGAGCGATCGCCGCCAGCTTCAACACCGTCGTCGGCGTGTCGGCCGCGGGAACCTGTCTCGCGAGGAACACCGCCTGCGCGTAGTTCCCCTGACGGTAGGCGTCCAGGATCATCACGAAGCTCGCGTCCCGGATCGACTGCCCGGCGATGTCCGCCGCCTGCGAGGCGAGCCGTAGTCCTTCCTCCCAGTGGCCGCTCAGAAATACGGCCATGGAAAGCTTGGCGAGAAGATCCGCGTTTTCCGGGTTGAGCGCGATGCCGCGCCGTCCGGCGGCGATGGCCATCTCGTTCTGTCCGAGCTGATACTGGGTCGCCATCTGTGCGAGCGCCGCTCTGGGCGACGACGGCGAGACGGTGGCCGCCCTGTTGGCGAGATCGACGCCTCGTCCGAAGTAGCTGTCGTCTCCGGTCGTGCGGCCCGTCCACAACATGACGCGCGCGAGCGTCGCCATCGCGTCGGCGTCCTTCGGGTCGGCGGCGATCGTCGCCTCCAGGCACGGCCGGGCGGCCTTCAGCCCCGCAAGGTCGCGAAGCTCGACTGCAAACTCGCCCCGCAGCACGCAGATGTTGCCAACTGCCGTCTGAGGCAGATTGCGCCTCAGCTCGATGGCGTTGACGATCCCGGCCGGCCCCGCGAGCCTGCGCGACACGCCATAGACGAGGTCGCGCATCGCATCGTCGCGTGATCCCGAGGGTGCCGGACGCCGTTCTTCGTCGGTCCAGACCGCCTCCCCGGTGCCTGCGTCTAAAACCTGCCACCATATCGAAAAGGAACGTGAGTCCTCCGCGTAGCGCATCTTGATGTCGTAGACGCTCTGCTCCGCCGCGTCAGTGCGCGACCGCATCGCTATCGCATCGGATGTGAGACGAACCGTGCCAAACCGGGCGAGTGACACGGCGAGGTCTTCGATGACCGCTTCCCCGTCCGCCTTGTCCTTTTGAGCCGCGTTCACCGAGAGCGCGACGAAGGGCTTCCGCGTATGCAGAACCGCCGGGCTACCGGCGCGATAGGCGAGCACCCCCGTCACTGCGAGGGCGGCAAGTACTGCTCCTCCCATCACTGCGTGTCGCAATCTCCTGCCGTAAGCCCAAGGGGCCGCTTTCGGCGTGCCGTCCACAGGATGGCTCGCGTCCTCGAGTTCGCAGTCTTCTTCGGGATCGGGCGTGTGATCGCGTTCGACGAAGATCGGGACGTATCGCCCGCGCGGGATGTCGAGCCGTGCGCCCGGCTCCTCGGCGATCTGCTCGTAGTATTTCTGAAGGGCCTCCCGCAGACGCGTCGCCTCGATGCGGACGATCGGATCGGACGAAGGATCGAACGAGGCCGGACGGTTGAAGACGTCGATGGCTATCGAATAGGCTTTCACCGCATCGCTGCGGCCCTCGAACCGGGCGTCGACGATGTATCTCAGGAAAGCCCGGTGGCGGTCCGATACGTGAAGCCTTGGATCGGCCAGCAGCCGCTCCGCTTCCATCCGCGCCTCGTCTTCACAGACTATACGCGCCCCACTGCTCACGCCGTTCGCTGCCATTCCGCACCTCACGCCCGTCCGCCCATAAGCAGTGGCAAATGTACGCTAGCGGACCTTAGGTTGCAACCTGGATCCGCCACATCATGAGCGAAATGTTAGAAGCGGGGTCTCGCGACCCGTGCACGACACCTGGCGACGACGTCGGCTTCCAGGGCCCGACACACGTTTCGGTATTCCTCGACCAGTCCATGCTCGCCGTCTGTCGCGCCTTTCAAGAGGCGGTCGAGCGTGGTCGTCGCATCTTCGTAGGCTTCGCAGAGGGGCTCCAGCCCGGCGTCCTTCTGCCAGAGCAGTTGAAGCTCTGCGCGCAGCGAAGGCAGGCGGAGCATCAGCTTCAACAATCCGCGGTGCGCGGCCTCCCTGGCGGTGCCCATGGCGTGCAGGCGTTCCTTTCGATCAGGATGCATGCGGACGAGCGAGGATAACGCCCTCGACCATTCTCACTCCAGTCAACCGCTAAAAGCGAGAATGTTACAGTAACATTCTGGACGCCGCCGGGCTTGGCTGGACCTTGTTACTGTAACAATCTGTGAGCTTGAGATCCTTTGTGCTGGATTGCGTGCCATCGAAACGGGAGGCTCTCGTGCGCCTGCGTATTTCTCCGACCCTGGCGATCTTGACGCTGCTGGCCGCTCCCGCCATGGCGCAAGAAGCCCACGACGCGGTCAACGAGGCGAACAATCCTCTGACGCCGAAGATCACGATCAATCTGCAGGACTATTACATACCGAGCTTCGTCGGTACGCCGGGCGATCCGGAGGCGAACCAGTTCCTGCTGCGCGGCCTCGTTCCCTCCGACATGTGGGGACTACCGCAGCTCCTGCGCTTCACGCTCCCCATTGCGACGTCACCCGACGTTCCGAGCGGATACGTGACCGGACTCGGGGATCTGACCCTGATGGACATCTTCATTCTGCCGAAGCACGGCGACGTCACTTTCGGCGCGGGGCCGCTGCTCGTCCTGCCGACGGCGACCGACGAATCGCTCGGCAGCGGAAAGTGGCAGGTCGGCGCGGCTGGAGTCGTGGTCGCGCCGCAGAGCTGGGGCCTGCTCGGCGGCCTCGTCACCTACCAGACTTCATTCGCCGGCGTCGACCACCGCGAGGACATGAACCTTCTAACCTTCCAGCCAATCCTGAACATAAACCTGTCGGACGGGTGGTATCTCAGATCCTCGGCGACTTGGAACTTCAACCTCGAGAGCGGCAACTCCTACGTTCCGGTCGGCGCGGGCGTCGGCAAGGTCTTCCAGCTCGACAAGGGCGTGACGATGAATGCCTTCGTCGAGCCGCAGTACACGGTCTGGCACGACGGCCCCGGCGCGCCGCGCTGGCAGATCTTCGCGGGCGTCAACTTCCAGTTTCCAATCGGCAGATAACAGAAGGCTGAAGATATGAAAGCGCTCCTTCTCGCCACCTTCGCCACGATAGGGGTGGCGCCGTTCGCGCTGGCTGCCGACGATGCAAACGTCGCGGGCATCAGAGGCCGCGTCGTCGAGCGCCGCGCCATCGAGGCCGTCAACTGGGGTATCCCCGTCGTGAACTTCGACCGCATGCTGCAGGCCTTCAAGGAGAAGGGCGGCGGCTTCAACCAGATCGCCTACTGGGGCGGTCTGTTCGATTGGAAGAACCAGACCCTGACGCGCAATCCCGACACCATCTATTTCAAACCGTTCTACGACACAAAGACTGCCGGGCCAAAGGGATGATGCGGAGTGCACTCTCGCCGCGCGCCCTGCCTTGCTTAGCTAGACCGCGGCGACGGGCAACCTAGACCCGCGCCAGGAAGGCCGTCATTCGATTGAGTGTTCGCAGATTGAATTTATGGGACGCCAGTTCGTCGAACCGGAAGACCAGGCTGTCGAGCGTATAGCTGGCACGACGAAGCCACTCATCATCGATGATGACCCGGCCCGTGCTCGAGATTTCCAAAGGGACAGCGATCTTCTTCGTTCTCGAGCTGAAGACCTCGTTCGCGACGCAATCGTTATGGGCAATCAGATTTCGGACTTCAGACGCCACGATCGTCGTCTCGAAGACATCCTCATTTGGGAAGATGTCGATGCCCGTGCGGGACGGAATGAATTTACGAAGTTCCGACAGAGGCTTGTACGAAAGCTCGCGAACCTTCTTCTCGACGATGTGCCAGACCAATTCCTGATAGTTGCCAACCTCGATGATCGTCGCTACGTCCACGGTCCCTTCGGACTTCAGCATCTCCGGCCGAGCTAGAAAGACGTCCCTGAGTATGGTTGTGAGATAGAGGTCGAAAGACTAGATGGCTCGCGACAGCACGATCTGATACATGAAGGAACCGTGCCGACTGGACTCGTAACGGAGCACCTGTAGCCCTTTATCACCCTCGTCGTCTTCGGCGATCGGGATCATCCGCCTGAGCTCGGCCGACGTTTTGACGAACCCGAAGTAGAAGGCCACGAACTCGCGAAGCTCCATGATCCTCGCCATGTATGTCAGGCACGGCTCCGTAATGTGATCCGGCGGCTGCCTGAAACCTTTCTTCGTCGAGTCTACTTCAATTCCTTCGCTCATCGTCACACCAAGGTAAGGACGACGTTGTTGACCAGGTCGGTGATGACGTCGTCAGCCTGAGATTGTTGGATAGCCACCTGCGAGGGATGAGCCGCCATGTTCCTCTTCTTCAGCTTCTCCCGGAGAATGTCGGTGGTGTTCTTGGAAAACAGCGAGGCATTCTGGCAGACGTCGATGACCTCCGCTTCCTTCAGCTCCTCGAAATGCTCGACAGACGACATTGCGAGGCCGGCCTTCTTCGGGAAACGTCGTGGGATCGCGGCGTTGAAGTCCGCAAGCCGCGTCGTGTCGGCCATGACCCATCTCAGAAGATGATCGAAGGCGAGGTTCCAGGACATGACGATGCACGCACGGAAGGCCTCTGCTCGGTAGCAGGCGAGCGCTTCGCGAAGAAAGGCGCGTTCGGCAATGTCCGGCACGCGGTCCGGGAGATCGGACAGAAGCTTGCTGACCTGGACCACGCTCTGGTGCACGCCGTACTTCTTGTCGAGTTCCGAGCGCACTCCGCGCGCCAACCGATATCTGCTCCGCTCCTTCAGAAGCTCCGGCGGCTTCGCGGCCGCCATTCGTGGAAGGTAGACTGATACGTCCGGCGACGTCAGGTGGAGCTGCTTGAAGCAGGCCCTGATGGCTTCGTTGTCGAAGGAGGCCAAAGCCTTATGCACATGAAGATACCAGCCGAAGACTTTGATCTTGTGCTTCGGCGAGAGCGCGTCGAATCCATCAACCTGCTGTACAAAATCGGCAAGCAGCATCAATCGCCGCCCGAGAGCATCGCCTCGACCTCGGCGATCCCGAGGTGGTTGATGGCGTAGTGGCCCTTCTCGGGAACCGTCATGTATTTCGTGAACTTCAGATCACGAAGCGGCTGGGAGAAGTCCGGGATGCTGGTGGGCCACTTCAAGGTCCGAAACCCGGTGTAGACGTGGGCCGCCGTCACCGCCGGCGTCTCCCGGTGCTCCTTGAACCAGGCCGCTATGAGCAGGTAACGCTTATTGTTGCTCTTGGGATTCGCCCCGTGGACGTAGTTTGCCAATGAAGTGCCGGAGGTCATGTCGATCTCGAGCACTTCGGGGGCAGGCTTGGCAGCTCGCTGAACCTTCGGCCGCGGCGGCCGCACGGGCGTCTCGATCTCGACGACCTCGGCTTCTTCCACTTCGTCGTCGCCGTCGATTTCTGCCTCGCGAGCGACGGCCTTGACGCTCGGGCCGGCAATGCGCTGGGTCGTCGCTGGAGACGATGTCTTGAGCGCATTCTGGATCGCCTGGGTGATCTGCCCGATATCGCCGTCAGCAATCTCCGCCTCGACCATGATGAAACGGATCTTGGAGGTTCCCCCGGTCTTTCCTGTCGTGCCCTTGGCCATGCAATTCTCGCTAGATTAATTGAGGCGAATCACTGCAACAAACGTATCTGGTTCTTGCCGTTTCGCGGTAACACGAGTCTTTGCTTTTACTTGGTACTCCACAGGATTCGACACAAATTGCCGTATATTTTGAACAATTCGCGGTGCGATGTGAGGACTCGATTCTTTCGACTTAGAAGTGCGAAGCGACCGGAAAGCTGAAGGCATTCTCTTGCCTGTCCCGAACTCGGCGACTTGCTGTGAGCAGAAGTCATCAGCCAGTTGAAAAAACCTACAACTACAGTTAGATCGTTTGCGGTGCGGGCGGAGCGGGTAAAACCGCTGGCTCAGCTTGCTGGGTTCTGGTCACAAAGGGGCGCGTTCTGCGCGTTGGCTTACGGCTACATTCGATCGAGTGTTTAGTTGCTTTGAGTTTTTGCGTCCGCACCACTTCACTTCTTGCGAGAAAATATGACGCTTCCTAGTCCGAGTACGATCAACGACACGATCTGGATAACCTCCCGAGTTCGAATGATCGCAGAGCGCAAGGCTTTGCGGAACCAGAACATTTCCTACCTGGCAGTCACTTACTATTCTGTATTCTCAGTCATCCTTTCCATCTTCGAGACCTTCTACAGCGTTCCGTACCCGGAACTCGGCAAGCTGAACCTGGCGTCGTCAGTGGTCGTGCTTGTCGCGTCTCTCGTTGCGGGCGGTTTCCGGATTGAGGCTCGGGCCACGTCATTTCGCGAGTGCTATCTCAAGCTGCAGAAGCTTTACGACGAAGACCTCCCGGACCAGGACAAGAAGCTTCTCTACCGGGACATCCTGCTCGACTTCCCGAACCATTCGAACCACGACTACACGGACCTTCTCGTCAATCACATGGTCCTTGAAGGGAAGGAGCTCACCAATCACGGCAAGCCCCTAAAATGGACGTGGTTCCAGTTCCTTTCCTTCTTCGGGCGGCGAATCATTTACTGGTCGATCATCGCCGCACTGTTCCTGGTTCCCGTGGCCTTCCTGGTCTGGCCGTTTCTGCACGGGCGAGGTTGATGCAGGCCAAAGAGAAGTTCGACGAGCAGTTTGCAATCGAGACCCTGCGGTCGATCTTCGACGAGCGAATTGCCGCATCCGGAACGATCGGAAAGGACGGTATCGACCCCGGAGCCTTCCAAAAGAACATCGATGCCGAGCTGGCGCTCATCAGGAAGCGGGCGTACGCCGAATCCTACCGATTCACGCCCTTCAAGCAGCGTCTGATATCGAAGGGAGCGGGCAAGGCTCCGCGCGAAATCGCGATAGCGGGCGTTAGAGACCGGGTCACCCTGAGAGCAGTCACGAACGTGCTGATGCACGTCTTTGATGACGCGAAGCTCGCTCCCGCCCACTTCATCATCAAAGACCTGTTGGAGTTCGTGCGGCCGCTGGGGGACGATCACGTCTTTCTGCAACTGGACGTCCAGGACTTCTATCCGAGTCTCGACCATCAGCTCCTGCTAAAGCGCATTCGGACGCGAACCCGATACAGGTTATTCACCTCGCTGGTGGACGCTGCGGTCAAGACGCCGACCGGCGACGGCAAGAAGGCGAACGATGTCGGAGTTCCGCAAGGACTCAGCGTGTCCAACATCCTCTCCTCGATATACATGATGCAGATCGATGAGAGTGCCCGAACCCGCTTCCACTATTATCGGTACGTCGACGACATCCTTGTAATATGCAAGGCATCCGACGCCAAGCGGCACTTTCGCTGGCTGAATGGCAGGCTTTCAAAGGTCCATCTCACATGTCATCCGCTCATCGAGGGCAGCAAGTCGAAGATCGTCCCGCTTTCGACCGGCGTCGACTATCTCGGGTACCATATCACGCCGAAGCTCGTGTCCGTCCGGAAGAGCTCTTACCGACGGATGATGACGACCATCATGTCGCTCATGACAAGCGCGAAGTACCGTGCCAACCACAAGCGCCTGCTAACGAAGCTTAACCTCAAGATTACTGGATGCATTCTCAACGACAGGCGCTACGGCTGGATGTTCTTCTTCTCGATGACGCAGGACCTGAAGCAGCTTAAACGGCTCGATCGCTTCGTCTCCCGCTTGTGGAAGAAGCTCGGCATGACCGGGCAGGGCAAGCCGAAGACCTTCGTGAAGACCTACCATGAGATTCGTTACAACATGGGGAAATCGAAATACATCCCACGGTTCGTCGACTATTCGCTCGAAAAGAAGATGCAGTTGATTGCCGATCTACAGGGCGTCGAACTCGACAGCATCAAGGACTGGACGGAGGATAAGATAAATAAGATGTTCTGGCGTCTGGTAGGAAGGGAGGTGAGCGAACTCGAGAAGGATCTTACGCCCGTTAGCTGATCGTGCCGCGCCCCTTCTTGTATTCAAATGCTGTCAATCCAGCGCGTCAAATCCCGTTTGTCCTCGATGACGCCCTTTGCAGGTCGAAATCTCCCGCCGCAGGTCGCTCGTGAGTTTTCCCGTCTCGCCGTTGCCTACCGTGAATTCACCGTCTGAAGCCTCAGGCCTTAAACTCGACGCGTTCGCTAAATCCGAAACGAGTCCGCTCTTATGTGTCGCTCTAAAAACAGTGAAGGTTGGCCCATATCTGGAAAATGCGCGCGTTGAGAATAAAGATAAAAACCGGAGTGCTGACCCCAATTTGGAGCACTCGTGACCCCATCCCCATGCAGTAATGACACCTAATACCCCATCGCCGTGAAATGTCGCGAGGCCCAAAAAGAACCCCGGCGAACACACCGGGGTCGAGGTTACCATAATATGTCCGGTCGGTAACACCGCAGTGTCCTTCGTTCCGTCTTCGTTTAGAACTGTAGCGGCGCTGGAGAATCGACGTGGACAAGTTCCAGAAAAAGCAAGAGGACTACCAGAAGCATCTCGACAAGATCTGGAGGACAGCGATCCACGAAGCCTTTGGCGATGAGGTGCCTCGGTCGCGAAGCTGGTCTAATCCCTACGATCTCGCCGACGTCCTTCGCCATTTCATGGAGGGAAACTACTCCTATCTGACGCCGGACGGCCATCTTCCATTAATGGGCGTCAGCATTCATGAAGATGGAAACGGCTCCTCTTCGATCTGAGCGAGACCGGCCTTCCCGAGATGCTCCTTGACCGAGCGACGTTTGAATACATAGAAAAGGAACCAATCGAATCCTTCTTCCTGCTCGACTTGAAGAGCATGCCGCCCAGCGGCGTCTACGACGAAGTCCGCGACAACGAACAGGTCGTTCGAGTGGATGGGGTGGACTATGACTATTCTCTCGCCGAGCACGGTATAAGGGAGCACGACGAGGAGGGGAACGAGATCCCGCTGCCCGATGACGCGAAGACTGTTCTGCGCCTCCTCAATGGGAAACTCCTCATAGTTTCAAAAGGCAGCATGTGGAACCATTCCAACACGACGTGGGCAGGTATCCACGCCACAATGTCGCCTGAAGAGATCCGTGTGGACATAGAACGGGTTTTGGAGAGGACGTAGACCGCAACGGCTCGGTTTCCAGAGAGTCACCATTCCTAGTTAATCTGTATGTCCCACTCAATGCGCCGGGTTGGCGCGAAGGGGACGCTAGTGGCTTCCGGACATCAGCCGCTGCCGGGGCGATACGCCCACGTCGTGCCACGGATGAAGACCTTGCCGCGGCGAAGGACGACCTGAACGGCATGTCGAGAAATTTATGCGGAACGGTGGGCGGGGCCGAATCCTGTGTGGAGTGAGCTGAAGCAGGCATTCCAGGAGGTAGGACGATGCACAAGCAGATCGAGCGTCGGGAGTGTGCCCGGTATCACCGCCCGCTGATTTCTCCGGTTGATTGCAAGCGAAATAAAAGGATTCCTGGTTGCAAAATCAGCGACGACCAACCACCTTGTCATCAGTCAGGGTTCATCTGATACCTTGGCATCAGGTTGATCATGCTTTCGGCATCGATCGCCCATTTCCGGACTCAGTCTATGTCGTCCATACGGTAAAGATCGCACAAGCCTGCCACCTCCCGTCGGTTGGATGCGCAACGTAGCCGACCGATTTGAAGCTGCCAACATTGGATCTGAGGATGCCCCGGCCCGGCGACAACTGTCGCGCGACTGCGAGGAGATATATGCTCGTCTTGCAAACTTAGAGTTTCTTGCTCGCACATACGAGGTTTGTTAGCTTCGCACACTGCAATATGAAGCACCCGCAGGAATACGGCACGATATATATTGGTGTGGCGGACAATTGGGCGCCTACATTCTCGCGAAACAAGTGTCGCTTAGCTGCTTTGGAGCGATGTTACCAACATCGCAGCAATATAATTCGATAAATTTCTAAAGTAATTGTGTTGGGGGCATTGGGTATGAGTCCGACTACGATATTCGGAGCCATCATCATCGGGACTGCATCGCTGCTGTCGCTTGGAGTGCTTCCAATCCTCCTTGGCGGGCTGAACGATGCAGGCCTATTGAGCAAGGCAGGCATCGGCCAAGCCGCGACGCTCGAACTGTTCGGTCTGACATTGGGCGCAACTGTTGGCGGCTACTGGATGGCGCGCGGCGCCATGCGCCTGAAGACCGCAGCGACCGCGCTCGGACTGGTGGCGGTCAACGTTGCGAACGCACACGCTGAAACTACAGCCGCCGTGTTGCTCGACCGGGCCGTCGCCGGCCTTCTTGCGGGACTTCTCTTTGGAGCGGCGAACGCGATCATCGTGCGTTCGAACAATCCCGACCGCCTTACCGGAATCCTCTGCGGCGCATCTGTGGTGCCCCAGATCGGACTTGCCTATCTTTTCCCCGTTGTTTTGATACCGACCTTCGGGGTGGCGGCAGGGCTTTACGCACTCGCCGCCGGGGCGTTGATTGCAGCGCTCTTCGCTGTCACCCTGGTAGACAAGGTCAGCGTCTTGGAGCGCCCAGAGCGAACCGGATATCGTTTCAGCGGAGCGGTGATGTTGTTCGGGGGCGCAACAGTCCTTCAAGCCGCTGGGCTTGGTGCGGCTTGGACCTATATCGAGCGCGTTGCAACTCAGCACGGTTTAAGCCCTTCCGTGATAGGCTTGGCTTTTTCGGCCAGTCTCGCCAGCCAAGTGGCCGCATCGTGGCTCTCGGCCTTGCTCGTTCCGAGCATGGCAAAATGGCCGAGCCTTTTAATGCTTGTACTGATGCAGGCAGGGTTCATCGCGCTCGCCATCCTCACCGATGCACCGACGGCGTTCATAGTTGCGATCTGCCTCTTTGCCAGCGCCGCATGTGCGCTGCAGGCTTTTCAGATGGCCGAGATCGTCAGGCTTGACACGACACGAAGAGCGGCCATCCTCATCTTGCCGATGATCCTCTTTGGCAACGGGCTGGGTCCATTGATCGCCTCGTTCGCCACGACGGAAGTCGATGTGCTCGGCGGCGGCTGGGCCGCCGTTGCCATGACCGCTGCATCGCTCCTTCTCTACGTCGCGTGCGCCTCGTGGTCCACACGGCAAAGGACTGCCGCCATGCTTGAGACGACATCCACGATGAGGCATTAGCGGTCAGCAGGCGGCAAGCAGCTCCGCCGCATATACAAGATCTGCATTGACGCGGGAACTTGCAAAGCGGTCGACGAGCGGCTCCACAACCGATCGGGCAGCCGAAACCTGCTCCTGTTGTATCCTGAGGCGCGCGAGACTTAGGATAGCTCGTATTTCCCAAGCAATGTTGCCCTGCGACTGGGATGTCGCCAGCGCATGCAGAAACAACTTTTCGGCTTCGATCGTCCGACCCGCAACAAGGTGGTGTTCACCAGCGGCGCGGAAGTGCTCCGCCGCGCACCAGTGTCGCGGCACGGCTTCAATGCGCTGAAGATCGACGGGCCTGTGAAATGCGCAATGGATACTCGTCATGAAGTCTGCATGTGAAGGAACGTGCGGCGTCCAATCGAGCGGCGCCGCGCCAAACGACCTGCGGCCATCGCGAAGGCGCTCCATGGCCTCGCGTGCACTTGGAATGTATCTTGCCCAGCCGGGGTTGCTGTATTCGCTCGCGAGATGTTCGTAGAGGTTTGCGCTGGCATCCGCACGTTCAAAGGCGCCTGCCCAAAGATAGACGCACAAGCCGCTCCAGGCCGCCCAGGCGATCGTGGGAACGTGACCGCCCGCGATTGCTGAGCGATGGGCCTCCTCCATCTCCTCCAGGCTCGATTGAAATTCGCCGCGAACCCATAGCGTACGCGAACGGAGAATTCGAACGTTCGGCACGTGGTCAAAGGCGATTGGAGTATCAAGGTTCGCCGGCGCGGCGAGAACCAGCGAGCGATCGCATTCGCCCAGCGCAGTGGCGAAGTCGGAGCTGTAGAACTTGGTATAGCCATTGAGGTAGTGCGCCGTCCGAAGGAAGTCGGGGTTCTGCGAGCGTTGCGCGAATTCAAAGGCATCCGATCCGTAGACTTCCAGCTTCTCCAAATTCGCGGCAGTCAGGGCTGCGACTGTGAGCGTCACGAGTGCACTCATTTGTTGATCGGGCGCATTCAACCGCTTCGAAAGATCCAGAGTTCGCAGTGCAGCCGTTTCGATCCGCTCAACAAAGTTCGATGGATCCGGCGGCTGCGTATCGACAAGCATCTGTGCTGTGTGGTCGCAAACGAGCATCTCCAGTCGCAAGGCATCTTCATCTCCCGCATCAGCGGGCATGGCGCGGATGGTCTCTGTGGAGCGGTTCACGTACTCCGTCTTGATGTTGAGGGACTGACAGAAGCCAATTCCGGCTCCCATCAACTTAAGCGCGGTATGCCACTCGCCGTTTCGCACTGACCAATCGTGCGCTGCGCGCCAATCGTCCAGAACGCCGCTGTAGTTTCGCTTGAGATCGCCGGCGGCGACCTCCCGTCCGTTTATCGCGGTCAGCCGACGCAGCGTGTATTCAACGAAGCGTACATAGACTGCGGAAGTTTCTTCACTGTCCAACAGCTTGAGTCTCGCGTAGACTCGCATCGTCTCCAAGAAACGGAACGATGCGCTCTCCTCGCTGAAATCAACGGTGAGGAGTGACTTTGCGACTAGGTTTGCCAACGTGTTGTGAACCGCCGCTCCGGATATTGTATCGGTGCCGGCGATCGCCTGCGCATCGTCGGCCGCGAACCGTCCGGGAAAAACGCCGAGGCGGCGCATGACCAAAGCTTCTTCCTCGCTCAGTGCATCGTAGCTCGAATCGAGCGCCGCCTGCAGCGTTCGGTGCTTCGGCAGGGCGGTGCGCATACCACGGACCAGAACAGTGAAGCGGTCGTCGAGCCGTCGGGCGAGTTCGCGTATCGTCATCGTATCGCTGGTGGCGGCGGCGAGTTCTATGGCGAGCGGGCTTCCGTCCAGTCGGCGACAAACTTCGCCCAAGAGGGACGCATCGCCGTCGTCTATGGCAAACGCGCTCAACCGGCGGCCTGCGGCCTCCACGAACATCTGAATTGCCGCGTAGCTCAGGGCAGACTGCGCCGTCAGCTCGGCGCCCTCAGGCGGACAACTCAATGGCTCCAGCGTGAAGACGCACTCGCCGGGAACCCGCAGCGGCTCCCGGCTCGTAGCAAGGATTGAAACGCCTGCGGTCCGGCTCGTCAGCCTTGCCACCATGGCAGCCACGTCGCCGACAACATGTTCGCAATTGTCGAAGACGAGCAGGATCGGCTTGTTTGCGAGGGCGCGCACAATATGAGCGGCGACGTCGTTCGGTGTCCCTTCGAGCTCAAGTGCTTCAAATATGCATCCCTGCACATGCAGCGACGACACGGACGTGGAGAAGTCGACGAATACGCACTCTGTACCCGCGTATTCCTCTATGGCCGCCAGCGCCAGCGCAGTCTTGCCCATGCCTCCGGCTCCGACGATCGTGACGATGCGATGTGCGGCGAGCGCGTCTCCGAGGTTGGCCAGCGCTTCGCGTCTTCCGAAGAGTGTGCTGAGCTGTCTTGGTACGCGCGTCAGCGGCGAAGTTAGCATCTCGGTCGCGGGTGCGGCTGAGACTGGCCCAGCGAATACGTATCCCTCACGCGGCACTGTGGTGATATCGAAGGCTCCATCAGCTACACCTGAAAGGGCCTTGCGCAGGGCCACGATATGGACCCGAAGGTTCACGTCTTCGACGTTCAACCCAGACCAGGCAGCGGCGAGAAGTTCCTTCTGACTGACGATGTGACCGGGACGCTCGACGAGAGCCAGCAACAGTCTGCAAGCCTTAGCCCCGACACGTAACTTTACGCCATCGCGCCGCAACTCGAGCCGCAATGGGTCGAGTTCGAAGGGGCCGAATGTGAACCGTGGCACTGACACGACCTGCTCCACGACAGCCATGATAGGACGTAGGTACCTGAAGTTCCGATAGGCGGCAAGCTGCTGGGCTGGCGGGTTCTCACGAGGCGCGCGGCCGCATCTTAACAACTCCTAACAGTTCCTAACTTGAAGCTCCTGCCCTCCAGGACGACAGTCCGCACATCGAAAACCAGAATGGACGGATGGGAGGTTCGCAAATGCCGATTTCGGCTCACAACGCGCAGGCGATCATCGATCATGCTGAGGCCAAGGCCCGGGAGATGGGACTTGCGGCGATCATCGCCATCCTGGACGAGGGCGGCAACCTGAAGGCCTTTCATCGTATGGACGGAGCAGTGCTCGGATCCATCGACATCGCGATGCGGAAGGCCCGGACCGCGGTGCTTTTCCAATGCAACAGCGAAGACGTGTGGGACTATCTGAAGCCCGGCGCCCCCGCGCCCCATCTCGAGTTGAGCAATGGCGGGCTGGCGCCATACGCGGGCGGCATCGCGCTCAAATGTCCGAATGGCGGGCTGGCCGGGTCGCTCGGTGTTTCGGGTGGAACCATCGAACAGGATACCAAGATCGCTAAGGCGGGGCTCACGGCCTTCGAGGCGACACTACGCTGACCATCAACCCACGAATACAAAAGGGAGAATGACATGGGCAAGACAATCCTCATTACTGGCGCTGGATCGGGCTTCGGCAAGGCGGCTGCCATCGGCATGGCCAAGAACGGCCACAACATCATCGCGACCTGCCAGGTCTCGCCAATGGTCACGGCCATGCGCGAGGAAGTGGCTGCGCTCGATCTGGGTAATCGCATACGAGTCGAGCGCCTCGATCTGACGGATCCGTACGACATCAAGCAGGCTCAGAGCTGGGACTTCGACGTTCTCTGGAACAATGCGGGGCAGGGCGAGCCGGGTCCGGTCTGGGAAATCCCGGTCGACATCGTTCGCCGCAACTTCGAAACGAACGTCTTCCTGCCGCTGACGCTCACACAGGGTGTCATCCAGCGCTGGATCCGCGAGGGCAAGCACCACGGAAAGAAGGTGGTCTTCACCTCGTCAATGGGCGGCCTGTTCACCCCGGCAAACTGGGGCACCTACGTCTCGACGAAGCATGCGCTGGAATCGATTGCGGAGGCCCTGCAGCAGGAACTCGCCGCATACGGCATCAAGATCCAGACCGTCAATCCCGGTGCCTATTATACTGGCTACAACGAGACGATGGCCGACAATCCGTTCCGCTGGATGGATGACAGCAAGAACGTCACGAAGCGTGCCGATCTCCGGAAGGGCTTCGACGATTTCTTCGCGACTCCGGAAGGAAAGATGGATCCCAAGGAGATGATCGATCGCATGATCGAGATCGTTCCGGCCGACACAGGCAGGTTCCGCAACGTCTGCCCGAAGGTGATCGAGGATATGCTGAAGGATCACCAGCTCAAGGCCTGGGAAGCTCAGATATAGGATATCGCGGCGTTGCCCCCGCCGCTCAGCTCCGCCGTCGGGATGTGCCCGCCGGCACACAACTCGTTCCAAGGGAGTCCAGAGATGAGCAACAGCAAACTATCGGTGGCAACCCTGCGAAGGATCGCTTTCGCGGCCTGCGGTTCGGTGTTCACGGCAGTCAGTGGCGTGGCGGCTGCCGATGAGGCCACCAACAAGGCGACAGTACTGAAGGCCTTCGACGCGTGGGCAACAGGAACTGGAAGCCCCTATGATCTTCTGGCCGACAACGTGACCTGGACGATCACGGGCAACTCGGCAGCCTCCAAGTCTTATGGCAGCCGTGATGCGTTCATCAACGAGGTCATCAAGCCGTTCAACGCGCGCATGAGCGTTGGGCTCAAGCCGACGATCCGGAACATGTACGCCGACGGCGATACGGTGATCGTCTTCTTCGATGCCGCCGGAACAGCGAAGGACGGCCAGCCATACAAGAACACCTACGCGTGGTTCCTTGATCTCGATGGCGGCAAAATCGTCAAAGCGTCGGCTTTCTTCGACAGTATCGCCTTCAACAAGCTCTGGGCGCTGCCGGCCGCCTCCGAGTAGAAAAGGAGACCAAGATGAAGACATGGTTCATAACCGGAGCATCGCGCGGGTTTGGCGCCCGCATTGCGCAGCTTGCTCTTGAACGCGGTGACAACGTGGTCGCGACTGCGCGCAGTGCAGGGTCGGTCAGGGAGAACCTCGGAGAACGTCGCAACCTGTTTGCGGCCGCGCTGGATGTGACGAGCGAAGAACAGGCGCGAGAAGCAACCCGACAGGCTGTCGAGCGTTTCGGCACCATCGACGTGCTCCTGAACAACGCGGGCTTCGGTCTCGTCGGCGCGGTCGAGGAAGCCACCGGAGAGGAAGTCGAACGTCTCTATCGGACGAACGTCTTCGGTCTGCTGACGGTGACGCGTGCCGTCCTCCCGCAGATGCGGGCGCAGAGGTCGGGTCGCATCCTCAACATCTCATCGATCGGTGGCTACCGCGCTGGCGCAGGATTCGGTGTCTACTGCTCCACGAAGTTCGCAGTCGAAGGACTATCCGAGGCGCTCCATGCGGAACTGGAACCGCTTGGAATCCACGTGACCGTGATCGAACCCGGTTACTTCCGGACGGACTTCCTCGACGCCAGCTCGTTGTCGTCGAGCGGCAACCGGATCCGCGACTATGACGAGACCGCCGGCGCGGTTCGCGAGCACGCGTCCTCGCTGAACCACAACCAGCCTGGCGACCCGGAAAAGTTCGCCCGGCAGGTCGTAGCCTTCGCCGATGTCGCCCAGCCTCCCGTCCGCATGCCATTCGGCAGCGACACCGTTGCCGCGATAGAGGCGAAGCATCTTGGCGATGCCGACATCATCAAGCAGTGGCGAGAGGTATCGGTCTCCACCGACTTCTGAAGAGGATGCATCTCGTCCCCTCTGTTGCGTTTTAGGCGGAGCCGTCCTTTGATGGGCCACTTTGGCCGCGGGGAGACATATGGACGGCACCCACCTCTTTGAACTCGTGATCGCGATGTTTCTTACGATCATCGCGCTCCACTATCTCTCCTATCGGCTGGGACTGCCTCCGTCGGTCGCACTGCTTGCGGGCGGTGCTGCTTTGGCCTTCGTCCCCGGGCTGCCAGCGATAACGGTGGATCCGGAGCTTGTGCTCGTCATCTTCCTGCCGCCGCTTCTGTTCGACGGGGCTTGGTCCATCGCCGTCGACAGGCTGAAGCGCCACATGTTCGGCATTGCCTCGCTCGCAGTCGGCGCCGTGCTCTTCACCACCATTGTCGTTGCTGTAGTCGCCCATCTGCTAATGCCTTCGCTGCCGTGGGCCGCCTGCGCGGCGCTTGGAGCCATCGTATCGCCGCCGGATGCGGTCTCTGCCCGAGCGATCCTCGAGCGGGTTCGCCTGCCACGACGACTTCAGATCCTTTTGGAAGGCGAGAGCCTGCTGAATGACGCGAGCGGGTTGGTGCTTTTCCGCTTCGCCGTTGCAGCGGCAGCGACTGGCGCGTTCAGTACGGTCAGTGCAGTTGGGACGTTCCTTGTGCTTGCTGCCGGCGGAGCGGCACTGGGGGGCGTGCTCGGTTTCGCGTGGGTCAGGCTCATCCGGAAACTGCGCGACGACTACCTCATGATCGCTGCGACCACATTACTCTGCTGGATCGCATACCTTCTGGGAGAGCAACTCCATGTGTCCGGTGTGATCGCCACTGTCACGGCGGGCCTGATCGCCTCGTGGCACCAGCACACCGTGATGTCGGCGGGGACGCGCATGCGCGGCACTTCATTCTGGACAGTGCTCGTCTTCCTTATGGAGGCGATGGTGTTCATCCTGATTGGCCTATCGTTGCGCGATGTCGTCGAGCGCGGCGGCGGCTTCGGGGTGCTGGTCGAAACCATGGCGTTTCCGGCGCTTGTGATCCTTGTCGCCCTTGTTACGGCTCGCTTCGTCTGGGTGTTCGGCTCCGATGTAGCGATCAGACTCGCGAACGGACTGGGATTTGCAAGATCGGTTCCGATGGGGGCGGGGGCGGCGACCGTCTTAAGCTGGGCAGGCGTTCGTGGCGTTGTCACACTCGCACTTGCCTTGAGCCTTCCCGAAGGATTTCCTGGACGGGATTTCATCCTTGTCATGTCCTTTGCCGTGATCATGGGGACGGTGCTCGTGCAGGGCACAACGCTTGGTGCGGTGATTTCCTGGGCTGGCTTGGGAGAGGCGGAAGCCGAGCGCGCACCGATGACGATGAGTCAGGCAGAAGCAGCGATGGCACAGATCCAGTTCACGAAGGTGAGCGAACTCGCCTACGATGCCGAGGGCAAGCTGATCCATCCTCAGCTACTGAAGAGATATGAGCACCGGGCTACGGCAATAGTCGACTATGCCGAGCGCACCGCGGATTACACTCCGATGCTGCACGCCCATTTCGATGTTGTTCTTGAGGCGGTCGCGGTTGGCCGGACGGAACTCATACGACTGCATCGCTCCGGGCAGATCGACGACGAGACGCTACGTGAGCTTGAACGTGATCTCGACCTGGAAGAATTGAGCGCCATCTCCGCCAAAGCCTGAACCATCCTATGAGGTTTGCAAACAGGGGAACCGGGTTTCGCACCGATCACCCGTGGCATCGACCAATCGGTCACAGCCAAGCGCTGACATCCGCCGGAGCCTTGCGAACGTCACGCTTGCGCCGGTGCTTCTTGACGAGTTCGGCGCGGACATAGCTGCCTGTCCGGCCGCAGGCCCGGCACTCCACTTCGATGATCGGATTGCGCACCTGACGCAGTGTGGCGGAGAGATTGAGCGGCTTCTTTGGCTTCCCGGGCAACGATGGCTCCATGACGAACGGCAGCGTCATTAGTCGGGCACCCGCCTGCATATCCAGCGACTTCCGGACCGGGGATGGTAGCCGGGAGCGGATTTCCTGCAGAATCCCCTTCAACCTGACACCAGATCCGAGGGTCGCCACAACGGGAAGTGGCCACTCCCTGATCAGCTCGGGATCGTCGCTTTCCTTGCTTTTCGTCTTCGTCTTGGGCATGTCGCAGCAAATGGTGTCGAAGGAGTCAAGCGTCAACGGAACTGGGGGGATTTCCCACGTTCTCGCAGCGAGGAGGATCCCATGTCTGTGCCAAACGAACCATTGTGCCGCCGCCGTCGCCGCCGCCCGTCGACACGCCACCGCGCGATCCTGACCGGATACCCGGCGAGGAACCGCTTCCCGATCCCGAACCCGACGAGGCCGCTTCTCCAAGCATACGCGCTTCCGTACATTGCCCGACGTGGGACCTTCTTTGCAGAGGCATTCGTCGTCAGCCGGAGAACGGGCAATGACCAAGGACTGGCGCGACGACCTGAGCCTGAAGCTCGAAGATTTCGTCGACACGTTCGTGGTTAAAGGCGCAAAGGCGACGGACGTCTACGATGCCATCCAGAATGAACTCGACCTCCTTAGGGTCGCGTACGACCGCGACCCTGATCCCGCAGACGACCAATCGGACGACGTTGTCGAGGAACCGTCAAACGACTGGCCGGCTTCCCAGGCCTGACCCACGCCCGGGAAGCCGGCTGGCACATCCTTCGGGTAGTTTTCTAGTTGAGACTTGTTGCGGACACACTTCAGAGGTAGAACTCTCTCATAGGCATTGCTGATGAGCGCTGAATTCGCTGCTCGCAACGCCGCATCGCTGAAATGCTTTTGACCACGGATGTACTGGCACTGGTAAGAAGGCGATGATGAGGAGGGTCGGTGCGGTTTCGCCCCGGCCTTTTTTCTTGCTTGAGAGGCTGGGGTTTCCTCAGGGCGGATCAGTGCCGCGTATCCAGCAACGGCTCATCGTCGTCAAAGTTTCCATTGCTGGCGGCATCGTACGGGTTGATGCTCCGGCAGCCGCCACGCGTGCCATATGCCGTCAACTGAACCGGTGGCCATGCCGAGCCACGCGCCCATCATGTTGCATTCCTTGGGATCGGAGAATTCCTTCACAGCCCCCGGATAGTTCTGACGAGCTTCGTCGAGCTTCCTTTGCAGATCGGCTGCCTTAGCCTTCTTGCGGACGGCCGTCTGGAGGAACTCGCACCGGAGGCGCTGCTGGCCCGCCTGAAGCTTGCAGCTATACGTCAGCGAGGAATCCTCCTGCTGGTTATAGAGCATGCCATTTGTGGGATAGTCTGTGGCGACGGCATCGAACGCCACCATTCCGACTGCAAGCATTATCAGCGTTTTCATCGATTTTCCCCCGTCCTCAACTTTGCTCCGGCAGGAAGGGGAATTCAAGCCTCAGGACACGCCGCATCTTTGATCTGCTAAGTGTTCAACGAATCCTTGCTACGACTCGTTCTGGTGTCTAGCTTTTCGGTGCTCGCGCTGTCGCGCCGTTGCATAGGCCGCATCGCTGCCGCAACATTGTCTCCGAGCATGCTCTTCCTGAACTGACGAGGATCCGACATGCTTGCTGAACGTCATATGACACCGGAATCCAACCCCGTCGACGCAGCTTTGGCCTGGCACGGAGGGGATCCGCGTGCAACCATCAATGCTCTGCTCAAGGACCGTGAACGGCTGTGCGAACAGCTCGCAATCGCTCGGGCATGCATCAGCAAAGGCTATACGCGCGGTTGGCTGCCCGGCGCTGAATTCGAGGGACGATGACGATAACTGCGGAGACGAGCAGCGTCCCGGGGTTCGTCGCAGAACTCGTAAGGGCGGCGAATGAAGTCGACCGGCTGACCGCGGGCGAAATCGAGAGCTTGTTGCTTCGTGCGATGACCACGGTGCGCGATCTGCGCGAGCAAGCTGGGATCCCTGGAAGTGGTACCGAACGCGATGCAATCGTACGTCTGGACGTCGCGGCAAAAGGTGTTGTTAGATTTTCGCATGCGAATGTCTCGGCAATTCTTCGCGAAGCCGCGGATATGGTCCGGACGCTCTGGATCGTCGTCGACAGCGGGACTGTAGTCAGCTTGAAGTCGTCAGGGTCTAGCAGCAGCGATCGTTCATGATGGGATCCCCGCGATGCAGGCGCGTACGTTTCCTGTGCTAAGTCTCCGTTCCCCGCCTAGGCGACGCCCAGCGCGGCCTTTCGCCTGACCCGCGGATATAGCGGTGTTCTCGTTGTCACGCTCAGCCTTCTCGGCAAGCGCGACAGCATTGACGACCTGGAACTCGTCTTCGTCCGTTTCGAGCAGGATTTTCACAGGAGGAACTTTCGCGTGCGCTACGAGGGCAAGCCGATCCCAAACCAGGATGCTTCTCGAAGACAAGTTGCTCACGCGCGTGACCGGTTGCGTTCGACTTTAAGGCTAGGGCAGGGCAGCATTGAAAGGACGATCCCTAGCGCGTTTCTCCTCCGGCTGCAGGGATCGCCTTTGGTGTGCATTCGAACCCATTGCCAACTTAGGAGAAATGGTCCTAGATTGCGGTCAATTCTTCACCCGCAGTCACGAATGTCCCAGCCCGCAAAACGCAACTTCACCGACGCCGAACGCTATGCAGTTTGGACCGTGCATAGTGAGCGATGCTGGCTGTGCGAGGAACCAGTTTCGTACAACACCTGCGAGGTCGATCACATCATTCCGGAATCTCTGGAAGGATCCGATGCCCTTCAAGCAATCCTGGAGGGTTTCGGCCTTGGGGAGAACTTTGCAGTCAATTCGTGGGCCAACTGGATGCCCGCTTGCCGCAGGTGCAATGGCTCAAAGGGAAATAGGGTCTTCAAGGCAACCCCAGTCATCCAACTCAGGCTCGAACGCGCCGCTGAAAAGGCAGTACGCGCCGCCGAAGTTCACGAGAGGTATCTCACTGATCGAGCCATTGGCATCGCCACTGCCCGGATCACAGAAGCCTCGGTCAGTGGGAAACTACCGGACAAATACAGGAGGAAACTCGAGCAGCTCTTCTATCGTCATCACGAGGAGAACCGAGAGCCGGAGCAGAAGGGCAGGCCATTGGAGTTCGGCCCCGGTATGACCATCGTTAGCGAAGACGACCTGCGATACATGATCCGAGGGCGCACCGGGATTGTCGGGATGCGGCCCAAGGGCGATCGGCTCGATCCTAGTTGGGACTGTCCGTATTGTGGTCCGACCAGTTGGAATGGCACGCGGTGCACAAACTGCGGTCAGATGATTGATCCGGACTGATCACTTCAGATGTCCTGGTCACTAAAGACCTGAATGTCGGGTGTTGAAACCTGAGGCGTTCGCCAGGAGAAGAATGAACTGGCAGTACCGCCGAACGGTGACCGACGGTGAACCGGACGTGGTGCAGAACGTATCGCGCTCTCAGCCACCGTGCAGGGGCTCTTCGACAGGCATTTGATCTCGCTGAGCGGCGATTACCGGATCCTCGTATCGCACAACGAGGTGCCGCTGGTGCCGCGGACACTGTTTGCGAAGCAGATGGATCGAATCCATTTGCCTGCGGATGGCAGGTTGTGGCCTCATCCGGCGTATGTTGCGCGACACCGAGAGAGGTTTAGTTCGGTGTGAGGTAACCTGCGCTCATTCCCGAAGGGGTTCTCCCGTGATGCAGGCGGGTGACACAGTACGCTGACAATTAAGCAATCTTGCAAGAAGAAGTTGAAATCCATGCCTCGATGGCTTTAGCTTTCGACCGCCTGGGGAATTCAAATGTTTGTCACTCGCCGAGTATTCGTTGCCGCGGGCCTGTCCATGGCCATCGCTTCACACTGCCTTGCCGACGAGCCCAGTTCCTCGGGAACGGGATTTGCGGTAACCACCGACGGGTGGATCCTGACGAACGCCCATGTGGTCCAGGATTGCGGGCGGATCGAGGTGAAGGGGAAGGGCGATGCCGCCGATCCCCGCATCGATGGGATCAATGATCTGGCCGTCGTGAAGATCGCGGCCGGCGAGCCACTAAAGCCACTTGCATTCCGAAAGTCTCCAACGAGGCTCGGCGAGGACATCGTTGCAGTGGGATACCCTCTGGCCGCGCTGCTCGCGGATTCAGTGAAGATCACCACAGGCAACGTGAATGCTCTCGCGGGGATCCGCAACGACACCAGATACATCCAGATCTCGACACCAATCCAGCCGGGCAACTCAGGAGGCCCTGTAGTGGACCGGAACGGATACCTTGTCGGCATCACGAGCGCGACGCTATCCAAGAAGACTGCAGATGAGATCGGTATCACTGCTCAGAACGTGAACTTCGCGATCCGCGCGTCGGTCGCCGAGTTATTTATGCAGTCTCAGAGCCTCGTTGATCAAGCCGCTGATACGACTGAGAATCCGACAGCCCTATCGACAGCCGATCTTGCTGATCGCGTTACGCCGTCGGTTTTCCAGATCCTATGCTATCCAAAGCCAGACGCGCGAGTAGCCATCACCCCTGAGTCGCCGAACTCTATCCAAACCCAGCCTCCCGCAAGCTCTGTCAACCTGCCGGCGGACAATGCGGCCACCGATGACGCGTCGCTCGAAGTTCCCCGAGCCCGGAGCGGCTTCGTGCGTCATCCCAAGGGGATAGCGCCGATCAGATCTGCGGCCGACGGCGATGCGAAGACGATCGGACAGGCGCCAAACGGAAGTCCCGTGGAGGTCACTGAACTACTAGGCGACTGGTATCGCGTCGTCGTCGGAGGATCCAGCGGCTACATGCACTATTCCTGGGTGCGGGTGAACGAATTCGAGGAACCTGCTGGTGACGGACGCTTCGTGCAGGTCAAATCCTTCCGGACACTCGAAGACGCCCGCTCGTTCATCAAAGCCTCGTCGGTCCCGCTCGCGGCACACCTAGCTGCGAACGGCTGGATCGCCGTGACACTGCATGACGTCTATGGCGAGCAGGAAGCGAAGGACCTGTCAAATGCCCTCAAGACGCACGGGCTCATCGCGAAGGATGCCATGGTGACTTTCGGAAACACCTACGTCCGAAAGGTCTGCTGTGACTGACATAATGAGAAAGAGGCACTGACTTGGAGGACCCGGTGAATAGAGCTGGCGGCATGCAGTTGTTCTTCGGTGCCGCGGCAGCACTCCTGTCGGTCGTCGTAACTGTAGAAGCTGCAAACACTCCCTGCAGCGGCAGGAAGGGGGGCATCGCGGGCTGCCAGGGCGACGCGTTCATTTGCAATGACGGCTCTGTAAGCGCGAGCAAAAGATCCTGCTCTGCGTCCATGGGAGGCGCCGTCGGCCTGCTTGGCGCCACCGGGTCACAGATGGCGCCCACTGTCAGTGGGGAGTGCTCCTGCCGATCCGGAGCATATTGCACCGGTCCCAGAGGAGGCCGGTATTGCATCACCGACGGAGGTAAGAAGAGCTGCTTGCGGAAGTGAACGTGAGCTCTTTTGGCGAAGTGAGCAGGGAAACCGGTTTCAGAGCAGTCCTGGGATCGATGCCGCTTCGACGGAGTGCGAACCATGCGGTGTTGCTTGATTGCCGATCGTGGCTCTGACTGGCTGCTCGAGGCCGCAGCCTCCTATGCTGCGTTTGCTCGGCGTGAGGAAGACGCGGATTCTGTCGTTCCGCGCCGGCAGCGCGCGAAAAGCTTGGCAGGCCCGTCGATCTGGTTGCGATCAACATGCCTCCGTCGTTGACCCGATTATCAGCCGCCGTGCGTCGGAAACATATGAATGAATAAAAGCCGGACGAAGATGGCCGCACGGGTCAAACAGGTTTATTGTCGCGCGTAACGATCGTGTGAATTGAAAATGCGGTAGCTAGAGGATGGGGGACGTCCAATGCAACGCAGGCTCTCGGCAATTCTCTCCGCCGACATCGTCGGATACACCCGTTTGATGGAACTCGACGACGTCGCCACATTGAGCAGGCTCAAGTCGCTCCGCAACGACGTGGTCGACCCGAGTGTCGTGTCTCACCAGGGGCGGATCGTCAAGCTCATGGGCGATGGCATGCTGGTGGAGTTTTCCAGCGCAGCCGATGCCGTCCGCTGTGCGATCGAAGTTCAACGAGGGGTGGCGGGAGCCGAACCCTACTCTCCACAGGGCCGCCGTCTCGTCTACCGCATCGGAGTCAATCTGGGCTACGTCATCGTCGATGACGAAGACATCTACGGGGATGGGGTCAACGTCGCGTCCCGTTTGCAATCACTGGCCGACCCCGGCGGAATAGCAATCGCGGAAATCGTCTACCAACACATCGGCAGCGACCTGAATATCGATTTTGAGGATTTCGGATGTCACTCCGTCAAGAACCACGAGCGGCCCGTGCGCATCTATATGGCGCGGTTCGAAGGGATGGCTCAGTCTCGACAGGCAGCGGTCTCGGGATATGACCGCATATCGATCGCAGTGCTGCCTTTTACCAACATGAGCGGTCATCAGGACCAGGAAAGCTTCAGCGACGGCATCACAGAGGACATCATAACGGATCTCGCAAAAGTGTCCTCGCTGAGCGTCTGTGCGCGCAACTCAAGCTTCGTCTATAAGGGCCGCGCGGCGGACGCGAGGCAGGTCGGGCGCGATCTAAGCGTTGGGCACGTGCTAGAAGGCAGCGTGCGCAGTGATGGAAGCAAAATCCGCGTCGCGGCCCAACTCATCGACGCGACGGATGGACGGCACATCTGGGCCGAGCGCTACGACCGTGAGTTCGAAGACGTTTTCGCGCTGCAGGACGAGATTTCAAAGCATGTCGTAGATGCCCTCAAGGCAAGTCTCGCTGGAAGCGAGCTGGAGACCATCACTCGGCGCGGCACCAACGATCCACAGGCCTATCAGGCCTATCTGACGGGGCGATCGTTCTTCAATCGCGGACATGAAGCGAAGAACATGACGGCGGCCAGATCGTGGTTTGAGAAGGCGATCGGTATCGACCCGTCCTACGCCGGCGCTTATGCCGGAATGGCGGACTGCGACTCCTATCTTCTGCTCGCCAATGATCCGGCGGCGACCTATGGCGGGATCATGATCAATGCGGACAAGGCATTGGAACTCGATCCCGGCCTTGCCGACGCACACGCGTCGCGGGGAATCGCAAATTTCGCCGTGGGGCTGCGGGCCGAAGCGGAGATCGAGTTCGACCGGGCGCTCGAACTGGACCCGACCTCCTACGAAGCCAACTTCTTCCGTGGACGAAACTGTCACGCGCAGCAACAGTTCGAGCGGGCGCGCGGGTTCTACGAACGCACGATCGCCTTGAAACCGGACGACTATCGGGCCTGGGATCAGTTACGAGCCGTCCAGGTATCGCTCGGGCTGCATCAAGAGGCGATGCAGTCCGCTCTGGAGTGCCTTCGGCTGATGGAGAGAGAGGTCGCCGAACATCCCGACGAGCCGATCCTGTTGTGCTACGGCGGTTGCCTGCTGGCCGATCTTGGGGAAGTGGACAAGGGGGCCCTGTGGGCATCCCGTGCAGCGGCGATCGCTGGCGACGACCTAAGGGTCCTCTACAATCTCGCTTGCTGCTATTCGAAGTTGGGAAAGGTTCCGGAAGCAATAGCCTGTCTCGAGCGCCAGACGGAGGGATCTCCTGCATACGTGACGTCGGTAGCAGCGTGGATGAAGACGGATAGTGATCTGGATCACCTTCGAGAACACCAGAGTTTCTTGGTGCTTTCTGACTGCATGCAGGCACTCGCCGTCTCATAGCATCCTCGGACCGCGGGGTGGGAACTGTCGACTTATCGTGCTCGTTCACGCCTGCGCCAATGCTCCGAATCGAGGGGGCATCGGCTTCGCTTTGTGAAGATCGATCTCGCGTCCGACTCCGAGAAGTTTCGGCGCGATCTGATCAACATTGTGAAAACACGACGATAGCTGCTGGGCAGCGATCGTCGCGGACGGAAATCATTCTGCGAAGATAGATCGGAGACTGGAATCGCGGAGGGATCAGATTTGCCGGATTGCCCGCGTCTTCAGATTTGATACCTATTCGGCATGAAATATCTTGATCCGCAGCAAATCATCGAGTGGAAGGAGCGCCACGGGAAGCCGAGGCGGGCATCGGAACTCGTTTTCCAGGTCTCCGAGCTGGCAAAGGCCTGGGAGATCAGGCCCCAGGGCGAGACCTTCATCGGCGACCATGTGGTAGTCAGACTTGCGACTATCCTTGAGGTGTTTGTGCGATCCATGGTCGGACAGATGGTCGACTCAAGCGAAGAGGTCTTCGCCGAGAGGGCGAGGCTGCTGGTGAAGGACCTCAAACTCGATTTCATCTTCGCGGATAGCATCGAGAAGCAGAAATTCACTCCTGGCGACATCGTTGCGCACGCGGTCAGTTTGAGCAGTGTTGACTCCATCATGAAGGTCCTCACGACCTTGCTTCCAGACGCGAAGGAGGAACTGCGGACGTCTCATAGGCGCTGGACAGAAGATGAGGATCGGTTCCCGCTCGAACCAATAATCGCAGACATCGATTCGACCCTGCGGCTGCTCAGTGAGATCTTCACCGCCAGGCACATTCTGGTGCACGAATTATCAGGGCAGCGGCCTTACAAGGACGAGGATGTCGCCGAGTTCTGCCGCGCGACCGCCGCATTCATCGAAGCCTGCGATTGGGTGACCGTGAAGCACATCGAAGGCACGCTCGCGTTCACGCAGACCCAGATGACGATCGATGCGGTCCAAGCCCTTGAAGCGGCCGAGGAGGAGGTCGCTGGCCTGCTGACCCGTATTCGGGAAATCCCCGGGGTCGATCTGCAGCTTCTGGAGGAGAGCCAGGCGGCATGGGAGGAATTCAGCAAGCGCGACGCGGCTCTTTTCGCCTCGTTCGCCGAAGGCGGCACCCTTCACCCGATGCTGACCGCGGAGTGGCGCCTTGCCCTTGCCGAGGAGCGTGCAGAGAGCCTCGAAGAGTTTATCCAAAGTCGCGATGGACTTTGATGCGCCCGCATACACGATGCGCCCTTGGCTGCCACAGCGGATACTTCAAAGGAATCCTTTCGCTTCCGCGTCGGCAACCATTTCGGCGCAAACCTCATCAGGGTGGCGGGGCGAGAACATGTGATTGATCGCGTTTCTCCAAACGAGCGCGTTCGATGCCTCGTGTCCCGCGGACTCGTAGAAGTTGGAGTCTGGCTCACTGTGACGGCGGTCCATAAGGAGAAGCCGCGTGGGGCTGATGGGAAAGGTCACGAGAATGCCGGGATCCTTCAATCCTCTGAACGGCCCTGTCGGATCTCCAACCATCACTGGATTGTCCGATGTTATGAACTTGCCTTCGTTGCTGACCAGCATTGCCCAGCGCATATCGAGGAATAGCCTCGCTATCTCACTCGACCGTCCGAGCCACGCATTCCATGCCGCTTTCATATCTTCTTCGCTGGCGTCCCGGTATGCCGGCCACGAAGAGGTATCGATCTCGACGCGCCGGCCATTCATCATCACCTCCTCGGGAAGTTGAGGTAGGTCCGAGTAGAAGTCACGCATCTGGTTACGTATGCGCTGCCAGTCTTCGAACTGAGCGGGCGTACGCAGCCAGGTCGTCGCCACCAGGAGCGCGACCATCATTCGGAGTGGCTTCCAGGATAGATCCGGGTATCCGTCGCATAACGCCTTCCAGACCGGATCGCCAAAATAGGATTCCAGATCAGCGAACTTCTTTTCGAGCGCGTCGTCCCGTCGGCCGCCGGTTCCCATTGGAGAATAGAGGTGAAATTTTACCGCAACCTTGTCGAGGCGCTTGAGTTCTGGCTCCCCGCCATCCTTCCCGAGACGCCAGATCTTTCCTGTGCTCTTCTCGGCGAACGCCTTCAGATAACTTTGCGGAACCCAATGGCAGCGTTTGGTGGTCTGAGCCATGCGTTCACTTGCCAAACAGCCAGCCAAGCAGGCCTTTGCGAGCAGGCCGCTGGCGGACATCCGGTGCGACTGGGGGAACTACGGCGCTCGGTGGAGGCGACGATGGTCTCGTAGGCACGGCCTGGCGTGGTGCCGGAGGCGGCGCTGCTCGAACCACGGCCCGGGGTTTCGAAGGGGCAACCTCGACACGCTCGCGCTGCGGTGCGATCCCGCGCTCAACGAAGTCCATGATCGTCGACGGAACCTCCAAGGATTCCTTCGCTCGTGTCAAGGCGACGTATAGGAGGCGCATTTCCGCGGGATCGGGTCCGCTGTCCTTTTTGTCCGCTGGACTGCTCCGTAGGAAGTCGTCCATGAGGCGAACAGACTTCCATTCCCGTCCCTTAGATTTGTGTGCGGTGGATATGACGAGGTCGGCCTTTTCCTCATCAACGGTTCTGTTCAGCGCCCACATCAGTTGCTTTTCACCCGCTTCTCCACGAGATTGACGAACATCACCAGATGCGCGCCTTCGTCGGTGCGAGCGAACTCCACGACCTCGTTCCAGGACTTGAAGCCGAAGAATGCGGGGCAGGTCGACGGTTCGTTCTCCTTAAGCGCCTGCACGCCGCGAAGCATGTCCATCAGTTCAGACTTATCGCCGACCAGATGAGGCTTCCGCCCGGCGTCAAGCGCTTCGATCACGGCACTGATTGTGGTCGCGTTCGTTCGGGCGAGAACTGCAGCCGGGTTGTTTACAGCACCGATTCTGCTCACGATGTTTGGATTCCCTCGAACGGGCTGGCTCTCGCCGAGTTTCACCAGCATCTTGGTCGCGAGATCGGCGATGGCATTCCCGAAACGAAACGAGGTCGTCAGGTAGGTGCTTGCGTCGGTCTCAATCGACTCCATGGCATTCACGGCGCCGCGCCATTCGTAGATCTGCTGATATCGGTCCCCGACGTAGATCAACTGCCCGCGCTGTCTCTGCAGGATGTCGAGGACGACAGGATTGGTGTCCTGAGCCTCGTCCAACATGATGTAGTCTGCGGCGATGATCGGGCGCGAAAGACCCCAGAGCTTCAGATAGCCGTCGTGACCCAGGGGAAGGGGATCCCGCTCTGAAAGCATCCGGCTCCAGACGTGTCGCGCGCCATCGAGCGCGAAACTTGAGACCTCTTGCAGAACATCCTCCGGGGCGGCCCTAAGGGCACCGAGCGTTGGGACATGCTGCGGGCCGATCTCGTCGTCAGCACTCTGTGCGTACCGTCTGATGGTCTCAAGGTAGAGATATCCTCGGGAGTCCGGTGTGACGGCATATTTGTCGCCGAAGCGGCGGCGCTTGATGTCCAGGACTTCCACAAGCTGCTTTGCTGTGCACTTGTTCGTCAGCTTGCCGATATCCTGCTTGTATCCCGCCGGCGCCGCGCGGAAAGCCAGACTGTGCGAAGTCGAGCAATCTACGGTGTCAGGGAATTTATCGCCGGCGTCCGAGACAATGCTTTTGTTGAAGGCGATATACTGGCCGCGAAGACCCGTCGCGTTCGCAAGGAGCTGGAGCGTGGATGTCTTGCCGGAACCTGCAAACGCATTGATCTTCAGGGATTTGCCCTGCAGAAACGCGTCGAGCGCGGCGGCCTGCTCGTCGGTCGGTTTGAATTTCGGCTTCTTGCGACTGCTGGGTTTGGTGTGAACGGTGCCGGACTTGCCACCTGGTCTCCGAGGGCTCTTGGATTGCTTGGCATCTCCGAAGAGATCCTGCTGCTTCACGGGGGCCTTCGCGAGGGCCGACGCGACCTTCGTCCTAAGGTCTGGTGTCTTCTGGTTCTTGTTTCGGAAGGAGAGTTCGTGGTCGAGGAGTTTCAGGTATTCGGCGTCTCTGTCGCGCGCCGCTTTCTTGAAGACTTCCTCCAACTCAACAAACGACTTTGAAATGAATGGGCGCTGCACGTCTTCTCACCGCTTGAATAGGAGAGCGCACTATCAACTAACGGGTGCATTAGCACAATATTGATGCGCTGGATTTGGGGCGATCTTGTTTATTTATGAATTAGGCAGCAACTGCCACCAGACTCCCGTCCGCTGAACTCAGCTCTTAGGATCGCCGCGATCCTAAAGGCGTGGTTGCGTATCGTGCATGTGGTGGAAGAATTGAAGCGAAAGAGTGCCGAAATCGGTGCAGAGATCGATGATCTCCGGAGGCGGATCGTGGCGCCTGAACAGCAGCGAACCGCGTTCAATATCGTCATCCAGACCTACGAACCCGGTTATAGGCCTGATACGGCTTCTGTCGCCCATGTGACGCGTTCGTGGGGATGGAGCGGTCAAAGAGGCCTGCTCAGATGGCCCAAGATGAGATGGACGAGTTCTGCCTGACGATGCACGCCGGTCTTCTCGAAAATGCGCGTGAGGTGTGTGCGGACGGTTGCCACCGAGACGCCCAGCCTCGCCGCGCATGCCTCCCGGCCGTCTCCGCGGGCAATTTCGAGCGCGACGCTCGCTTCGGCACGCGTCAGGCGGAGCAGTTGGCAAAGATGCGAGTTGGTCGCTTCCTGCCTCTTTGGCAAGTTATCGATCATGACAATGGCAAGAGGCTGCCCGACGCCGAATTGCGCCGGGCCGTGACAGGCTTGCCGTGGAATGGTCGCGACGGTAGCGCGTAAAGGCTCGCGATCTGGCCTCCGGATTTCGACGTCCTTGGGTGCAGAAACCTCGTTCGGCCTCGTGCAAAGACGGATGCACGTCCCAAGCTCCTTTTCTGTGTGTGCATCGGATGCCGTCAGAATCCTGCCTGATGAAGCTACACCGTCGCCGGCGGACAGAAGACGGTCCGCAATTTCATTCGTGAAGACAATTCGCGCATTTCGGTCGACGAGTATGATGCCCGCGTTTGGTCTGACGAGCGTTTCGCTTATCCCGGCAACAGCCGCGCGGGTAAGCAGGAGCTGCTCCGCCAGGCTGATCGACGTCTGAAGCGACGCCGCGAAAACCTGCAGCGTTGAGACATCTTCGCCGTCGTAGTCCGGGTATCCAAGCTTCCTGCCGACGACCAGATAGGCGGCGCGATGATATGCTTGCTCGAGTGGCAGGACCGCGCCACAAATCTTCCCCATGGCGAACGGCTCCGCGAGGTCACACGGCGCAAAGGTGGTTGACTGCGGATCGCGGTGCACGGCAGCGCTCAGCCACCGAGGCAGTCCCCCTTCGATCACTGCAGACTTGAATTTGTGAAGATGCCCGGTCGCCCCGGCGCCGAACACGGCGGCTCGTTCGGGGCCGCCATAGACCAGGAAGGCATTCTCGCTTCGAGTTGCCGCGGCAATGGACGACAGAGCGGCCATCCAGCCGTTCTCGGCGACCGGAGCGCTTTGGATCCGATGCATGGCCTCCACTAGAAGGTGTTCCATCCCTGCCATTGGTTCCCCTTTGGCCTGACAGACCACCGAGACATAGGACAAACGTCTGACGCGCTGAGAAGCGACAACTTATAGGGTGTGACTAGAATGAATGCATGGGTGGAATGACAACCCTTTCGCATGCCCCAGCGCCGCATGCCTTTGGCGGTTGTCTCCTCGGGCAATATACACGGCGCGGGGAGAGTTGCAATCCTACGTGGCGTTCGCAATGCCAGGCAACGACAGGGGCTCGCATCAGCCTCTACATCGAAAAATAGATGAGCCAATAAAGGAGGCGTTCATGAACTACCAGCCTATCTCGTTGATCGATGGTTCGGGTGAAGTCGAAGAGGCCAGGCGGCTGCAACAAAGGCAGACGATCAATGCCGCCTCGGTTCAGTTGGGCGCCGCCGTAAAGGCCGCTTCGGCTCTCGCGCGATGGGCCAACCGGAGGCGTAACCAGTGATTCAACCATCGATTTCACCAAAGGGTGTCGACGAGATCCTGTACGGACCAGGCGAGCGAAGAACTACCGTGCAATTGAGTGGCTTCACCGACCAGGCGCGACTGACGGCCGAGACTTCACTCACAAGCACCGAGGGCCTAAAGCTTCGGGTCGCATCCATGACTGCGGTCCGCTTCGTCGAAAAGGAAGTGTATATCGACGTCCTTCCCGGAGAAGTACCCGAAGGGCTTGAAACCGAAACCGAGGTTGTAACGGTCTGGGACGAGGAAGTTGTCCGGACAGTGCAGGGTGGTGGCCCCATCGACGTGGGACGTTCGGAGGCAGTCAAGCTCGATGTGTCGATCGAAGTGACTGACCCGGGGTTCAGGCGGGGTACCGGCGTTCTAATGATTACCTCGGGTGTATTCGAGAGACCAATCGCCGTACCGCTCGTCTTCCAAAGTGGAACCCTGGTCGACTTCAGCATAGCTCCCGAAGAACTTGGCGAGGAGCAGGGCGGGGTGGTTTCGGTCACGATTTCCGCAAGCCACCGCTCGGGACCGGGCGCGGAAGTCACATATGAGCTCATCGGTGATGCCGAGGCAGACCGTATCACCATGGAGCCAGCGACTGTGCGGCTCAAGCTTGAGCCCGGCGAGGCGAAGAAGGCGATTGCAGCCTTCAAGATCCCGAGAGATTGCGCACCAGAGGGTCATACACTCAGGATCCTCCAGCGTGGCGCATTTCCCGCAGATGGATGGCATGAACACACTGTCACGCTACACGTTAGGCCGGCACCTCCTCCCCCTCCACGACCGACGCTTACGCTTGAGACAGCCCGCGACAGCATTCAACAGGAATACTTGAGACATGGTGGGTCTTCCGGTCGTCTCGGATATCCCACGAGCCCAGTCAAGATGAGCCCATTCGGTGGTTTGGCGACCCGATATTATCGTGGAGGGAGGATCGATGCGACGTTGCGGGACGGACCTATTGGAGTAGTGAGCCAGGCCATCGTCACCTTCAAGGTCGGTGTGTACTTCCTGGGATTTCGCTGCATCAGGGAATCTGACCACGACCAGCTTACACCGACCGACGAGCCATATTTCATTCTCGCAATCGACAACGCCACCGGCAATCCAATTGTTCAAAAGATTGGTCCCTTCGAAAACATGGAGACTGGAAGCGAAATAGGTGCCGCCCAAATATTCAAGATCGACAATCTCACGCCAAATCCGCTCTCGATCAGGGTTATCGCCTATGAGAACGACCAAGGAGACCCGAGCGAGACCGCACGAAAGCTGCAAGAAAAAATGGTCGAACTCGCAAGAGCGGTTCAATCCCTCGCGGGAGCCGCCGGTGCAGATGCGGCCGATGGTCCGGGGATCGGGCCAACGGCCGCTGCGAGTGTGGTCGGCGCGCTCGCAGGTCCATTGGGGGCACTCCTGGCCGCGGGAATTGTCCAAATCCTTGATCTTGGCGATGACTACATCGGGCAGGGTGCGCAGCTCCTGTACGCAAGAACCGAGATGGCCGGATCCGACCCTCCCCGCCAGGGCTCATTCCAAGGGCAGGACTACAACGTGATGATCGAAATCAATGGACGGGCGGAAGGGCACTACCAACTGTTCTTCGACGTCGACGGAAAGATCATCGACGAGCGATCGTAGGGGTGTCTCCACCGAAAATCGGGCACAAACGCGCCTGGGATGCTCCTTTCCATCGACGGAGAACAGGCTCATGTAGTCCCGTCGTCGGCTATCCGATCAACGGTAACATGTCATCCGTTAGTCAACGCGTTTTCCGCTTGCTCTGCTGCCATCAGAGGATCCATGCTCGTTGGCATCGGCAGCGATCGTCGCAGGATCTCGTCCGTCAGTTCATGGACGAGTTCGATCATCGCGAGGATGCGGTCGTCCTCCTCCTTGTCCGAATCGATCGAGACGAGGGCGCCATGCATCACCCTGTTGCGCACGTAATCCCAGGCCTTCACGCCAGCAGTGCTGACGCGGCCGTCCCCGGCGAGGTGCCGCAGGCCTTTCGCAACCGTCAGGTCAGCCTTTCCCTTCACTGCGCGGATTGCCGCGGACTTCAGATCGTGGTCGCCTGACCATTTGTCAATGTGCGCAGCGAGCTCATTGATCGCCTTCTCGTCGGGGGTCGTGTCCTTGGTCTTCCTTGGAAACAGTTCAAGTGCCAACGCCTCCACCGTACTCGCGATCGTCAGAACCCAGACCCGGCGGGAGCCCAAGGCAGAGTGTATGATCTCCTCGTAGTGGCGTGTGATCAGATTCGCCTCGAAACATGGCTCGCCGTCGGAATCGTTCGAGGAGGCAAGGCGCACCAGCAAATGGCCGTACATCTTCCAGAACGCGGCCCTATCCGCTAGGTACCCTTTTCCACGCCAGAGACCGACCCAGTGCGGCAATCTGCGACCATCATCGAAGTCCCTCAGACCCACGGTCGCCGAGCCGTTCCCGAAGTCCCGATGGACCAGCTTGGGATAAATGAGCTCGCCGAACATGATCCGGAACGGTTCGGCAAGCCAGTTCTCCGCATAGGGAATCTGCAAACTGTCGGAGGTTGCGGCGGTCACCGAAAGGATGCTGGTTTCGGAGTCGAATTCGAAACGAATCGTTGTGCCGAGCAGATCGAGATCATGGCGCTCACCCGCGAAGTGATGGAACGCGTAGAACGATCTGCGTGAACGTGGGATTGCAATGCACAGCGCGATGGATGGCCGCGAAGCGTTGCCGGGAAGCCCTCCGACGAGAAGAGTATCGCTCTTACCCCGGCACAACATCTGGCCGGGCTGCCCCCCTTCGATCGGCTGCATGTGGGGTTCAATCCATCCGCCATTGCAGTGAAGGCCATCCCCTGTTTCGAACACCAGTCTGCATCTCAGCGCCGGGTCGTATTGGTTTTCCCGAACCTTGGTAAGCCAGCTCAGTGAATGCCGTAGATCTGGTGCGGTTCCGATCATCTCGAATTCGAAGGATCCGTCGTCGGTGATCCTGAACAGGCCGGATCCGACAAGGATGGGCTTGTCGAAATCCTTCCCGATGACCCTCATCGCAGGCGTGCGAATCTCACGCGGAAACCGGGTTAGATCAGTCCAGTCCGTGATTGTCGGCATGCTGCAATCTCCTTGCCTAGTCCTTGGTGACAGTCATTGATTTTCGATTGTGAATCGGATGATCCATTACAAGATGCGGATCTTGCGAAGCTCCAATGGGCCGTGCCGCAGAGAATGATGAGTACCTTCCGGTTTGGAAGATCTCGAGGTTCACGGCGGTTGTGGTGATCGCCTGTCAGCTATGCGGCTTCCGCGCCGGGTAGGTTTTGCGCGATACTGCTGCCCCCAAATCGCCTGGGCATCACGTTACGTTACCTACCGTGGCAACGCTTGAACTTCGTTCCACTTCCGCACCAGCAAGGTTCGTTGCGGCCCGGCCTAGTGTTAACGTTGGGCGTGAGGGCGATCAGACGATTGGGATCGCGAAGACGCTGGGCATCAAGGTAGACGTGCTCGTTTTCCGCTGTCCGAGCGGTGGGAACGGAAACCACAACATGCATGGCTCGAACGTAGCCGCCGCCATAATGTGCCCACGCTACCAGCGCTACCACCTCCTTTTCTCCCATCGCCATAGCGGAGGCGGCAGCCTTGTCTCTCATTCTTGCGAGGTTCGGCTCTGTCCCAGCCCGCTGAAGCCAGGCGAACAGGCCTGGGCGGCCTGGCATGTGGAAGTATCGACTTTCATGTGTATCAAGCGTCCGTCTGAACCTCGTCATTGTGTTTGCGAGGTTCTCGCGCCCATCAAAGCCGTAGTTGCGTACGGCGCTGTCGGCCGCGAGCCAGTTTGGCATCCTGGAGGAGGCCAACGCATCCAAGAGCGCCGCAATCTCGTCAGGCATATGCTGGCGAGGCGGAGGCCGCCTATCCCAATCTTCGCCGGCGAAGTGGCTATCGACGACCTCGCTCATTCCATCCCAGATCATCAGGCCCGGTCTTTTCTGTGCCCGCTGTTCAGCGATTGTCATGTCGAAGCGGTTCTTCTGGATGTAGGCGCCGAGATGGTCGAGTTCATCGAACAGCATCGCATCGCGCATTCCGGCGATAGCCTGCCGAACTTCCAGGTAATGCGCCAATTCTCCCATCGTGGGAAGGAATCGCTTCAGCACAAAGAGATCGTCGATCGACATGGAAATGAAAGGATGGTGGCCGAGCAGGGGCTGAACGCCCGGCAGTTCCTTGCACATCGCGGAGAAGGGCGAGAAGGATTCGACGGTGAGTCCGATTGGCAAGGCAAGTCTGTAGTCCGCGCGGCGAACACGCATCACTTCCACATGGCGTCCGTCTTCGAGCTTGAATAGCGGAACCTCATTAGCCGATGCAAGATACTCGAAGAAGCGGGCGCACTGCTCGTAGGCTTTCACGACGAGATCCTGAACCGAGCGGGTATGACGTGCGAAGTCTAATGCCGGCGACGCGACTGTCGCGGCGGCTCCCGACTTCGCTTCGACCAGGATCAAAACATCGTCAAGCATGATCAGTGTGTCGTTCTCCACCCACTGACGTGTCTTGGTATCGCGGTAATAGACCTCGCGGAGCACCTGCGCGCCATCCAATTGCGCCTTCAACAGGTCATGGAAGGCGTTCTCCGTGAGATCCCTCTGGCGATCGTCGAACTGCTTCTTGTAGTCGCGTCGACGTTCGCGGAGGCAATGAAGAAGGGCGCGGTAGCCAGAATCGCGGGTGAAGCAGGGATCGACGGCGTAGTATTGTCCCTCGAGTTCGATCAGCGGCTTCTTGCGAGCGGGAAGGGTGCGATAGGGAGTTCCTGACAGTTCTCCCTCGGCGAAGAATTCGGTTTCCTCTCCGCGACGAAACGCGAGATCGGAAAGCAGGGCTTCGGGAAGCTTGGTGTGCCTGCTTACATTGCAGATCCCACCACGCATCGCATCGTCCATGACGAAAGCCAATTCGTTCGTATCGGAGTTTTGAAGAAATGAATCGGTCGCGGACTCGAATGAAAGGCCGTTAGCCTCGGCGAATTCCTGCGTCTCGTCGACCTTCCGGGCGAGCATTTCAAACGCGATCCCTTGGCCTTCTCTTGATGCATTGGAGATGGCCTGAAACCCGGCAGCGATCTCCGCGCTTCCTACTCCATATACTTCGCGAAGGAGATCGTCGTGCGGTTGCAGAACGTAGGCGTAGAACTCCTCCTCGAGAACCTGATACCGATGGCCTCGAAGAAGAACCCATCCAGTCTTCGCACGAAACTCGACATCGCCGGTCTTCCGTCCGAAGACACCTTCATCCAAGACCTCGGAGCTTGCAATTGCGTAAGTCATCGCCTTCGAACGCAGCTTGTCGCCGATGTCGTGCAACGCAGCAGCCTTCTCCTCATCGAAGACAGGTTCGTCCGGCGGCGGCGACGCGGCGAGGATTGCGTGAAAGTACTCGAGCACGAATTGATCGCTGCCGATGCTCTGAGACCACAACGCCGCTCCGTCGGCATCCTCCATCGCGAACATCGCACGCACGGCACGCTGCCCGTAGATGTAACCGAGCAGATCTTTCGGTGGCATTGTCGAAACGATGTCGTAGAGTTGCTTTGCGAGTTCTTGCATTTCGGTTCTGGCACGCGTTAGCATGCGTTGCCGGAGCTCGGGCGAAATGCCTGTGAACTTTCGTTGCCTCGCTTTGCCCATTCGTCCCTCGTAATGATCTTGCCTGCGCTTAATCCTTGGCGGTTCAGGCGTCGTCGGGAAAGAGGACGCCGTGGCTTCGAGACATTCACCCCCAGAATTTAGTCCCACGCCCCCGCCGAGAAGGAAATCTTCTACCGTCGTCGCACTGCGAGCAAGAATATTGGGGATGGAAGTCCTTTATCGCTTAGTCTCGCAGCGCAGACATTGAGCTCTTGCGATAGCATGGCGCATGTCTGATTTTTCCGATGAACCGCACGAGAAACGGATCTTCCAACCGTCTGAATACATGCGGCAAAGGCGACCGCATTTGTTCTCGGATACCACCGTGCGCTCCGCGCCAGCGATAGACAGGGACACCCTGTCCTACCACCTCGAATCCTTGACGAGTCGCAAGGATGAAGGCGTTTTCGAATCCTTTGCCAAGAGGCTGGCCGAGAAGTTCATCTCGCCCAATATTCGGCCCCAGACTGGACCCATCGGCGGCGGCGACGGAAAGACCGACGCCGAGACTCACCCAGTCTCCAGAATTGTCGCTCTCCGCTGGTGGCTCCCGGATATCGACGCGGCCGATCAGCGCTTCGCGTTTGCATTTAGTGCGAAGAAGGACTGGAAGGCGAAGGTTAAGGCCGATGTCGCATCGATCGCCGGGACCGGTCGTTCGTATCCGAGAATCATCTTCATCACGAGCAGGTTCGCTCCGGCCAAGGACAGCGCCGGGATCCAAGACGAGCTGGAGGCTCAACACGGAATCCCAGTAACCATACTTGACCGAACCTGGATCCTTGAGAAGGTCTTCGAAGGGGACAGTATCGATATCGCCGTCGAGATCCTTGGCGTGGGGAAAGGCACCGAAAAGGCAGTTCCGGAAATCGGGCCGGAAGACGCCCGGCGGCTTGGGGAGCTCGAAAAGCTTGAGCGGCGGATCGCGGACGGAGCCGAATACAAGGTCGCCCCTTCTGCACTGATCGAGGATTGCCACACGGCGGCTCTGCTCGCGCGCGGCGTCGAAAAGCCGCGGCACGAGGTCGATGGACGCTTCCTCCGAGCCGTGCGCCTGGCGAAGGAACACTCGCTACCGAAACTGGAGCTGGCCGTAACTTATGACTGGGCCTGGACCACGTATTTCTGGTTCGATGACGTGAAGACATTGAGCCAGTTGTACGAGGAGGTCGAACGACTTGCGCTGCCTAGCGACACGTCCGTTGATCTCGAGCGCATTTCGAATCTTCTCACGCTTTTCCACGCAGCGGTACGATTTGGGACGATCAGTCGGGATGATGCAAAGCTGGATCAGCGCACCCGGAGTCTGGACGAGGCACTTGCCGCCGTAAGAGCCGACGGTTCGCGTCCTAACAATGCACTGCACGCGCATGCCTTGGCGCTCATGTTGAGGCTGACCCAGTACGTGAACGGTACGACGGTCGATCCGATCGACGATGGCAGCCTTCGCGCCTTGTGGGACGAGTTCACGGAAGTCATCAAAGACTCGAAAGGGCTCGGAACATTTCCGTTCGAACAGATGGCCGACACCCTTACCGAGGTCGGGCACTTCGTTCCCGAATGCGATGAATTCGATCGTCTCTACGAGGCCCTGACGGACGCCGTTGTCGAGCGCCGCAGCGAAGGCGAGGGAGCGAAACGCAACTGCGAGCGCGCTTGGCAGAAGCTCGAAAAGGATCTGCCGTATGAGGCGATCCGCTGGTTCGGCCGCGCTGTCAGTCTGCTGGTCAAGGCCGAATACAGGCATGAGCTGATCGACGCCCTCGTAGGATCGAGCGCCGCGTACGAGAAAGCCGGACTGCTATGGGCGTCACGGAACTACGCGCTTGCGGCGGTCTCCATGCACTGCGGCGAGTTTCAGCGCTCGGGCTCGATATCGGATCTCTCGCCGCGGACGCTTGTGAGATGGCTGGCGACTGAAATCCAACTCGGACGAATCCCATACATCCTCGATGCCTACCACATGTTTATGACAGTTCTCTCTGGTCGACTGCCTACAGCGAGGCGCGACGAGGTTCTCTCCCGGGAGCAAACGCGCTTTGGCGGGGTCATCGGAACCCTGTTGCTGAGAACGCCGTTCGATGTCCTCGGCGACGTGGCGAAACTACCTGATGGCTTGGAGCGCATAGGACTGTTGCAGGCACGCATGGCACTCCTGCATCTGATGGGCCAGGAGGATCTTCTTCGCGAGGAGGGTTCGGTTCCGGAGGAGGTGCCGCCTGAGGAATACGCCGACTTCTTCGATCAGTTTGCCGCCGTCGGAAATGAACTCGGTGTCGCCGAAACTCCTGACTACCTACTATCTCCATCGGTGATCTTGCGGTCGAAGGTGCTCGGTTGCGAGATCGAAATCGTCTGCGACAACAACACAACGTCGATCTCGATCAGCGAGAGCTTGCTTGGAACCATTGAGTGCATCCTGGCGACGAGCCTCGGCCACCGCATGTTTCCGATGGTCGACAAGCTTCGGCTAAGGGTGAGAGTTGTCAGCGAAGCCGGGGTCGCGCCAAAGCTGACCTTCGCTGACGAGAATGGCCGCTCCGTGGGTACGGTGACCCACCGCGGGCGCCTGACATATCGCACCGTCGAGGAAACCAGAACGTATCCGGACTGGCTGGCCAAGGCTTCCACAGAGATCTTCCAGAGGCTTGTCCAGCCGGACGACCTCGACGGCTGGGGCCGAACCGTCATCAAACAGGAGAGCGGCTTCAGCCGAGCAGTGACGTTCTCCAACGTTCCGAACAATATCGGTGTGATTTTCGGTGATCGCAGCGCGCCGACGATCGACGAGTGGATCGAAGAGGAAGACATTCGATACGATGTCTTGCGGGACCGCGCCTGGAAGCCATCTCATCGGAACACCGCTGAGGATAAACGCAACGAACCCGCCGTATTCGGCGAAGGTGAACCGCCGGAAGGTATGTTCGACCCCGAGCGCATGAGGCACAGCGACTTCCGGGTGATCAGTCCGATCGACATCGAGAAATGGAATGCAGGTAAGTGGCGGGCCGTCTTCTTCATGACGGTCGATGGAAACGGTCCTCCGCCAGTGATGTGCCTTGCCTTTCTCAACGCCGATCCGGGCAGAGCGATCTTCGAATCCTGGCAGGCGCTGTATGGTCTCGATGATCCTGACGGAAACATCCGGATTGCTTTCATCCGCCGAGTTCGATCGTCGAACCCGCATGCCTATGCGGTAATCGTCGGACCCGATCCCAACAAGCTCGGCGAACAGTCGGGAAATTTTTTCGAGTTCGTCTCTCGATATCAGGTGATGACTCCCGACTCTTCCGAGAATCTCGATCGGTTCTTGAAGTCTTATGAGGACCATGGACGATTCCTGATCGGGCCTGCCTATCTGCCGTCACTCACCGCGGCTCCTCGTCCGATGCTTGAGACCGTCCTCGGCAAGTATTCACTCGTAGTGAGAGAGGCGTGGGAGATCGGCGAGAACGATCCAGACAGCGTCGTGTTCGACCTCGATGACCCTCCAGTCATTCCGGCGAACCAGCCGAACGCACCTGCCAAGAAAGCATTGGAAAGGCTGCGTACGCGTCGAAAATCGCGTCCGTGATAAGAAGCAGCCTTGTTGCGGAAACGAGTTGCCGCTCCGCAGTGCGAGAGATGAGCTACGCTTCATCCGCCTCCGACTTTACTTCGTTGTCCGGTGTGATCACCCGAGCATGCGCATGAGCTGAAGCAAACTCGTCGGTCGCGCTGCGCCTTCGTTGGGCGCGCGTTTTGCTTCCGGAACCTGAGGGTATCGATCAGCAATCGCTTGCAATGGCGTTTCACTTGATCATCGAGGAGACCTTGAAATCCGGCTGCCGACGGATCTTGACAATTGACGAACCGACGCCGCGCTCGGACGCGGACCTCAACAATGTAGTCCCTCTCGCTGGCATCGACTTGCTCGGACTCAACTTTTCCCCCCACTGAAAAAACGCGTGTCTGCATTCCGGCAAGTTGCCTTTCTCCCGCCTTAGGGATTGTGCGGCTCTTCTCTTCCTTCGACGAGACTTTCTTACGAATTCTTTCCTCGAAGGTTTTGACAATTTGGTCGGCTCGTTCGGCGTCGCTCATGGGTTTTCCCTCTATGGATTTCATCAACAAGGGTCTGCCCCGCGGATGCACTCGTCAACTGCCCGCGTCGCGCAGGCAGACCTTATCGCCCCAGGGTCTTGGTGGTCGAGTGATCCGCCGGGCCGCCGGGAGTGGTGTTGGTCTCTGGCTGCGCGACCGGATCGAATTCGTCGGAGACATCTGGCGCTACAGTCGGGTAGATCAATTGCTCCGGTATGAGTGAGCCTGAAACAAGCAACTCTTTGGTCGAACCCAATTTGTAGCCGAGCCGTCCGTCAGCGGATGCCAACAGCAATCGGATATCCGGCGCGGTTTCAAGCACTCCATCGACCACCTCGCCGACAAGCTTTTCCGAGAGTATGAGGCCGTATGGGGATTCCGCAGCAAAGATGGTCTGGTGAAACAGGTCCGTGAAGGCTACTGGGTTCGCTTCCAACGAATATTGTCTGGGGCGGTCCTTGTCGCCATTCGCAATGGTAGTGGCTGCCAGCGTACGAACGTCGACCGCTCGCGGCAGGTGCTTTGGGAACCAACCCGCATAAAAGCACCAGTCGCGATTCGTGCGGGTAAGCACTCGCCCGCGCAGGTCGGTGCGCAATATTGTCTCCAACTGGTATCGCGTATCCCCGGGCTCGAAGCCTCTGTTCGCAATATTGACCGCCTCCCTCAGCGAGGGAGAGAGGACAAAGGCCCGAGCTGCTCTCGAACGGGCCGCGGCTGCGAAAATCTTTGATGCGTCGTCGGTCAGTTCCGGCTTCGCTTTGCCGTTCGAATTGGTCTCGTGGTCGATGGCGATTTTCAGATTCTTTGCTCCACCCAGTTTTGCCTGAACCACATCAACAGCTCGTCGAAAACCTCAATTGCTTCCAAATTCATTGGAAAACTCCGCTCTTGCGCATGCAGTGCGCCTCGATACGATGTCGATGGGCACGCTGCCAAAATTGTAGGATTACTCTGGTTGTGATCAGTCGCTGTTCTCGGGGCAGCATTCGGAATCTAGGGTTCCGTGGTGCGCTACCCGATGGAATCAAACACCGAGCTGGACAATCAGCCTTGCGGCTCCATAGCTAGTCACATCTTCGAAGTCGATCCAAGCTGTTGGCGGGGGTGTCTTCGTCAGACACGTAAATGGCGTTGGGGTTTTCATAGAGAGGGTGGTGATCGGGAACGATCAGTGTTTCGAGCATAGTTGACCTGCCTGAGTTGCGGTGCGGCCCACCTACTAGGCATGGGGAATTAATGGGTTGTAATTTTTAGGCGCGCCCGTTCGTCTGGTTGTGGACGCGGTAAAACCTTCCTAAACGAGAAAGGTCAAAGTTCCTTAGAAAGCAGTAACTTTGATGCCGCCAATGTCTTCGGAAACCGTCATTCGACGGCGTTGAAGAGTCGGTCATCTGGGGCAAGGTCGCCCGCTTGACGCTTCAGGCGCACACCTAACGCGCAGAAACTACCAAACCAGGGCTCTCAGGCGCAAACCTACGCGGGCGCACTATGCCAAGCTGGTGGACGCTGATGCCAAGCACTACAACAGACGTAGCGTTGGTGATGCTTCGAACCTTCAGCCTTTGGAATCGGAATCGGCAAATCTATCTAACTGAGCTACGGGCTTAGGTGTTGCCGCGCGCCCAGGCGCAAGCTGGCGCATATCGGCTCAGACGCGGGCGCGCTGTAAGGAACTGGTGGGTTGGAGCTGCTCGAGAGGCTAAAGCCGAGACGAGGCCGAGCCTGTTCACAATCGTGCGCGTTCCTGACGCCCGTGCACCTCAGGCGCTGCTCCATGGTTGACGCCGGTCTCCTGCAAGCTAAGCTGCAGTGATGTTCGGAGGAGCGGATGAATAGACGGACCAAAAACGATGTTGATAAGGCCGCGACCTCCAAGGACCGGGTAGAGCCCAATGCATTCGAGGGGATGACGGTCATGGAGGCGCTGGAGGTGGTCGGCTTCAGCTCGGCACTTAGGCCCAGGATCCTTCTGCCGCAGGGCAAGCCGAGGGAGCCGCTAAGGCGCTCCCGCAAGAAATAAGTGGCAAGGCCTGCACGGCGAACGTGACTGGTGCCGCTTCCGAAATGTCCTCGCCCGCAGGTCGGGCCGACTTATCGAGTTTGCGCTGACGGGTCGAGGCAAAAACCATGTCCGATCGAGAACTCTCGGATCCAATCACCATGCGGCTGCCCTGGAGGAGCTGTGAGAGATCGAAGAAATTGCCGCAATATGCACCGCACAGACTCGTAGCAGGGCAGGGCGGCTGTCACGGCGTCCGTTAACGCATTTGCTCTGTTCACGACAGGGGCAATAATCATCCAGGCGAGCCTCAGCACAAATCCTTGCCAATCCTATTTTAGTAAGAGTTCAGTAGCTGCCCGAGGATGGACAGGAACAGCCCGAGTCCGGACTTCACTATACGATGGTTGCCGTAGCGGCCGAATCCTTAATTGTTGACAAATTTGTAGATTTACAGCCTGCTCCATTCATGGATTCGATCTCTGAAATCATGCGCGTGCTCAGGGCTGCACGCGCGCTGGCAGGACTCAGTCAGGAGGAAGTGGCGGAGCTAGCCGGCGTCAGTCGGCAGATCGTCGTAAGGATCGAGCAAGGCCAGAACAACGTGCTGGTCGAGGCCGTCGACAAGGTGCGCATGGCACTCGAATCCAAAGGCGTGGCGTTCATCGACGCCACGCGGGAGCATGGTCCGGGCGTCGCCATGACGCGGCGCCCGTCCGCAGTCGACACAGACGCTCAAGGATTCGGCGACGGCTAGCGGACGTTACCTTTCTTCGGTCGGTCCGGCGGATGCCTCCGGACAATGGCCTGCACGTCCTCCGGCTCGAGGATCTCCCGTTCCAGCAGTTGTCCAGCCAGGGCCTGGACCGCGCCGAGATGACTCCTGACGATGGCCTTCGCCCGCGACAACTGCTCTGCGAGAATGCCGTCGATCTCCCTTCTCGCCATCGCGGGAATGCCGCCGCTCCAGTCCAGGCCGGGATGGTCGTCCTCCACCAGAAATGACAGGCTTCGCCCCATGCCGTAGCTGCAGACCATCCGCGTGGCGATCGATGTTGCCTTGTGAAGGTCGCTGCCGCGCCCCCCTCCCGCACCGGCCGATCGTGCGCCGAACAGCACCTCTTCCGCCGCAGTTCCCCCGAGTATTCTGCATATTTGCACTTCCAGCGAAGCCCGTGTCTCCAGCCCTCCTGGATCGTCCAGGTATCGCGTCATGCCCTGGACGGGTGCATCGGATGAGAACGTCCTGAACTGCTTGCGCATCGAGACGCTCGCCCTGCAACCCGGCTGGAGCGCGATGGCGACAACGGCATGGCCGCTCTCGTGCGCCGCGACGCGGCGCGCGGTTTGCGCGGAAAGTGTCTGGAGCGGCGGCAGCGCTCCGGCGACGTGGGCGGGACCGGCCGGCTGCCGCACCGCCCTGGCAATTCGCCTTGCCTCCCTGGCCAGCTTCTCCAGGTCGGAGCCGCTCCATCCCCTGAGATCGGTGGCGATCGTCCGAATCTCCTGTTCGTCGGCCGAGACGCGCAGGTGGAAACGCAATATCTCCGCGCGCTCGTCTTCGTCCGGCAGATCCATTCTGACATGGCGTTCGATCCTGCCGCTTCGGAGGAGGGCGCGGTCGACCGCTTCCGGGAAGTTGGTGGCTGCGACCACTACGATTCCCTGCCTCCCGTCGACGCCGTCGATGCATTCCAGGAGCGAGTTCACGACCTGGGTCTGATAGCCGACATGATGGCCCGAGAATTTCGTTCTGTCGCCGATCGAATCCAACTCGTCCAGGAACACGATCGCCGGCTGCGATTCCCTGGCCTGCTCGAAGGTCGATCTCATCGCCGCAAGGAGATCCCCGAGATGTCCCTTGGCCTGCCATTTCGCCACCGATGCCGCTATCAGCGGGATGCCGCACATCTTCGCGAGAGCGCGGGCAAAGAGGGTCTTGCCGGTTCCGGGGGGGCCGTGGAGAAGGATTCCGCGATCGAGATCGGCCCAGGCGATCTCACCTGACCGCGCACGCTCCAAATCCTTGGCGAAGGAACGCGCCCAAGGCTTCACGCCCCTGTATCCGGGCAGTTCTTCCAGGCTGGGTTCGTCGTCCGCTGTGGTGCCAGGCGCGGAGGAGCGGAGGATCCGCGCATGGTCCGATGTGAGGCTGAACTTCGTGACGACCGGAGCCAGCATCACGACGTCGTTGCCGGCGAGGAGTTCCGCCGTGTCGGGCCGGATCGGGTTTCGGCCGAGCAGCGACCGGGCCGCCACGATGTGCGCGGCCGAGGGCCGCGGCAAGTCGATGACCGCGTCGGCCGCCGCCGCCAGTTCTATCGGCAGGTCCCTTCTGTGCCTGGCGAGGACGAGGATCGCAGGAAACTTCCCATAGGATCGAAGAAGCTCATTGCCTTCCGGCGTCGGGCTTTTGTTGCGTGGCTTGGACTCGATGGAATGGACCAGCGCCTTGCGAGGGCGCGTCTCGGTCCAATCCTGGGAGCGGCCGTTCACGAAAAACTCGGTCGCCGCCTCGTAGATCCCCAGATTGATCGCCGCCTCCGCGATCAGCACGACGATGGTCGGGCGCCCCCGCCTGAGCAAGTGCTGTGACCGCAACGCCCTGCCCACGCAGCAGTAGGCTAGGAAAAGCGCCGGCGACTGCCAGATCTTTCGAAACTGCCCGGCTTCGAGCATTCCCAGCGATGAGTTCTTCCCCATTTCTCAGATCTCCCCGTCCACGCTCCATCGCCGCAGCGAGTCCTCGGCCACCGGCGAGGGGTGACCGATGCGGTACCAGCGCTGGGACGAGCGTGCGATTCCTTGCTGAAGCGAGAAGATGTGGAGCGGGGCGGTGAAGCTCATCGAACTGCGCTCCCCGTGATGCTCGCCGCTGTCGCCGGGATACGTGATGAACCCCACCAGCGTCGGCACGATGAACTTCTCGATGAACCATTGCTCGACGACAGGCGTCTGGCTGGC
>NZ_FWER01000043.1:48297-49455 GCF_900169785.1 Rhizobium sullae
CTGGGGGAGGGACTTGCTGTCGATCACGCGGCGCAGGTCCCCCGTCAGGCGCTCGACGGCACGGGCATGGCGGATGATCGAAGCCCATGAAGAATTCGCCCTGTCTTCTCCGATTCTAAGCATTGTGTGTGCCTCCATCAATGAATGCGAATCATGAGCATGGCGCTCATGTGGTGGTCACCGTGACTCCGTCGTTCCAGGGTGTCAACAGATCGGCGCGCATTGGCGGCGTCACCTGCCTGACGAGAGCCCGGGCGGTCCATGGACTCGCGCGGTTCTTGTCGTCCTCGATGATCCCCGGGGGAGGTCTGCATTTTCCGCAGCGCCAGGACCGGTCGAAGGGGCGCGCCCGAACGCCCGAACGCGAACCGGATCCGGAGATGAACCGAATCTCTGCCGCTTCCGGCGGACGGAGGGGCGCTGTGGGGCCTGCGGGGCACCAGCCGACCGGCAAAAGCGGACGGCCCGAGTGGGCGGAACCCCGACAGCATCAGGATCGCGGTCCGCCCAGGCGGTGTGCAAGGCCAGCCGCGGCCGCCTCGATGTCGTCGACGATGCCCGCGAGGCGGTCCTCCAGCGGCGCCTGCGGCGCTTCCGTCCATTCCTGCCGCCAGTCGAGGCCGTGGACCGGCGAGTAGGCGACGAGCCTGAGGCGGCCCGTCGGCACGTGCATCTTCCGCTTCCAGGTGTGGCCGGCCCGCTCCGCCGGGGCAAGCCGCGCATACTCGGCCTCCCGGACGAAGCGGCCGCGTCCGACGTAGTGCATGACCACGTACTCGCAGGTCTCGACGATCGCCAGTCCGACCGCGACCTGCGCGACATAGGCGACGGTCGGCCGAAGCGGGGACCAGGCGCGGTGTCCGGCCGGATACTCCGGTGCAGCCGCCGTCTCCCGCCTGTCCACCTCCGCCCGCACGAAGACTTCGAAGGGCGGCGCGATCCGGACCCGGTGGCCGCGCGCCGACAGCGCGGCGAACAGCGCGCGGGCGAAGCCCAGGCATCTGGAGAGGGCGGGCGGCGTCGCCGTCAGGTCGAGCAGCGCCCTGCAGCGCGGACGCAGGTAGGCCCCGCCGTCGTCGGCCGCGGCGGCGCCGAAATGCCGCGCCGCGCGGTCGACCAGTGTCGCGACGTCGGCCTCCGACGCCCGCGACCGGAACG
>NZ_FWER01000028.1 GCF_900169785.1 Rhizobium sullae
GGCGCAATCGGTGCCCTTCGTCCCGCGGAACTGGACGATCTCGGCCTCGAAGCAGCACTTCGCGCCCGCCTGGACGATATCCAGTCGGTCCAGCTTTGCTTTCATTCGGACCTGAACGGCTACCGCTTGCCCGGCGCGCTCGAGGTGAGCCTTNTATCCAGTCGGTCCAGCTTTGCTTTCATTCGGACCTGAACGGCTACCGCTTGCCCGGCGCGCTCGAGGTGAGCCTTTACAGAGTGGCGCAGGAGGCCTTGGCAAATGCCGTAAAACACTCCGGCTGCAGCCGGATTGACCTGCGGCTTACGTTGGACGAGCCGCAGTTTGTTACCCTCTCCGTCGCGGATAACGGCTGCGGCATCGCTGACGCTCTCGTCGTCAAGCAAGATGGAAGGGGCGTCGGTATGTCGGCCATGCGCGAACGAATGGCACTGATCGGCGGCTCCATATCAATCCGATCGGGTCCCGGCCAAGGAACGGTTGCCGTCGCTCGAGCGCCTATTTCCGGTCCCGCAAAGGAACTCGCTTGAAACGCTACCGAATATTGATTGCAGACGATCATGAGCTAGCTCGGTCGGGTCTTGTCGCCGTGCTTGCAAGCGCTCCCGACCTGGAGATCGTTGGCGAGGCGCCAGACGGCATGAGCGCGGTAACTCTCAGCGAGAGTCTCCGACCGGATATTGCCCTGCTCGACATACGGATGGGCAGCATGGATGGCCTCGAGGCCGCAGCGGAGATTGGAGTCCGATCGCCCGAAACCCGCATCATCATGCTGACCATGCATGACAGCGTGGACTATCTTGAAGCCGCCATCAAGGCTGGGGCCAGCGGCTATGCATTGAAGGACATACGGCGCGACGAGTTGCTGCAGGTGATTGCCAATGTCGCGGCGGGGCAGTCTTTCTTCAACGTCGACCTGATGCGTCGCCTGCTTCGGCGTGTTTCTCCCGAAACACCCGGTGAAACCACCATTGAGCGGCTGACCGTTCGCGAGCGTGAAATCCTAGTCCGGCTCACCACCGGCGAAACGAACAAGGAGATCGCCAAGTCGCTCGACATTTCACCCGGCACCGTTAAGGTGCACGTCGAACGCATCCTCTACAAATTACGGGTGGCCGATCGAACGCAGGCGGCGGTCATGGCGGTAAGGGCCGGCCTTGTGGATCGGGACCGCCTATGATCGCTTCACGCTTTTCCGCCTCCATCTCCAAGCGGTTTCTGGACCAGCCGCTTGCCTACAAAGGTCTTATCGTCATTGCCGTGCCGCTGATCTGCTTCCTGATCGCGCTGGCTTCGGTTTTCCTTGCCGACCGGGAAAGTCGCCGGGCGGAAAACTATGTGCGCGTTACTTTCGCCATCCAGTCAGATATCCTGGAGCTGCACGCACTGCTTGCTGAGGCGGCCTCGGGGGTGCGCGGTTTCCTTCTGACCGGCAACGAGGCGTTCTTGGCGCCCTTCAACAAGGCAAGCGTAGAACTGCCAACGGTGCTTTCCAGCATGCGTCCTTTGATCAGGGACAGCGAACAGCGTGCACGGCTCGACGAGATGGAACCGCTGGTGCGCCAGAAACTGGCAGGCCTCAGCGCCTTGCGTGACGGCAGCGGACGACCGGAAAAACCGGCCCTGGACGACATTCGCAAAACCCTCCTCGACAACAAGGTCTTGCTGGACACGCTTCGGACAAAGATCAACGAGATGCGCGAACGGGAAGATTTTCTTTTGGCCGCGCGCACCGGTGAAGCAGACGCCATCCGTGACCGCTCCAAATGGATCACTTTGGTTGGCGCCTTGTTCGGTCTGCTCGGGGGCGTCAGCGCAATTATGCTGATGTCGAACGGCATTGTTCGGCGCGTGGGCGCACTGCAGAAGGAGGCGCACAAGCTGGCCAGCGGACAGGATCTCCAATCGATTCCGGCAGGACGCGATGAGCTTGGCTCGCTTGCAACGGCCCTTCAGGAGGCAAGCCGCTTGCTCAAGGCGCGCGAAGAAGCTTTGCGCGAAAGCGAGGAACGGTTCCGCCTACTGGTCGACGGCGTGCATGACTACGGCATTTTCGGCTTGGACGAAACGGGCCGTGTAGTCAGCTGGAACGTCGGCGCTGAGCGGATTACGGGTTATAGGGCAGACGAGGTCATAGGCGGGCATTTTTCCAGATTTTATCCGGAGGATACACGCCAAACACATCCGGCGCAGGAACTGGCACAGGCGCTCGCCTTCGGCCGGGTCGAGAACGAGGGGTGGCGCATTCGCAAGGATGGAGAGCGCTTCTGGGCCAATGTCGTCGTCACAGAGTTGAAGGACGAGCATGGCAATTCACGAGGCTTCTCCAAAATCACCCGGGACATGACCGATCGAAAGAAATCCGAGGAAACCCTGCAGGCGGCACGCCGGGAAGCTGAGCGGGCAAGCCAGGCCAAGAGCGAGTTTCTTTCGCGGATGAGCCACGAATTGCGTACGCCGCTCAACTCGATCCTCGGCTTCGGCCAGATCCTCGAAATGGACATGGAAGATCCGGACGCTCAGTTTTCTGTCAGGCAGATTCTGACAGCCGGCCGGCACCTGTTGAGCCTGATCGACGAGATCCTCGACATGGCGAGGATCGAAGCCGGACGGATGGACCTGGTGCTCGACACTATCGATGCGGGGGAGGTCTTGCAGGAGGCCTTGGCGCTCGCCCGTCCTTTGGCAGAGGAACGAGCGATCGACTTGCGTCTCGACGATACGCCACTCGGGCAGACATTTGCGACCGCCGACCGCCGGCGGCTGTTACAAGTTCTTCTGAACCTCCTGTCGAATGCCATCAAGTTCAATCGCGCCAGCGGCGAGGTCAGGATCGTCGCGCGCGCAGTTGGCTCTGATGTGTTAGTGGTGGATATCTGTGATACCGGATCCGGCATTTCGGCTGAGGGCGTGGAACGGCTGTTCCGGCCATTCGAGCGGCTTGGAAAAGAACGCAGCACGACAGACGGCACGGGGCTGGGTCTTGCCCTGTCCAAACATCTCATGGAAGCGATGGGCGGACGATTGGATCTTACGGGAACGTCGGCGCAGGGAACGATTTTTTCTCTCCATTTGCCAATCGCAACTGAGGAAAGGATGGCGGAAGAAATGGGCCTGACGCATGCGGTTGTGTCGGTACCGGGCGACATCATGATTGCCAATGTACTATGCATTGAGGACAATCCTCAGAGCCTTAATCTGATCGAGAATGTGCTGACGCGCCGTTTTGGCTGCCGTGTGATGCCGGCAATGCTTGGTGAGCTGGGCCTGGCCCTGGCTCTGCAGCACAAGCCGGGCCTCATCCTTCTCGACCTCGATCTTCCGGATATGCGCGGCCTTGATGTTCTTCAGCGGTTGCGAAGCGATCGAAGGACCCGCGCGATCCCGGTCGTGGTAATCAGTGCCGATGCCACGGTGGCGACCCGGCAGAAGGCGATGATGGCCGGGGCCACGAACTATCTCACCAAGCCGCTTGACCTTCGCCTTTTTATAAAGTCCGTGGAAGCCATCGGATGCAATTGAACACGACTATCGAAATTCCCGCCGACGCAAAGGTCCTCATCATCGACGACGAGGCGGCCAATGTCGCCCTCATGACGCGCCTTCTGCAACGCGAGGGCTTTCAACGGCTGAGTTCTACATTCGACCCGCGCAGTGGGCTGGACATGTTCCGCGACATAAAGCCCGATATCGTGCTGCTAGATCTCATGATGCCGCACATTGACGGGTTTCAATTGCTGGAGGCGTTTTCCCGTCTTGTCGGTCCGCATAACTTTGTTCCCATCGTCGTGCTGACGGCGGACACGTCAATAACGACGCGACGCCGGGCATTGTCATTGGGAGCCAAGGATTTTCTCGTCAAGCCGCTGGACGCGGTCGAAACCGTGCTCCGTATCGTCAACTTGCTTGAGACCCGCTTTCTCTTTCTCGAGCTGCAACGACTGACAGGAGATATCGTTGACGGTGGTGTCCGATAGTCGTGCCGGCTGAGGGCATATTGGCCGGTCGGGCGCAGCGGTTAATGACACGTTCAGCGTTCGAACCGCTCCAGCATCCTCCTCAGTTGTGCATTTTGCAGCTGAAGCTTGCGCGCCAGCTGGTCCCGCAGCAGCCTGATCTCTTCATCAAGGCGGATTGCATCGTCAGAAACGGCCGGAACGGCTGGAGAGGGTGGCGGAACGGCTTCACCCCCTGCCGCTTTCTGGCCCCGGGTGCTGCGCTTTCGCGTTGCACCTTCGCCAGTCTGAGAGGGTTTTAATGCGTCGTGTTCGGCCGTACCGGCCTCATCGGACAAGGCCGGATCAGCCACCTCCACGGGCCTGGCGCCTTCGGTATCTGCCGCGCCATGGATACCGCTTGCCGTTTCTTCGGAATGATCCGGGCCCGCTGACACCGCCTCCGATTGATCGTGAAGGGCGGGTTTTTCGTCGACCCGAGGATCGGCGGTGTTGAGCCCGTTGTCGGCAGCCGTTTCAGTCGGTTTGGCGATGGCCAATACGTCCGGCTTCACGTCATCGGTCGGGCCGTGTTCTCGGCGCTGCTGACGTCGCGGTGACACAAGCCGGGCAAGAAGTTTCCATGGAGACGCCATTTTATTCGACCTCGTATTCTACCCCGCATGCAGGCTGCGAGCAAAAGCGTTGGCGGCGGGACTAGCCGCCGCCAAGATGTTCGTCTCGATAAGCATGAGAATGCGGCCGGCGCTTGACCGGCTGCTGCCAATCAACCGAGGTTGAGCCGCTTTCGCAGATCGGCATTTTCAGCACGGAGCTTCTCGGCCAGCAGCTTGCGCAGTCTTTGGTTTTCCTCTTCCAGCTGCAGAAGATCCGCAAACTCATCGACTGCCGCCACCGACGGTGCGGTCGCTGCCTGCACGGCCTTCGGAGCACGTTTGACGCTTGTCACACCCTCGTCAGACTTTGCCTTGCGTCCTCTCTTCGGCTTTCCAGCTGCGGCATTCGAAGCCGCTGCCGGCTGCGCCGAAACTGCGGCTGAGGCCGTCTCAGGCGCCGCCTTCCTGGCGCGAGGTTTGCGCTCCTTCTTCGGTGCGGGCGCCGCTACGGCCGGCGTCTCGGCGTCAGTCATCGTATTGTTGTCGTCGGCCATTATGGTCTCCTGTAAGGCCGATGCATTTGTCTCCTGCTCAATCGGCGGTGTCAACAACGCCGCCGCCTGTTGTTCTCCGGCGAAAGACATTCCGGTGCTGCCAACCTGGGAAGTTTCCGGCAGGAATGGCATTGCCTCGTCCTGCAGATCCTGCGCAACGGACTTGAGATCCACGTCTCCCCAGATCGAGTTCGGATTGGAATTGAGTTTTCGCCGACCAGATCTATACTCGACGGCAAAGCTGCGCTGGACTTTTTTCACTTTGAGAGGCCTTGGGTGTCTGCGGTGATGTTTCGGCGACGTTTTCAGCATCGCAACAAGCCCTGCAGATAACCACTATCGCCCCGGCGGTCCAGACCCCTGGCGTCACCCGGCCCTCTGCGACTGCCAGAAACAATCCTTGTCGATGGCGGCGTCGAGCAAGGGGATGAAGTCCCCGCCTTCTATGACCCGATGATTGCCAAGATCGTTGCGTATGGGCCGAACCGCGACGCCGCACTTTCGAAGCTCGCAGCCGCGTGTGCCGGCATCGAGGTCTGGCCGGTCACATCCAATGCCGGCCTGCTTGCCCGCATCGCCGTCGATCCGGATTTTTGCGCTGCTGAGTCCGATACCGGCTACCTCGACCGCCATGGCGATAGGCTTGTGGGGACGGCGCCGAGCAAAGCCGCGATCGACACCGCGGCTACTGTGGTTTCGAGAAATACGGATGGCTTCCCTGGTCCGCGCTTGCCGAGTTCCGCATCGCCGGCCTGGATGATAATAGAGTGCGCGTCAGTATCGGCGATCACCTCCTTCGGGGGCAATCAGGTCCGAAGCTTGAGGCAAATGCCGTCACGATCGGTGAAACGACGATGCTTTTCGACGCCGGCAATGCCTGGCCGATCAGCCTGCCCATCGCAAACGAAGTCGAGGCAAGTCAGAGTGCCAGCGATGGCGCGATCCTTTCGCCCATGCCCGGCCTCGTCATTTCGGTGGATGTCGCCGAAGGCAATCGTGTCGCCAAGGGGGACCGCCTGCTGACAGTCGAAGCGATGAAAATGGATCATTCGCTGCGTGCGCCCTTCGACGGCATCGTCGAAAAATTGCAGGTTTCCTCGGGGTCAGGGTCCCGGAAAACCAGCTGATCGTCAGCATTGTGAAGGAGCAGAATTGATGGCCGGCCGTTATTTCGACGAGAGGACGGTCGGCGACCGCATAGCCCACGACATCCGCCGCACGGTCACCAAGGCCGACAAGCTGCTCTTCACGACGCTCTCTCACAATCCGCAACCGCTGCATCTCGATGCCGACTATGCGGCCGGCGCCGAATTCGGCCGGATCATCGTAAACGGCACCTTCACCTTTGCGCTCACCGTCGGCCTTTCGGTCGGCGACATCACGCTCGGCGCGCTCGTCGCCGATCTCGGCTATGACACGGTGACGATGCCGAAGCCCGTCTTCATAGGTGATACCCTGCATGGAAACTGAGGCGATGGAGCTGCGTCGCTCGAACTCCCCTCCCGATGCCGCGGCGCGACGGCTTTTCCAGCGTGATGGCCATCCACCCAGCCAGGTCGAAGTGATCAATCACGCCTTCACGCCGGATTCATCCGAAATCGCCGGGGCGGAAAGTGGCCGCCGCCTTTGCCGCCAGACCCGACGCAGGCGTCATTCAGCTCGACGGACGCATGCTGGACCTGCCACATCTCAAGCTCGCGAGCCGCATCCCGGAGATATCAGGCCGATAGGGCAAACCGCACCAACGAAGCGAGAGCCGTGCCAACTCAATTGTAGGGGGAGTAGCATTGTCTGCGCGAGCCCCCGTAGGGCTGAAAACTATTATCATAGGCTGAATACGACCGATAACGGCGCGCGCACCAGTCATAATGTCTTCCGTCATATCGGATCGAATAGTCCTCAGCTGGCGGCGGAGGAGGCGGAGGAGGCGGAGGAGGCATGACAAACGGTGGCGGCCCTAGAGGACCTGGAATTGATGGAATGGGCGGCCCAACTTGCGCCATGGCAGCCGATTGCACTGCCAGCAGCAACGAGATCGCGGTGAACATCCGGAGATATTTCATCAGTCTTCCTCATACCCACGCCGTTCAAAAGCGTGATCTGTTTCCTGAACTTCGTTACGCGCCACAGAGGCAGGCTTGCCATCAACGGCTAAACTTCAGGTCCGGTTTTTCACCGTCCCATCCCTGAAGTCCGCCGGGAACCGACCGGAATCGAAGGCATCGTGTGCCCATCTTGCCGGATATGCACATCGCGTCGTCCTTGACCGTCCAGGTGATGGAGAGCGTGAATGGCAACGGGCCGCGAATGCTTCCGGTGCCGTCTTTCTTCAGAGTGAATTTGAGAGTCTTGCCATCCGGCGCAAGTGCCGACCAGGGCGCTCCATCGGCAAGGATTTCGGCGGCCTTCTCAGACGGCAGGAACTGTTCCTGCGCTGAGGACGACGGACTCGCCGCAAGAACTGCGATGACCGCCCCCGCAAATCGTAGATATCTCTTCATGTCGATGTCCTTTCATGATTGTTTGCTGAAGTACCGCAGTCGCCGGCGCTGCGGGTGATTGAGGACTGTCGGCAGCTATTGAGAGGCCGTCGCACCCTTGTCGCTCCAGCTTGGCGGCAAACCGAACTGACTGGCGACCGCCCCTTTGATACCGGGCGCAGCTCCAAATGCCTTGCAGGCATCGTATTTCGGCTCGCTGCCGAATGCCGCCTTGATCTTTTGCATCAACCGGGTGGACGACGTTCCCTTGAACGGGTCCTGACCCTTCACCAGCATGCGGCTGAAATCGGCGCCGAATGCTGATGAAAGGGAATAGGCATCCCCGACCGCGGATATCCGTGCCTTTGTCGTCACCATGTTCGCGCCGCGTGACCAGATCATCGCGGCCTGCTGAGAACCGTCCTGGCCGACCGCTTCGGCTTCTGCCGACAAACCGCCGAGACCGATCGGAATCCTCGGGATTGGAACGTGAGCCACAGAAGCGCCGAGCGTGGCGACAGTGGAGGTCGCGGCGATCGCCTGGTTCGTCGCGACGATGTCGGTGACCATCGCGTGGACAACGAGGTCCGCCGGCTGGTTTAGACCCATGACCTTGAACCGATTGCTGAGGCCCATACACAGCGCCCGGTCGACGGCGTTGGTCAGGAGTGCCAGGTCTTTGGCGTCGAAGGAGCCGCGAGCACTTTCCACCGTGGTGGGAACGATGCGCACTGTCTGCGCGGCGAGTACGACCGGCGAATTCACGCGCAATTTCGCCTTGGTCAGAGAGCCGCCCGATGCCACCATTCCCGTGTAGGATCCAAGGGACGTCCCTTCCTGTAAGGGGACGTTTGCGCAGGAGGAGAGCGAAGCGAAGAGGACGGCGCAGATTGCCGCCTGCACGGGAATTTCCACTGCTTGAACGTTGAAGGTCATTGGCGAATCTTTTGAACCGGGACTGTGGGTTCTGTTTTAGAGACGCCAACGTTAATGGCTGTAAAGCCTGTGTAAAGTTGAGTAAAATCGTGAAATCCAAGGTCCGCAGGCGCCGTTTGCCTTGCACCGCGGGTGGCCAGGTGGTCCATCAGCCCGACTTCGCCGCTCGCTCGGAAGCGACAGGCGCTTGTCGGGACAGATAGCCGGCACCCACGGCGACATAAAGATCCACATAATCCTTAGCAACTTGCTGCACGGTGGCTGCGAGGCTTGCCTGAGCATCGGAGACGGATCGTTGCGCGTCCAGGACATCAAGCAGCGACGAGGCGCCGTCTGTATAGCTCGTCGTTGAAAGCGCGAGCGCTTCCTGGGCGGTTTCCACCTGTCTGCGTAGCGGCTCCAACGTCTGCGCGTCATGGCGAACGGCCGACAGGGCGTTTTCCACCTCTTCGACCCCATTCAGCACCGCCGCTTTCCAGGCGAGATATTGGGTTTTGGCATCGGATTTTTCGATGTCGACATTCGCACGCAATTTGCCGCCATCGAAGATCGGCAGGTTGAGCGTCGGTCCGAAGGACCAACTGGTCAGGGTTCCACCGCTGGCACCGGATGATTTGACCCAGCTCGGCGAGATCGACCCGGATAGGGAGATCGACGGGTAGAGCTGGGCTTCGGCAGCGCCGATATCGGCAACGGCCGCCGCTAGATCGCGTTCGGCCTTGCGGATATCGGGACGGTTGCGGATGAGATCGGCCGGAATGCCGGCTCGAATGTCGCCGCGGAAGACCGGCTGGCCCGCACTCCTCTGCAGCTCATTCATCAGCGAGGCCGCCGGCATCCCGAGGAGCAAGGCGATGTGGTGGGCCGAAACGGTAAAGCTCTGTTCGAGGCCGGGGATATCTGCCTTCGTTGACCGAACAAGGCCTTCGGCCTGAACGACGTCAAGACGAGAGGCCGCACCTGCCTTGAGCTGCAGCTGCGTGAGTTCGTAGGTCTCCTGACGGGATTTCAAATTCGCCTTCGAAAGCGCGACGCGCTGCTGATAATAGCGGGCGTCGACATAGCTCGAGACGAGGTCCTTCAGAAAGGAGAGCTTCGCATCATCGGCCGTTGCGTAGGCGGCCCCAAGCGAGGCGATTGCGCTCTCTCTAGAGCGACGGTACTGGCCGAAGAGATCGAGCAGCCATGAAAGGCTGGCCTCGCCGCCTGTCGTATTCGTGGTGCCGATCGTCGTACGCTCAGAACCCTTCTCACCCGACACAGTGTGCGATGCGTCGACATAGAGGCTCGGCAGACCGCCGGCCCCGGCAACCGTGACATTGGCGGAGGCCGCGTTGATGCTCTCGATCGCCTGCAGCACATCGAGGTTCTCGCTGAGGCCCTGAGCCACCAGGCTGTCGAGCTGTTCGTCACGATAGGCCGTCCACCACTGCGCCGTCACGACATCGCCGTGGCTCTTGCCACCACCCTCTTTGAATTTAGCAGGAAGCGGCGTCTGTGGGGGGACGTGATCCGGGCCGCTGACGCAGCCTGCCAACAGAAGCGTGAGTGCCGATGTGGCGTAGCGGAGGGATGGTATTCTTGTGCAGAGCGACGGAGTCACTGGCGAGCTTTCTGAACCGGGATCGTAGGTTCAGGCTTAGCGGCGCCAACGTTAATGGCGGTAAAGACACTGTAAAGTTAGGTAAAGTCTGGTTGCACGTCTCGATTCCACCGAGCTGCGCGGCCTCGTCCACCACCGCCTCAAGCTTCGTCGAGTGGTCGCCAGGCGTGGTCGTCAGCCAAGCCATAGGGCATCGGTTTCCTGGGAAGCTCCAGGGTGATTGCCAGGCCACCGGTATCAGGCAATGACGCATGCACACGCCCGCCGTGGCGCTCGATGGCCTGCCTGGTGATTGCCAGACCCAGGCCGTATCCGCCTCTTGGCACAGCCTCTGTCCCACGTGAGAACGGCTGGAAGATCCGTTCCAGTTCGTCTCGCCTGACACCTGGTCCCTGATCCGTGACGCAGATTTTGAGGCGGTCGGCCGTCGCCTCGCAAGCCACTGATATGCGCGAATGCTCGGCCGTATACTTGAGGGCGTTGCGGACGACGTTTTCGAGCGCCCTGTAGATCAGCTCACCTTCGACCTCGGCGCGGAAGGTGCCCTCGACACTGGTTGTGATCGAGACCTCCCGTGCCTGGGCTTCGAATGCCGCGTCGCCGAGGATTTCGTTCAGCAGCTCGATGACATCAAGAGTGTGCGTCTTCAGCGGCCGGCTGGATCCCGCCGTCAATCTGGCAAGCGTCAGAACTTCGCCGACCAGCGCGTCCAGCCGTTCGACCTCCCGGTCCATGCGGTCCAGCATGGCGCCGAGTTTCGCCGGGCTCTGCCGGAGGACGCCGACAGCGGCCTGCAGACGGGACAAGGGCGAACGCAGCTCATGGGACACGTCATGGAACAGCCTCTGCTGCGCATCCTGCAGCTCCTGAAGCCGGGCGGCACTGGAATCGAAGTCATGCGCAAGCGCGGTGACTTCATCCTTCCGGCCGGCCATCTTGTCACCGATGCGGAAATCGAAGCGGCCATTGGCGAGCGCACTCAAGCCATCACGCAGATGCACGACGGGACGAATGAGGTATCGGGCGAGTGCGCCTGCCGATATCGTGCTCGAAATCAGGATCGTGAGCCAGGGCAAGAACGGGCCGAAGTTCTCGAAGGTGAACGTCGCTTGGGCCGGCAGGGAAATCTGATAGCAAACCCCGTCCTTCAGGACGGATCTTGTGTCGACGGCTTTTGGAACCGCACAAGCATCGGCTTTCGCGGCTTTGGAGATCGTCAGGCCAGGCGGAAGCGTCTCTTGGCTTGTGCGCACGAAATGCGCGGCGGCATCTTCGCCATCTCTCGCGAGCACGTTTGCTGTCAGGTTCAGGGCGATCGCTCGCCGCTCTTCCTCCAGTTCGCGCGCAAAAGGAACCCCTTGGAGAAAAATGACGAGCAGGAAGATCACGCCCACAGTCGCCGCCATCGTCAACCAGATCGTCGTGAAGAACTTCCAGAAAAGTCGGGGCATGGTCAGTCCACGAGAAGTTGATAGCCCTGGCCGCGAACGGACTGGATCCAGGATTGTCCATCCTCCCTCAGTCCGAGCTTCTGGCGAACGCTACTGATATGGACGTCGATACGGCGATCGAACGGGGTCAGCGGCTTGCCGAAGGCCCGCTTCGAAATGTCCTGCTTCGACACGAGCTGGCCGGCGCTGCGGGCGAGGACCTCGAGCAGGCTGAATTCCGTGCCGGTCAGTTCCAAGGTTTCGCCGCGCCATTCGGCGATCCTGCTGGCCGGATGGATCACGAGTTTTCCCGCCCTTATCGTGTCGGTCGTCGCGCCGGCTGACGGCTGACCAACCCGACGGAGGATGGCGCGCAGTCTCGCCGCAAGTTCGCCCGGCGAGCATGGCTTCGGCACATAGTCGTCGGCGCCGAGATTGAGACCCGATATCCTGTCGACGTCATCGCCCCTTGCGGTCAGCATCAGCACAGGAACCTGGCTGAGCTTCCTGATCCTTTGCAGAACTTCGATCCCGTTCATCCGAGGCATCATGATGTCGAGCACGATAATATCGACCGCATTGCCGGCAGCCGCCGCAATGGCGGCGCGACCGTCCGTATCCGTGACGACGTCATATCCTTCTTCGAGCAGATATTCCTGCAGAAGCGTCGTCAGCTCGGCATCGTCGTCGATGAGGAGAACCTTGTTCATTCACTTCGTCCGTCATTGATCCTGGTGAGCCATACAGCACAAACACAGCCGCGCGACCGAGTTTTACCTAACTTAACACTAACTTGACCGCACTTAACGTTCGCCCCGTTACTTATCCTGCCATGACATCACCGCGAGCCAGGATCGGGTGCCTCCACATGAGCTGCAACCCTTCATCGAGTCGGCGCAGATCGGGAAAAGGCACCAACGCCTTTGACCACAAGGAGTGGATCGTTGAGAAAACCGCCTGGAGTATTCGCTACCGCTCTTGTTGCGGCAACGCTCCTGCTTCCCCTCCGCAGCGCCATGACGGATCAGTCCGCGGCACCTGCCCTTACCGTCTCCCTCGTGGCACCGGCTCAGCGAGACTGGCCGGAGACCGTTCCCGCAAGCGGCTGGCTGAAGCCCTGGCAGGAAGCCATTATTGCTTCCGAGACGAGCGGCCTGCGCGTAACCGAAATCCTGGCTGAGGTCGGCTCCGTTGTTAAGAAGGGGCAGATACTCGTCCGGCTGTCGCAGGACAGCGTGCTGGCCGACCTTCGCAAGCAGGAGGCGGCCGTCGTGACCGCTCAGGCAAACCTGACAAAGGCGAAGGCCAATGCGGATCGGGCTCGGCAGCTTCGCTCTTCCGGCGCCCTCTCGGATGAGAAGATTATCGAATATTTCGCCGACGAACAGACGGCAACGGCAAGTCTTGCGTCCGAAGAGGCGGCACTCGACAGCCAGAAGATCAAGCTCGACCAGACAACCGTCACGGCCGTCGATGACGGCCTGATAACCTCGCGATCAGCCGAACTCGGCGCCGTCGTCTCATCCGGCACCGAGCTGTTTCGTCTGGTCCGCCAGCAGCGGGTCGAATGGCAGGCCGAGGTTTCGGCTCGTTACCTTTCACGCATCTCGGAAGGATTGAGCGTCGACATCGACGGGCCGGACGGACGTCTCCTTCAGGGCAAGGTAAGGCTCGTCGGACCTTCGATCAACACCAATACAAGCCGGGCGATTGTCTATGTGGCGCTTCCCCAGGATGTTCAGCCGCGCACCGGTCTTTACGTCACCGGCACCATCGAACTGACAACCACGCCGGCGCTGACGGTTCCGGAGACGGCGATCGTTTTCCGTGACGGGATAAACTATGTCTTCACGGCCGGCGAGGACAAGCGGGTAAGACGGGTGCGGGTCGAGACCGGCCGCCGCATCGACGGCGAAGTCGAGATCGTGTCCGGCATAGACTTCTCGGCGAGAGTGGTGACGTCGGGCGGAGCTTTTCTGTCGGACAACGATCTCGTGAAGATTGCGGGAGAAGGTTGATGAATTTTTCCGAATTTTCGATCCGCAATCCCGTACCGGCAATACTGCTTTTTGCGATGCTTGCCGGCGGCGGCTTGCTGGCCTTCCAGCATCTGCCGGTTCAGAACTTCCCGGATATGGACCTCCCGACCATCAAAGTTGCCGCGACGCTCGACGGTGCTGCGCCGGCGCAGCTCGAAACCGAGGTCGCCCGCACGATCGAGGACAATCTTGCCTCGTTGAGTTATCTCGACCACGTCACCACCACGATCACCGACGGCACGGTGTCGATCAGCGTGTCCTTCAAACTGGAGAAAGACAGCGAAACCGCCCTGAACGAGGTCCGCAACGCCGTGGACAGCGCAAAGGCCGATCTGCCGGCGCAGATGCAAACGCCAAGCGTCACCAAAGTCACCGTGCAGAATTCGGCGCTGGTCACCTATGCCATCCAATCTGCCGTCCTCAATGAAACCGAGCTTTCCTGGTTCATCGACAACGATCTGACCAAGGCGCTCCTGTCGGTACCGGGCGTCGGACAGGTCAATCGCATCGGCGGTGTCGACCGCGAAGTTCACGTCGACCTCGATCCGACGACGATGGCCGCATTCGGCGTGACGGCGACCACTGTGTCGGCGCAATTGAAGTCGGTTCAGGCTGATACTTCAGGTGGCCTTGGGGAGATTGGCGGCACCCGTCAGACGTTGCGCACGCTCGGCGCCGTAGCATCGGTCGATGCTCTGAAGGCGCTTAGAATTCCCCTGGCCAACGGGGAGCAGGTTCGCCTCGACGACGTCGCATCCGTCACGGACAGCTTCGCGGAGCGTTCTTCGATGGCCTATCTCGACGGCAAACCGGTGGTCGCGGTCGAGATCAAACGCTCGAACGGGTTTTCGGACAGCGGTGTCGCGGCCGATGTCGACACGGCAATGAAACGGTTCGCAGCCACGCACTCCAATGTGCAGATCGAGGAAGCGTACAGCACGGTCGGGCCGATCGTCGATAACTATAATGGTTCGATGCACATGCTGTACGAAGGGGCCGTCCTGGCGATCGTCGTCGTCTGGCTCTTCCTTCGGGACTGGCGTGCGACGATCCTGTCCGCCGTGGCGCTGCCGCTGTCGGTCATACCGACCTTCCTTGTCATGTATCTGGCCGGCTTCGGCCTGAATATCGTCACGTTGCTGGCGCTTTCGCTGGTGGTCGGCATCCTTGTCGACGACGCCATCGTCGAGGTCGAGAACATCGCCCGTCACTTGCAGATGGGCAAGCGACCGGTCGACGCCGCTCTCGAAGCCGCCAACGAGATCGGGCTCGCCGTTATCGCAACCACTTTCACGCTCGTCGCCGTCTTCCTGCCGACGGCCTTCATGAGTGGCATTCCGGGACTTCTGTTCCGCCAGTTCGGGGTTACTGCCGCCGTTGCGGTCCTTGCCTCGCTCGTCGTCGCACGCCTGCTGACGCCGATGATGGCCGCCTATTTCATGAAGGCCCATCCCACCGAGGAAAAAGACGGCCTGCTCATGCGCACATATCTCGTAATCGTGAAGGCGGCCATGAGCCACAGGAAGATGACGGTGGCCGTGACTGCCATCGTCGTCGGACTTTCGCTTGCCACCATCCCATTCCTGAAATCCGGCTTCCTGCCCGCTTCCGACGACGCGCGAGCTCAGATCACGCTCACCATGCAGCCAGGCGCCACGATCGAGCAGACGGACGCCACCACCACGAAGGCCGCCAATATCGTCGGCAAGCTCCAGGACGTCACGCATGTCTTTTCCGCGGTCGGTTCAGCATCCTCGGGCGGCGGCCCCGACTCCAGCACCACGAGCAGCGTCGGATCCGCCACTATTGTTGCCGTGCTGTCACCCATCGGCGAGCGCGATCGCAAGCAGTCGGAGATCGAAAACGACATCCGGCAGGCTCTCGCGGTCCTTCCCGGCGTGCGGGTCGCGGTCGGCAGCGGCAACGGTACGAAGCTGGAGATCACCCTTGCCAGTGATGATGCCAATGCGCTTGACAGCGCAAGCACTGCGCTCGAAGAGCAGCTCCGCACACTGCAGGGGATCGGCGCGGTGACATCGACCGCAGCCAGGCAGGCGCCGGAGATCCAGATCACGCCCGACTTCGCGCGCGCCGCAGCGCTCGGAGTGACCTCGAGCGCCATCGCCGAAGCGGTGCGCGTGGCGACGAATGGGGAATATTCCGCCGATCTGCCAAAGCTCAACCTGCCGCAGCGTCAGGTTCCGATCGTCGTTCGCTTCAGCCCCGAGACACGCACGAAGCTCGACGACATCAAGAACATGCGAGTGTCTGGAACGAACGGCAATGTCGATCTCGGATCGATCGCCGATATCCGGATCGGCGGCAGTCCGTCGGAGATCGACCGCATCGACCGAATGCGCAATGTCACCCTTTCCGTCGAACTCAACGGCCGCATCCTGGGCGACGTCAACGGTGAGGCGCAGGCCCTGCCGGCGCTCCAGCGCCTGCCGCCAGGGGTCATCCTTGTCGAACAAGGCGAACTTCAGCGCAGTTCGGAGTTGTTCCAGAGCTTTGGCCTTGCAATGGCGATCGGCGTCTTCTGCATCTATGCGGTTCTCGTCTTGCTCTTCCACGACTTCCTGCAGCCGCTCACCCTTCTGATGGCCCTGCCGCTCTCGCTCGGCGGCGCGCTCGTCCCGCTGGTGGTGACCGGAACCAGCTTCTCGATGGCGGCCGTCATCGGGCTGCTCATGCTCATGGGAGTGGTCACCAAGAATTCCATCCTTCTCATCGAATATGCGATCATGTCGCGCCGCCAGGGCATGTCGCGGTTCGATGCCCTCGTGGACGCCTGCCACAAGCGCGCCCGGCCGATCGTCATGACCACGATCGCCATGGCAGCCGGCATGCTTCCCGTCGCTCTCAGCCTGACGGGTGGCGATTCGAGTTTCCGCCGGCCGATGGCGATCGTGGTGATCGGGGGGGTGATGATGTCGACGCTGCTCAGCCTCATCGTCATCCCTGTCATCTTCACCTTCGTCGACGACCTGCAGGAGGCGCTCAAGCGCCTCGTGCGCGGGCGCGGGCCGGATCAGGAAACCGCTAACGACGAACCGCATGCATGCAACGATCACGCAGCGATCGCATTGAAGCCCGAGCTTTCGAAGCGAGGGCGTGTTCAGTGACGAACCCTTTTCTCCGCAAGCGACTGGCAAGATGACCCAGGTGAAGGCGATGCTTGTTGATTTCCGTGGCAACCTCTTCGGTCGCGTTCCCTCCCCCGGGAACGGGGCCGCGGGACGTAGACCCCCGCAGGCGGCCCTGGGCCGCCTGCGCGTCCTGCCACCTGTTGGGAGGCGGCCCGGTGATGGAACGGCGTGCCCTTGAAGAGGGGCCTCATGCGAGCACTTATCGCGCTTATTCCGATCGCCTTCATCTTGTCCGCATGCACGCAGACGCTGGATAGAGCCGTTAGCGCAAAGGAGGCGGAAAATGCTTCGGTCGCTGGGTATGGCGAGATTCGCTCCTATCTCGACGTCCGCCCCGACGAAGCTCCACGAAATACTCTCGACTGGGCGCCGGCGACCAAGCGGAATAGACTCGACGCTCTGATGATCTCGGGCGGCGGCGCGGGTGGCGCCTTCAGCGTCGGCGTTCTCTCAGCGTGGAGCGCCAAGAAGTCTCGCCCGCAATTCGATGTCGTCACCGGCGTCAGTACCGGTGCCCTGATTGCACCTTTTGCATTTCTAGGATCAGCTTATGACGACACCCTGATACATCTTTACACAAGCGGCATCGCCGAAGACCTTGTCCGAAGCAAACGAGCCGGCGGATTGTTTGGGCAAAGCTTGCTGAGAGCCGATCCATTGAGACGGATGATCGAACGCTCGATTACTCCCGCGATATTGCAACAGGTTGCAGCCGAACATCGCAAAGGCCGCCGTCTCCTTATCCTAACTACCAATCTGGACACCCAGCGTGCCGTCGTGTGGAACATGGGCGTCATCGCAAACAGCGGCCGGCCTGACGCGTTGAGACTGTTTCAGGACGTCATGGTGGCCTCTTCAAGCATACCAGGAGTCTATCCGGCGGTCATGATTGAGGTCGAGTCGCAAGGGCGCCATTTCAAGGAAATGCACTCAGATGGAGGGTCCGCGTCTCCGGTCCTCACGATTCCACAATTTCTGCTGACAAGTAGCACCCGTCTGGCAGCCAAAAGGCAAAGCGTCGATTTTTATGTGATTACCAACAACGCACTCATGCCGGAATATGTTATCACGCCGGACAAAACGCTGTCTGTGATCACAAGGGCATACTCGATCTTCGTCAAATCGCAGACACAGAGCGCGCTGACGGCCCTCTACAACTACTCCAAACTAACAAACGCACGTTTCCATCTCGCCTCGATCGACGTTCAAGTGCCCTATTCCATGCGCGATCCATTCAACACCAACTACATGCGCGCCGTTTTTAATCTCGGATATGCCGAGCTCTCCGCCGGAACTCTGTGGAGGAATAGACCGGTATTTCGGTGATAGCCGACTACGATCGGCCCCTATCCTGCACTCGAGGCGAGAACTTCGCACGACTCGCTGATCACCCGATCGCATGATGCCTCGCACAGGAAAATCGTAATCTTGATCTGACGGTTCTTTGGGTGCAACGAGGGTCATGGTAGCGCTATTCAGCTCACTGGTCTTGCCATACGCCCTCATGCTGATGACGCCGGGACCAAACTTATGATGTCCTTTGCATTGCTATGAGACCGTCATGGCATCGTGTGATCAGTGTAGCAAACACGGCCACGCAAGCGCTTCGCACCCCATCTTGAGCGCTTCGAGGCCGTTATCGAGCCGGAGGATCTGCCGGAGCATGCGGGCAGGCAGAAGATCCTGATTGAAGAAAATGTCTCTGAACGTCTGGATGTCATGCGGCGAAGTTCCGTGGCATCGTCATGCGCTGACTGAAGTATGCCTTCAAAAACGGAGACGGCGTCATCCAGGGCGGCTCCGGCACACATCATCTAAGGATCTAAGGCGGCATTCCAACCGAAGCGGTTTTGACCAAGATCGCAATTGACACTCGCGGCAGCATCGCCTGGGGCAGTTGCTGCGAGACAGTGTGATGGGACGACCATGGCGACGCTGGGGAACTCCGCGGAAGATCCTGCTGTTACTCGATGCCACGAGTCGAACTCAGACCGCTCGCGCTCCTTGCGCAGCGAGCGCGCCCGGGTGGGAGGTAGCTAACGCGATCTCCATCGCGAGAGCGCTCCCCGAGCGCCCTTGAGCGTCGCTGATCGGCGCGGCCAGCGATGGCTTCGACGACGTCTGGAAACGGCTCCTATAGTCGTTCGGACTTACGCCGATGGTCTTGGTGAAGACCCTGCGCATGGCATTCACGTCTGCGAAGCCGCAAGTGGTCGCGATCCTCAGAAGCGGCTGCGTGGTGTCCTGCAGCAGTCGTCTCGCGGCGTCCGTGCGGGCGGCTGCAACGAATTCCGCCGGTGTATAGCCAAGTTCCTTACGGAAGACCCGAGCGAAGTTCCGTGTGCTCATCCCGACCTCGTGGGCAAGACTCTCCACGTCGAGGTGGCCGTTCAAATTCGACAAGACGTATTCCTGCGCCTTCTGGATCAGCGTCGTTTCCGACATCTGGCCGACGAGATACGCACTGAACTGCGACTGCCCACCAGGTCTTTTCATGAACATGACCATATAGCGAGCGACGATCATCGCGGTGTCCTTGCCGTGGTCTTCCTCGACAAGCGACAATGCGAGATCGATACCTGCCGTGACACCGGCAGCCGTTATCAGAGATCCGTCGCGCACGTAGATGGCGTCGGCATCCAGATCGATATCGGGATATTCAGCGCTGAATTTCGCGGCGCATTCCCAATGCGTGGTGATCCTTTTTCCATCGAGAAGACCTGCGGCTGCGAGCAGGAACACTCCGGTGCAGATCGATCCGAACCGTCGGGCCGTCGGTACGCGACGCTGGAGCCAGGCGATGACAGCGGGGTCGATTTCGAAGAAGGCCGGGTCACCTGCTACGAGCAGCGTGTCGATATCCTCGTCCTCGTCAAAGATTGTCCGATCGGCCATGAACCGCAACTGGCCCGTTCCCGCCACGGAAGGGGCGCCAGTCGACATTATTTGGATATCGTAAGCGTCCATGTCTCCCAATCGTCTTGCCGCCTCCCAGAAGACCTCGGCAGGACCAACGATGTCGAGTGACTGCACGCCGGGTGGCGCGAGGATGACGATCCGCATGGCTTTAATCTCCTGGTTTGTCATTCGCCAAATTGGTCATGCAAGATCGCTGCCAGTCCCAGCACTGTCAGGCTGTTTCGGATCTGCCTGCTGTTGAGGTGGAAGTTGGATGCCTCATGCACATCTCCATTATCGATCTTCGCCTTGGCTGCCGCCTCAAACGCTGCGGCGTTTTGTTCGTAGAACTCGATACAGTCGTGTTGCATTGGGGGGTTCCGTAACATTGCGCGGAATGCTCTGCGATGAACGATGCAGTTGCCACCGTTTTCGGCGGCGAATTGCAGCGCATCGAGGTCCTCCCGCCAGATCATGCCGTTGCTCACGCCGCGCATTCGAAGCGGTTGAAGAGTGTCCCGCTCAACGACCCCAGGATCGCCCAGAACACGAGGCTGGTCATGACCGCCGCGGCACCGAATTGATGCCGGAGAGCTTCTGGCGTCAGCGCATGCAGTCCTTCCGGGGGCGCGGGCGCGCCGATCAGATGAGGCGCGGCGATCACCGCGATCGCAACCACGGCTGCCCATGGCTTTCGCTGGAACGCGATCAGTCCGATGCCTGCGGCAGTCGCCAGGGCGGTTCCGATCCACCAGAACTGCCGGTCCCCAAGCGGAGCGGAGGGCGTCCCTGGCAGCTCGGGCGGCAGGCCCAACATGGGAGCGATCATGACACATGCGAATCCTGCCAATCCCCAAAGCAGGCCTTCGCGCCACGTCACGGGTTTTCCGCGCATCGCGATAAGGCCGCACAGCACCAGCGCATATCCAATCGCGGTCAACACGTCGGCCGCCACCGTGAATGCTATTCGTTCAAACCCATCTGCGGGTTCCCAGCCGCCTTCTTCGTGATCGTGACCAGCTTCGTGGACGTGGGCATCCGCCATGGGAGTGACAGTGATCGCCCCGGACTCGGCTTCGCCCGCCTTTTCGTAGACCTCCGCCTTGGCGATCAACTGGCTTGTACCGGCAAACTGAACCGCGCTTACGGACACGCCGACGATGACGCCGGTAAGGGCGGCGGTGAAAACGATAGAGCGAAACAAAGACATTGCGCTGACCCCTCAGTGGCAAGGAAACGCATTGGCATGGCGGGTGTCATGCGCTGCGTTGTGAACGATCTCGATATGGGAAAACCCTACGAAGCCGACGATGATCATGCCAAAGCACACGGCCATCGCCGCCTGAAGAATTCTGGTTGCGGAGTTCGCCACGATGGGCGTCGAGATGGTTGATGATGCGGATACTGACATCTTTTGTACCTTTCGAGACGGGCGGCGTGCCCTTTGCGAAGTTTCTGTTGCTGATTTGATCAGGCCGCGAGCGCGGCCCGGATCTCTTCCAGATCGATGATGCCAGCCTTGACGACCGCCTTCTCGAGCGCCGCTAGGAACTGGTCGTAGTAGTTCCAGGTCGAACGATCGACAGGATGCGCATCCTCCCAGTCCTTGATCGTCCAGATGAGTTCGTCGCGGAAATCATCCCATTCAAAAAAGCCGTTCTTGGCGAGCGCCAGGGCCATTCCGAACGAGGACCGCTCCCACTCCGAACCGAAGCAGAGAGAGCCGTTGGCGCGAGGAGGATTGTCGGTCTTCCCCATCATCTCGGTGATTGCGAAGTGTTCGAACTGGGTCAGCATCATCGACGACCTCAAGCGGCCTTGGCGATGGCGACGCCCATCATTGCTTCGGGAGTGACGAGCGCCTCGAGTTCGGCCTCGGTCATTCCTTCCGTGCCAACAGGACGTTCAGGAACGACGAACCAGCGGATCTGCGCACTGGAATCCCAGACCTTGATTTCGATGGCCTCGGGGACTGGAAGTCCGAACTCGTTCAGAACGGCGCGCGGTTCGCGGGCGGCGCGGCTGCGGAAGGTCGGATCCTTGTACCAGTAGGGAGGCAGCCCCAGGACTGGCCAGGGATAGCAGGAGCAAAGCGTGCATATGATAAGGTTGTGCACATTCGGCGAGTTCGCGACTGCGCGCATATGCTCGCCCTCGGCGCCTGCCATGCCCTCGGGCAGGTTGAGTTCGGCGATCGCCGCCGGCGTGTCTGCCACGAGTCGGTCTTTGAAGGACGGGTCAACCCAGGCTCGGGCGACGATCTTTGCACCGTTAAAGGGTCCCATCTTTGTTTCGAAGAAGTCGAGGACCGTGTCGACGGTCTTGTCCGTGATAATGCCCTTTTTGATCAGCAGGGCTTCGAGAGCCTTGACCCGCGCGGCACTGTAGGCTTCGCGATCCTCGCGATATTGAAAGCGGTCGATCATGTGAGTGTGCTCCTATCGGATGGCGGGTCAGGCCGCCTGTTTGGCAGATGCTGCCGCGGGCGCTTCGAGGTAATGCGCGTAAAGATCGGCGTAGAGACTGAAGTTCTTCTCGGCGTTGCCGGGCCAGAGGTCTTCCGGTTCGAAGCGAATGCAGTAGACAGGCATAGCAGCGCCGATTCCATCAGTCCCGGTATCGCAGAGGTACACGTAGGCTCCGTCGTAGACTGTCTCGACGGTGCCGTTCTTGTTGCGGAGAAAGCCCGGAAGTCTGGTGTGCTCGATGGAGGGGACGTTCTTGATCGAAACGAAGTCGCCGACTGCGAAATCAAAGGACACATTGGTGTCGCGCTTCGGGCTGTCGCCTTCGACGAGATACTGCACGACTCGATCGTCGATGGCCGCGTCGCCGGCGGCCGGAACCGATTTCGACGGATCGTTATAGTATTCTTCCGTCAACGCATCGAGTTCTTTCGCGGTGATATATCCGTTGTATATGAAGTAGCCGGAAATGCCGCCAAGCCATTTTTCGTAATAGCGGAATTTGAAGTAGTCGAACGGGTTCAGGGATTCCGCACCCTTTCGAAGGTCCGCCCACGTCCAAACGGTCGTGAATGTGGACGACGTCCGTGGAAGTGGCAGTTGCGAAGAAAGCGCCATCATCGCCGTATGGATGCCGAAGATGCGGGTTTCCCAGGTCTCGACGAAGACGCGGGTTTCGGTACTCACGGGGCCAAGACCCTCAAGACCGCCTAGATAGTGTTGCAGTTTCATGACGTCGTCCTTTCTGCGTTGCGGAGTTAGGCGGTGACCGGCTTCTTGGCCGCCAGAAGATTGGTGCCCATTTCGGAGAGCAACCCGAACACGACGCCAAGCAGCATGGCTGCCATGGCAACAAGTGTTGGATGATTGATGCCGGAGGTCACAACGGTGGTGTTGGTGGCGGCCGTCGTGCCAACGAAGGAGGCGAAGCCAAAGACGATCGCTGGCGTAAAGTTCAGGATCGGAATTGAGGAAGCAAACACCATTGCCGACGTGCCGAGACCGACCAAGATGGCAGCGAAGATTGGATGGGCGAGACCGAACTGGATGATCAGGAGCGTCATTGTGGCAATGATGATGCCCGTCCAGTTCGAAATGATGCTCTTGATCAGTCCGCGTTGGCCGCCGCCGCAGGCGAAAAAGGAAGCCCAGGCGATGAACGTCACCCAGACGGGAACGGGGAATACCGTCGCGGTAATATATGTGTCGATCGCGCCCAGGATGCCAAGGCTGATCATTGCAGCAACGAGAGGGGGCATGTTCTGTCTCCTTAATGGACAAACGGTATTTGCGGAAATAAAGGCGTCAGGAAGCGAGCGCATGCCGCTTGGCGAGGCAGCTTCTGAAGCCCTCGCGCAAGCCGCCTTCGTCGAGATTGCGGCCGATAAAGACCATTTCGCTGAGGCGAGCTTCTGAGGGCTGCCAGATCTTGCCGGGACGTCCTTCCAGGGTCATGTGGACGCCATGGAGGACGTATCGCCGCGCCTCGCCGGCGAAGTTCAACACGCCCTTCATGCGGAAAAGATCGGTACCGATCTCCTGGACAAGTCGGGTTAGCCAACCGTTAAGCGCGGCCGGGTCGAGAGCTTCGTAGTCGCGGATTGCAACGCAGCCGATCGTCTGGTCGTGCTCGTGGTCATGTTCGTCCAGAATGTTTGGATCGATCGCCAGAATGTTCTTGAGATCGAAGGCGCCGATTCCCAGGATGTCGGCCAGCTCCACGTCGCAGGAACTTGTGCGGATGATCCGGGCCAGCGGGTTGCGCTTCGTAAGGTCGCGTTCGATTTCGATCAAACGATATTCGTCTTCAAGATCGATCTTGTTGAGCAAGAGGACGTCGGCGAAACTGATCTGCTCGACCGCCTCCTCCTGCGAAAGCTGGCGCGATATGTGACGGGCGTCGACGACCGTCACGATCGCATCGAGCTCCAGCCTTGCCGATAGAACCTCGTCGAGAATAAACGACTGAATGACCGGAGCGGGGTCGGCGAGCCCCGACGTCTCGATGATGAACCGATCGATCGGTCGTCCAGATGCGAGCAGGCTGCGGATGGCGGCGATCAGATCGTCACGGACCGTGCAGCAAATGCAACCATTGTTTAGCTCGACGATTTCGTCCTTTGTCTGAACGACGAGCTGTCCATCTATACCGACCTCACCATACTCGTTGACGATAACGGCGATATGCTCGCTGCTTCCCGAACTCAGGATCCGGTTCAGCAGGGTTGTCTTTCCCGCACCCAGAAACCCCGTCAGGATCGTCGTTTTCAACTTCGACATTGTCGCTTACTCCGTGCTGGCATAACTTCGCCGTCCCGCGCAAGGCGGGCCAGATCCGAGCCAGTTCTCGATTTACAGATGCTATTGTAGGCGAGCCGCTACGCTTGCTTGAGCGGCATTAAGGGGTAAAACCAGCCGGTTGCGCAATAGTGCCGAGGTGGGCATTTCCGGCCAAAATGATAGCAGAATCCGCCAAAATTTCGCACTCTGTAGCGGCTGCTGCTTAAATAAGCAGCATGCTTAAAAAACAGATAGTCTATGATTTTTTCTTAGCCGTCTTCTAAAACGCCCGGCGTGCACGCTCGCAACGCGTGGCGTCATTGGGGGTTGGTTCGGCGGATGAGCTTGGTGTTCGGAAGCATGACTTTCAATGCGTCGTTCAAATTTTTCGCCGATACCAATATCGCCCTCTGCCGGCAATCCATCCTAAGATCTACCTCTTCGAGCAGAGAGGTGAACGACGATCATTGCTGGATCTGCGAACTCACAAGTCGTGGCTGCGCCACAACAACGAGGTGTCCATGGTTTCCATGGTTCGCCTGACCCGCGCTGTGACCGAAGAGACCGGGCAAGCGCCCGGACTCTTCGATGCGGTTTTTAAGGGAGTTGGACGAGGAGCTGTATCCGCAGCCGTCCCCTGTGTGCGGCGTGTCTCCGGTTCTGAGCTTTATGTGTTCAGATCGCGCCCGCGCGTCTCTGGCAGAAGAAGCGCACCGATCACCGCCGTCAAACCGGCAAAGGCGACCGTGTACCAGAGGCCGCCGAAGATGTTTCCTGTCGTAAGCACTACTGCCGTTGCCACGAAAGGCGCAAATCCGCCGATCCATCCATTGCCGAGTTGCAGGGCAACCGAAACACCGCTGTAGCGTATGCGAACGGGAAAGAGTTCGACCAGAAGAGCCCCGAGTGGTCCATAGACCATTGTCGCCAGGAAAACCAAGGCAAAGAGGACCAGGACAACCATCGGACCATTCGGCTGGACCGGGGCCTTTGCCGCCGGCATCCCCACTTGCGTCAGGGCGTCAACGAGCTCGCCCTCATTCAGGGATTTCCCCTTACCGCCATTGATCTGGATTCGGAGAGGCTCGCCGTCAATCTTCACAATGTAGGGAACGGCACGCCCAGTCAGCGACGCCTTCATTTTTTGGCATTCCGTCGTTGCCTGCGGTCGGAAAAGTTGTCCGATAAAGGACTGATCGTGGTCGCAGTCATTGCCCGCCAGCACCACGGATGTTTTGGCGCGGAACTCCGTCAGCGCAGGATTGCCATAGGTCGCGAGCGCTTGGAAAAGTGGCATGATCAGCAGGGCCGATAAGGCACATCCCGTCACGACGATCCACTTGCGTCCGATCCTGTCGGAAAGCCAGCCGAAGAATAGGAAGAACGGCGTGCCGAGTGTGAGCGCCACGAGAAGGTAGAAGTTCGCCTGATCATGAGTCATCTTGAGGATGGTGGTCATGAAATACAGGCTGTAGAAATGGCCCGTGTACCAAATGACCGCCTGCCCCGCGACGACGCCGAAGATCGCCACCAGCACGAGGCGCAGGTTTCTGCCGTCACCGAACGTCTCGGCGATCGGGTTCTTCGAACCTTTTCCTTGCGCCTTCATTTCCTGAAAGACCGGCGACTCATGCAGCTTGAGGCGGATGTAGAGCGACAAAACCAAAAGCAGGATCGAACCGATGAAGGGTATGCGCCATCCCCAACTGGCAAAATCCTCAGCCGATAGCAGGGACCGGCAAAGAACGATCACAATGAGCGACAGGAACAGGCCAAGCGTTGCGGTGATCTGGATCCAGCTTGTCGTGAGACCCCGCCGATTGAGGTCAGAATGCTCCGCAACATAGGTCACCGCGCCCCCAAACTCGCCGCCGACAGCCAAGCCCTGCAGCAGGCGCAGCCCCACCAGCAAAGCAGGCGCCGCCCAGCCGATGGACTCGTAAGTCGGCAACAGACCGATGGCGGCCGTGGCAAGCCCCATGACCAGCATGGTCACGAGGAAGGTTTTCTTCCGGCCGACAAGGTCACCGAGCCTGCCAAAGACGATTGCGCCAAAGGGTCGAAGGACGAAGCCCGCGCCGAAGGTCGCCAAGGCCGCGAGCAACGCCGCCGTTTCGTTGCCCTTCGGGAAGAACAGCGTACTGAAGAAGGCGGCAAGGGAGCCGTAGATAAAGAAGTCGTACCATTCGAAAACGGTCCCGAGCGCGGCCGCAAATACGGTCCGTTTCGTGTTGCGGTCCAGATCGCGCGCTTGTGATGTGACCCGTGAAGTCACCTCTTGAACAGACATGTGAGCCTCCCAGTCAAACGGCTTGACGCGAGAGGCCTGCGCCACTCGACCGAAAAGAACGAGGATCGCAGTCCCCGAGAAAGCTCTCGAGGACATGGTTGAAGGCCTGAGGCTGCTCGAGCATCGGGAAATGACCCGCGTCCGCAATAACCTCAAGGCGGCCTTCCGGAATCCCCTCTGCGAGGATAACGGATTCGCCAGGTGGCGTGATGATGTCCTCATTCCCGACCACGACCAGCGTGGGGACGCCGATATCGCGAAGATTGGCCCGGCTGTCCGAGGCATTGAGCGAGGCAATCGCCTCCCGCGCCACGAAGGCCGGCGTCTGCGCGACCTCTTGTCTGGCAAATTCGACGAGTTCGCGGCTTGCCGAACTGCCGAACGACCGGTCGATGACATTCTGGCTTGCCTGGACAACGCCGAGGTCATCAATTGCCATGAGCACATTGTCGACGTTGACATCCTCTCCAAGTCCGTGGGGTGTGGCCCCGACCAGGACGAGCGCGCGGACACGCTCGGGGTGGGAAAGGGTGAAGCTCTGCACCACGGTTCCGCCCATCGAGAGACCGACGAGAATGGCCTCGTCGATTTCGAGTGCGCGATAGACCGCCAGGATGTCATTCGCGAAGGCCGGGATCGTGTAGCTGCGTCCGTCTGGTCGTGGCGATACACCGTGTCCTGGAAGATTGATGCGGATGACCCTGTAACGGGACGAGAACGCCTCAACTTGCTCCCGCCAAAATTCGGCGGTGGTCGTGAACCCGTGCACGAACACGAGCGGCGAACCTGCGCCCGACAGCTGGACAACCGTATCGCCAATCATCATGGTTTCGATATGCATCATTTCTGCTCCCCTTTCCGGTTTTACACCGGGAGCATCGCAAGGGTCGGGCCAGTTCGCGGCGTTCGAGGAGAACATTGATTAATGCGCTGGAAACATGCGTAAATTTCGAGGGGGCTTGGCCCCTCAGAAGGCGTTTATACGTCAGCCTCCAGCGCCACACTGTCACCTAAGGGAGACATAATTTGTCTCGCTTTAGAGACGATCAGCCGCTAGTGTACCGGTGACGCAATTCATCGGGGTTCCAACCAAGGCAGGCTTAGATGACGCTTCCGGAGTGGTTCTCGGGTTCATCGGAAGAAGCTGGGTTTCTTCGGCTTGTGCTCGATCATGTCTCGGACTGCCTCGTCGCGGTCGATACTGCCGGAACAATCGTCCTGATCAATGAGCCCTACTGCCGGCTGCTCGGAGGGGAGGCCGATGACTTCCTTGGGCGCCACATAACCGATGTGGTTGGGCCGCAGACTAAGCTTCATTTCGTTGCACGCGGGATCGGCACCCATGTCGGCTATCCGCTCGAGGTGCGGGGCCACAAATTGGTGACGAAGCAAGTGCCGGTGCACCGGGACGGCAAGATCATCGGCGCCGTCGGCCTTGCCCTCTTTTCCGACTACGATGCCTTGAAGAAGACCTACAGCCGCATATCGAAGGCGGAACTCGCCATTCCGCATAATCCCAGATCCTGGCAATCGAAGTTCAGCCTGAATGACATCATCGGCACGGGCGAGTTGATGGATTCCTATCGTGACGCCATCAAGGTGGCCGCTGCCTACGAGCTGCCCGTGATGATTTGTGGCGAGACCGGCGCGGGCAAGGAACTGGCCGCGCATGCGCTTCATGCACTGTCGGACAGGTGTGCCGGGCCGTTTGTGTGGGTCAACTGCGCGTCCATTCCCAGCGAGCTCATTGAAGCCGAACTCTTCGGTTACGAAGGTGGTGCTTTCACCGGCGCGCGCAGCCAGGGCAAACCAGGCAAGTTCGAGCTTGCCACAGGCGGCATGCTCTTCCTTGACGAGATCGGCGACATGCCGCTTGCGCTTCAGGGCAGTCTGCTGCGCGTTCTCCAGATGAACGAAATCGTGCGCGTCGGCGGCACCAATCCGGTCAGCATCGACTTGTGCATAGTCTGCGCGACCAATAAACCTCTTCTTGACCTGGTGAGAGCGGGCCGCTTTCGTGAGGACCTTTATCACCGGCTGAATGTGCTGTCGATAAACGTCCCTCCCCTGCGAGAAAGAGAAGACATTCCATATCTTGCCGAGCGCTTGCTTGCGCGCATCGCAGGCCGGCTTGGAAAGCCCACGCCAAACTTGACGGCCCAAGATCGCAAACTACTGCTCGGATACGCCTGGCCGGGGAACGTGCGCGAGCTGGAAAACGGGCTGACGCGGATGCTCATCACCGGCAAGCTTTCCATTTCTGTTACGGAACCTTCCTCAAACCCGGCTCAGCCAGCCCCAACGACGTCTCTCAAACAGAGAATACAATCCCAAACGGACGCGGAGATTCGTACCGCTCTCAAACAAACGCAAGGCAACAAAAGCCGCGCGGCCGAATTGCTCGGCATCAGCCGTGCACACCTCTATCGCCTTCTCAAGGAGCAAGGCGCCGAATAGCGTTGCTTCTGATCGTGCGTTACACAAACAGTGACGATTTTCAGCCTCTGGTGCAGGGCCTTAATCTCGGCCCGCATCTGCACCCCGGCGTCGAGATTGGATGACGGCTCGTCGAACAGAAAGACTCGGGGGCGCCCACGATCACGACCGCTGTCTTGAAAGAATGCTGAGGGACCACCGTCAGAGCGCCATAGCGCTTGGTGATATTGCGGATGCCCTTCTCCGAGCGATGGCACCAACCATGCCTGTCACGTCACGGAGCCCATGGTCAGGCCTTGCATCAAGTAGCCCCGCAGTTTGAAGGCGAAGACGATGACCAGCCCCAGAAGGTTAATACGGGTATTTGCTGATCGTGACACATACGAGCCCGCACAGTAACACACGGAAGCGGTGGCTGTGGATCAGGCGAGATCCTCTTCCACGATCATGGCTGCTCCCTTCGCGGCGATCATGGCCGTCGGAGTGTTCGTATTCCCGGACGTGATTGTAGGCATGATCGATGCGTCGATCACACGAAGCCGATCGACCCCATGGAATCGAAGGCGATCGTCCACCACGGCCATCGGATCGCTCGCCAATCCCATTTTTGCCGTTCCGACCGGATGGAAGATCGTCGTGCCGATGTCGCCGGCGGCCTTTGCGAGAGATGCCTCATCGTCGCCCACCGCGCGACCGGGAAGATATTCCTCGGGACGGTAGGGCCGTAGGGTCGGCTGAGCCATGAGCTTGCGGGTGACGCGGATCGCGTCGGCCGCCACCTGCCGGTCTTCGTCTGTGGAGAGGTAGTTGGGTCTGATCTCCGGTGCTTCGAAAACCGCACTCGATTTCAGTCGAACAGTTCCGCGAGACGTCGGTCGCAAATTGCATGCCGCCACAGTGATGGCCGGGAACCGGTGCAGGGGTTCGCCGAATTTTTCCAAGGACAGCGGCTGAACGTGGAACTGGATATTGGCACGCTCCTGCCTGGCGTCCGAGCGGGTGAATATCCCCAGCTGCGATGGTGCCATCGTGAGAGGTCCGCGGCGGCGCAGCGCATAATCGGCTCCCATCCACGCGCGATAAGCCAGCGAGTAATAACTTTCGTTGAGCGTCCGGATACCGTGAACTCTATAGATCGCCCGTTGCTGGAGGTGGTCTTGGAGGTTTCGCCCGACCCCTTGTCTGTCGAGGCGAACGTCGATGCCAAGCGGCGCGAGCCACTCGCCGGGGCCCACTCCGGAACGGTGCAGGATTTGCGTCGACCCGATCGATCCGGACGAAAGGATGACCTCGCCACTGGCCCGCACTTGCAAGACTTCGCCTCCGCGCGAGAATTCGACGCCGACCGCCCGACCGTTCTCGATGACCAGACGTTCGACGGTGACATGGGTTTCGAGGCGCAGGTTCGGGCGTGACAGCGCAGGTTTGAGGAACCCGCGAGCCGACGACCAGCGACGTCCACATTTCTGGTTGACGTGAAAGTAGCCGGTCCCCTCGTTGTCGCCTGTGTTGAAGTCGGGGACGCTTCGAATGCCCATATCGGCGGCCGCGCTGGCGACCGCGTCCAAAACCTTCCAGGAAATGCGGGGAGCCTCGATCCGCCATCCGCCGCCGGCCCCATGATGTTCAGTTTCTCCGAGGAAATGGTCTTCGAAGCGCCTGAAAACCGGCAGGACGTCGTCCCATCCCCAACCGTTCAGTCCCAACTGCCGCCAATGATCGTAGTCTGCGGCCTGACCACGTATCGATATCATGGCGTTGATCGCGGACGAACCACCTATCACCTTTCCGCGCGGATAGGCTAAAGCTCGGCCGTTGAGGCCCGGCTCCGCTTCGGTTTTGAACAGCCAGTCGGCGCGGGGGTTGCCGATCGCGAACAAGTATCCGACAGGAATATGAAACCAGATCCAGTTGTCCCGGCCGCCGGCCTCCAATAGTAGCACGCGCTTTCGGCGATCCTCCGAAAGCCGGTTGGCGACGATACAGCCGGCTGTCCCAGCACCCACGACGATATAGTCGTATTCGCCCTCGAGCACTTTCATCATAATTGTCCTCGCTCGCCGTCACTTCATTGCTGAAGGGGAGCCAATCGATGGCTCGCACCGTTCAGGCGAGTGTGCCTGGCGTCTGTCCTGCTTGTTTGTTCGATGGCCGCCCGAAGAGGCGGGGTGGATGATAGGATCAGGCGTCTGATGAGGTTCGCCCGTCAGCGAAGGCCAGAAGGAAGGCCGGCGAGCGCAGCCTCGACTTTCGCTCTTGCCGACGGCGCGAGAGGCAGGATCGGCCGAGGTGGCTTTGCGTGTATAGCGTGATTGAGCTCGGCTATCGTATAGACCACCCGCAGGCTTGAGAACTCTTTGAACAGCGACCAGACCGGCTCAAGCGTCGCGTTAAGTCGTCGGGCCTCATCAGCGTCATTTCGTTGCGCCGCACGAACCATCGAGAGGCAGGTGTGCGGAAATAGGCCCCCCAGGACGCTGTACCAGGTCGATGCGCCGGCGATCAGGCCCTCTACGGAATTCCAATCGCCGCTATAGCCGAGCGAGAAGCCGTCGCGAACTGCCGCCCTTAGCTCAGCGTGATGCGATTTGATCCCGGCGGGCTCGGGCGCCGGGCTTTTGACGGCCACAATGCGCTCGATCCTGCTCAGACGACCGATAAGCCCGGACGTGAACTTAAAATGGGTGGTGCCTGGGTTGTCGTATATGCAGAGGGGCAGTCCACTCTCACGTGCGACAGTGGAGAAATGCTCGAACACCTCGTCGTCGGTCAGTGGTGTGTAGGAGACGGGTGCGAGAAGGCCGGCCGATGCGCCTGCTGACCGTGCGTCCTGAGCCAACCGCACCGCGTCGTCCGTTCTGAGCGCGCCGATGCCGGCGATGATCGGTACAGGTCCCGACATATCTGCTGCAGTTTCGATGGCACGACAGCGCTCTTCACGCGACAGATACATATAGGTGCCGGTGCTGCCCAGAAGCCCGATGGAGTCAACTCGGGCATCCAGGAGCGGGCTGAGCACTTGACGAAGAGCACCCAGATCTACGCTGCCGTCGACGTTGGCCGGAGTAATTGGAAAAGCAGAGAGACCGTCTGGATATTTCATTTCGTAACCCTTTCGAGTTCATACCGGAGATGCGCTGGCGAATTCGAATGCCTGACCGGGAGCGGCTTCGAACAACGCTTTGGTGTACGGGTCCTTTGGTGTCGCAAAGAGCTCTGCAGTCGGGCCGTGTTCAATCACGCGGCCGCTTTTCATGACAAGGATACGATCGCAAATCTGAGCTGCGACACGCAGGTCATGTGTGATAAACAACATGGCAAGGTTGAACCTTCGCCGCACGTCTTCAAGGAGCTCGAGCACCTGCGCCTGAACGGAAACGTCGAGTGCGGAAACGGCCTCGTCGGCGATGAGGATCTCTGGATCCATCGCCAAGGCGCGCGCTATGCAGATGCGTTGCCGTTGGCCACCCGAGAATTGATGCGGATAGCGATCTAGCGAGTCGGGTGAAAGACCGACGAGAGACATCAATTCGCGCGCTCGGGCGCGCGCGTGGTCCGACGTGGCACCGAAATTGATTGGCCCCTCGACGATGGACGCTCCCACGGTGCGGCGTGGATTGAGGGATCGGTATGGGTCCTGGAAGACGATCTGACAGCGTTGGCGATGTGCCCGCAAATGCCTTTCAGGAAGATTCGCAATGTCCGCCTCGCCGGTAATGATCGCCCCGGACGTAGGATTGACGAGCCGCGCAATACAGCGCGCAACGGTTGACTTTCCGGAGCCTGACTCGCCGACAATGCCCAACGTTTCACCGGCTCGCAACCTGAAGTCGACGGAATTCACCGCATGGACCCCGGCGCCCTCCTTGATCAAACGGGGTGCGCCGTAGAATTTCGAGAGCTTGACCGTCTCCAGTCGGATTGGCCCGGTATTTTCGATTCGGTTCGGGGGATTGAGTTTCGGGACAGCGTCAATCAGCATCCGGGTGTACGGTTGCGCTGGCGATCTCAACACTTGGGAAGCGCCACCCTGCTCCACCAGTTTCCCTCTTTGCATAACAACAACGCGGTCAGCGATGTCGGCGACTACACCGAAGTCATGCGTAATGAAAAGCACACCCGTTCCGCGGCGCTGCTGCACCTCCGCGATAAGCTTGAGGATCTGTGCCTGCGTCGTCACGTCAAGCGCGGTCGTTGGCTCATCGGCGATCAACAACGCGGGATCAAGAATTAGCGCCTGGGCGATCATGATGCGCTGGCGCTGACCACCGGAGAGCTGGTGGGGATAGGACGCGTACATTCGTTGCGGATCAGGAAGGTGGACCGCTTCCATGATCGCGAGCACTTTCTCTTTTCGCTCAGCGGGATTGAGATCGGTATGGATTCGCAGGACCTCGTCAATTTGCTCGCCGCAAGGGACGACCGGGTTGAGAGCAGTCATTGGCTCCTGAAAGATCATGGCCATGCGAGTTCCGCGAAGCGCGCGAAGACGCGCGGGGGAGGCCTTGAGCACGTCTTCGCCCTGAAGCAAGATTTCACCTGCTCCCACCGTCAATCCTTTCGGAAGCAGGCCCATGACAGCGTGCGACGTGACGGACTTGCCCGAACCGGACTCTCCCACGACGCAAACGATTTCTCCTGCCCCAACCGTGAACGAGATGGCCTCGATCGCATGCGGGCGATCGGCGGACTGCGGCAGTTCAACTGCGAGATTCCTGATTTCAAGTAGCGGCACACTCATGCGCGTTTCTCCATCTTGGGGTCGAGCACGTCGCGAAGACCGTCGCCGAGAATATTGATTGCAAGAACCGTCAGGCCGAGAAAAATCCCGGGAAACAGAATATTGTGCGGGAAGAGCCGGAACAATTGCCGTCCCTCCGCCATGATATTTCCCCAGGTGGGTATTTCTGGCGGGATGCCGATGCCGAGAAACGACAGGATAGCCTCGACCAAGATTGCCGAAGCGCAGATAAAGGTGCCTTGGACAATCAAAGGCGCGACCGTATTCGGCAGGATGTGCCGGATTAGAAGAGGGAGAGTACGGGTCCCGACCGTAACGGCGGCCTCGACATAGGGTTCATGCCGCGCAGAGAGCACAACAGAACGGACCAACCGGACGACACGCGGGATTTCAGGAACTATGATGGCGACGATGACCGTCAGTATGCCCGCACTCGACAAAGAGACAAGCGCGATCGCAAGCAAAATTGCTGGAATCGCCATCAGACCGTCCATGATCCGCATGACGATCCTGTCGAGCCACGGGAAATAGCCGGCGATCAGACCGATCGCTAATCCGAGAGTGATCGACACGACCGCCACGGTGATACCGACGAGCAGAGAGACCCGGGCGCCGTAAAGAACGCGGCTGTAGACATCCCGCCCGAGCGAGTCAGTGCCCATCAGGTGCGCGACGGTTGAACGCGTCCCGTCGTCAAGCCGGTGACTGCTTTCCGCCATGGGGAAGCGGTTTCTGGCCGTTGGGTCGATCGCGATAGGATCGACGCTCGCTAGAAGCGGTGCGGCAAGGCCGACGACGAGCATCACGAGCACGATAATCAAACCCATCACAACAGAAGGGTTGCGGAGGAGTTTGTAAACGAGCGCGGAACGCACGCTGAGGGGCTTGATTTCCGGTTCAGGCAAGGAGCGGACTGAGGTGTGTGCGGTCAATGAGTTATCCTCGGGTCAAAGATCGTATATGAGAGATCTACGATCAGGTTGATCAGGACGTAGACAAAAGCGAAAAGAAGAATGATTACCTGGATCACCGGAAAGTCTCTGGCGAGCACTGCATCCACGGTAAGGCGTCCGAGGCCGGGTATGGAGAAGACACTTTCAGTCACGACGACACCGCCGATGAGCAGCGCGACACCAAGCCCTACCACCGTAACGATGGGCACGGCGGCGTTCTTAAGCGCGTGTCCGAAGAGCACTTTCGCTTCTGTCTGCCCCTTCGCCCGGGCAGTGCGGATGTAATCCTCGGAGAGGACCTCCAGCATGCTCGTCCGCGTCATGCGAGCGATTAGCGCGATGTAAATAACGGACAATGTTATGGCCGGCAGAACAAGGCTCTTGAACCAGGGACCGATCCCCCCCGTAATTCTCTGATAACCCTGGACGGGGAGCCATTTCAGTTCGATCGCGAACACGTAGACCAGCAGATACCCGATAACGAACACCGGGATCGAAAATCCGAGCACAGAGACACTCATGACAACCCGATCCACGATCGTACCTTGTCGATATGCCGCTATCGCGCCAAGCGGGATCGCGACCGTGACCGCGAGAAGAATGGTCACGACAGAGAGGGATAGTGTCGGTTCGATCCGATCCGAAATGAGGTCCCAGACCGTTTTCTTAAAAAAGAAGCTGTCGCCAAAGTTGCCAGTGACGATCTGACCGAGCCAAACGAAATATTGGGTGACGACCGGTTCTTCCAGACCGAGCTTCTGGCGAATCTCCAGGAGCTGCTGCGGTGTGGCATTGTCGCCGGCAATGATGGCGGCAGGGTCTCCAGGTGTCAGTCGCAGCATCAGGAACACCAGCGCTGCCACAACCAGCATTACCGGCACAGTCGCAGCAAGTCGACGAAGAGTATATTGAATCATGGGACATACGCCTTTCCAGGGAGGGAAGACGGTCGGCCTGATCGCCGGCCGACCGACTTTTCTCACTCGTCGATTTTTTCGATGTTCCAGAACACAGGCGCTGCTGCCGGAATCCATCCCGCCACATTCGATCGGGCGGCTCCCGGCAAGTTGAATTGCCCGAGAACGATATGTGTCGGACTTTCCGCCTCACGAAGCTGCACAGCTTCGGCAGTGCTTTTGCGTTCTTCCGGCGTGCCCGCGAGAGCAAATTGTCGACGCAGCTCCTCCATCTTCGGGTCGTTTGGCCAGCCGAAGGCCGCTTTGTCGCCCGAGGCATTGAAAAAGGCGCCCATTACGGGGTTCAGAACGTCGGCGGACGACCAATAGGTCACCATTGCGTTCCAACCCCCCTGGGACGGCGGATCCTTTCGAACGCGGCGCGAAAGAACGGTCTGCCAGTCCATCGACTGCATATCGACCACAAAGCCGCCACGCTCAAGAAGTGACTTTGCCACCGGTGCGATATTGGTCAGTACCGGGAGATCGGTTGAATGAAGAAGAACGACAGGTTCTCCTTTATAGCCAGCTTCTGCCAAAAGCTGCTTCGACTTCTCGAAGTTCGAATCAAGCTTGTCTTCCATGCCTGCGGTCGTTTCGAGCGCCGTTCCGCAAACGAACATGGCTTTGCATGTTGTATAGAATTCCGGATTGCCGATCGCCGCTTGGAGGAAATCCTCCTGATTCAGCGCATAGAGTGCCGCCTGACGGATCTTTGGATTGTCAAAGGACTTAACCGCCTGATTGAAACGCAAATTGTACTGATAGCCGTAGGGGTTCCAATCGACTATCTTTACCGATGGATCGTCCTTGAGCAGCGGAAAGAGGTCAGGCCCGGGCTGTTGGATGATGTCGATCTCGCCGTTGAGGAGTGCATTGACGGCCTGCTGCTGATCGGCAATCACCCTCCACTCCACGCGCTTGACTTTGGCGACCTTCCCGCCTGCAAGTCCCGATGGAGCCTCGGAACGAGGATTGTAGCCTTCAAATTTGGTGTAGACGGCCTTGTCACCGGGCCGCCATTCGTCGGCTTTAAAAACGAAAGGACCGGATCCGATGAACTCGGAAATCTGAGTGTTCGGATCTGTCTCAGCGATGCGCTTAGGCATCATGAACGGTACGTTCGACGACGGCTTACCAAGCGCGAAGACCAGAAGGCTCGTCGGCTCCTTGAGCTTGATCTCGAAGGTCAGATCATCCTTAGCATCGATGTTCGCGACGAAGGTCATCACGGTTTGCCCGAGGGCATCGCGTGCCGCCCAGCGCTTGATCGAAGGGATGATGTCAGCCGTTGTGACAGGCTGGTTGTCGTGCCAGAGCAAACCGGTGCGAAGCGTGAATGTGTAGGTGAGCTTGTCCTCACTCACGGTGTAGCGATCCACCATCTGTGGCTGAATCTCGCCGTTCGCGTCCATCGCAAACAGCGTGTCGTAAATCATGTAGCCGTGATCGCGGACGATGTAGGCCGTCGTCCAGATCGGATCGACAATCCGAACATCCCCCTGCATGACGACGCGGAGCGTGTCCTTGTCTTCCTCGCCCTCAGCGAGGACGAATGCCGGCACGGACATCATGCCGCCGGTAGCCGCGAGCGCGGCGATAAAGGATCTGCGAAGCATTTTCATTGATGGCATAGTTGGTTCCCCTTTTTTGTCTATGCGGCGTGAACGATTATGTCTGGATGCGCGCGACTTGGGCTTCGCGTTGGGCGGTCCCTCATGTGTGGGTTTCAGTGCCGGATGTCAGGCGTCGGACGGTCGTAGACGGACACGGTCTCCGGCGGCGGCGCCTCACCGGCTCTCGCCTTGCTCGTAGGATGTGGACGGGCCGGACATCGAACACTCTGGTTCATGAGCATCTCCGAATTTCAGTTCGCGAGATCATCACGTTCAATTGCTTTTCCGAGTAGGTCCAGAATCCCGCGTATTTGGCTCAGACGATGTGAAACTGGTCCATCGGCTCAAGTCCTGTTGCCGAACGCAGAAGGACCACTGGCTAGCAGAGCCGACAGGACCCGGTCCGGCGCTCGCTACGAATGATTCTGGACCGGTCGATTTAAAGCTATCTGGCGCTTCAAATCCTTCGGCGTCGTCAGTCAGATCGAAAGGCGGCTTCGTTTGTTCGGAGAATTCGCGGACGGCCGCGCGCCTATCTGCATGTCACCAAAGGATATCTCATGACCGATCTAGCATCTTTGTCCGCTCAGGCACTGACGCAGGGCTATCGTTCCGGGGAGCTTTCCCCGGTAGAGGTTTTGAGCGCCTGTCTCGAACGCATCGATCGGTTCGAACCGATGGTCAACGCTTTCGTTTTCGTCGATCGCGAGGGCGCCTTGAAAGCCGCCCGAGCCTCGGAGCGTCGGTGGCGGCGCGGCGATCAAAAAGGTCCTGCCGACGGCGTTCCGGCCACGATCAAGGACAATATTGCCTGGAGCGGATTTCCCAATCGGCAAGGCTCCTTGCTGACGGCAAAAACACCGGCGGCTTTCGATGCGCCGGCGGTCGCACGTCTGAAGGAGGCCGGCTGCGTCCTTCTCGGCAAAACAACGATGCCGGAATTCGGATGGAAAGGTGTGGGCGACAGTCCTCTGACGGGTATCACCCGCAATCCCTGGGACCTGTCGCGAACAAGCGGCGGTTCTTCCGCGGGGGCTGCCGTCGCGGCCCTGCTCGGCATGGGCGTCCTTCATCTGGGAACCGACGGCGCCGGCTCAATTCGGATTCCGGCGAGTTTCTGTGGTGTCGTGGGTTTCAAACCCTCCTACGGAAGGGTGCCGTCTTACCCCCTGTCCGCCATGGGTGGCCTCGCGCATGTCGGTCCGATCGCAAGGAGCGTCTCGGATGTCGCGACGATGCTGTCCGTCATCAGCCAGCCGGACCACCGCGATCCGACGGCATGGAACCTTGCGCCGCCGGACTATGAAGAAGTCTCCAATCAGGAGCTGAGCGGTCTGCGCATCGGTTGCTCTATTGACCTCGGCTTTGCAGACCATCTCGATCCTGAGATCGTATCTGCGGTCAAACATGCCGCTGCGGAACTTGCCAGGCTTGGCGCTTCAGTCGATGAGATAGACTTGGCGCTTGAGGATCCCAGGGACATTCTCGCGACCCTCTGGGAAGCCGGCGCGGCACTTCTCTTGCGGAACTATGCGCGTGGAGATTGGTCGCGTTGCGACCCTGGAATGGCACGCGCAGCAGAACGGGGTAGAGAGATCAGCGGCGCATGCGTGATCGAGGCACTGACGCGCAAGCGCGTGGAGCTGTCCGCCTCGCTCAGTCATATCTTTGAGAGCTATGACCTGCTTATCACGCCGCAGATGCCGACGGTCGCACTGCCGGCGGGCATGGATACGCCGCCGCGGGGCTTTGCGGGTGTCGACGAATGGGGGGAGGACTGGACCCGCTGGAGCCCGTTCACCTACCCGTTCAATATCACCCAGCTACCGGCAGTTTCCGTTCCCTGCGGTCACAGCAGCGAGGGTTTGCCAATAGGACTTCAGATCGTCGGTCCTATGCGGGCAGATGAGTTGGTGTTGCGTGCCGCGCGGGCGTTTGAGGCCGCCATGCCGCCGGCTGTCCTCGACATCGCTGGAGCTGGTCTGGGCGCGTAGGCTCAGATGCATTGTCCAAAAGGAAGATGGGAGGAATCCGGTGCCAAGAGGACTGATCATTGTCGGTGCGTCACATGCGGGCGTTCAGCTCGCGGCAAAATGTCGTGAGATGGGCTACCAGGAACAGATCACGTTGATCAACGGAGAACGGGATCTACCATATCAAAGACCGCCCCTCTCCAAAGCCTTTTTGACGCAAAACCTATCGCCGGACGACATCCTGCTGCGCCCGGATCGATTTTTCGCGGACGCAAATGTCCGGCTGCTTTCGGGAAAAAGATGCGTGAAGATCGACCGGCGGGAACGAGCCGTTGAACTCGAAGACAGTCGGCGGCTTCGTTACGACTCGCTCGTCCTTGCCATAGGCGCGCGTGCGAGGAGCCTGCCGAAAAGCTTCGGGGCAATCCCGCATGGCGTCGTCAACCTGCGCACTCTGGACGAGGCCCGGTTTGTGCGCGACGCGCTCCGGTCCCCTAAGCAAGTGGTGATCGTGGGAGGGGGGCTTATCGGCCTTGAAATGGCATCGACACTTTCGAGCATCGGCTGCCATGTTTCGCTGGTCGAGTTTCACGGGCGGCTCATGGCCCGTTCGTGCTCGCCGGGAATCGCGGAGGCAATCGAGCAGCTTCACCGCACTGCCGGCGTCAACGTCTACCTCGAAGCCGGGACTGCAGAAATCCACGCAATGGCCGGCCGTCTCCACGGTGTCACGCTCACCAACGGGCTTCGGGTTGAAACAGATATCTGCCTGTTTGCGACCGGAGCTTCCCCCAACATCGACCTCGCGCATGATGCCGGTCTTGCCTGCGGAAACGGCATCATCGTCGATCCGTTCATGAGAACCTTGGACCCCGATATCCTTGCTGTCGGTGACTGCACCACATTTCCAAGTGTGCAACTCGGCGTTCCTGTACGCCTCGAATGTATCCAGAACGCGCATGGACAGGCGGCGACAGCCGCGGCGACGCTGGTCGGGGCTCCCGCGCCCTATATTGTCCCCCCGGTGTTTTGGTCGAATCAGAGGCTTTGCAAGTTTCAGAGGGTCGGATTTCTGGATGGCGTCGATCTGACGGTAAGGCGTGAAGGGGAAGCCGGCGCTTTCTCCTTATGGCATTTCTCAGAGCGCCGGCTGCGCGCCGTCGAGAGCCTCAACAGTGTTCACGACCAAGCTTTGGCACGCCAGCTCCTTGTCAAACAAGCACCTGTCACGCCGGAGCAAGTCGCCGATCCTCAGTATGAGCTTCGCGCGGCGTTGCTGAACTAGGCACACATTCTCCGGCCAGTTGGCTGAAGGATCTTCATCTTCCGACGTCGTTGGTCTATCATCGTTGCTCACATTTCAAATAGGAAGTGGTCCAGAAAGTCATGGCGCGGCGGCAAGACCTAATCACGATCGCTTCGCTGCGGTCCTTTGATCGGACGAGCGGCCGCATCGGCCAGCAATTCGCGCAAGCGCTTCGTGATGCGATTGCGAAGGGGGAGTTGAAGCCCGGGGAGCGCCTACCATCGACCAGAGCATTGTCCGCTACTCTGGGAATTGCACGCGGTACCATTGTTGAAGCTTTCGACCAGCTCTATGCGGAAGGTTACCTGCAGACCCGCGCGCGAAGCGGCACGGTTGTCGCAAATGTCCATGAGGACGCGTCTGATCGCGTTTCACCGGAAATGATGCTCGACGCGCCCGCCGCAGAGCTTCCCCTGCCGACAAATGTTGCCCGGCTCGCTGCCGTCGCAACGGCATTGCGACCGCAGCGAGCGCAGCCTTTTGCAATCGCACATCCGGCCGGCGACGTCGCGCCCGACGACAAGTGGCGGCGGCTGGGGAACCGGGTTCGGGCAACGCGACCCGCGGCCCCTTCTGGATACATCGATCCAAAAGGGCTGCCGGAACTGCGCGCGGCGATAGCCGAGTATGTCCGCAAGGCGCGGGCAGTGAAGTGCACCGCCGATCAGGTCATCATCACCGCGGGAACGCAGCAGGGGCTGTTCCTGGCGGCAACGGTGCTGCTGACGAGGGGAGACGCTGTCTGGGCCGAGGATCCGGCCTATCCGGGGATTGAGGCCGTGCTCGGCAATTTCAACATCGCAATCTGTCGGATCCCGGTCGACGGCCAGGGCATCGACGTCAAGGAGGGCATCCTTCGATGTCCTGGCGCGCGCGTCGCCTTCGTCACGCCCTCCCACCAATATCCGCTCGGCATGCCGCTCAGCATGCCGCGACGTACGTCATTGCTTTCATGGGCTCGCAACAACAATGCCTGGGTCGTGGAAGACGACTACGACAGCGAACTGCGATACGCGGGATATCCGTTCCCTTCCCTCCAAGGGCTCGACCCATCCCGGGTCGTCTATCTCGGCACCATGAGTAAGATGCTGTTTTCATCGCTGCGCCTCGGTTATGCGATCGTGCCGGAGCCTTTGATCGATGCCTTCGCCGGGGCGCGCGCGATGATCGACCGCCATTCCCCCACACCCGATCAGCATGTCCTGGCAAGCTATATGCGCGAGGGCCTCTTCGAGGCGCATGTGCGCCGGATTCGCGGCGCGTATTCGGAAAGGCGAGACGCGCTGATCAAGGCTATTGAACAGGAACTCCCCTCGTGGGCGACCCTGCAGCCATCGGACCAAGGCATGCATCTCGTGCTTTGGCTGCCTCTCGGTATCGATGATGTGAAGATCGCCGACGAGGCGGGCAAGGTCGGTCTTGTCGTCAGGCCGCTTTCGCCAATGTTCGCCAATCCTCCTGCCCGTTTCGGCCTGATGCTGGGTTTTGGCGGATTCACCCCTGGCGAACTCCAAACCGCTGTGCAGCGGCTGAAAGACGTTCTCGATGCCTCCGTCGGAGCGATACGCGGACCGCTGTCCAAGCCCGAACACCTCGTAGCCGAAGCCTGAAGCCATCCCGAGCCCACACGGGATGCCATAACGGTTCGTGTGGTACAGCGAAAATAACGAATACTGGTCCTGTGAAATGGGCCAATTCGGATCAAGGATGCTCCAGACATCGAGCGAGCCGTTAGCGGCTCCGAGAAACTGGAGCATCCCATGAGCGACGACACTGTTCAGACGCTTGATAAGCTCATCGACGAGAACCCGCCCTTAAAGACGTGGCTTTGCGTCCTATGCGGTCTCGTCTACAGCGAGAAAGATGGCTGGCCCGACGACGGCATTCTGCCCGGGACGCGCTGGGCCGACGTACCGGAGGACTGGGCTTGCCCCGACTGCGGTGCTTCCAAAGCCGACTTCCAAATGATCGAAATTTAACAACAGTTCTAGCCCGGCATCGCGACAAGCGAGGCCAACTACTTGCGCCCAGGAGTTCACATGTACGTACCACCGCACTTTGCCGAAAACCGTCCAGAGGTTCTTTTCGATCTGATCGAGAAGAATCCGCTCGGCATCCTCGTCACAAACGGCCAAGCCGGCCTCGACGCCAACCACCTTCCGTTCGAGCTGAACAGGTCCGAGGGAGAAAACGGCACCCTCCACTCCCATGTCGCTCGCGCCAACCCTGTCTGGCAGGATGTGTCGACCGGCGACGAAGTGCTCGTCGTCTTCCGCGCCGCCGATGCCTATATTGCTCCCAACTGGTATCCGAGCAAGCGCGAGTTCAAGAAGCAGGTCCCGACCTGGAACTACCTCGTGGTCCATGCGCACGGCCGCGTCACGATCCGCGATGACGAGCGATATGTGCGTGGCCTGGTCGCCCGCCTCACCCGCACGCACGAGGCGGCACAGGCGGACCCCTGGAAGATGACCGACAGTCCCAAGGACTATATCGACATGATGCTGAAGGCGATCGTCGGTATCGAAATCGAGATCACCCGCCTGATCGGCAAGTTCAAGCTGAGCCAGAATCGCGAGGCGCGGGATATCCTCGAGGCGGGCGAGATGTTGCAGAAGCAGGGCGATGAGTTGATCGGCGGCAGCATGATTGCCTTTGGCACTGAAAAGGCACGTCAGTCCTGAGGCTAGGCCTGGTTTTTGGGGTATTCCATTGTGAACGCGCAATCCGTAGTTATCGTCGGTGCTGGCCATAGCGGTGCGAAGGCGGCAGCCGCCCTTCGCAAACATGGTTGGACCGGAGAAATCAGTTTGGTCGGTGATGAGCCTCACGTCCCATATGACCGCCCACCGTTGTCCAAGGCGGTGCTTCTGGGTAAAAAGACCAGCGATCAGTGCGCTTTCTTTCCCGCAAGCTGGTTCGAGGCAAATCAGATCGAGCTTCTGCTTGGTGAGACTGTTCAAAGCATCGATCGCTCAACCAAGAGGGTCTTGCTCAGTGATAGCCGGCGCCTACCATACGAGAAGCTTCTTCTGGCCACGGGCTCGGCAATCAACCAATTGGCGGTGCCGGGGGCGGAACTCGATGGCGTCTGGCCATTGCGCACACCGCAACACGCTGACGCGATCGCGCGTTCCTTCCATGCCGGACAGAAGCTGGTTGTGATTGGTGCCGGCGTCATCGGGCTTGAGGTCGCCGCAGCGGCGGTCGAGCTAGGGTGTGACGTTCACGTGTTGGAAGTTGCGCCTCACGCTATGGCGCGCAGCCTTCCACTAGACGTTTCGAGCGCACTTGTTTCCGAGCACCGTGGTCGAGGAGTGGACATTCGTTTCGGTGTGCGCGTTGCCGCGCTGGAAGGCGATGGCAGGGTCGCGGCGGTTCGGCTGGACACCGGCGAGGTAATCGAATGCGAAGTTGTAGTCTATGGTGTGGGCGTCAGGCCGCGAACGGAGCTCGCGGAAACAGGCGGACTTGCCGTAGACAATGGGATCATGACAAATGAGCTTCTGCAAACGGAGGATCCTGACATCTTCGCCTGCGGCGATGTCTGCAAATACAAGAGCGGGATTTTTGATAGGTTTTTACGGCTGGAAAACTGGCGAAATGCAGAAGATCAGGCCGATACGGCTGCGCGAAACATGCTTGGCCAAGGGAAAGCCTTCGACGAAGTGCCCTGGTTCTGGAGCAACCAATACGACCTCGCGCTTCAGGTGGCCGGTGTGCCGGCATACGGTTCTTTGACCGTCTCAGGCACTGTCGGTGCCGCAAGGCTCTTTTTGTCGCTGACTGAGCATGGTCTGCTGCGAGGCGCTTGCGCCTTGGGACCGGTACGGGATGTGGCGATGTCCATCCGAAAACTCAAGACGATGATCGCCGCAGGATTTATTCTGGATGTAGGGGCAAACGGGGAATCCGCGGTGCCGCTGAACGATCTTATCAGGGAATGACAATTTGCGGCGTCCAAAGCGGCCTGATCAACATTCAGTCAGCCGGCGACGTAGTTCATCTGGTCAGACGATAAAGGATAGTCGGCAGCTGAATTGGCAGTTGTCCGACACTCGCAATTGCTGCGGTTCCCCGCGTCCAAAGATCCGATCGGCACAAGACCTCCCGTCAGAATCAAGTGCGACGCAGAACGTATCGATTCCTTTGCGGTTCAGCGAATGGACGGCCGCTCTCGCGTCTTCCACGAGATACCTGTTGTCGTCGACGTCGACGTCGGATGGCTCCCCGTCCGTCACAACCAGCAGCAGCCGTCGATGACTCTGACGTTTCGCAAGATCCGCTCCTGCGTGGCGAATGGCGGCTCCCGATCTGGTCGAGAGGCAACTGCGAATGCCTGCAAGGCGTGACCTCGCGAAGGTGTTGTATGTTTCGTCGAAGTCCTTAATCCGGAAATACCGAACGTCCTCCCGGGTGTCGGAGCAGAACGCGGCAATTGCAAAAGGGTCGCCTGCAGCGGAAATCGTCTTGGCGAGAAGAGCGGTCGAAAATCGTTCCAGGTCGAGTACGGTATCATCTTTGCCGTGGATGCGGTCTGCTGTCGACTGCGATACATCCAGCAGGACAAGTACCGAAAAATCGCGGCTGCGACGCTCGGACCGGCCATAGACCCGGAAATCCGGCATCTCGCCGATGCGGTGTGAAATCGAGGCCTCAATGCAGGCATCCATATCGAGGTATTCACCTTCGTGTTGACGGCGAACGCGCTCAGCGCGACTGATCTTGGCAGAGCGTATTAGCGAGGACAAGCGATCGGCGATAGCCTGTGTCTCTGTCCGCGGCGATCGGCTGTCGCTCACGAGCGCAGCGAAGGGCAGCCTATCTCCGGCGCTCAAGGTTTATCGGCCAACTCCCATTGAGCGACACATTCCTTCACCAGCCACCGTCCGGCTGGACCGAGCGCCTTTCCCTTCCTGTAAGCAATGACCAGTGGGAAGGATGTGACCTTGCCCCATGATGTTTGGTTTCTCCGAGGAAATGGTCTTCGAGCCGCGCCAAATCGCAAGCGGCACTTCGCAAAACCGCATCACTACGCTGCGAATCTGCGCATGTATCGCTTGCAAATTTCGATTTTTCTCGGCCAATCCAGTTAGAGCATTGCAATTGCCACTGCCTGTGGCTGGATTGCTGCGTTTTCGCAGTCAGTCCTTCGAGCGGCTGGAGCGACCAAGGGGCCTCGGTATGAACGAACGAATGAACACGGCCTTCAACATGGACAGCCTCCTAATTGATTGGATCGATCTCGAAGGCCGTGTCTGCCGCGTCAACGATCGGGAGGCCAAGACGTTGGCGATCAACCCTCGATCGATAATCGGCACGCCGCTCGAAAGTGTCTATAGCGGCGAGTCCGCCTCCCTCATCCGCGCCATCGCCCGCGGCGAACAAACCGCCGAACAAAGCTTTCCGGTGTGGATGAATTCCAAGGCCCATGGCGACATGCCCATGGTGGCGAGTACCTTTGTCGACGGGCTGAACGGTCTTGCAGTCGTCAAGCAGCCGCTGACGCCGGCAGCGCTCGGTGTTGGCGCAGAGTTGGTGGAGCGGGTGGAAATCCTGTCGCAGATGATCGGCGCCGCCACCGATGCCTGCTGGTGCATCGAGTTTCTCGAGCCGGTCGACACATCGCTCGCGCAAGAGGAAATCGTCGAACAGATATTCAAGAACCGGAGCAGTTGGCGGGCTTGCAACGATGCCATGGGCCGCCTCTACCGACTGCCGGATGGGCTGGATTTCAACACGCAGCCGGTTTCCCGCTATTTCCCTGCAACCGAGATCAACCGGCAGATGGTACGCGACCTCGTCCGGTCGAACTATCGCCTCGACCATGCGCAGGCGGTGGACCGACGCCATGACGGAAGCGAGATGCTGGTGGAGAACGACTTCCGCGCGGCCATTAGGGACGGTTTGCTGATCCGCCTCTGGGGCACGACGCGCGATGTCGGGATGCACAAGAAGCGCGAACAGCAGCTTTACGATCGCGCCGAGACGATGCTCGACATTCTCAGCGCCGCGCCAGACCCGATCCTGGTGATGTCGGAGGACGGACTGTTGCTGGCCGCCAATCCCGCTGCCGAAACTGCATGGGGCCGACCCGCCGATCAGATGCTCGGACGGCCGCTCCAGCAATTCGCAGAGACGCGCAACGCGGTCGAAAGGCTGCGGCAAGCCGCACTTGCGGCGGAAGAGTCCGCTGGGAGCGAATGCGACCTCATCATCATCTCGGCCGATAATTGTCGGAACAACTGGCGCTTCCGGGCTGCGCGTATCGAGGGAGAGATGGGCCGATACGTCCTGACGGCCCGGAGAAAGTCGAAAAGAAGGTCACCTTCGCTTGCCCAGGAGGCGCTGTCGTGAAGTTCTATGCGAACGATATAAATGCATTCGCGCCGCGGGGGCTTCGTCCGGGCTTCGTCGACGATCCGCAGTTTCGTGGCTTTCTCGAAGCTTTGCCCGATGGCGCGGCCTTTCTGGAAATCGATGGCACGATCAAGCTCGCCAACGGCAAACTAGAGCTGCTCCTCAACCTTGCACGCGCGGACCTTGTCGGGTCCGAACTGGCGAAGCATGCCAAGACCGCCGGCCCACTTATCCAGAAGCTTGCCGCCGCGCTCCATCAACTGAAGCGGATCGAGGTCTCGGGCGCGCTCAACTCGCAAAGAAACGTGTTTGCGTCGCTCAGCATCCTGCGAAACCAGGAGGGTGGGGCCTACGGTGCGCTACTCACGATGCGAGAGGCGAACCGACAACATAGGCCGAACGAAGGGTCAGAGCGGTTTCGGTTCGAGACGGAGACCGGAGAGGTCGCAAGGACCGCGTACCACATAACGCCGCGGCTTCACGGCCTTGCCCGCAAGGGCGAGATGGCTCTGGAACGCGGGAGTGCAATCCTGCTGACGGGCGAGACCGGAACGGGCAAGACCGAGTTCGCAAAACGAATTGGACACTCCGACAAAGCCGGAGCCGTGCCGTTCGTCCATGTCAACTGTGGGATGCTCTCCGACGAGCAGTTCGATGTCGAGATGTTCGGGATTGAGCCTGGGTCGCCGCTGGACCAATCCACGCGCGGAAAGCTCGGTTTCATCGAAGCCGCCGACGGGGGGATATTGTTTCTGGACCAAGTCACCGATCTATCCGTCACGTCTCAAATGAAGCTCGTGTCCTTCCTGGAGACCCAAACCTTCAGCAGGGTGGGATCCATGCAGCGAAGGCGAGCGCGCTTCCGGCTTATCACATCTACGAACCTCGACCTGGGAAACAAGATCGCCGAGGGAGTATTCCGACCGGATCTCTTCTACCGCATCGCGGTTGTCACCATTGCCCTCCCGCCTTTGCGCGAGCAGCCCGATCTTGTAGAGGCTGTTGCCGATCAGATGCTTCGTCGCATCAATCTCATTCGGAAACCTCAGCTTCGGCTGTCTCCGGAATTCACCGATCTGCTTCAGGCGCACTCCTATCCCGGAAACTTGCGGGAACTGTCAAACATCCTGGAGCAGGCCGTGGCCTGCGCCGAGGGTGTCGCGCTTCCGGAGCATTTCATGGCACCCATACTCGCCCCCGCGCGCACCGAGCCCAAGCATATGGAGGTGCCTGCGCCTTCTGTGCCCGCGCACGCCAGCTTGAAAGACCTCGTCCAGGGATTTGAGACCTGGATCCTGGAAAAATCCATCGCAGAAAATGGAAGCAAACGAAGCGCCGCCAAGGCACTCGGAATCGACATCGCCACGCTCGTTCGAAAAACGAAGCGCAAATAATTAAACGCGATATACAGGGGAACAATATCATGAGCCTAATCAAAAAACTGGCAATCGGCGCATTGGCAACGATTTCCGCGCTGCCGCACATGGCCTCGGCCAGCGCAGGCGAGCTCAACCTGCTCACATGGGAAGGTTATGCCGCAGATAGCTTTATCACCAAGTTTGAAGCCGCATCCGGCTGCAAGGTCACGGCGTCCTATGTCGGCTCGAATGACGATTTTGCCGCCAAATTGGCTGCGGGTGGTGGAGTCTATGACATTATCACGCCCTCGCTTGACACCGTTCCAATGTTGCACGAAGCCGGCTTCGTAGACCCGATCGACACCACGAAGGTCGAAGGCTTCGACGGCATCTACCCTGAATTCTCCAAGGTGAGCGCGGTGGTAGTCGACGGCGAAACCTGGGCGGTGCCGCTGATTTGGGGCTCTGTCTCCCTTATCTATCGGCCGGATAAGCTGTCTTCGACGCCCGATTCGATCGGCGTCCTATTCGATCCCGCGAACAAGGGAAAGGTCTCCCTATGGGACGACAAGTCGGCGATCTACTGGACAGCACGATACCTTGGCTACGACAATGTTTTTGATCTCACGGACGAGCAGTTGGATGCTGTGAAGGCAAAACTGCTCGAACAAAAGCCGTTGGTTCGGAAATACTGGGCATCTGCTGGAGAGCTGACCGAACTCATGGCCAACGAGGAAGTGTATGTGTCCAACGCCTGGACCGGCCTGACGAGCAAAGACGTCAACGCCTTGAATAAGGGCTTCAACGTCATCGAATTCACACCAAAGGAGAAAGCCGAGGGCTGGATGGATTCGATGATGATCGCCAAGGGCTCTCCGAATACCGAATGCACATACAAGTTCATGTCATTCATGCAGTCAGCAGACGGGCAGTGCGGCATTGCTGGGGAGACCGGTTATTTTCCGGTGAACCCGAAGGCCGTCCAGGGTTGCATGAATGAGGACCTGAAGAAGGAACGTCAGGTCAATAACGTCGAGTTCGTCAAAAGCCTCGTGATGTGGGAGCAGCCGAAGCGCCTCGACAAGTACCTCGAGGTCTGGAACGCGGTTAAGGCGGGCCTCTAAGCGACCGTTGGGTCGGAGGGTGCTACGCGCATCCTCCCTTTCCTCTTACATCTGATATTTTGGAGAACGCATGAGCTCGCGTGCTATCGTGACGCTGAACGGCGTGACAAAGACCTATGGCCATTTCACGGCCCTACACGAAACGAAACTCGAGGTGGGTGAAGGCGAATTCGTTACCCTCCTCGGACCGTCCGGATGCGGAAAAACCACCACGCTGAGGCTCATTGGCGGTTTCGAGTATGCGAATTCGGGAACCGTGTCCATTGCTGGGCAGGATGTCACGAACGCTCCTCCCTACCGGCGTCCGGTCAACACCGTCTTTCAGGATTACGCCCTTTTCCCCCATATGACGGTTGCGGAAAACATTGCCTACGGCCTGTCCGTCAAGGGCAGCGCCGTCGCACCCGGGGAGCGGAAGCGACGCGTGGAGGAGACCCTCGCGATGGTCGGCCTGGAGACGATGGGCAACCGGGTGCCGGCGGCACTTTCCGGGGGACAGCGCCAACGCGTCGCCATGGCCCGGGCGATCGTGCGTCGACCGCGCGTGCTGCTGCTTGACGAGCCCCTGTCGGCGCTCGACGTGAAGCTCCGCGAAGGCATGCAGGTCGAACTCAAGCGGCTCCACCGGGAACTCGGCATCACCTTCCTGATGGTGACCCACGATCAGGCCGAGGCACTTGCGCTCTCCGATCGCATCGTCGTCATGAAAGAGGGAAAGATCGTCCAGGTCGGAGCGCCCACCGAACTCTACGACGATCCGGCCACTCCTTACGTGGCCGACTTCATCGGCGCTTCCAACCTGGTGTCGGCAAGATACGAGGGTCGAGATGGAGTATTCGATCTCCTTCGGCTGGATGACGGAACCCTTCTGAGGCGTATCGGCAGGGTTCCGTCCGCCGGCGAGCCTCTTCGCGCCGTCACCGCCGGTATCCGACCCGAGAGGATAAGACTGGACGCCTTCGATGGAGCCAACACCATGGAGGCTCGAATTATCGAGACGCTGTTCCATGGAGACCGCGTGCGTCTGGAACTCGCTTTGGCGGGCAACGCCGGGCGAATCTTTGCGGATGTCCCACGGACTGCCGGAACAGGGCGTCATCTCGAGCCTGGGGGGGCCATCGGCCTGTATGTAGACCCGGCCGATGTGATGTTATTTGCACCGGAGCTACGCACATGACCGTCGGCCGCCGCAATCTCGCAGCCTTCGCAGCCCTTTTTTCAATTCCGCTGGGCTGGGCGCTGATTTTCATGATCTTTCCCTACGCGGTCATGATCGCCGTCGGTTTCTGGACCCGCCAATTCCCTCTCTTTGTCCCTGATTTTCAGCGGGGCAACTTCGTCCAACTGTTCAGCGACCCCCAATACATCACCGTCATCCTGCGCACCCTCAAGATCGCCCTGCTCGTCACCCTTGGAGCGATCCTGCTCGGTTACCCGCTCGCCTATTTTCTGGTCTTCACGGTCAAGTCCCAAAAGTGGCGAAACCTTCTCTACATGTCCGTCATCGTCCCACTCTGGGTCTCATATCTCCTGCGGGCTTACACCTGGAAGATCATCCTGGGAACGAACGGAGCGCTCAATTCCCTGCTCCTCTCCTTCGGACTCATCGACGAGCCACTGACGCTGTTCCTCTACAATCAGGCGTCCATGGTGATTACTCTGGTCTACATCTTCGTCCCATTCATGGTGATGCCCCTCTTCACCGTGCTCGACAACATTCCAAAGGCACTGATCGAGGCTTCGGAAGACCTGGGCGTCGGCCCCTTCATCACGTTTTGGAGGGTGATCTTTCCGTTGTCCCTGGGCGGTCTCATAGCTGGTGCGACACTGACCTTCTGCCTCGCCTTTGGAGATTTCGTAGCTCCTGTGCTCGTTGGCGGCCCTGACGGCACCATGGTTGCCAACCTCCTTCAGAGCCAGTTCGGCGCAGCGCTCAACTGGCCGCTCGGTTCGGCGCTCGCAACGCTCGTGCTGATCCTCGTACTCGCCGTTCTCACCGTCTCAAGCCGGTTCGACCGGCGAGATCACATAGATATGAACTAGGAGGACGAGATGATGGCTTCTCTTCAATGGTGGCAGCGCGGCCTGGTCGGATTCAGTTTACTGGTGCTGATTTTTCTTTACGTGCCGATTGTCATCCTCGTGCTGTTTTCATTCAATGACAGCCCGGTGACGTCCTTTCCGCTCTCGGGCTTTACGCTACGCTGGTACCAACAGTTCCTGGCGAACAACCAGATGCTGACGGCGCTTGGCAACAGCTTGATCGTGGCGAGCTTCGCAACACTCCTCAGCGTGGTGATCGGCGTCACGGCGGCTCTGGCGCTCGATCGTTACAGCTTCCCGGGTAAGGACATTTTCCGCAACGCTATCCTGCTGCCGCTCAGCCTACCGGGCATCGTGACCGGGATTGCGATGCTGAACTTCTACAAGCAGATCGGCATCCCCCAAAGCCTCACCGCCGTGGTCATCGGTCACGCGACAGCGCTGCTTGGCGTCGTTGTCTCGCAGGTGATGGCCCGCCTCGCCAAGCTCAATCTGCGTCTCCTCGAAGCTTCGGCGGATCTCGGAGCGACGCCCTTCGAAACGTTCTACCGGGTGATTCTTCCCAACATTCGCACTTCGATCATCGGATCGGCGCTGCTGTGTTTCACGCTGTCCTTCGATGAAATCCCGGTCACCTATTTCCTCACCGGCCGCGACGTGACCCTTCCGATCTACATCTACTCGACCCTCAGGCGAGGCATCACGCCCGAAATCAATGCCGTCGGCAGCATCATCGTTGCCGCCTCCTTCGTGCTCGTCGTGCTCTCCGTCACGATGCTCAGAGACCAAACCAAGTCAAAGTAACAACAGGAGTACAGTCATGGACGCCTCAACCTACACGCGGGATTTCTGGCATGGCAAAGCCAAGTCCCTGAAATTCAGGACGCTACATTTCATCGACGGCGCATATGTTCCTTCCGCCGATGGACGGACATTCAACACGATCAATCCAGCAACGGGCGAAGTCCTTGCGGAAGTCAGCCGCGGTGGTCAGGCGGAGATCGATCGCGCCGTAAGCGTCGCTCGCAAGGCTTTCAAGTCCGGCTCCTGGTCGCGCATGGATCCGCGTGACCGCATGGCAGTCCTAGAGCGCTTCTCGACACTTGTTGAGGCGAATGGGGAAGAATTTGCCCTGCTCGACAGCCTCGACATGGGCAAGCCCGTCATGGACATGATGAACATCGACATCCCGGGTTCGGTTACGTCCCTGAAGTTCTTCTCCGAAACGATCGACAAGATTGAGGGAGCGGTGACCAACACGTCGGCCAGCGCCCTCCATTACATCCTTCGCCAGCCACTGGGCGTCGTCGGCCTCATCGTACCGTGGAATTATCCCTTGATGATGGCGGCCTGGAAGCTCGGTCCTGCCCTTGCGACAGGCAACTCCGTCGTCCTCAAGCCGGCGGAGCAATCTCCGCTTTCGGCAAACCTGCTGGCCGAACTGTTTATCGAAGCCGGCGGCCCGGCCGGCGTCTTCAACGTCATCCACGGGCTGGGAGAAGAGGCCGGAAAGGCTCTCGGCCTGCACAATGACGTCGACAAGATCGGCTTTACCGGGTCGACCGAGGTGGGCAAGCTCCTGATGGTCTATGCCGGCCAGTCGAACATGAAGCGGGTCTCCACCGAATGCGGAGGAAAGACGCCGCAGATCGTGCTCGGCGACTATGATGATCTGGACACCGCGGTCACCTATGCCGTCAACGGTATCTATGGAAACCAGGGCGAGGTCTGCAACGCCGGTTCGCGAATTCTGGTGGACAAGAGCATCCACGACGACTTCGTGGAGCGCTTCTCCGCCCGCACCAGGGAGAATTTCGTGCTCGGCGACCCGCTTGATCCTTCGACGACGATCGGGCCGCTCGTTACCGCGTCGCATCAACAAAGGGTGCTGCAATACATCGACGTCGGCCGTAATGAGGGCGCTGCCCTGAAATTCGGCGGCGGCACGCTTGCGTCCTCGCCGATGGGGGCCTTTGTCGAACCGACTCTTTTCACGGGCGTCAACAACTCCATGCAGATCGCACGTGAAGAGATCTTTGGGCCGGTCGCCACGATTATTCCCGTGGACGGCATCGAGGACGCCGTGGAAATCGCCAATGACACCGTCTACGGCCTCGCGGCCTCGATCTGGACCCGCGACGTCGGGAAGGCGCATCGCTTTGCGCGCGACGTAGAAGCCGGCGTGGTGTGGGTAAACTGCTTCGATCACGGCGACATGACGTCGATCTGGGGTGGCTACAAGCAGACGGGCAATGGCCGCGACAAGTGCCTCGAGGCGCTTACCCAATACACCCAAACCAAATCGGTATGGGTGCACCTCGGCTGATCGCCACAGCGACATTGCCTGGGCAGTGGCTTCTGCCCAGGAAAAATGAACACGCGGCTGAGCCCGCGCACACTCCGATCAACGAATCCCGGAAAATCCAAAATGACTGCCTCAGCAGACTTGCACTCCCGTCAGAAGGCCGCCGTCGCCGGCGGCGTTGGAACACGTAGCATCTTCGCGCAAAGGGCCCAGAATGCCGAACTTTGGGACGTGGACGGTAAGCGGTTTATCGATTTCGCCGCCGGTATAGCCGTCAACAATACGGGCCATCGCCATCCGAAAGTCATGCGGGCGGTCGCCGCTCAAGCGGAACAATTTACACATACCTGCTTTCACGTGGCCCCTTATGAGGGATATGTTAAACTCGCGGAGCGGCTGAATGGGATTGCGCCAACCGGCACGGAAAACCGCACTATGTTGGTGACCACCGGGGCCGAAGCGGTCGAAAACGCCATCAAGATCGCCCGCGCCTATACGAAGCGCCCCGGCATTGTCGCGTTCTCAGGCGCTTTCCACGGTCGCACCATGCTTGGCATGGCGCTGACCGGCAAGGTCATGCCCTACAAGAAGAACTTCGGCCCCTTCCCGGCCGATGTCTACCATGCGCCGTTCCCGAACCAATTCCTCGGTATTTCCACGGAAGAGGCGATTGCCGGACTCGAACGGCTGTTCGCTGCCGATATCGACCCCGAGCGCATCGCAGCCTTCATCCTGGAGCCGGTTCAGGGCGAAGGCGGTTTCAATGTCGCGCCTAAGGAATTCCTGGTCCGGCTGCGCGAGCTAGCTGACAACTATGGCATCGTGCTGATTGCCGACGAGGTTCAGGCTGGCATGGCGAGAACGGGGAAAATGTTCGGTTTCGAACATGCCGGCGTGAAGCCGGATCTCGTAACCATGGCGAAGGGCCTCGCAGGCGGCTTTCCGCTGTCGGCCGTCACCGGCAGGGTTGAGATCATGAACGCCGCCCACCCGGGTGGGCTCGGCGGTACCTATGCGGGAAATCCGCTGAGTGTCGCGGCGGCCAATGCGGTACTTGATGTCATAGAGGACGAGAGACTCTGCCAACGCGCGGCCGAAATCGGCCGTTGCATCACCGACCGCTTGACGTCTCTCGCATCGCGGCAGGGCATGGAGCGAATTGGGGACGTACGTGGGCTTGGGGCGATGATCGCCTTCGAACTTGTCGAGGATCGCCAGACTAAGACGGCGGCGCCTGCAATCACGAACGGCATCGTCGCGGAAGCTGAAGCGCGCGGCCTCATACTTCTCTCATGCGGAACGCGCCTCAACGTAGTCCGTTTGTTGCCGCCCCTTACGATTGAATGGGACGTCCTCTCGGAAGGCTTGGACATCCTCGAGGCTTCAATTGAAGCAGCACTGTCGGCGCCGTCAGGCTCCGTTGCCGTGTAGACATGTAAGGCTGGATAGAGCGGTCGCCGTGACAGTATCGGAAGCCGCCTCGGCATCATCGCACTTCATTCGAGGAAAAATCCGTGACCGCAGATTTCACCAGAGCCACGCCTTCATACCAAACGAGCGCATTCGCTTGGGACGATCCCTTCCTGCTCGAGGATCAGCTCGCCGAGGAGGAGCGGATGATCCGCGATGCGGCCAAGGCCTTTGCCGAGGCCGAACTCATGCCGCTCGTTCAGGATGCCTATCTTGAGGAAAAGACCGATCCGGGCATCTTCCGGCTGATGGGCCAGGCGGGTCTTCTCGGCGTGACGCTGCCGGAAAATTATGGCGCGGCTGGCGCCAATTACGTATCCTATGGTCTCGTGGCGCGCGAGGTGGAGCGCGTCGATTCGGGCTACCGCTCTATGATGAGCGTGCAGTCGTCGCTGGTGATCTACCCCATCTACGCCTATGGCTCCGAAGAACAGCGCGACAAATACCTGCCCGGTCTCGTCTCCGGCGAACTGATCGGCTGCTTCGGGCTCACCGAGCCGGATGCCGGATCCGATCCGGGTTCTATGAAGACGCGCGCCGAGAAGATCGAGGGCGGCTATCGCCTGCGGGGCTCAAAGATGTGGATCTCCAACGCGCCGATAGCCGACGTCTTCGTCGTCTGGGCGAAGTCGGAGGCGCATGGCGGTGAGATCCGCGGCTTCATCCTCGAAAAAGGCATGAAGGGCCTCTCGGCGCCGAAGATCGGCGGCAAACTGTCGCTCAGAGCCTCGATCACCGGCGAGATCGTGCTCGACGGCATCGAGGTAGGCGAGGACGCGCTGTTGCCGAATGTCTCGGGGCTCAAGGGGCCGTTCGGCTGCCTCAATCGAGCCCGCTACGGCATCTCCTGGGGCGTGCTTGGCGCTGCGGAGGATTGCTGGTTCCGTTCCCGGCAATACGGCCTCGATCGCATCCAGTTCGGCAAGCCGCTCGCCGGCACGCAGCTCTTCCAGAAGAAACTCGCCGACATGCAGACGGAGATCACGCTCGGCCTGCAGGCCTCACTCCGTGTCGGGCGGCTGGTGGATGAGGGCAGGTTCGCACCGGAGATGATTTCCCTCGTCAAGCGCAACAATTGCGGCAAGGCGCTCGACATTGCGAGGCAGGCCCGCGATATGCATGGCGGCAATGGCATCCAGATCGAGTACCACGTCATGCGCCACGCGCAGAACCTGGAAACGGTCAACACTTACGAGGGCACGCATGACGTCCATGCGCTGATCCTCGGCCGTGCACAGACCGGCATTCAGGCATTCTTCTGATGGCTGCTCCAAACAGTGCCCCCCTCGCCGGCCTGAAGGTCGTCGAGCTTGCCCGCATCCTGGCCGGGCCCTGGATCGGACAGACGCTCTCCGACCTCGGCGCCGAAGTCATCAAGATCGAGAGCCCACAGGGCGACGACACCCGCACCTGGGGACCTCCCTTCATTGAGCAGCCGGACGGCAAGGGCGGCGCCGAAAAGGTGGCAGCCTATTTCCACGCGGCAAACCGCGGCAAGACTTCGGTCACCTGCGATTTCGGCAAACCCGAGGATCTCGCCCGCGTCAAATCCTTGATCGCGGAGGCGGATGTCGTGATCGAGAACTTCAAGGTCGCAGGGTTGAAGAAATTCGGCCTCGACTACGCCAGCGTCGCCGCAATCAACCCCCGCATCGTCTATGCCTCCGTGACCGGTTTCGGCCAGGCGGGTCCGCGGGCGCGACAACCGGGCTACGATTTCCTGATCCAGGGCATGTGCGGCATCATGGACCTGACCGGCGAACCGGACGGCGAACCGCAGAAAGTGGGCGTTGCTTGGATCGACGTCTTTACCGGCCTCTACGGGGTGATCGGCATTCAGGCGGCACTTGCCGAGCGGGAGCGATCCGGCCTAGGCCAGCACGTCGACCTGGCACTGCTCGATGTGGGCGTTGCGGTGCTTGCCAACCAGGCAATGAACTATCTTGCGGGCGGCAAGGTGCCCCGCCGCATGGGCAATGCGCATCCCAATATCGTGCCCTACCAGGTGTTTCCCGCCACTAACGGTCATCTGATCATCGCCTGCGGCAACGACCGGCAATTTGCGGCCCTGTGCGGCATGCTCGGTCTTAATGGCATTGCGGAAGATCCGGCCTATGCGACCAATCCGGCCCGGGTGGAGAACCGGAAAGCGCTCAGCGCCCTAATTGCGGACAAGACCAGGCTGAGGCCGAAGGCGGAGCTAATTGCCGCGCTCGAGAAGGCCGGCGTTCCGGCAGGCCCGATCAATACAGTTGCGGAAGCGATCAACGAGCCACAAATCCAGGCGCGGGAGCTGCGCATCGATCCCGCAGGCTTGCCTGGCTTGCGGACGCCCATCCTTCTGTCACGCAGCCCCCTGGCGCTCGATAAAGCCGCGCCGGTTCTGGGGGCTGGAAGCTGGGGATTTTCAAAAGAAGCCGGGGAAGAATAGAGATGACGATTGGGACGGTCGGGGCGGTCTGCGACGGGCAGACGTCGATGCGGAAAGACTTGAGGTCGCGATCGCCAAAATCGGCGCGAACCTGGACCGGCAGGTGGCGCACGATTTCGTCCGCCTCGAGCCCTGCTTCGCCCATCATGAACGTGCTGCATAGCAGGCTTGCCGACACCAAGTACCGGCCGTGCCCGCTGCTGAAATATGTCGAGGCCGGCTGGTTCGGGCGGAAGGTTGTAGACGCTTTTACGGCTACCGCGGTGAAACCCCTGTTCCAAGCCGGTGAACAGGTGCCGATGAAAGGTACCGGCCCCTGCTTGCGTCCGAGATTAGAGGTCATCTGCTTGCCATGCTTCCAACTAGATCCCCGAATATCTCGCCCGTATCCCCGCGTGCGCCCTGAGCAGGCGCTGGCCCCCCTCCCACGCGAAGATGGCATTGGCAATCGCGCAATTTTCCCGAAAAGAACGTGGACAAGCGCTTGCCAGGGGCGCGCTCGGGGTCTCCACGACATCATCGCCCAGACTTCGTTCAAAGCCTCGCTGATCCGTCCAAGCATGAAATCCGCCTGCTTCTCGGCATTCGCTTTGTGAAGTACGCCGGACGGCGCGCCAGCGGAGGTACTGATTACGCCGACCTGGACCAAACGCCAGCGTGGTCATCGCCTATCAGGGCGCCGTCGCTCCGGAAGCAATTGCGGCAACCTTCTTCTGGCTGAAGACCGGCGTGATGTCGGTCTGCTCGCGATCTCTTCGGCAGACCGCCTGAATGCCGGCTGGCAGGCAGCCGAGCGCGCCCGACGGCGGGGAAAAGGGATATTCGCTATATATGAGAGCGCTGCCTTAGAGCAGGACAACCATTCACCGGATCGCCGCATTTCCAGACTTGGCGATCCGGCCAGTACACATCCTCGCCCAACCGCAAACAGCCTGTCTCCGCTGCTCAAGGTTTGCTGGCCAACTCCCATTGAGCGATACATTGCTTCACCAGCCACTGTCCGGCTGGACCGAGCGCCTTTTCCTTCCTGTAGGCAATGACCAATGGGAACGATGGCATCCAATCCGACCCTTCCCAACTTTCCGGTTTCAGTTCGACGAGGCGCCCGGTCGAAAGATCGTTCTCCACGCGCGAGCGGGGCATTGAACCCCAGCCGACACCAGCAAGAATGAGGTCGTATTTGGTCTGGAGGTCATTGACGCGCCATCTGTTCGTGGCAAGCACACCATAGTCCCGACCGCTGTCCAAGTGGGGAGCGGGGCTGATGACCAATTGGGTGTGGTCCCGCAGTCGTGCCGCGCTGATTGGTCCCTCGATCCGGCCGAGCGCATGCGTCGGGGCGGTGACGGGAACCAGATCGATCCGGCCGCACACGCGGCGCTCGAATTCCTCCGGCTGACGTTCAGCAAGCAGAGCGAGATCGACCGTGCCATCACGCAGAGCCTTCGCCGCGGCATCGAAGGTTTCGGTCAGAAGACGGATTTCGACAAAGGGAAACTCCGCGTTGAAGGCGCTCAGGACGCGGCTTAAGAGGTCCGGCGGCGCATAGCTGACGACAGCGAGAGTAAGTTCTGCCTCCAGCCCCTCTGAGATGCCCTGGGCCTGGCGCCGCCAGTCCGTCACGTCGTCAAGGATGCGTCTCGCGCGCGGCAGCAGCGCCTTTCCTGCCTCGGTCAGCGTTGGACGATAGGCGGAGCGGTCGAAGAGGGGAAGCCTGCTCTGCTCCTCGAGTTTCTGGATGGTGTAGGTGATCGCCGATTGCGCTCTGTTCATTCGCCGCGCAGCCGCAGCAAAACTCCCCTCCTCAACCGTAGTGACGAATATCAGGAACTGATCAAGCGTCAGCGCATCCATGGGAATTCCAGAAGATCGAACGGTTTCACGGCGCGTGGCACAAACAGCGCCGACAACGACGAGAATAACACTATCAGTTTTCTTGAACAAGACAGCCAAAATTATATCGATTTCTTTTGACGTTTCCCCTCGTAAGATCAACAGCAAGCCCGCCTGACCGAGGGCACGCGGCTTCTTTCAGCGATCCGACGATGGCGGCGCACGGATCTTATGTGCTCGTTCACCACCTCTTCTGGAGACATCAGATGCCACACAGCTCGACTCTTCATTCAGCACCGACTGCTGCAAAATCCTTGCAAATAGGGCTCTGGATCGCCCAAGTGCTCATTTTTGTCGCGTTTACCGTATTCGGCTGCATGAAGTTCTTCATGCCGATCGATCACTTGGCGGCCATGTGGGTCTGGCCCGGAGACGTGCCGCCACGGTTCCTGCGCCTAATGGGCCTCATCGATATCGTAGGCGGTGCCGGCATTCTCCTGCCCGCCCTCACCCGCATCCTGCCCCGGCTGACGGTTCTGGCCGCCTTGGGGTGCGTACTGCTGCAGATTGTGGCCTTCATTTTCCATTCGTCACGCGGTGAGCTGTCGGCCCTTCCGCTGAACGCCATCCTTCTCCCCGTCTGCCTGTTCATTCTGTGGGGGCGCGGGAAAAAGGCTCCGATCATCGCGCCGCGCGGATAAACGACCCCAGCCGGGAGGCCGTATGCTCCTGCCGGTCAGGCTCCTCTCGATCCTCGACTTCTCTCGGAGTTCTGCATGAAGTTCTATTACAGCCCGGGCGTCTGCGAGGCCCGGTCTGCCATTCACCGCCCATACCGTTGCTACGGACGCATACGTCCCACACCGGCGCTGATGATTACTACGCCCTCAATCTCCGCGGCTACGTGCCGCTGGTGGAGCGGGCCAATGGCCAGATTCTGACCGATGGCCTATGATCATGCAGTATGTGGCCGATCAGGTTCCGGAAAGGAACTTGTACCGGCCTGGGGTTCGATGGGACGGTATCGCCTGATCGAAAGGCTAGCCTTTGTCAGCAGCGAGTGCACAAGAATTTCGGGCCCTCTGTTCGATGCCCGAAGACCGCAGGAAGTGAAAGCTATCTTCTCGAGCGTTTTCTTGGTCGCCTCGGCTGGCTGGAACGGCAGCTCGATGGCCAGATGGACGGCAAGTTCTCTGTTGCCGAGGCCTACCTACTCGCTATCTGCAACTGGGGCAGGATCGTTGGGTTAGACCTAACATCCTTCGAGAGCCTGCAAGCACTCCTCGGTCGCATCGCTACCCGCACATCTATGTAGGAAGCGTTGGCAGTCGAAGGGCCTCGTAGCATCAGTTCACCGGCATGCATGCGCATGCCGGAATAAGCCAAACATAGCTTTTTAACGCAAGTTGGTTGCGGTGGCTCACAACCAACGATTCCTGTGATTGGTCGAGCGCCGCATACCGAGGCTGGCGACGTGAGAATAAGCCGGTCGAAGATGAAAGCAACAGGACAACTCCAGAACTTTTTTCCTCGTCCGCTAACACCACCGTCGCTTCATCTGCGTGTTGGGAGAGATTTGCCAAGAAGCGTTCTGCTGCTAGCAGTAGCGATGGACCAAAATCACGGTACAGGAAACCTACTTTCACGGTTTTGCCTCCGGGCCAGTGCGTTCGATCATCCATGCGGCTGGCGTGTGACCATCTTTGCCACCAACGAAAGCCGAACCGACGAGGCCAGTGCGGCCGCCAATGCGCTTGAAGGTCAAGAGAGGGAACAATCCAGGTCGTTCATCAATCCGCGACTTCCGCTCCACCTGCATCCTTCTTGAACGTGATCGAGACGGGCGCCTCACCATTGGCCGCGATCTGCAACTGGAGTGTCTTCGGTGAAGGCGTCGTGTACAGCATGGAGTTTTCATTGGCGCGATAATGCGTCTGCGCGGCCGCCCAGTCAGCGACACCTTTGAGATCGAAATGCAGCGCTGTGGTTTTTCCCGCAGCCACCGTGAAACCGGACAGGTCGCGATAGATGCTTTCGGTCTTGGCGTTCGTATCGTCGGTCAGCGTCAGATACATTTTCAATCCCTTGAGATCGGCCTTGCCGTCGTTCGACATGGCGAGTTCCAGATGATCAGAAACGTTCTTCTTCGTGACCGGATCGAAATTGTCCTCTACCTTGGCGGAGAGAACGCGGATCGTCGCCGGCGTCCCGGTCTGGACAATCGGGTTATCGAGCTCCGTCGGTCTGGCGTCGGCCTTGTCGTTCTGACCGTCGCCGTCCGTATCCGCGATCAGGGGATCGGTCCCCAGCAGTTTCTCGGCAATATCGGGGATGCCGTCATTGTCGCTATCGAGGGGAGCCGAGACCGCAGGTGCAGCAAAGGCTGTGAGACCAAGGAGAAGGAAGCTCGAGACGAGAAAATTCGTCTGTTTGACGTGGGTCATGGTCAGTCCTTTTTGAGGTTTGCGATGTTGAACGGAAGCATAAACAGGGCGGCGAGAAGGGCTGCGGACAGGCCGATCAGCCAAGCGGCGTCGCTCCAGCGATCCCGCATGACGGTAACGAGTGGTTGACCGTAGTAGATTTCCTTGATGCCAAGGGCTGCGAAGCACCAGCGCTCAAGATGTTTGGCGGGCGACAGCTGTTCAATGCCGTCACGGACCGTTTCATAGGTCGCAAAGGACGTCATGATCTGTTTTTCCTGCGGCTTGGCGATGCCGAGTGTACGAAAGACGCCGGCACCAACCTGATTGTCGGGATCGAGCGTATCGCCGATCTGCGGCGCGATCAGAACCAAGGTAAGCCAGATGGCGAAGGCGGCCATGATGGCGTGCGCCGGCCGGCGCATGTGGAGCGCCAGAATCAAGCCGAGCAGGAAGAACGATCCGACGGGTGATGTCACGTTGTCAGCGGCTTAACGGTTGTCGGTAATGGGTTGGGATGAACAGTCCGGCCGTAAGCTACAAGAACCACCGCTTTCCACCGCAGATCATCGCCCGTGCGGTCTGGCTGTATTTTCGNNNNGTTCCCTTTGAGCCTGAGGATGGTCGAGGAGATGCTGCTGGAGCGCGGTATCGTCGTCTCCCATGAGACGATCCGAAGATGGGGTCGCAAATTCGGAACGGCTTATGCCAGGCAGTTGTGCAGAAAGAGGCCTTCGCGAAAGGATATCTGGCATCTGGACGA
>NZ_FWER01000317.1 GCF_900169785.1 Rhizobium sullae
ACGCGTGCGGACACATCGAGGCGGCCAACCGTCCCGACAGGGACACGTTCCAGTGCCTCTCCTGCGGCCACGCCGCCTGCGCCGACCACAATGCGGCGCTGAACATCCTTTACCTGGGCCGC
>NZ_FWER01000261.1 GCF_900169785.1 Rhizobium sullae
CGGCTGCAGCTTCCTGATCTTCTCGGCGACCTTCGACTTGTCCGCACCGATGAAGGTCGGAATGTCGTGACCCATGGCGTTCATCGTGTGGTGCGACTTGTGGCAATGGATCGCCCAGTCGCCGAGATACCTGGCGTCGAACTCGTAGGCGCGCATCGCGCCGACCGGAATGTCGATGCTCACCTCCGGCCATCGCGCTNGAGATACCTGGCGTCGAACTCGTAGGCGCGCATCGCGCCGACCGGAATGTCGATGCTCACCTCCGGCCATCGCGCTTGCGGCCGCACCCAGCCACCGTCGGTACATGTCACTTCGAAATCGTAGCCATGCATGTGGATCGGGTGGTTCGTCATCGTCAGGTTGCCGACGCGGACGC
>NZ_FWER01000038.1 GCF_900169785.1 Rhizobium sullae
AAAGAGACCTTCCGGATCGGCGCCCGACAGGGTGAAATCATCGGTATGGCAGATGCCCGTCGCCTTGACCTCGACCAACACCTCGCCTGCGCGCGGACCCTCCAGATTGACCTCCTTGATCTCCAGCGGTTTTCCTGCCTGAACGGCAATCGCAGCGCGGGTTTTCATATCCTTATCCCCCTTTAATGGTCATTCCCTCATCGATCCGGCTCCGGGAGATAGCCTGGACAGGCGGCGGCCACTCCCTTTGCGGCAACCGGCGAACAACGGATCGAGATGATTGACGTGTGCTGCTTTTCAAGCGTCCGGTCGTCATTGCGTGATCCTCTGATCGTGTTCATCAAGGAGCGGCACGCCATACTCGATCAGCAATTTGTTGATCTCGGTCTGGTTGTCCCTGATGAACGTGTTCAGCGTGCGTTTCCATTGCTGGTCGGAGGGGCGGACGCCCATGGTGATCCGATACGTCATGCGCTGGCCACCCTTCTCTTTGATCAACGGTACGATCGCCAGATCGGCAGCCGACTTGCGGGCATAGTAGCCTGCCATCGGCCCCCAGACGACGGCAGCATCGATCACGCCTTCCAGCATGTCGTTTATCATGACTTCCGCCACCGACGGCGTGACGCGGGTGTCGACCAAGAGCGGATAGACCTTGGCCGTGCGCATGAGTTTTGCTGCCGCCATATTCGCCGATGGCGGCGTCCCCTCGACGACGCCAATCCTCTTGCCAACAAGCTTCTCGTCGGTCAGCGTTTCCACACCCCGAAGATCGCCATCCTTCTTGTAAAGCAGTACATAGGAAGAGCGATAATAGGCATTGGTATTCTGGACGAGCTCGTCGCCTTGGGCATATCCCATGATGATATCACAGCGATTGGCAGCGAGCGTGTTGCGCACGAAGCCGGTAATCGAGGGAAACCACGTATAGGCGACAGAGCGACGGCCTGTGCTGGCCGCGACCAGCTTGGCAAGCTTATCCTCGAATCCTTCGCCGCTTTGGTCGGAAAATGGCATGTTGGACGGATCAGCGCAGACGCGCAGGACGTCGGGATCGACCAGTTCGCCGGCCGCCCCAAGCCCGGCGCTCTGTGCATATGCGGGCAACGGGGCCAATGCTACGACGGCCGTGATGACCAGGGCCGCCTTGTAACTTGCCTGTCCGTCGCACCGCGCCATGTCATCCACCCATACAAGAGGCTTCGTGGTCCTTCGCCGCTTGCGGCTTGTCTGCCTTCTTGGGCGGACGACCGCGTGGCGCGTCACCGACGGCTCGGGCACGCAAATAGACGTAGATGTCGTCAAGGTAGCAATATACGTTCTTGTTTTCGCCGAATGCGGGCATGACGTTTTCCTTGCCGCCGCCGACATTCTTGCGGCCTTCCGCGACGATCGACAAGAACGTTCCGTAGTCCATGCCTTTCATGCTGTTGATCAATGGGGGCGCATAGCTCGAGCCGACGCCGTCCGGTCCATGGCAGACATGACAGTCGGCATGGTAGCGCCGGTAGCCGCTGAACGTGTACCAGTCGACCGTTCCGTCGTCCTGGAACTTAAATGTCGGATTGCCTTCCGCATCGAAATATTTGCCATCCTCGTCCTTCACGGCAGCGGCCTTTTCTTTAGTGTCTTGTGCCTGGGCGTGGCCTGAAATCGTCAGTGGGAGAAAGATCATTGCGAGTACCGAAATTGCGTTGCGAAAAAACATCCGTACCTCTTTTTCGTTTCGCCACGGACACCCGTTTGCTGTCGCGATGCGGCGTTGAAAATGCGTTGTGATTGCGCGGCGAATTCGAGAGCCCGGGTCGGTATCGGCGCCGGGCTCTCATGTGTCAGGCCTTTCGTCGGACAAGGCGTTGGCATGATGCGGTTTCCAGGAAGTCAGTCCGGGAGACCGAAGACGGTGAGTTGGCCGCCCAGCGTCGTATACTCGGCAAGTGCGGCATAGCCACCGACAGCGCCCAGACCTGCCGTAGAAATGGCCTTTTCTTGGTCGGTAGGAGCGTTCTTGCCCGCCACCGCCTGCTGCCAGGCTGCAGCGCCTTCGGCCCCTAAGAGACCACCCGCAAGACCGATGCCAGCCCATCCGCCGACACCCGACAGAACAGCCACGTACTGCTTGCCCTTGTGCTCGAAGGTGTTGATGTTGCCGATGATGCCCGACGGCGTCTTGAACTTGTAGAGTTCCTTGCCTTCGTTATCGATTGCCTTGATGTAGCCTTCCAGCGTGCCGTAGAAGACGACGTCGCCGTCGGTGGCAAGCGCGCCGGACCAGACCGAGAACTGCTCGGGTTTGGACCAGACGATCTCGCCCTTGGCTGCATCCCAGGCAATGAAGTTGCCCATGCCGCCATGGCTGCCGGGCGCAGGATACATCGCGACCGTGGCGCCGACATAGGGTTGACCGGCGGTGTAGCTGACCTGGTAGGGCTCATAATCCATGCAGACATGGTTGGTCGGCACGTAGAAGAGACCGGTCTTTGGCGAATAGGCCGCCGGCTGCTGGTCTTTTGTTCCTAGAGCGGCCGGGCAGATGCCCGTCGAATTCACGTCCTCGCCGTTCTGCTGGGTCGAGTATTGGGCAACCACCTGCGGACGGCCATACTCTTTGCTTTTGGGATCCATGACCACTTCCGTCGCCCAGTTCACCTTGGGATCGTACTTCTTGGCGACGAGGAGCTCGCCGTTTGCACGGTCCATTGTGTAGGCAAAACCGTTGCGGTCGAAGTGAACCAGGACGTCGCGTTTCTGGCCGTTGATGTCCATGCCATCGACAAGAATCATCTCGTTGACGCCGTCAAAGTCCCATTCGTCGTGTGGGGTCATCTGGTAGACCCACTTGGCCATGCCCGTATCGGCATCACGTGCGAATATCGTCATTGACCAACGGTTGTCGCCTGGACGCTGAACGGGGTTCCAGGTCGAGGGATTTCCTGTTCCGTAGTAAACCAGGTTGAGCTTCGGGTCATAGGAAAACCATCCCCAAGTGGTTCCACCGCCGGTCTTCCACTGCTCGCCTTCCCAGGTGTTGATGCCGGAATCCTTGCCGACAGGCTTGCCGAGATGGGTGGTTTTTTCCGGGTCCATGAGCGTCTCGGAATCGGGTCCAGTAGAATAACCTTTCCACGCGAGCGAACCGTCCTTGAGGTTGTAGGCGGCGATCCAGCCGCGCACGCCATATTCCGCGCCCGACACACCAATCAGCACCTTGTCCTTGTAGACCATCGGTGCGGCTGTGCCGGATTCACCCTTGCTGCCGTCAGTTTCGGCGTTCTTCACCGACCACACGACCTTGCCGGTCTTGGCGTCGAGCGCAACGACCGTCGTGTCAGCCTGGTTAAGGATTATCTTGCCATCGCCATAGGCGACGCCGCGATTCACAGTGTCGCAGCACATGATCGCAATGACGTTGGGATCCTGTTTGGGCTCGTATTTCCAGAGGATCTTGCCGTCGTTGTTAAGATCCAGGGCATAGACTGTGTTGGGGAACGGCGCGTGGACGTACATGACGTCGCCGACCACCAGCGGTCCGCCCTCATGACCACGCAGGACGCCGGTCGAGAAGGTCCACTTGACCTGCAGGTCCTTCACATTCTCCTTCGTGATCTGGTTGAGCTTGGAATAACGCTGATTGGCATAATCGCCAGTCGGCATCGCCCAATTCTTCGGGTCGGACGCAAGTTTCGTCAGCTCGTCATTGGCCAACGCGTTCCCAACAGCGGCCGCGGTCAGAAGTCCAGCGGCGGCCAGCGGTACGTATATGCTTTTTTTGAGTGTGCGCATGCGAAGTCCTCCCGATGTTGTTTTTCACCCGAGGATCGTCATTACCAACCTCGGGAGACCACAAGGGCCGGCCCAAGCGTTCAGCTTGTCTATGGGAGATGCGCTTCCGTCAGCGTGTCACGATTCGGCAGGGTGGGCAGGGGCACCGTTATTGCCCATCCTCGTACCTACGAGACTCTGCCGCTCCCATGCAGCAAAGCCTTGAAGCCGGAAACCATGAAAAAGAATAATCCTTTCAAAGGGCGTAAGCAATAATAAATATATCGCCTTGTGCAGGGCAATATATTAATGCTGCTCTGCAATATACTAATGCTGCTTAGCAATATTCCTCATAATGCAAACGACGCAATCCAGCACCAGAGTGCCCATAGTAATTATTTGCGCATATAACACTATTAGGCGAGAATAGATTAGTCAGGCTTCAGATCAACGTCGGCGGAGGTTGCGGTGCTTACCGAAGTCCTACGAGCCATCGTCTTTCTCACTGCGCTCACGGGTGCGATCACAGCTTCACGGGCCGCCACCTATCCTACGATCGCAGTCGTGGACTACGTCTATGCCTGCATGAAGGCCAATGGAGAAACACGCGCTGCGCTCGAAAATTGTTCTTGCTCGATCGACGTCATCGCCTCGATCGTCCCGTACGAACGCTACGAGGCGGCTGAGACCTTCAGGAGCCTTGGACTCCAGACCGGCGAGAGGGGTGTGCTGTTCCGGCAGAGTGCGCCGGCGAAGTCTGCAGCCGCTGAGCTGAGGCGCGCCCAGGCCGAGGCAGACGTCCGCTGCTTCTGACGGGGCCCGCGGGGCCACGGGCGACCGGTCTTGCGGCAGGATAAGACTTCTCCTGTTGCGGACGCAAGTCAGGGAAACCTCGTCCGGAAATCCGAAACCAGGTCGTCCAGCGCCTTCGTGTCGCGCGCCTGGCGCGCCATCTCCACTTCGAAGATGCCGAGCACATGGGCTGGCCGTGATGACAGCACTATAACGCGATCTGCCAACAGAAGTGCCTCCCGCAGATTGTGTGTCACCATCAGGGCGGTGGTAGGCCTCGCCGACCAGACCGTCATCAGAAGGCGCCGCAATCTATCGGCCGTCCGTTCATCGAGCGAGGCGAAGGGCTCGTCCAGCAAGAGCACTGCGGGTTCTGTGGCAAAGGCACGCGCCAGGGCAGCGCGGCGTGCAAGGCCGAGCGAAAGCTCCGAGGGATAGAGCGACCGCATGGCCGACAGACCCAGAATGTCGAACAGCCCGTCCAGGTCCATGTCCCGTGCATCTCGAGACAGCGCAAGGCGGACATTCTGCTCCACCGTTCGCCAGGGGAGAAGCACCGGCTCCTGGAATACCGCGGCAATGCGATTGGAACCGCCTTCGGGCAACTGGTAGCTGCCGGAAAACTCCCGGTCCAGCCCCAAAAGGATGCGCAAGGTCGTGGTCTTGCCGCAGCCCGACGGCCCGAGCAAACAGGCAAACTCTCCCTGCCTCACCTCGAATGACAGTCCGCGGAGGGCCGCAATGGTCACGTCCTCAGCCGACCGGAACGTCTTCTCGGCGATTTCGACCTTAAGCGGGGCGGCGGCGCCAGCGTGTTGCGTGTCGTTCAAATGGCTGCACCAGAAAGAGTTCGATCAACAGCATAATGGCAACGAAGGCAAGCGAATAGGCGAGGATGGCGGCGACGTCGAATATCTGGAAGTGAAGATAGATCTGAAAACCCACCCCGTTTGACCGGCCGAGTAGTTCGACAACGAGCACGATCTTCCAGATCAGCGCAATTCCGGACCGCGAAGCGGCCGCAAAATAAGGCTGCAGTTGCGGCATCAGGATATGGCGGATTCTGTCGAGCGGACTGAGGCGGTAGACTTTCGCCATTTCGGCGTAACGGGGGTCGAGTGCACGTGCGCCCTCGCGCATGGTGACCACGACGTTGGGTATCTTGTTGATCGCCACCGCGCTGATCGCAGCCGCTTCAGTCAGGCCGAACCAGATGTAGGCAAGAACGATGACGACCAGTGCCGGGAGGTTGAGAAAAAGGATAAGCCACGGATTGAAGAAAGAATCCGCCCGCCGGTGGGTACCGAGCAGGACGCCGATGACCGACCCGGCCAGCATCGCAACAACATAGGCGGCGGCAACCCGGAAGAGCGTCATGGCGAGATGATAGGCGAGATCGCCGCTTGCCGCCTCCTTGACCAGCACGCGCCAGACTTCGATCGGCGGCGGAAACACCCGGCTTGGCCAGATCCCGGCCGCAAGGTTCCAAAGCAGGCACAGTCCGAGCAGGGATGCCAAGGCCGTTGCTGCCGGCAGAAGACCACGGGAGATGGCGTGTGCTCGCCGGCCTGCAGCCACCCCATTTTCCAGCCCGGGTCCTGCTGTCATGTCTTTAAGGCCCAGAACGTTCCCGGAGCCATCTGCCGCGCCTCACCGACAAGCTTCTCCCCACCCAATTCGGCCAGGATTGCGTATAGCTTGGCGGCATCTCTCTCCTCCTCTGCGAGCGGCCTGTTCGGGATGCCTTCGCGGTAGCGATCGCGCAGCACCTCGAGTTCCCGGCCTTCGGCCCGCACGATCGGTGCCAGCCGCTGCCATTCAGCATCCGACCGGGCCAGAAGCTTCTTCGCCTCCCCGCTTGACCGGAGAAAGTTCAAGGCCACGTCCGAGTTTTCGTTCGCCCATTTTTCATGAAAAACATATCCGAGCGCCGAAACCGGCCCCGATGCCCCGAGCGCCCTGGCGGCATCGTCGGCACCGATGAGGCGACGAAAACCGTTTGCCTCCAGCCGGGCGCAGAAATGCCAGAAATTCAGCACTGCATCGAGTTCGCCGGAGATGGCCTTTTCCGACAGAAGGGGCGGTGCGCCGAAAACGATGTCGCTTTTAGTGGTCAGGTCAATCTTGTGATCACGCCGGGCAAGGCCCTGGATCAGAAGCCAGCTCTTGTCGAGCGAACCGCCGGTCACACCGATTTTTTTTCCGACGAGATCAGGGATGGCACGAATGGGCGCATCCTGCTTGACCATGATGGCGCCAACCGCAGTCGAGTAAGGTGCGAGAGTGAGATCCGTGCCCTGCGAACGCTGGCGCGACACCCACAGCCAATCGGAAACGATCATGTCGAGGTCGCCGGCCAACATGGCGACGTTGGTGGCGTCTTCGCCCGCAAAGTAAACGATCTCCACGTCGATCCCGTTGGCGGCATCGAACTTGTTGTGCTTGATGGTGTCGAGTTCCCAGTTCACCGTCCCGAACCTCAAGACACCGACCCGGATCTTCGGCGCTGACGGCTTGGCCAAGGCATGGAAGCTCAGGGGGCTCACCGCAGCCAGCAAGGCTGCTCCGCAAATCCCGCGCCTCGATATGTTCATGATGCCACCTCCCGGCAAAATGTTTGCAGCGACGTCATATGTCCCGCCTCCTGCCCGGAAAGACACATGTCCAACGGATGACCTTCAGCGACGGATGGCTCCCGGACCACTTTGCGATCTCCGCCGGCGCCAGGATCATGCATTGGCCAAGCGATCCGCGGCTTTCAAAATAGAGATGCTCGGTGCGGCAACTGGTCGGGTTGGCCAACAAGCAGACGGTCAGGACGAGATCGACGAGGTTCAATGAAGCACCTTTCACTGCACGGCATGCGCATGCGAAGAACTACGGACTTGCGTACTTGGCATGCCGCCCGCTTGGTGGCTTTCACAAGGTGCCCGATGGGAAGCCGGCAGTGAGGATACGCGGGTCACAAAGACGCGTCAATCATTCCGCGAGGAACCGCGCCACCTCTGGAGAGTGCCGCGGCCATGTTGACATGCCCCCAGTGTCATATCCTGCCTGAAGCAATTCTAGAAACAGGGACCCGGCCACCAGCTGTCATTTCGCCTCGAGCGCTTCCTCGATCGTCTTGGTAAGCGCATACAAACGCTGTTCGATCAGCGTCGGGACCTCGCAGACGAAGGTCAGCGACTGCGCACGCTCCTGAAAAACACGTGTCTGAAACATGAGCCGGTCATTGCGCAGCGCGACCTCGTTCGGATCAGCATCGGGCTTTGCCCGAAGGGCGTCGACCGCGGAGGCCTCCTGACGCAAGAGTGTTGCCATGTCCCTCTGCCGGTGGGCATACCGCGCAATGCCGGAGATGACGTCAGATCGCTCCCGGTTCATATGATCGAAAAGCCCCCGCACAAGCATGGCCATGCGGTTCTTCCTCTCGCCCTCCGACAGGCTTTCCTCAAAAGCGCTGATCTTTTGCTGCGCTTCCTGCAACGAAACGCGGCGTGCCGAAAGCTCCTGCACCAGCGCAGCGATGGCCGCATCTTTGGACCAATCGGCGGCCGTCTGCGGCAGTTCGGGGCCATTCCAGATCTGACCGAGCGAAAGCACTGGCACCTTGCGCTGGATACACGGCCAGTCCGGATCGTTACCCTGCACGGATAAGGCGGGCCACGAGACGATTGCGCCAAGTGCGACGGCGGTGAGAATGTATGTCGGAGATCGCCATCCCATTAGGTATTTCCTCCCGTGTCCTGCCTGCGGCTGAGCAAGCCATTCGATGGATCATAGGCAAGAATTGCGCCCCCGAGAAACAGCGCCGTACATCCGATCACGACGGCAAGCGATCCCCAATCGATCTGTCCATAAATCGCGAAGCGAACCAGCTCGACCGCATAGGTGAACGGATTTGCGAGGCAGATCTTGTGAAGGAGCGGGCTCGATTCCTGGATACGCCAGAGCGGATAAAGCGCGGGCGAGGCAAAATACATCGGGAAGATCACGAAGTTCATGACGCCCGCAAAATTCTCGAGCTGCTTGATCATCGACGACAGGAGCATGCCGAGCGAGCAGAGCATCATGCCTGACAGGAACAGCGCGGGCAGAACCAGCAGGTAGCCGACCGGCGGCGGTTTGACACCCCAGAACCATGCAATGGCCAGGAAGGCATAGACCTGCATGATCGATACCGCAACACCTGCAAGCAGCTTGGAGACCAGCAGGAACCAGCGTGGAAACGGGCTGACAAGCAGGGTCCGCATGTTGCCCATCTCCCGGTCATAGACCATGGAGAGCGATGACTGCATGCCGCTGAATAACAGGATCATGCCGCACAGGCCAGGTGTGATGTAGACCTCGTAGAGCACGTAGGTCTTGTAGGGTGGGATGATCGAAACACCGAGCACCTGGCGAAATCCTGCGGCGAACACGAAAAGCCAAAGCAGCGGGCGAACCAGCGAGGAGATGAAGCGCTCACGCTGGTTGAGGAAACGAAGGCCTTCGCGATATAGAATTCCCTTCAGACAAATGAGATGCTGACGCAAGCTGAAGCCGGGAGTTGAGGCAGGACCAGCAGGAATTGTGCGTGGATCACCTTGGAATGCCATCACGGTGCTCCTTCCGCCGGAGCGAGCCCGGTTAAGGCGACAAATGCCTGGCGAATGCCGTCTGTACCAGCCGAACGGACGACGTCATTCACGGTACCATCCGCCAGCACCTTCCCCTTGTGGAGGATGACGACATGGTCGCCCTCGTCAACCTCATCGATCAAGTGGGTGGCCCAGAACACGCTGATGCCATCGGCCGCCACAAGCGCCCGGATGGTCGAAAGGATCTCTGCGCGCGACTGTATGTCGAGCCCAACGGTTGCCTCGTCGAGCAGCAGCAATGGCGGCCGGTGCAAGAGTGCGCGTACAATCTCGATGCGCCGCATCTGCCCGCCGGAAAGGCCACGCGCCTTGTCGTAGAGCCTGTCGCTCATGTTCACCTGGGCAAGCAGTGTTTTAATCCGCTCCATAGCCTGTTCGTGGCCGATTCCATGCAGCGAGGCGTGGTAGGAAAGGTTCTGGTAGACGCTGAGGTCGAGATCGAGCGTCCGCGCCTGGAAGACGATACCGAGGCGGCGCAGCGCTTCGCCAGGTTCCCGGCTGATATCGTGGCCGAAGATGCGGATCGAGCCGTGGCGGGTGTTGTAGAGATGGCTGATCAACGAAAGCAGCGTGGTCTTGCCGGCCCCGTTGAGGCCGAGCAGCACGGTGAAATGGCCTGTCGCGATTGAGAAGGAGACGCCGGACAGAGCCTGCTGCTGTCCATAGAAAAAGCTGACCTTCGAAACGTCAAGCGCGGCGGGCAGGCTCACCCCATCCTTCGCCTTCACATGCTGCATGGCGCCGTATCCTCCCACCTGGAAACCCTAATCCTCCCTGCCCTATTTGATGGTGATCGTTCCTTTCATGCCCTTGTCGGCCAGATCGGGAACAGACCACATGTAGGTGCCCGGCCGGATGGTCGTAAATTGCACCTGCATCGTGCCTTCCTTATCGAATTCCAGCCACGCAGGCGCACCGTTCATGTGAACCTCCAGATCGTTGATGACGATCTGGTTCATCCAGACATTGCGGAAAAAATCCGTGGCAAACTTGTATTCGAGCCCCGCTGCCGACGTAATTTTCCAGCGGTATCCCTGCCCGGCGATCAGTTCGAAATCCTTCTGATTGACGGTGAAACTGTCGGCGGCCGATCCGAGGATTAGTTCAGGCACATCCTTGCTGGCACGGGTCACCTTCTGAGCGGCGGCCGGAACGGCTGCGGCATCGTCATCATGGTTGCCATCTGCATCTTGTGCAAAGCCTGGAACCACCAACAAGGCTGTTCCAACGAGCACCGTCAGCGCGATGGCCTGATATTTCTGCATATTTTCCTCCCTTTGATTATCAGAAATGCCTGCGCAACCAGTCAGTTCGGGGACACGACCACACCCCAGGGCAGCGCCCCGACGGTCACGGATTGAACCGGCTCATCGGTCGCGACATCGATGAAAGTGATGTCGTTGGATACCCCGTTTGTGCTGATGATCGCCTTTTGGTCGGGGGTGAAGGCCAGTTGCCAGACCCGCTGCCCGACCAGCACATATTTTTCGACCTCGTAGGTCTGCGCATCGACCACTGCGACACGATTCGCGGGGCCGAGCGCGACATAGGCCTTCTTGCCATCGGCGGTGATGCGCACGCCCACCGGCTGAATCGCTTCCGATCGCAGGCCGGGTATCTCGAAGGTGATCTTGTGCTTCACTTCCCGGCTGGTGTTGTCGATGACGGAGACGGTACCGCCGATTTCGGCGCTGACCCAGACCTCCGAATTGTCCGGCTTGAACTCGGCGAACCGTGGCCTGGAATCGACGAGAACATTGTGGGTGATTTCGTTGGTTTCCGTATCGATGAAGTGCGCCATGTTGGTCGTTTCGGAGGTGTTGACCATGGACTTTCCGTCCGGGCTGATGCCCATGCCCTCGGGTTCGACGCCGACCGGCACTTCGGCCCGCACCTCTTTGCTTTCAAGATCGATGACCGTGACGAGATTGTCGTCCTCGTTGGCGACATAGAGCGTCTTTCCATCAGGCGAGAGGACGAACAACTCCGGATCAGGCCCGGACGGCAGCGATCCGACAATCTCGTAAGTCGTCGTATCGATGATCTCGATCGTGTCGTCGTCGCTTGCGCAGAGGTAGATGAACTTGCCATCGCGTGAAATGGTGATGCCGCGCGGCCGCTGGCCGACATCAATCGTGCGCAGCACTTCCTTCGTCTCCGAGTCCACCACGCTCACCGTGTTGTCCTTCTCGTTGGAGACATACACCATGTAGGCACAAGCGGGTGCCTGCAGGCCGGCCGCCACGACAAATCCCAAGGTCAGAAAAGTCAGTCTTCGGTGCATCTGGCTCTCTCCCTCTCCGAAGCTATTTCAGCGTACATCGGGTTTCCGGCTGATCGACACCGAGCGTGTCGAGTTCGGAAACCTGGTGCAGAAACCCCTCCTGCGGTGACGTCGACACCACGGAACGCCCGTCTCCGAGGAAGATCGGCTGGCGCAATTGCCAGTTCCAGTTCCGGAAGGTCAGCTTCTGTCCCTTGAAAGCCGCAATCGAAAAATCATCGGCGCGGATGAAGGCGGAAATCTTCCCGGGGTCAGTACCTTGCGTGCGCGTCGCAGCCTCGCCGATAATTCTCGCCGCAGTCCACGCGGCCATGTCCTTCGACAGCATGCGCCTGCCATTCGTCTTGGCGAAGCGGTTCTGGATCTGGGTGCCGCCCCATTGCTCGCTGGCCGGATGCCAGGCGGATGGCATGAGGCCGGCCGTTCCGGCAACGGGGCGCGGGATCCATGTGCGGAATGGTACGTAGGTGCCGAAGACCTCGCTTTCGTCGGCCACGAGCAACACGTCGTAGTCGGGAAAATCCTGCGTGAAGACCGGCATTTGCCGCTGAATCTGGACCACGCCGGTATCCGTCCGCCGCGCCGTGCCGGTGTCGATAAACTCCTTTTCCGCGACGATCTCGCCGCCGAAGCGCATGGCGGCGCGCCGCAGCGCGTCGGCAAAAAGCTTGTCCGGCGCATGGGAGCCGAAAACCAGCACCCATCGACGCCACTGTTTCCAAATCAGATACTGCGCCAGCCCGTCGGCGAGCATGGTGCGGGTAGGCGCAGTGTGAAACACGTTCACCCGGCACTCCTCCTCACGCAGACTGTCGTCGGTGGCGCCGACATTGAAGATCAAAACGCCCCGTTCGCGAGCCAGATCGGCGATCGACAGAAGCTGGCCGGCTGACAGGTCCGCGAGAACATAGAGAACACCTTTCGATATCATCTCGTTAAAAGCCGGAACGATGTCAGCATCGGGCCTGACCTCGGCCACGTCGAGCGAAAACGTTTGTCCAAGAAAGGACCCGGTGGTGTTGTTGTCGCCGATCGCCACCTTCGCGCCCGCAACGCCTTCGTCGCGCGGCGGCACATCTAGGACGGAAAGCGCCAGCCGGGGTGCATAGGCGCGAAGATAGCCCAGCCGGATCTGCGAAACCTGCTGCTGGGATTTGGCCGGCTTGTTGACCGGAGCGGAAGCGGGTTCATCCGCAACGGCGCTAGACGGGCCGAAAAGCGCAAGAAAAGCCACGACAAACAATATGAGGACATTAGGCACCGCACATCCCACACGATTAGCAGAATGCTTCAGTTCCGACGAAAACCGGATCTGTGCAATTCTAAGGTGCCGCCGTCAGCTTAAACGACATACTTTCGATTTCAAACTGAAAATTTAACGGCGTCACCGCGCCGCCCTGCTTCGGACCAGAACCTGCGTGGCCTGGTCTGTATCCGCGCCCGATCGGCTCCACGTGTGTGCAGGAGCGAGACGAGACGTTCTCGTTGGATTCGATCTTGGTTTCGTCGCGGCGGTGAATGAGCCCATCCTTCAAGGCCGGATGCGACGCCACGTCCGCCATCCCGAAGTCGCGACAAATGCAGAGCTCCCAATACTTGAGGCGGTCAAGGTCCAAGCGCTCGTCGTTTCGGTTGGGGGTTGGGCAAACGGGTGGTGGTGCATATGAGACAGGCGGTCGCGTATTGTGTTTCAACTGAAAGCAGATTCCTGCCCTCCTGAAATCCGAATGCAACCTCCCTCCCGAATTCTCGCCGCCGCCGTCGTTCGTATCTGATCGACGACGGAATTGAACAAACACGGAGGTTGTCACCATGACTGGGAAGCACGTCAAAACCGGGGTGATCGTGGTCGATCGATCCGATCCCGCCATCGTGCCGGCGAAGAAAACAAATGGGCCGAGCGGGCCACAGATCGTCGGTCTCCGTCACGTCGGCATGGTCGCCGAAAACCCGGCTGCGCTTGGACGATTCTATCAGGATACCCTGGGGCTTCAGCTGGTCGGCGGCAGTGGCGAAGAAAACCCGTTCGGCGCCAGCGCCTTCCTGAGCAGCGATCCAGCCGAAGATTCTCATCAGATCGCTATCTTCACCGATCCTGCCTTGCGCCACGTCGCATTCAAGGTCGCTACATTGGCCGACCTGCGTGCCGCCTACCATCGCATCGTCGACATGGGGCTGGCGATCAAGATGGCCTTCAATCACGGCGTATCGCTTGCGTTCTATTTCGAAGACCTTGAGGGGAACCTCGTCGAGGTCTACTGGGCAACCGGCATCGCGCTCGGCCAGCCTTATGGGGATCCGCTCGATTTGACGCTGCCCGAAGAGGCTTTGCGGCAGGATATCGAGCGCGTGGCGCGGCAGGCAAATGCGCCCGGTTCTCTATCTGCGCCATCCACATCAGCGTCATAGCGCGGAGCGGCTCTCCCCGTTCATCCCTGCCATTCAATTCACGCCTGAAGAGGAAATAGCAATAACGAAACCGCTATCGCTATCGCGCGCGCCCTGCTGTGCCCGGCGACGACATGACGGACGTCTGGCAGTCCCATATGGTCGATCTCATCTCACGGACCGTGGGAGAAGAACGCATCGTCGACGAATTTCTGTTCTCTTTCATTCACGACAGCGAGATGGCGTGGATCTTGCCCGGCGTCGAGCCGACCGGCAGGCTGGCGAACATCCCGGTGTCATCGCGTCGGACTTGCACGGTCGCCCGTGGGGACGTTTCGGAGTTTCCATGTGTTGCTTTTTATCATAACGCGTTATTGATGAGGCGGGCGCGACGGGCATCAGGCAGTCGAAACCAAAAGCGATCGCCGGCAGTTAAAATAATGCGGAAGCAATCGCGAGAAGGCTCACTGCTAGCGCAGCAAGACTGGGGATCATGACGGCGACGCCGGAAACCAACGCCAGCGCGGCTACCCAATCGAACGGCCTGTCAACAGACCTGATCATGACAGCTTCCCTTCTTTCTGTCCTTTAAACGAACGATGTCGATCAGACGTATGTTCCATGTCCTCTGCAGCCCCCTCGCCTTTCCGCTTCTTGTCACGAAGGGGAGCGTCCGCGGCATTGGGAAGCAGCACCCTTTCCGCCGCACCGTCGAGATCGTCGTACTGGCCGCTGCGTATCGACCACAGGAACGCCATCAGGCCGACGACACCCATTCCCAAGGCGATTGGCACAAGACACACGAGATAGTTCATCGGGCAGCCTCTTTGAGATCAAGCCCACGAATAGCCTTGGGCCGCCGCCGGGACGAAACCTTGTCGCCCGAAAGGCGCAAGGCATTGCCGACAACGAGGATCGATGACGTGGACATCGCGACCGCCGCCATGAGAGGCGTGACATGGCCCGTGATAGCAACAGGCACGACCAGAACGTTGTAGGCGACGGCAAGGGCGAGGTTCTGCCGTACCAGTCCGGCGGCGGCACGCGCAACGCCTATCGCTTGCGGGACAGCTTCCAGGCTCCTGCCCAGGAAGACAAGATCGGCGGCGTTCCGCCCGATATCCGCAGCCGACGAGGGCGCCATCGAGACATGCGCGGCAGCGAGCGCCGGGGCATCATTCAACCCGTCGCCGACCATCAGGACGTGGTGGCCGGCCGCTGCCAACTCCGTCAGCCGCTTGACCTTATCTTCGGGGACGGCGCCGTGGCGATGTTCGGTGATGCCCAGCACAGCGGCAACCTTGCCGACCTCCGCGGGACGGTCGCCGGAGAGAACCTCGGTTGCCAGTCCGTCGGCTGCCAGCCTTTGGACCGCGGTCCCGGCCCCGGGGCGCGTTTCGTCGGCGATTGCGAACCAGCCCGCCGGCTGTCCGTCGCGCAAAAGCCATACGTCTGCCTGCTTCGAATCCTCGAATGTGCCCTTGGAGACCCATTCCTTGCGTCCCAACCTATAGACGGTTCCGCCGATACGGCCTTCGATTCCGTAACCCGGAATCTCGCGGAAATCCTCGACCTCGGCCTCGGCTGGCTGTAGCGCGGTGACGGCCCGCGCTGCCGGATGCCTCGACAGCGCGGCAAGCCCGGCCGCGGCGGCCAGATCCCACGGCGCGACCGTGTGCTCGATGACGCGGGCGACTCCGGTCGTGAGCGTCCCCGTCTTGTCGAAAACCACGGTGTCGACCTCGGCGAGCCGCTCCAGCGCGCTGCCATCTTTGAGCGTGATGCCGAGGTCGAACAGCCGGCGGGCGGCCATGACCTGGACCATGGGCACTGCCAGGCCCAGCGCACATGGGCAGGTGATGATGAGGACCGAAATCGCCACTGTGATCGACCGATGCCAGTCGCCCGTCTGCAGCATCCAGGCGGAGAAGGTCGCCAGTGCGAGCAGATGGACGATGGGGGAGTAAAGCGCTGCCGCGCGGTCGGCGATGCGGCGGTAGCGGGCACGGCTGTCCTCCGCCGCCTCCATCAGTCTCACCATGTCGGCAAGGAAGGAATCCTGTTCCCTCCTGTCGACCCGGACTGTCAGCGCGCCATCGACGCTCATCGTTCCGGAAAGAACGATGCTCCCGGGGTGCGCGCTTTCAGGCGCGGACTCGCCGCTTGCCACCGAAACGTCCAGGTTCCCCGTGCCCGAAACGACGGTTCCGTCGACAGGCATACGGTCGCCCGGCCCCACGAAGACGATGTCTCCCGGTTCGATCTTCGTCAATTCTTGGAACTCGCGGCTTCCGTCCGCCCCAATCACCGTCGCGCCCCGCGGCAGCAGGCGGGCAAGTCCGGTGACGGCAGTCCGCGCCTTCTGCCGCATCGCGTGGTCCAGCGTGCGTCCTGCCAGGAGAAAGAAGATCAGCGACGTGACCGCGTCGAAGTAGGCGTGCGGTCCTCTGGCAATGGTGTCGTAGAGGCTCAGTCCCAGTGCGAGCAGGATACCGACGGAGATCGGCAGATCCATGCTGGCCATCCGCTTCCTCACCGCATTCCACGCCGAAACGAAGAACACCCGTCCGGAATAAGCAACAGCGGGTATGGCCAGCAGCGCAGAGATCAGGTGGAAGGCATTCCGTGTCCCAGCGTCGGCGCCCGACCAGATGGACACGGACAGCAACATGATGTTCATGGCGGCGAAGCCCGCGACCGCCGTCGCTCGCAGCAGCCGGGACATTTCTGGATCGCGTCCACGGTCCCCCGTCTCTGCAAGGCAAGCGTCGTATCCGAGGTCCCGCAATGCCTCGATCATCGGAGGCACTTGGTCCTCGGCCCTCCACCTGACGGCGACGCGCCGGGACGTCAGGTTCAATCGTGCCGCCACGACGCCGTCGAGGCGCTGCAGCGCGCCCTCGATCGCGGCAATGCAGGCGGCGCAACGCGCCTGCGGCACCGAGAGGTCCGTCTGGAACATGCCATCGCCGAGGTCGCGGCTCGCGAGTACGATTTCGCGCGCGGAAATTTCTCGCGGCGGCACGAGCAGCAAGTCGGCTTCGGTTCCCATCGCACAGCAGCTCATTGTCCCGGGTCCTCGGAACGTGCCACGGCCCTGTAGGCATGCCAGGTGGCGTGGCCCAGCAGAGGAAAGAGAACGATCATCCCGATGAGGCCCGTTGCGACGCAGGCTGCAAAGAGCACGAGCAGCATCGCCCCCCAGGCGACCATCGGCGTGAGGTTATTCCACACCAGCTTCATGCTCGAACCCATAGCGGTCAGCGCATCGACACGCTGATCAAGCAGCATCGGCACCGAAAAGACACTGACGGCAAAGGCGAAGGCCGCAAAAAGGCCGCCAATTGCCGTCCCGACCACCAGCATCGTCCAGCCGTAGGCCGTACCGAACAGCATGCCGGCAATGTGGTCGAGGCCGGGGAATGCTGTCACCCCGAAAAACAGGGCGTAGAGGAGCACGGCGGCCCGCGTCCACAAAAGCACGAGCATAAAGAGGAGCAGGCCGGCGAAGAACACCTGCGCACCGGCACGGGGCCGTACAAGCAACATCGAGCCGAAGCCGATCTGCCGGCCCTCTTCGATCGACCGGCTCTTCTCGTAGAGGCCGATTGCCAGAAACGGGGCAACGATCATGAAGGCCGCTAGCGCAGGAAATAGAATGTAGTCGAGCCCAAAGGCGACGAGCATCCAGACGAACGCGACGGAAAGAAGGAAGACGCCTATTCCGTACGCCAGGCTCGAAGCCGGCCGCGTCCAGAAGTCCCGCCAGCCCGCTGACAGCCAACGGAGCCCCTCAAGGACGGGCAGCCCTCGCTGAAGGCGGGGATCCCGCGTTTCGCCAATGCCCGACGTCTCGCTCAGCAGCCAGTACGACTTGTCGCTCTCGCCCATCTCGTGCCTCCTCAGCATGCCGGCTTGGCAGCACGATAGCCGTGACCATCGCCCACTGATTTCAAATGCTCGACGCATTCAGGCTGCGACTGGACGGCCACGTAGACCAGGTGCGCATTGGCCGCGGCCACCAGAAGCAGCCCTGCGGGGATCAGCGCCCAGAGGAGCCACTTCGTTCGGGATCTCTTCATGTGTCCGGTCATGGCTGTTGCGTCCCCAGGTCGTGGACGTAGAGCGCCAGCGTCCGGATCTCGGCGGTCGTCAGCCTCTCGTCCCAGGTCGGCATGTGGCCCTGGCGCCCACCGTGCACGGAGGCGATGATCGTGTCCAGGTCACCGCCGTAGATCCACGTGGAGTCGGTGAGGTTCGGAGCGCCCACGTCGCTTTTTCCCTTGGCGTCTTCGCCGTGGCAGGCGGCGCAGGTGGTGACGAACACTTCGCGCCCAGCCTCCAGGCGGTCGACGTTTGCCGGCGTCGAGTAGTCCGAGTGGGACAGCGAATAGACATAGGCGGCGACGCTTCGGACCTGCTCGCGGTCGAGCATCTGATCGCGCCCGAAGGCCGGCATCTGCCCGATCCGGCTTTCCGCATGCCGGGTGTTGATGCCGACACGCATCGTCTGCTCGATAAGCTGTGGACCTCCGCCCCAGAGCCAGTCGTCGTCTGTGAGGTCGGGGTAGTTCGCCCGCCCCTTCCCGTCCCTGCCGTGGCAGGCCGCGCAATTGTCGCCGAAGAGCTGCCGTCCGGTATCGCGCACGGTCTGCATCAGCGCTTCGTCGGAGAGAATGGTGTCGTAGGGCTCTGTCGCGATGCGGCTCATCCAGCCGGACCGGCTGCGCTCGGCCTCGACGACCTGAGCCTCGACCGTGGTCTTCTGGTCGATGCCAAAGAGCCCCTTGGTGTAGGTCGTTCCGAGCGGCCAGGCCGGCACGAAGAACCACCAGGCAATGGCCCAGATGTGGGTCACGATCAGGAAGATGAGAACGCCGCGCGGAACGGGCGTGTCCAGTTCCGTGATGCCGTTCCACTCGTGGCCGGTCGTCTCGCGGCCGGTGACAGGATCGCGCTCAGTCACTTCCATGGCGTGTCATCCCGCTCGAGGATGCTGTGCTTGGCCCGGTCGAAGCGCGTCCGGTTCGACGGCCAGAAGGTGTAGACGAGCACGCCGACTGCAAGGGCCATCAAGTAGAGCAGTCCCCAGCTCTTGGAGAATGCGACGACGGTGTCGTGGTCCAGGTCCATGTGACAGTCCTCCGCCTTCAGTTTCCGGGATCCGGCTTCTTCTCGGGAGCCGCGGTATGTTCGTACGCGGCATTGGTCAGCCGTCCCAGCACCTGGAGATACGCGACGAGCGCGTCCATCTCGGTGACGTGCGTCGTGACGCCGTCGAATGCGCTCACCTGCGTCTCCTCGCCGTAGCGCTCGGTAGCTCCCGCGGCAAAGTCCGTGTCGGGAGTGGCCTGGCCGTAGGCGTCCCGCGCTGCGTTTTCCACCATCTCGTCGGTGTATCGAACGCCAAGGGCCTGCTGCGCCGCGAGGTGCTGTGGCAAATCATCCATCTTCAGCGGGTTCCGCGCCAGCCAGCGATAGGCGGGCATGTTCGATTCTGGGACGACGTCCCGCGGGTTGGTGAGATGGGCAACGTGCCAGAAGTCGGAATACTTTCCGCCGACGCGGGCAAGATCCGGGCCTGTCCGCTTCGAGCCCCAGAGCATCGGGCGGTCATACCGGGATTCGACGGCCAGCGAATAAGGGCCGTATCGCTCCACTTCGTCACGGAGTGTGCGGATCATCTGGCTGTGACAAGCATAGCATCCCTCGCGGATGTAGATGTTGCGCCCGGCGAGCTCCAGAGGCGTATACATCCGCATGTCCGGCGCCTCTTCGACCGTCTCGTCGATGGTGAAGAGAGGGGCGATCTCGACGATGCCGCCGACGCTCGCAGCCGCAATAATTGCGATCACGAAGCCGATCGCGGAACGCTCGAGCTTGCGGTGGAAGAGTTCTGGCATGTCGTCACTCCCCCGGTACGGCGGTGGGGACGACGGGCGTATCCCCTTCATGCGCCACGGCAAGCTGCGCGGACCGAGCGGTCATCCAGATGTTCCAGCAGCCGACGATGGCGCCGAGAAGAAAAAGCAGGCCTCCGAAAGCGCGGGCGATGTAGTACGGATACATCGCCACCAAGGAATCGACGAACGAATAGGCAAGCGTCCCCTCCCCGGTATAGGTCCGCCACATCAGGCCCTGGATGAGGCCGGAGTTCCACATCGCGAAGACGTAGATCAGCGTTCCGGCGATCGCCAGCCAGAAATGCACCTCGACGAGCGCCGCCGAATACATGCGCTCGCGCTTCCACAGGCTAGGCACCAGTGTGTAGAGCGAGCCGAAGGTGATCAGCGCGACCCATCCGAGCGCTCCGGCATGGACGTGACCGACCGTCCAGTCCGTGTAGTGCGACAGCGAGTTCACCGGCCTGATGGCGAGGAACGATCCCTCGAAGGTGGAAAGCCCGTAAAATACCGCGGCCGCCATCATGAAGCGCAGCGTCGCGTCGTCTCGAACCCGGTGCCAGGCACCGTTGAGCGTCAGCAGCGCGTTGCCGGCCGACGCCCAGGACGGCACCAGCAGCATGACCGAAAAGGTCATGCCGAGCGTCTGCACCCAGTGGGGAAGTGCCGTGTAGTGCAGGTGGTGGGAACCGGCCCACATGTAAAAGAAGGTGATGCCCCAGAAGCTCAGGATCGACAGCCGGTAGGAGAAGATCGGCCGCTGCGCCCGGACCGGCAGGTAGTAGTAGAGCATTCCGAGGAAGCCGGCCGTCAGGAAGAAGGCGACGGCGTTGTGTCCGTACCACCACTGCACCATCGCGTCCTGGACGCCCGGCCATATGGTGTAGCTCTTGGCGTGTCCCAAGGAAACCGGGAGGGCGAGATTGTTGACGATGTGGAGGATCGCGACGACCAGGATGAACGCCATGAAGTACCAGTTGGCGACATAGATGTGCGGCTCCTTCCGGCGGGCGATCGTTCTGATGTAGAGCACGAGGTAGGTGACCCAGACGACGACAAGCCAGATGTCGGCGTACCATTCGGCTTCCGCGTATTCCTTGGACTGGGTGATACCCATCAGGTAGCCTGACACGGCCAGCACGCAAAACAGGTTGTAGCCGAAGAGCACGAACCAGGGACTGAGCTGGCCCGCCAGCCGCGTCCGCGAGGTTCGCTGGACGACGTGGAAGGAGGTAGCGATCAATGCGTTGCCGCCGAAACCGAAGATGACGCCTGTGGTGTGCGTCGGCCTTAGGCGACCGAAACTGGACCATCCGGCGTCGAATGCGAGATCCGGCCAGGCGAGCTGCGCCGCCACCCAGACTCCCATGAACATCCCGAACACAGCCCAGGCCATGGAAAGCACGATGCCGACCTTGATGGGATCGTCGTAATATGACGCCTCTCGGTCCTCAACTGCTTCAGGCTCGAAGAGCGACGACATGACGAGGTAGAGGAGGACGCCGGAAAACAGCATGACGATCACGCCGTGGACCCCGAGGACGTCCGACCGGCCGGCCGCTGCCATCGTTGCGCCTGCTATCGCGACAGCAATCGCGATGGCGAAGGCGCTCTGGCGCTCCGAGATCGTAAGCTGCGTGATCATTCTTTATCCCCCGCGCCGTGCAATTCACCACGCGACCTCTCGCAACCGCCGCGGACGTTGAAGCGGCTCCCGCACAAGTAAAGTGTGTGTGTATACGAGATCGGCAAGGTGTAGCCGTCGAAGACTTTGGCACACCCTGTCGGCCGGTGAGGTGGGAGGAATGCGCGTTTACCTTGCAGCGTGCGATCCTGTGCGCCCGGCGAGACGTGAAAGAGCAATTTCGCATTGAGGCTGCAACCCTCGCTTCTCGACGAAGCCCCCAAGGTCGCCGAGACGGAAGGCGTGGCGCTCAATCAGCTAATCAATGTCGCAGTGGCCGAAAAGCGCTCGGCGCTGCGCACGGAAAGCTATTTTCAGGAACGCGCGGCCCGCGCCGACATCCCCAGAGCGCTCGACATTCTCAAGCTGGCTGGCAAGGGGAATCCGCCCGTCAAGGGCGATGAAATGCCGAACTGAACAGGCGAGCGACCCCGAATGACCCGTCAGGCTGCTCCACCGGCAGATGTGGGGCACCTGCGCTCCCACCAAGCCTTATTTGCTTCCTGGCGCTCTGCCGGGCCTGAACCGGGCTGTCCCTCGATCATCACCTGCATCTCGGTGATCCGTTCTCTCAGCGGGCGCGGCCTCTTTCATGCCACTTCCTGTTTTCCGAGAAAGAGCTACACGACCCGTGGGCGATGTGAACGCAACTTAAACCTTTTTCGGCGCGGGATAGGTGCGGGCAAGCTTCCCTTCTTCCGCCTTGTAGAAATATTGGCTGGCAATCAGCCATCCCTTGAGAGGCCGCAAGGGCGGGATACAGGTGGCCAGCATAAATGGACCGGTGACCAGCAGATGGACCCACAGGGGTGCGCTGTACTGGACCTCGAGCCATACGCCGAGCAGGACACTGGGCACACAAGCGAAGCATATGACAAAAAATGCGGGACCATCTGCCGGATCGGCGAAACCGTAGTCGAGGCCACAGACTTCACATTCGGGCCGGATCTTTAGGAAGCCGTTGAAAATATGCCCCTGGCCGCAACGTGGGCATCGGCCTCTCGGCCCCGTTGTCGTTGGGGGAATTGGCGGCCACTCCGTTTGCATGATGAATGCTCCCATGTCTACGATCAATATCATTATTGACTGCATTCAATATAGATACATTTACTTGATTGATGCGATACGACATAGTGCCGCAGAGCCCATCGCCCGTGAACGAGAGCAAATTCGCTGATGCGAAGTCGAAACTAGAAGAAGGACGCCGCGAGTTCGGGCGGGCCTTCGAGTGCGTGCCCCATGAATTCCAGAGCACCCCCGAGCTTTTCGCGGTCGATCGGGCCGCCTAGGCAGACGCGCACCGCTTCTGGCGCCTGGCCTTCGACCGTGAAGGCGTCGCTGGCAACGACGCCAATGCCCGAGGCGCGCATATGGCTGCCGAAGGTCGACCGCGTCCAGCCATTCGTCAGTGGCAGCCAGATGTTGAAGCTGATGGGATCGCCGCGATAGCTACCGGCCGGAAGGATGGTTGCAACCATTTCCTGGCGTGCTGTTGCCTCCTTGCGGATGAATCGAAGGATGGTATCGGCTGTGCCATCCTCGATCCAACGCGTGGCAAGCGCCATGTTGAGCGGTGACGCCATGACATTGTTGGCACGCATGGCACTCACGAAGGGCCAGATCGCCTTGGTATCTGGTGCAACGACATAGGCCAGCCGGAGACCGGCGCCGATGCATTTCGCCAAGCCACCGATATGCCAGGTGAGGTCCGGAGCCATTGCCGCAAGCGGCGGCGGCGCATGCAGCGGAATGAAGCCATAGGCGTCATCCTCGATGATCGGGACGTGATATTTGCGCGCCACTGCGCAGATCTCTTCGCGCCGCCGCTCCGGGATAGTCAGGGTCAGCGGGTTCTGCAGGGTGGGGTTGAGATAAAGCCCCTTGGGTCTCAATCTCTCGCAGGCTTCGGCAAAGGCGTCCGGCAGAATGCCGTCAACGTCCATCGGCAATCCCGAAAGATTGAGACGCAGCTGCGCCGCAATCGAGCGGATGCCCGGATAGGTGATGCTTTCCGACAGGATGGTTTCACCGGGCTTTGCCAGCATGCCGCAAATCGCCAGCAGCGCCGGGTGAGCGCCGGGCGTCACGAAAATACGCTCCTGGGAAGGGACAAGGCCGCGACGGCTGAGCCAGGCGGCGGCGGCCTCCTTGTCCATGCCCGAGCCGCCAAATCCCTGATAACGCAGAAGCGGGATAAGGCTGGAAGCCACCGCCGAGATACCCTCGCGCATCCGCGTGATCAATTCCGGATCGGTCGGCTCCGGCGGCATATTCATCGAAAGGTCGATCGCCGACATACGGCGCGGATCGGGGGCGGTGCCGGACGCAAAGCCCCGGCGCTCCTTGTCGGCCCCGCCGGTGACGAACGTGCCACGGCCGACGTGCGAATCCACCAGTCCGCGCTTCTGCGCTTCGGCATAGCCCCGCGCAACAGTCGTGAAATCGATATCCAGATGTTTCGCCAGTTCGCGCTGCGGCGGCAGACGATCACCGATGGCCAGATGACCGCTGCGCAAATCCATCTCGATAAGGTCGGCAATAGCCATATAGCGGGGGCTGCTGCTGCGGGTAAGGTCGGGTCGCCAGTCTTTCATCGTGATATCGCCATGTCCTTCTTCATCTACATTGACTGCATATTGTTGCAATCGCCCTCTGTCACGTAAAATGACACAAATTCCAGTGCCAATGGCGACAGAGGCTCAACGTTATACACATACTTTGCCTTTCCATGAATGATTGATGGTCAATTGAATGCATTCATTTTGAGCTTTCGTGCATTCTATTTTTGCGTCTGATCGCCCAGAAAATCAGCCGATAGAATTTCCTCCTCATAATTGATCGCATAATTGAATGTATTTTTGCATTGTTTGACTGCCATTTGTGCCAAATCAATCTGGCACACAGCTTGCAATTGGATGGATGCTCCCCGGATGGGGATCGGATTTCAACCAAGGAGCCATCCATGCCCGAAGTGACCAAGCCAGCCAATCAGAAAGGCGACTTTCTTGTCGATTACGAGGAAAAGGTTTTTGAGGACGTACAGGCCGGCGACGGTGAAAAAGCCCTCGTCACTTTCCATACCGTGGCCTTCGAAGGATCGATCGGATTCGTCAACCTGCTGCAGGCGACGCGCCTGAGGCGGAAAGGTTTCGAGACCTCGATCCTTCTCTATGGCCCGGGCGTGACGCTCGGCGTCCAGCGCGGTTTTCCGACCCTCGGCGCGGAGGCCTTTCCCGGCCATCTGAATTTCAACAACCAGATCGTCAAGTTCATGGAAGAAGGTGGCAAGGTCTACGCCTGCCGTTTTGCCCTCCAGGCGCTTTACGGCCATGGCGAAGGTGCGCTGATCCCGGGCATCACGCCGATCAGTCCGCTCGACGTTCTCGACCTAGTCCTCATCCATCGCCGCGACGGCGCCTTCATCCTTGATACCTGGACCCTTTGATCCGCTGGGGCGGAGCACCATGCTCCGCCCTCTCAATTCACTGACCGAGGATTTTGTTATGGAGAAAAAAAAGAGCGTCCGGGTTGCCGCCGCACAGATCGCGCCGGATCTGACCTCGCGCGAGAAAACGCTCGCCCGCGTACTAGAAACGATCCGCGATGCGGCTGCCAAGGGCGCCGAGCTGATCGTCTTTCCGGAAACTTTTGTCCCCTGGTATCCCTATTTTTCCTTCGTGCTGCCGCCTGTTCTCTCCGGCAAGGAGCATGTCCGGCTTTACGAGGAAGCCGTCATCGTTCCGAGTGCTGCCACCAATGCAGTCTCGGCAGCCGCCCGAGAGCACGGCATCGTCGTGGTGCTTGGCGTCAACGAACGAGACCATGGATCGCTCTACAATGCCCAGCTGTTGTTCGATGCTGATGGCACGCTCATCCTCAAGCGCCGCAAAATCACCCCGACCTTTCACGAGCGGATGATCTGGGGCCAGGGAGACGCCTCCGGCCTGAAGGTGGTCGACAGCGCCGTCGGACGTCTCGGGGCGCTGGCCTGCTGGGAGCATTACAATCCTCTGGCCCGCTACGCCCTGATGGCGCAGCACGAGGACATCCATATCGCGCAGTTTCCGGGCTCCATGGTCGGACCGATCTTCGCCGACCAAATGGAAGTCACCATTCGCCACCACGCGCTGGAAAGCGGCTGCTTCGTGGTCAATGCCACGGGTTGGCTGACCGACGAGCAGATCACTTCCATCACGCCGGATGCAGGCCTGCAGAAGGCCCTGCGCGGCGGCTGCATGACCGCAATCGTCTCGCCCGAAGGCAAGCATGTCGTGCCGCCGCTGACAGAAGGCGAAGGGCTGCTGATTGCAGATCTCGATATGAGCCTGATCGTCAAACGCAAGCGGATGATGGATTCGGTCGGCCATTATGCCCGCCCCGAACTGCTGCATCTCGTCATGGATGGCCGCGCCACGGCGCCGATGGTCGCCACCTCCCAACCATCCTTCACCTCAGCCGAAGCAAGGACCCTTTCCGATGGAGAATATGACACGTCTTCCGACCGAGATTCTGATCAACGAATTGCAGTCCTACGGAGCCCGGCTCGTTGATCCCAAGGTAGGCCACGAAAGCCGCCGCGGTGGCGCCGGACCGTCCGACCACAAGGCGCTGACCATCGACGGCATGACGGTGATGGTGCCGGTGCACACCGCACCCGCGTTTGAGAGCCCTTATCTGGTGGAGAAGCCGGATGATATGGGCCGCAGCCGCATCAGCCGGGATGGCACGGTGCTGGGCGAGGTTTCCTTTCCGCTGCGGCCGCGCTTCTACGACCGCTCGACCGCCGACGGCATCCCCTATTCGCAGATCGCCGTGCTGCACGGTAAGGACGTGCTGGCCACGACCGTGCTACAGACCTGCATCCGCTATCAGAGCCGCACCAAGACCTGTCAGTTCTGCGCCATCGGCCAGTCGTTGGCGGCCGGCCGCACCATCGCCTACAAGACGCCCGAACAGTTGGCGGAAGTCGCCAGGGCCGCCGTCGAACTGGATGGCGTCAAGCACATGGTGATGACCACCGGTACGCCGAAGGGCGACGACCGCGGTGCTGCCATCCTGGCCGACAGCGCCCGCGCCATCAAGGCGGCCGTCAACATTCCCATCCAGGCGCAATGCGAGCCGCCGGAAGACGACATCTGGTTCACCCGCATGAAGGAGGCCGGCGTCGATGCGCTGGGCATGCACCTGGAAGCCGTCACCCCGGAGGTCCGTGCTCGCATCATGCCTGGCAAGGCGCAGGTGTCGATCACCAGATACATGGCTTCGTTCAAGGCTGCCGTGGAGGTCTTCGGACGCGGCCAGGTCTCGACCTATATCCTGGCCGGCCTCGGCGACAGCCGCGAGGCTATTCTGGATATCTGCGAAAAGCTGGTCGCGATCGGCGTTTATCCCTTCGTCGTGCCCTTCGTGCCGATCTCAGGCACGCCGCTCGAAAGCCACCCTACCCCCAAGCCCGACGTCATGCATTCGATCCTCGGCCCGCTGTCCCGGATGCTGGTCGACAGCGGTCTGAAGGCCGTCGACATCAAGGCCGGCTGCGGCAAATGCGGCGCATGCTCGGCCCTTTCCACCTATGAAAGGATGCTGTCCAAATGATGCTCGAACCCTTTGCCCCGTATCGCTCCAGCGAATTCCAGGTGAAGTTCGCGACATCCAGTTGGGAGCGCAGCGAAGCGCATGCGCTGCGCCGCGCCGTGTTCTGCGAGGAACAGCAGATTTTCGAAGGCGACGACCGCGACGCGATCGACGATCACGCTATCCCAATCGTTGCCCTCTCCATGCTGGGCATTGCCGCCGACCAGCTGGTCGGCACGGTGCGTATTCACCAGGCCGAACCCGGCCTCTGGTGGGGCTCGCGGCTGGCGGTGCATCAGGATTTTCGCAAGATCGGCGCCTTGGGGGCGACCCTGATCAAGCTCGCCGTGTCGTCCGCCAATGCCATGGGATGCCACACGTTCCTTGCCAATGTGCAGTTGCAGAACGGCCTGCTGTTCCGACGGTTACACTGGCACGTCATCGAGGAATTCGAGATCTATGGCAAACCGCATCTCAGGATGAAGGCCGATCTTGCCTGTTATCCGCCGTGCATCACACCCGAAGCCGGCTTCGTCGCCCTTCCCAGGAAGGCAGCGTGAGCATGGGCGCGATCGACATCAGGACACTGGCGGAAAGACTCTCGGCAAGCAGCGGCATTGCTGCCAAGCAGGATATCGGCACGATCGCGGCAAGGCTCGGCCTGCAGGGGCAGCAGGATGCTGTCGGCGATGATTGCGCCGCGCTGCCCGACGGCGACGGCTACCTGCTCTTTGCCATCGAAGGGTTCATGAACGAGTTTGTCGCCGCCGATCCGTGGTTTGCCGGCTGGTGCGGCATCATGGTCAATATTTCCGACATCGTCGCTATGGGCGGGCGGCCGATCGCCGTGGTCGATGCCGTCTGGGCCGATGGCGAGGAGGGCGCGGTCCCCGTTCTGGAAGGCATGCGGGCGGCATCGGCCACCTTCGGCGTGCCGATCGTCGGCGGCCACACCAATATCCGCACCGATCGCGGCCAATTGTCGGTCGCCATTCTCGGCCGTGCCCATAAGCTGCTCACGAGTTTCGATGCACGGCCGGGCGATGTGCTCGTCGCGGCCATCGACCATCGCGGCCGCTACCGTGAACCCTTCAACAACTGGGAAGCGGTCACCGATACCCCGCCCGTCCGCCTGCGCGGCGACCTCGAGTTACTGCCCGAGATAGCCGAGGCGGGGCTGGCGCTTTCCGCCAAGGACATCAGCCAGGGCGGCATCGTCGGCACGGCCATCATGCTGGCCGAATGTTCGCGTGTTGGCATCGATATCGACGTCTCCGCCATCCCACTGCCCGCCGGTGTTAGCCTCGATCGCTGGCTCGCCACCTTTCCGAGCTTCGGCTACCTGCTCGCCGTCGCACCTGAACATGTGGCCGATGTCGCCACCCGCTTCACCGCGCGCGGGATCAGCGCTGCGGTTATCGGCGCCGTTGTGGCTGGCGCCGAAGTCGCACTGGTCGATGGCAAGAGCCGCGCAGTTGTGCGCAATCATGCCGAAACACCACTGCTGCAGCTTGGCCGACAGGAGGTCGCCGCATGAGCCTCCCCTCGCACCGAACCCTGCGCGTTGCCATGCTGACCCATTCCACCAATCCGCGTGGCGGCGTGGTGCATGCCATGCAGCTCTCCGAAGCGCTAACGGCCTTGGGCCATGACGTGGTCCTGCATGCGCCGGACGCCAAGGGAACGGGCTTTTTCCGCACACCGTCTTGCGGCGTGGCCTGCATTGCCGTGCCGCCAGCGCTCACAGAGATGACGGCCATGGTCGAACAGCGGATCGCGGACTACGTCGACTATTTCCGCAGAACTGGAACCGGCGGCTTCGATCTCTTCCATGCCCATGACGGGATTTCCGGCAACGCGCTGGCGACCCTCAAGGCGGAAGGCCTGGTCACCCGCTTTGCCCGCACCGTCCACCATATCGATCAGTTCGCCGATCCGCGACTGATGGCGCTGCAGGACCGATCTATCGACAAAGCAGATGTGTTCTTCACCGTCAGCGCCCATTGGCAGAAGATCCTGCAAGACAGGCGCGGCATCCCCTCGACAGTTGTTGGCAACGGCGTCGACATGGAGCGTTACGCACCCACCTGGAACGGCGAGCAGACCGCCCTTCGCGACCGGCTGAAATTGCATGCTGGACCGGTCTTTCTTTCGATCGGCGGCATCGAAGCGCGCAAGAACACGCTCGGCATCCTGGAAGCCTTCCGCCAATTGCGCGCGGTGCGGCCGGACGCCCAGCTGATCGTCGCCGGCGGTGCCTCGCTGCTGGATCACCGCGACTATCATGAGGAATGCCGCTCCGCCCTTGCAGCACTGCGCGATCACGCCCAGGCCGTCCACATCATCGGCCCCGTGCCGGACGCGGACATGCCCAACCTCTACCGACTAGCCGATGCGCTGGTCTTTCCGTCCTTGAAGGAAGGCTTTGGCTTGGTGGTGCTGGAGGCGATGGCAAGCGGTATTCCCGTGATCGTCCCGTCCATCGCGCCCTTCACCGAATATCTCGGGACTGATGAGGCGATCTGGTGCGACCCGCACCATCCGGCCTCCGTTGCCGAGGCCATGGCTCTTGGCCTGATCCCGGAACTGCGCGACCGGCTGATCCCGCGCGGGCTCGAGGTTGCCACCCGGTTTAGCTGGCCACAGACCGCCACGCAGCATCTGTCAACATACGCGACAATGATGGAGGCCGCCCATGCCTGAAATGCGCTTCGTCATTGCTTGGCCCGATGGCCGCAAGGAGACCTGCTACTCGCCCTCCCTGGTGATCAAGGACTATTTCGCCGAGGGCCAAAACTATCCGCTGTCCGACTTTCTCGATCGCAGCCGCATCGCACTCACGATCGCCAGCGACAGGGTCAAGGCGAAATACGGCTATCCCTGTTCACTGGCGCTCGGCCAATTGTCGCGCATCGAACAGGCCGCCACTCCCTATCTCACCGACGCAGCGGCCGAAGTCCACTGCGAAAGCTTCATCCTGTGAAAGGACCCCACCATGACCATACCATCCCTCAAGAGCCACTACAGCGCGGTCGTCATCGGCGGTGGCCAGGCGGGACTCTCAGCCTCCCACTATCTGAAGAGGCACGGCATTGATCACGTGGTCTTTGAGAAGAAGACCGTTGCACATAAATGGAAGAACGAGCGTTGGGATGCCTTCTGCCTGGTAACGCCCAATTGGCAGTGCCAGCTTCCCGACCATCCCTATGACGGCGCTGACCCACATGGCTTCATGGTCAAGGACGAGATCCTTGCCTATGTCGATCGCTTCGTGAAGAAGGTCGACGCCCCGGTCTTCGAGCAAACCAGCGTGACGTCGCTCCAAAAGCATGGTGACCTCTTCCTGCTCGAGACCTCGGCTGGCGCGATGACCGCCGATGCCGTCGTGATCGCCACTAGCCTCTATGCCGATCCGGCCATTCCGCGTGCCGCCGAACGCCTGCCGGACGAGATCGTCCAGCTTCACACCGCCGCCTATCGCAATCCCAATCACCTGCCGGAGGGCGGCGTCATAGTCGTCGGCTCTGGTCAGTCCGGCTGCCAAATTGCCGAGGATCTGCATCTGGCCGGCCGAAAGGTGCACCTGGTCACCGGCAATGCGCCACGCTGCGCCCGTTTTTATCGCGGTCGCGATGTTGTCGATTGGCTCGCCGATATCGGCCAATATGACATCACGGTCGAACACGATGGCATGACGAAGAAAAAGCACGATACCAACCATTACCTGACTGGCCGTGACGGCGGCCGCGACATCGACCTGCGCAAATTCGCACTGGAGGGCATGGCACTCTATGGCCGCATGTCCGGTGTCGCCGGTGGAAAGATGCTGTTCGAGCCGAACTTGAAGGCCAATCTCGACGGCGCCGACCGTGTCTACAACGGCATCAATGCCCTGATCGACCGGCATATCGCAGAGAAGAACATCAAGGCACCCGACGGTTCCGTCTATGAACCTGTATGGGAGCCCGAAACCGAGATAACCGATCTCGATTTGAAGGCAGCGGGCGTCACGTCCGTTATTTGGGCCACCGGCTTCAGCCCCGACTGGTCCTTCGTCGGCCTGCCGATCTTCGACGGCAACGCCTATCCGGTGCATCGCCGCGGCGTCACCGCCGTCGACGGTGTCTATGTGCTCGGGCTTCCCTGGCTGTGGACCTGGGGCTCGGGCCGGTTTCTCAGCGTCGGCAAGGATGCCGAACATGTGGTTGGGCACCTCACGGCTCGACTTTCGGCACAGACATCATCTCTCAAGCAAGCGGTAAACGCCTGATCATGAACGCAGCCCTTCTCGATTTCCCTCCTGCAGGTCCTTTGCCACGCGACCTGATGGAGCGTGCCCTTGATCCCCATATACTCCTCGGCATGCCCCATTTGAATGGCAACGGGCTGTCGGAAACCTGGCTGATGAAGGAACTCGGCCATCGCCACTGGCTGATGCTTGCGCGTCACCTCGGGATCGACAATGCAGACTTCAGAACGGCTGAAGGAGAAGAAGCCTACGCCGCAATCTGCGCAACCTCGCTTGCGGCTGCGCGCTTCGATACGGTGTGTGCAAACGACATTCTGACCATCCATTCGAGACTGTCCGCAGTATCGAGGACCCAGACGTCGACACGACACGAGTTATCTGTTTACGGCAGAAGCGTCGGCACGGTCGAATTAATCTCAACCTTCGTTCACAGGAGAATCAAAGGCAACAATCACTCGATAGCACGAGTGGCGTTGCGTGAGGCGCAGGCGCAGCGGTTCGAGTTCAGCCCTCTGGCGCAGAATGCTGCAGATATCCGGAATGGGCGGCTCGGGACGCATTTCGGGTTTCCTGTCCTTGCCAACAAAGCGCTCCAAACCTTTAAGTTTGATCCCAGCACCTCGCAGGAGTTCAATGGCGCAGGACTATTTTACTTTGCTGACTTTCAAGCAGTAGCCGATCGCGCCTTGGAGAATTGGTTTCCCTCCTCAGGTCCCGTCATTCGAAGAGAGGTCTTCTTCCTCGGCAATATCGAGAAACATGAAAGCGTTTTTTTTGACCTCATTGCTTGTTTTGGCAAGCAGAATGCTGCCTATGGGCAACTAAGACGCGAAAATGGGAAAGTGATCGCCAAAATTTTCAGTATGTGGAACATTTTGTGCTGATTTCCTCCATGCTTCCAAAGCGCATTGTTCCCGCCAGGCAGATGGCGTGTTGGGAGAAAGTCGATTGGAGTTTTTGGCGGCGGCAGCTACGAGGCGTGCTTCAGGTGTTCCTCCTCACCTCGTTTTTGGGCGATTCTTGCCTGAGGAAAGCCGGATGCTGATTGCAGCTACGATCCGCTCATTCGTAACCGTCCGGCCAAGCCATTTGAGCGCGGGTTTGGACATTCCACGGCAATAGTTGCCGATCCTGTTGATGGGACGATCAGCGATGCGGTAAAGACCTCATAGCAATTTCCGTCCACACTCGCTCGGATACCCGCCCCGGCAGGCTATGCCGGGACTTGGCCGCCGGACGGTTCTCTCCGCCGAAGCTTGCGGAGTGCGGCGGCATTAAGCATCTATTCGGCGAGCAGGTTCTTCAGCCTCGTGTTCCCGTCCTCAAGCGCCTTTAGCAGCTTCACCTCAGAGACTTGCATGCCGCCGTATCTGGCTTTCCAATTATAAAACGTCGCTTCTGAAAATCCGTGCTTCCGGCGAAGGTCGGCCACCTTCACGCCAGCTTCCTGCTCCTTCAGCATCGCGATACTCTGCTCTTCCGTAAATATCTGCTTCTTCATTCGTCCTTCCTTTAATAGGCCGGAACGCTAATTCATTCTGGAGGAAATTCGCTGTGGCAGGTCAAATTGGTCGCACCCATAAACATTAGTAAATTCAACCGGGTGACCTTTCCCTCGTCGGCGAGACAAGGTGATAGCAGGAACAAAATGAAATACGTTTCAGTCATAGTTTTAACGTTTATGTCGATTTTCTTTGGATGGTTATTCTTTGAAAGGTACTGGACGTTTCGAGATTGCATATCTCAAGCATTATCCAGTTGCCTCACTCCCGATGGTGATAATCTAACGCAAGCCGGTTCTCTGTGGGCTGGTTTCGCAGGGTTGTTCTTGTTGCTCGCTATGATCTCGGCCTGGCGCGCCTTCCGGAACCGCGATGATGCTGACAAATAGCTGTAGCGGCCTGCATTCGAAATGTGGCAAGCCTGCAACCGGACGGCTGGTTGCCCGCAATAAGTGCAACTGAACCAACTCGTCTGCCACGTCCGGCCGAGTCTATTTGACAGCCTAGGCCATATTCCATGGCAGGTCACATCGACGCAATTGATCGGATGATCGGCGATGCGCATGAGGACGCCGCGAAGGCAGGCCTCCCGGCGAGCCGCCTCAATCCGTGAGCCTGATGCGGTATGAATATGGCACGCCCGGCTTCCAGGCTGCGGAGAAATTCCCAGAAGCACCTCATTTCATCTCGGACAGGGGTACAAGCTCAGTCCTCTTTTCAAACGCGGCTTTTGGCCGTCTTGTCATGCGCCGGGCAATATCGACTTACCATAGCCGTCGAGCAGATCTGCGACGTCCTTGAGCATGGCCGTCAGTAGCTTTGTTCCGCTGATCGCAATCGCGAGGTCCGCACGCTCGAACAGGGCAATGCAGATCTCGCCGGGATCGTGCCTCGATTGGTAGGCGATGCCATCCGGACTGTCCGGATGATCCCAAAGTGCATCGGCCCATAGCCCGCGTGGCTCATACGGACCCGTCGAAATCGCATTATCCGTGCCGAGCGCCTGCAATCCCGTCCCGTGCATGCGCACGATGCGAAGTTCCCTTTGGGAGCTGAGTTCAGTTGCAGCCCGATCTGTGATCTCCGTTGCAGCCACCATCAGGCGCTGTGGATTGCGCAGGATCGTCTCTGCCAGTGCGCCGCTTCGGGTCATTCCGACATAGAGAACCCCGAAACGGCCGCTCACGCTGTCGAAGCGGTTGGTTGGAGCGATGCCTTTCCCCGGTCCGAAGAAGATCGGGGAGAACGTCAAACGGTGGATGCGATGAAGAAGCTGTCCGCCGTGGGATTGTAAGCCAGATAGTCCACCAGCAAGGCGCGCTCGTCATCACTCATGAGCTTGCGGGTCGCTGACAGAAACTCCGGCGTTTCCACGACGCTGACGGGAACCATTTTCACCATGGCTGAGCGCACTACTCCAACGAGTCAGTCGACGCAATCAAACAGATGATCCAATGGATTATATTCCGGCGCCTCGCCGCATGAGGCAGCACGCGTTCCAACTGCCGCGTGCCCACTATGCCCGCCTTATCGATGACCAGCACATCGCGTGTGAGCATGTCGCGGCCCTGTCTCCACCCATGCTCCATGCTGGGATGGTGCGTGACGCAATACCCGATCCGCTTTCGAGATTTTCCGCCACGATGCCGGGCAGCACCGCGCCCCGCCCGGCAAACGCCGGATCAGGTTTACTTCAACGCGCTGACGCCAATGAAGGCCGCAGCAGAGTCGAGGCGGAAATCCACTTACCAAAACGCGCGAAAGTGTTCAGACAACCGAACCACCTCTGCCGTCATCGAATCTGCGGCAACCCTTGCGCCGAAATTGATGGTGCCCGCATTGACGGGAATCGAACCGCGGCCCCTCGCCTTGGACAAACCGCGGCACCGTCGCAGATACGCCAATAGCGCAAGTATGCGCGGCACCTTCTCACAAAGCAGCTCATTCATCTCGGACAGGGTATAAGCGCAGTCCTCCGTCCGTCGAGTATTTCCTCAGCGGTGAGGCGACCGATTAGCGGGGCTAGAATGATGCCGGGATGGCCCGCCGCGACATAGAGGCCGTCAACTTGTGGCAAAAAGCCAAGGCGTGGCAAGCCGTCAGCGAAAATCGGACGGTCACCGACTTCAGCGCTTGTAAGCATTACCTCGTCAGGTAAATTCAGCTCGTCTCTCATCACTTCCAAGGTGCGCTCTCCAATCACATGAGGGCCATTCTCGGCGCCATCGGCGACAAAGGATTTTGCGACTAAGAGCGTGTTGTCGCTGGCTTGGCGAACTTCTAGGCGCGGGCCACGTAGGATATGGTTGATGACGGGCACCCTACAGGCATAGCGGAGGAGCAACGCCGGAGAGGTCGCAACGCTGGTGTCAATGCCGAGCCCACCCGCAAGTACATTGATGCCGCTTCCGGCAGCCACTACAACGACGTCGGCCTTGAGGGTGTCATCCGAAACCCTTATCCCGGCTACCCGACCGTTTGTGGTTTCGATAGCGGCGACCTTCCCGTCAAACCGGACCGAGGCACCGGCCGCAACAGCGGTGGTGACAAAGGTTCCAGCCAGCTGGGCTGGGTCGAGAGCGAGGTCGTTGCGGGAGAAGACGGCATATTCCGGCGCCCGACGCAGTCTCGGCTCCCATTCGGCGACGACACTACCTTTCAAAAGTTCGACATCCTCACCTGCACGGTGGTGGAGATCGGCAAGTTGCTCGGTCTGTTGTGACGTCGCTCTCCATAACAGCGAGCCAGCGCGGGCGAGGGCCACGGCTTCCGGCAAGGCAGCTTTCAGATGCTGATACTCGGCAATTGCCTCTCGCCAGAGAGCGTAGCTGGTATCGCCGGGTGTACCATTGATAACGTTGATCCAACCAAAGGCGCGACCTGTCACGCCAGAAGCCGGCTTCGGACCCTCATCCAGAAGCAGCACATCCGCACCCCGGATGGCAAGGTTATAGGTGATGGCGGAACCGAGTATACCTGCACCAATGACGACAATACGTGGTTGGTGCAACACCATGGAACGACCTCAAAGTGAGCGGAAGTGGCCGTGGGACTGGTACGCATCGTGCGTGACGATGACATGACAAGGAGCGCGAGATGCGCAGAACCAATAGCGCGCGCCACCTATCGTTGCGCAAAATCACCAACTTGGGCGGGTCTCACGTCCGCTTCGGGCCCTATGGCCGATTGACCGCCAGTCTTTGAGGGAGATAGATCCTCGACCCCTAATTCGAAGCGCTCGGCATACTGAACCGGAGGTGGAACTCAGTCAGCGCCGAGGATACCTTCGTCGAGGACATTGACGACATCGCCGTTGCGACGGGGGAGATGAAGCCCCTTACAGAGAAGGTTGAGGCGCCTGCGAGGTGCAGGGGTCAGCGGCAAGACGGTGACCGTGAAAATTAGGTGCTCGGATCTTGTTCAGGCGGCGCGCAATCGAACAGGCACGGTGGCCTTCGCAAACACGGCAGATATGTTCGACGCAACGTCAGGAATGCTGCCAACTGTCTATCCGTTCAAGCGATCCATGCGTTTGTTGGGTGTAATGATATCCTCCCTGAGTAACAACCAGAGTGATGCAGATCCAAGACAGCTGCAACTCGATCTCGGTCTTTCGGAAGGAGACAAATTTTCGGTTGTGGCAAATGAAAAATCTGATTTACTGACACTTCGCTGCTTGGCTCTCAGGGGGATATTGCCGATGGTGCGGACGCGCAGGGATATTTTGCTTGGTGGTTTGGCGTTACTTGGCACCGGCGCGGTGCAGAAACCGGCGCTCGCCCTGGCCTCTTCCTATTTTGCCGGCACCGCCGTCGACAATGGGGTGACGTTCCGAAAGACCAACTTCGCCGAGATCGACAAGCAATGGCACCGCCAGGTTGTCAAATATTTCAGCAGTGAGCCGGTCGGCACCGTTGTTGTCGATACAAGGCACCATTTTCTCTACGTCATCATGGAGAACAAGACAGCCATCCGCTACGGCGTCGGCGTCGGCCGCGAGGGCTTCAAATGGTTTGGCCGCGCCACGATCGACCGTAAATCGCTTTGGCCGCGCTGGACGCCGCCACCGGAGATGCGCAAGCGCCATCCCGAACTGCCCGAATTCGTGGCGGGAGGCTCGCCGAAGAATCCACTCGGCCCCCGCGCCATGTACCTGCTTCGCGACGGCGCCGACACCGGCTATCGCTTCCATGGCACGCTTGAGCCGGGAAGCATAGGTAAGGATGCCTCCAGCGGCTGTATCCGCATGTTCAACGAAGACGCCATCGATCTTTACCAGCGTTGCCCCGTCGGCACCGCCGTGCAAGTCTTGCCGCATATTGCCGACCAGGCTGAAAATGCCGCTCAGGTCAGCGTAACAACCCCGGTCGAATGAGGAATACCACCTGATGTCTCCTACGACCGGATACGCGGGACGCCTTGTGGCCGCGGCCATGCTCCTGGCGCTCGCCGCCTGCACCACCACCGATATCGCCTCCGTGGAAGAACCTGCTGCGGCACCAATGACCGGTCAAACCAACGATCCAGCGCCCGGTTTCGAGAACATCACGGCTGGCAGCGAAGAGGATTTTATCCTCAATATCGGCCGACGGATCTACTTCACGCAGGACTCTGCTGCGCTCGATTCCGTCGCCATGGCAACGTTGGATAACCAAGCCACTTGGCTCAACAAGAACCCGACTTGGCTGCTCAAGCTGCAGGGATTTGCCGACGATTCCGGTTCCGCATCTAAAATGGAGGTGCTGTCGCAGCAGCGCGCCGATGCGGCGATGGCCTATCTCGCCTCGAAGGGCGTGGACGCCAGGCGAATGTGGGCCAAGGGTTACGGCAAAGACCGCGACGTCCGCGACTGCACGGAGCGCTCGTGCAAGGTGCAGAACCGGCGCGTCGTTTCCAATCTGCGCAGCCAGCGTGAGGGAGTCTGATCGCAAACGGGTCTCGCCTTGCGGCCGGACTCTTCACCCGCGGCCGCTTGGCGTTTCCACAGGTAGAAAAAAACGGACGATCTGCCCAGGCTCAAGCATCGTCGCCCTGAATAATTTCCTCAAGACCGGTCATAAGTTCCTCGTGGATGTCTTCGGGAGCATCCATCAGGCCGTATGCAACGGTATGGGAACGACCGATGAGCTTACGGTATTGTTCAGCGGTAAGGATGACGAGCTTGTCCTTACCGCGCTTCGTCAGGGTGACAGGTTCGACCAAAGCCGCCTCGAGGATTTCCCCCGAAGCGCGGTTCATATCTGAGAAGGTGAATTGCTTCATGGCCCTACGTCTCTCTATTGAATTACCTATACTACGTATTCTATGCAGTCGGAGTGGCGATGGTGCCCGTCGTTTGCCACCTAAATCAAAGATCTTCGGCAGGCGTATGAAAGCCCGCTAACCACGGAAGCCGCTCGTCAAATGAGGTCCGAAGGATGATAGCGGCGCCGTCCGTCCCTTCCAGATTCAGACGCGTTTGATAAAGGGCATAAGAGCTTTCCGTTTCGTTGTGGCTGCGGAGGCCACATTCGGCTACGGTCCCAAAAGCGCGAGTGTCAATTCTTTTATTCTGCCGGCGCGTCCTGCACATTTATAGCCGTCATCTCGTTGCCGTTCAGCACAATGGCGGTTGGCATAGATAAGCTTCGCCAGAACGCCGGCGGATCGACCCTGAGAACCCGCGCAGCGTAGATCGATATGGCAGTGCCATGCGATACGACCATGAGGTCGCCACTACCAGCTTGGGGCATTCTGGCTCGAGCGACCGCCTGGTCCATTCTATTGAAAACGGCATCTGCGCTTTCGTCACCAAATATGAGTTGGTGAGGATTCTCCAAGAGCCTGGTGATGCCTGCATCAAAATCAGCTCGCGCAATATATCCCACCTTGGATCGGCCGTGTTCCCGCAAGTCGGGATCAATAAGGATCGGGAGACCCAAACGATCAGCAATCAAGGTCGCAGTTTGATGCGCTTTCTTTTCAGGACTGCTGAGTATTTTCTTGACGCTGAAGCCGGAGAGGTATTTTGCGAGCTTAATCGCGGCTGCCTCACCGGCTGCACTGAGCTTCCAATCTATCGATGGCGTATTCTCTTCAATGAAGGGGATGCTATGACGAATGAGAACAATCCGAGACAATCGCAATTCCAATACCGACCCGTCTTTGGTTGGCTTTCAGGCTAGCCGCATCGCGTCATCCGCCATTCAGTCGCACGACCAGTTCGTCAACGGCAGCCTCCACGGTTTTCGACGCGCTATCGATGACAATCGGGCCGTGCCATTCGTCATACGCTCTTTCGGAAACTTCTTGCCATGTCGGCTTCACGAAACCTTCGACGTCGGTGACGCGTGTTTCAACACGCTTGCGGTGCTCCGCTTCATCTGAGCATACCACCTCGACCTCGACCGCCGTCACGCCAGCAGCTTGCGCGACTGCAAGCCAAGATACTCGGGTTATTTGGAGGGGATTGACGGAGTCCGCGATGACCGTTCTGCCGAGGGCCAGATTATCTCCAGCAATGCCGTAAGCAACGATGTAGCCTGCAGGTCCGACGTCATCTGCCACTCCGGAAGCGCGGATTGCTTGCTCGATGGTATCGACGCGCACATGGATAGCACTCAGCCGCTGCGCCAAAGCGCGGGCAATCGTCGTCTTTCCACTGCCAGGCAGACCGCCGAAGATAATGAGCATGAGGTGACCGTGGAATAGGTTGCCGTAAATTCCCGTCAAAACTCAGCTTACCGACTTCCAGCGCACGATCAACGACCGAATTCACGTGATGAGGACGGCCATTCATCGACTTAGCGAGCCGTCACTCGCCACAAGGGATATCGAAAAACAGCAGTCCCGGTTCGCCAAGAGAAAGCTGCGCCACAACTTGGCCTTCCGGGTTCAGGATCGCCGTTGGTCCCCAGGCAATACGCCCGTCACGCTCGCCGGTCACATCTGAGGACACGAGCCACAACCCCGTCTCTCGGCAGCGATCACCTCGCACGGCACTGTGCAAATCCTTGAAAGTTTCCGCCTTTTGCCGTGGCATCATGTTGTTTGCGCAGCAGACAATCAGCGATACTCCAAGTTCGGCGACCTTCCGCGCCGCCTCGGGAAAGTTAGTGTCGTGACAGACGTTAATCCCGAAACGCAGGCCATCGACTTCGAAGACAGGCGTGTCATCTCCTGCGTCGAACACCGCCCGCTCGTCATCCAGAAGATGCTGCTTGCGACAGCGGCCGACAATGACCCGCGTTTCACAACGACGGCGGTATTGAATATTCGCCCATCCTCTATTTCGATTAAGCCGAACACGATCATCGGCCGCGCGTTGGAGAGCCGTCGCAATACGGAACCGAAGACGTCTGATCGAAGATCGACGGCGACCCGTCGGGCTGAGAGTTCGTCGGTCAGATAGCCCTGAAGAAAGCACTCCGGGAAGCAGATCAGAGACGTGTTGTTCTCCTCGGCCTGACCCACAGCATCAATCGCATGTTGGGTCGCAGCTTCAATCTGGTCTCGGAACTCAGGCGTCTGGGCCGCAGCAATCCGTACAGTCTTCATGATGACAGGCCTCGCTCCACCTCCGGTACCCAAATGGCCCATCAACATTCCGATCGCGGATATTCACGCAAATGACACGATGGCACTGATGTGGCCCCTTGCCAACGCACGACCCTTCTTTCAATGTATTTGCACGAGGCTTCCATAGACGAGGATCAAAATGCCAACGGGAACCGTGAAGTTCTTCAACCAAGCCAAGGGCTTTGGCTTTATTCAGCCGGACGACGGATCGACCGACACGTTCGTTCATATCTCCGCCGTCGAGCGCTCGGGGCTTGCCAGCTTGAGCGAAGGTCAGAAGGTCAGCTACGAGATCGTTCAGGATCGCCGGTCAGGCAAATCGTCCGCCGAGAACCTGAAGGTCCTGTAGATTTCAAATTGTTATCGGCGATTTGCCGGTAACGCTCAGGGAGGCAGGCACGTCAGGAAAGAAGAAAGCTGCAAGCGCCAACGTTGTTCCTGCTCGCAAGCATCGCTTACGGCCGAAACGAGGTGTGCGCCGCGGCGTGCTCGTCAAGGCAAATCGTCAGATCGCACTGCTTGCTGCACTCGCGGCTCTGCTCTTCCTCTTTGTGCTCACGGTGGGCACACTTTTCGACTGAAATGGAGTGCGCCCCTGGGGGTGGGCAGATATCAGCCGCTGTTGCTAGTCTGCCGCTGATCCTCGAACTGGTGCGAGCTCAGGAACATGTCGAGCCTGCCTGTGCACATTCGCTATCCTGAACGGGCGTTCCCGTACTGAGGCCGATGGCGCCGACCACCTCTCGACGGGGATGCCGCCGGCAACGACGAGCAGGCGTCCGACAATGCTGGTGTTGATCCCGTAAGACGGTTTGCCTGACTGGCTCACATCCACATCGCCATAGCGCTCGGTGGTGCGCTTGGGTCCGGCGGCCCCACAGGCCTTGTCCTGTGCGATGATGGTGCTGGTCCTCGACGTCCTTTGTTCTCTAAGTTTTGCGAGGTTGACGGGAATAATCCCGCGGCGACTTCTCCGCCAGGAAAACAAGCGCCGCCGCGCCTGCCAGGCCCGAGTTCTGGCCCATTGCCGCCCGGACGATCTTCACGTCCCTAAAGGCCGGCATGGCCCATCTGGCAACATAGGCCTCGATTCCCGGATGAAGCCGGTCGAATTCATACGAGAGGCCCCCGCCCATTACAACGATGTCCGGGCTGAAGATATGGATCAGGCTCATGATGCCCCGCCCCAGAATTTCCGCCTCCTCGTCGACCAACTGGTTCGCAACGCGGTCGCCCTGTCTTGCGGCAGCAAAGACATGCTGGCTGTCGATCGTGGCGCCGTCACGTCCCAGGACGGTCTCGCCGAATTCGATAGCCCGCATGCGCGCGCGCGATGTAAAGGCGGTTCCCGACCCGCAGGCTTCGAAGCATCCCCTGTTGCCGCAGGGACAAAGTGCGCCGTCGGGCATGACTGACATATGCCCGATATGGCCCGCCATGCCCTTGCGCCCGCGAAGCACCCGGCCGTCTGCGACAATTCCGCCGCCGATGCCGGTGCTGACCGTCAGATAGACCAGATTGTCGAGCGCCCTGCCCGCCCCAAAGCGCCATTCTCCGATCGCAGCCGCGATGCCATCGTTTTCGAGGCTGACGGGGAACGGGAAGCGTGCCTGCAACTTTGCCTTTAGCGGAAAGCCGGCAAAGCCGGCAAGCGTCGGCACGTCGCTTGCCACACCTGCGACTGTGTCGATCGGGCCCGGTGCGGAAACGCCGACACCAACCACCGACACCGTTGGAGATGCGGCAAGCAAGCCCTCGGCCAAGCCATGAATTTGAGACAGCACGCGTTCAGGACCGGCCGCCGCGTCTGTCCTGTCCTCTGCGCGGGCAAGAATATTGCCCTGCTCGTCGACGAGTGCGGCCCGAACCTGCGTTCCACCCAGGTCTATTCCAATGGCGATCTGCTTCATCTCGCGACCGGACCACTAGAGGGCGTGCAGCCACGCCATGCGCTCCTCGAGCGACGGCGCGTTGAACGCGAGCGAACCGAGGACGACGGTCTCCGCCCCGGACTGACGAAGCAGAGGCACGGTATACTCGCGAATGCCCCCGTCGGCGGCCAGCACGATCCGGTGCGCCGCCCCGCATTCTGCGATGATCTTTTGCGCTTCTTGCAGGCGTTCTCCGGCCTTTTCGTTCAAGCCCTGACCCTTGACGCCGATCGCCGTACCAAGCAGCGTCACGAAATCCAGGCGGGCGGCATATTTGCGCAAGCGCTCTACAGGTGTCTCCACCTTCAGGACCATGCCGGCCGCGACGCCCCGGCGCGCGATAAGGTCGAGGGCGGCCTCGGCAACGCTTTCATTTTCCACGTGCAGGCTGATCAGGTTGCTGCCGGCCTCGGCAAACTGTTCGATCTGCGAAAGCACGATGCTGTCGGCCACCATGAGGTGGACGTGGATCGGACGCGCGGAAATACTGCGGACAGCAGCGACGAGATCGGGGAAGAACAGCATTGCTGGCGCGAAATGCCCGTCGGCGACGTCGATATGCAGGAGGTCCGCATGCGCATCGACGCGGGCGAGATCATCCGCCAGCCGCACGAGGTCGGCCGACCAGACGGAAAACTCCGCGATCAGCCGATTCGTGGGAAGATCGGCAATCCAGGTCTTGGAATGGACGTTCATAGTCTCAAAGCTCCTTCATAAACGTGCCCATGGCATGCCGGAAGTCGGCAACATATTGCGTGCGGCTTTCAGCTTTCGGGGTGATTTGCACGAAGCGCGCCGCCGGGATCCAGTTCGCGAGAGCGCGCGCGTAGGCGATCGGATGGATGATGTCTTGCTCGTGGCCAATCACGAGCGTCGGGACGGCGATGCGCGCCACGTCGGCGTCTGTGACATCCGGCCCGTCGTTAGAAATCGCGGTGAGAAGAGCAGCCGTTACCGCGATGGGTTCTCGCAAGAAGAAGCCGACAAGCGATGCCAGATTGTCGGGGGCGTCGACGGCCAGGCGTTCGCCGACGGGCCCTGCCAGGAATGCTGCCTTTGCCTCTTCCAGGGGCAATTGCGTCAGCAGACGTCCAACCTCCGCATTGGGGATCATATTATCCGGCGCCGGTGCGGTCAGCCATGCCGGCCTTGCGATGGCCAGAGCCCTGACGAGATCGGGTCGTTTGACCGCCAGGCGAAGCGAAATCGCAGCGCCCATGGAAATCCCGCCGATGGCGACCGGTGCGTCGAGGTTTTTTTCGATGTAGGCGACGACGTCGTTAGTGAAGGTGGCAATCGACAGTCGCTGCAATGTGCCAGGCTCAGAGTGGCCGTGGCCGCGCGCCTCGATCGTGATGCGGCGAAACCCGGATTCCGCCGGGAAGGCCTCCGCGGTCTGGCCTGCATCCCCGCACAATCCGTGCAGGAAGATCATCGGCGGCCCCTCTCCCGCCACGTCGACGTTCAGGCGCGTGCGGTCGCTTGTTTCGAAGAAACCTGCCCCGCTCATCGCCCTGCTCCGGCAGGGATCTGCGCGAGTTTTTCGGTGAGAAAGGCGGCGACCCCTTTGGCTTCGACGGCAGAGAGCCCGTGCGCGATCAGGCTGCCCGTAAAGCCGCTTGCCTTCAGCTCGTCGAGATAATGCGCGTAGTCGAGAACGCCCTTGCCGGCCGTCGTGAAGCTACCGTCCGGGTTGCGATCCTTCGCATGCGCCATGACGATGCGGTCGGCCAGAAGGTCGATGGCGGACGAGACGATGGATCTCTGCGCGCCGAGCGGCGCGATCTCGAAGAGGTTGGCCGGATCGAAGACGATCTTGATTCGCGGGCTCTGCAGCTCATTGATCAGCCGCTGCGCTTTTTCGGCCGAGTTGACGACATTGGCGAGTTCGGGCTCGATGCCGAGATCGACATCGTAGCGTTCGGCGATCTCCACTGCCGTTTCCATGGCTTCGAGCATGTCCCGCCAGGCTTCCGGTGTGTTGTTATCGGGATGCGCCTTCCACTGGTCTAAGGGATCGCGCGTGCCGGTACAAAGTGTGATGAGGCCCGTCGACAAGGCACCGCACCGTTCCGCCAGCGTCGACAGCCGGCGATGACCGGCCTGGCGCACCGCCTGATCGGGATGAATCATATTATAGGTGCCGGACACGGCGGCGATCTCTATGCCGGTGTTTTTGACCGCATCCGCGACCTCGCGCGCCTCCGCCTCGGAAATTACATCCGGCATGGAGGGCAAGCCTGAGCAGGCCATGTTGTACTGCGCGCAGGCGAAACCCGCATCGGCGACGGTCTTGAGAACCGACCCCGGCTCCGTCCCCCCAAAAGTCTTGGCGAATATCCCGAGCTTCATCAAACACCACCTGCCACATCGGACAGTGCAACGGCCTTGCCGCTTTCGGCGGAGCGGGCGATGGCGACCATGGCCTGCACGCAGGCGAGGCCGTCGTCGATGTCGGCTCCCTCCATCGGCGCGCCGTCAAGAACGGTGCGGGCGAAGCCTTCGACCTGCCGGCGATAGAAATGACCGTCCGCGCCGAGCACACGGTGCGTCGCACCATCGGCCTCGCGGAAAATGTCCACCTCGCTCGTCTTGTAGTACCAGGGGTTATAGGTCTTGCCGAGAATGCTGCCGTTCTTGCCGTAGATCTGGAAGCCTTCGTGCCAGTCCATACGGACCTGTACCGTCAGGTCGAGATGACCGAGCGCGCCGGAGCCAAACTCCACGTCCACGAACCAGCACCAGATGCCCGCCCGTTCGGAGAGGCGTGCATTGACGGACACGATGTCGCCGGCAAAATAGCGGGCCGTGTCGATCAGGTGGCAACCATGTGCCAGCATGTAGTAGCGCCGGAGATCGGCCTTCGGATCGGCGGAGGGCTTGCGGGCATTGGCGCTGCTGACGATCAGCGGCTGCACCGCATCGGTCATCGGATAGCGATGGGTGCTGTCGCAGTACCAAGCCTTGAGGGCTACCATCTCGCCCATTTCATCCTGGATAAACGACTTCGCCGCCTGGAGGCCGGCATCGAAACGCTTCATGTGGCCGACCTGAAGGACTTTTCCGGATTTTTCGACCGCGGCCTTCAGCTCAAGGCATTCCTCTACCGTGACGCCGACCGGCTTTTCGCAAAGCACATGCTTGCTAGCCTCGAGGGCTCTAATGGACGCCGGGACGTGAAAGGCATCGGCGGTCGCGATGATCACCGCATCCAGGTCCGGATCGGCAAGCATCCTGTCATAGTCGTCGTAGGATTTTTGCGCCCCGTGCGTGATCGCCATACGCTCGCGAAGATCGTCGGCGACGTCGCAGATCGCATAGAGGTCGGCATTCGCCGCCTTGGTGCAGCTTTCGAAATGGGCGGCCTGGGCAATCTGGCCCGCACCAAGCACGCCCACGCGAAGACGTCGTTCCTGTTTTGCTGGCATCGGTAACCCTGGTCTCATCGTTGCGGAACGGCACCGGTCACGGCACCGAAGGAATTTGCGTACAGGAACGGCACCATCGCGCCGGACCTTGGCCTCACAGCGCGATATGCGTCTGCGGGTCGAAAAAATGCAGCTTCGCCGGATCGACGGCCAGGTCGATCCGCTCGCCCGCCCGGACCGTGCTGGCCGCTTCGAACCGCCCGACGGCGTTGGCGGCACCAGTCAGATCTTCGACGGCATCGGGATCGCCGGAATCGACGCGAACGGCATCGAGGTTCAGATGCACGATCAGCTCGGATCCCAATTCCTCGATCGACTTCACGAGGGCTGGAATGGTGGGATAGATACCGCCCGACGGCGGGCGGCTGTCATAGAGGTCTTCCGGACGGATGCCGAAGACCACCGTCTTGCCTTCGAAGGCGGGTAGACCGGGCGCCCGTTCGAGCACATTGGCCGGCAGCGGGATCGAGAAGCTCGGCAACTGGATGCTGCCGCCCTCCACCCGCCCTTCGAAAAGGTTCATGGAGGGCGAACCGATGAAGCCCGCGACAAAGGCGTTGACCGGCCGGTTGTAGAGCGCCTTGGGCGTGTCGACCTGCTGAAGCACGCCGCCCTTCAGGACAGCCACGCGGTCGCCCATCGTCAGCGCTTCGGTCTGGTCGTGCGTGACATAGATCGTCGTGACGCCAAGCTGGCGCTGGAGGTTCGCGATTTCTGCCCGCATCTGGACGCGCAGCTTCGCATCGAGGTTGGAGAGCGGTTCATCCATGAGAAAGGCGGCCGGTTCACGCACCATGGCGCGCCCCATCGCCACGCGCTGGCGCTGGCCGCCCGAAAGCTGCGCCGGCTTGCTGTCGAGTAGCATTTCCAGCTGCAGGACCTTCGCGATTTCATGGACGCGCCTGGTGCGCTCTGCCTTGCTCTTGCCCGCGAGCCTCATCGAGAATGCGATATTGTCGAACACGGTCATGTGCGGATAAAGCGCGTAGCTCTGGAATACCATGGCGATATCGCGATCCTTCGGAGGAAGATCCTCGACATCCTGCCCGCCGATGCTCAATGTTCCGCTGGTAATCTCCTCCAGCCCGGCAATCATGCGCAGCGCCGTCGATTTTCCACAACCGGACGGACCGACTAGGATGAGGAACTCGCCATCATTGATGGTCAAGTCCAAATCTTTGATCGCATGATAGTTGTTCCCATAGGTCTTACAGATCTTGTCCAGCACAACTACAGCCATGTCGTTTCCTCCCGCCATATGCCGCGACGCCGCAAACGGCCCTCTCCGCCATCTGCCGGTTTTCAAATAAAAGGGGCAGTGCCGCTCGTCAAAGTCAACACAAAAACGCACGCTGAAAATTTAAAAGGAGATCTTGTGTACGCTATATCCTTGTAAATGTTAATTAATTACAGATAAAAAAATTATATGCGTGACATTTTATTTTTTAACGCGCGTAATTTTTTCTGGTCAGGAAAGACCCGGAACTGGGCCTGCGCGAAGCGCTTTATCTCGTTTTGGGTTGCACGGGCGACCGCAGAGGGGTCTTTTTGGGGATCGGCGGACGCGCAATGGCCCGGTCGCTGCCATCAGCCCGCAATCGAAGCAGGCACGGGCGCATCGTCCCGCGCCATCCAGGCGCGGCATGCAGCATCGTCGGGCAGGCCCTTGCGGCCGCCCCGCGCCGTGACGGAAATCGCCGCGGCGGTCGTGGGGTAGACGACGCAGTCAAGCGGCACTTCACCGCGCGCAAGCGCAAGCGCATAGGCTCCGTGAAAACAGTCCCCGGCACCGGTGGTATCGACGGCCTCCACCCTGTAAGCCGGAACATGCCAAACAGCCGCATCGTCCTTCTGCCGGAGATAGGACCCGTGATCGCCATCGGTAAGCACCACCGCAGAGCGCTCGGTCGACCAGAGCTTGTCCAGGATCGCCGCCGGATCGTTTTCGCCGGCATAGGTCCGTCCGAAGGAGAGCGGCAGCACGAGATGATCGGAAAGCGCGATGATCCCGTCCGTCGCCGGCCCGGCCGTCCATTCGATATCTGCCACCACGATGAGTCCGAGCGCCCGCGCACGCGCAACCACTGCTTCGGAATGCGTGGCATAGCCGTCGATCAGCAGCACCGGCGCCTGGGTCAGAACCTCGTCCGGCAGCGCCTGCGATGTGCCATGCAAGACGTCGTCGTCATAAGCGATGAACCGGTCGCCATCAGGACCGACCGTGATGACGGACCGGATCGGCGCTGCATCGGCGTGGCGTGGCGCGAAGGAGATGTCGACGCCATCCCTTTCTAGTTCGCTGCCGCCAAAATCCGTCAGAGGCTGTTCGCCGAGCCATCCGACGAAGGCGGCACGCCCGCCCAGACGGACGACCGCGACGAGCGCCGTGGCGACGTTACCGCCGTGGTCCGTGACGCGCTTTGTGACCTTTCCCTTGCCGGCCGTCAGTGCTCGATCGACATACACGATGTCGTCAATTGCCAGGGCGCCGAAGCCCATAACGTGGAAAGGCCAGGACACGGCTCAAGCGCCGGCAGCCGCCAGCGCCTCTTCAGGCGCCGTGCCGTCGTGAATGACCGCCTTGAAGGCACGGGCCGCCCTGGTCGTGTCGCCGTGCCCCCAGAGATTACGGCCCACCACGGCGCCCCTGGCGCCTGCGCGTAGCGCGTCCGACGTCTGGACAAGCGCGCCGAGCAGCGTTTCCATTTTTGGGCCGCCGGCAATGACGACGGGAATGGGGCAGGTCGCGACCGTGTCGCGAAACGACGCAAAATCGCCGGTATAGCCGACCTTGACGACGTCCACGCCGGCTTCGTAGCCAATGCGGACGGCATAGGCGATTTCATCTGGCGTAAAGACGATCTTGCCGCCGTTGGAAAAGTCGCGCGGATAAATATGAGCGATCACCGGCATTTCGAACCGGGCGGCGGCGTTCACCGTATCGGTCAGCCAGCGGATATACTCCCCTTCAGTGTTGCCGCGCACCGGAATGGCAACGGCCAGCGCGTCCGCACCGTAGCGGACGGCGTCCTCGGGCGTCGCGATGAGCTGGCGGATACGGTCGTCGGCAGTAAAGCAGCCAGCCTGGACGACGAGTGCAGCCTTGCCCGCATATTCCGACCAGAGGTGGCGTGCCGCGCCGGGCTGGATGCTGATGTAATCGGGACCGCCCGCCATGACGCGCCTGAGCGCACCCGGCAGGTCCGCAAGGCCGCCTTCACGCACATTGCCATAGCCGACGAAATGGTCGACCGCGCCCCCGAACAGATTGCCCGACGGATTGGAAAACAGGCGAGAGAGGCGAACTTTGGTTCCGAGACCCATGGCAAAAATTCCTTCACGTTTGGTGCCGCCGAGGTTTGAGGGAGCCTAGCTCGAAAATAAAGCAAAACTCAATATTTCGATTTCTTTCATTTCATTCTTGGCGTACGATTTTTGATGTAAATTTTGGCGTATGGCCGTCGCGTTCTCGATCGAAAGCAATCGAAAGAAGCAAAATGTTTTCGAATTTCGAAAGTCACAGTTGCCGTCCAGAGGCTATGCCGGAGCAGTCCATGCTTGCAGTACAAAGACGACATCAGATCATGCTGGAGCTCCAGCGGGTGGGTCAGGCGCGCACGCGCCAACTCGCCGAACTCTTCGGCGTCTCCGAGGTGACGATCCGGTCGGACCTCGAAATCATGGACGGGAAGAAGCAGCTGATCAAAACGCACGGCGGCGCGATCGCACTGCCGGCGGACTCGCCCGCGGCCGCCTTCGAAGAACGCATGCAGCGCAACTTCGACGCCAAGCGGCGGATCGCCCAGATGGCCGCCCGCCAGATCATCGACAACCAGTCGATCGTATTCGACAGCGGCTCCACCCTCCTGCAAGTCGCCATGCAGATGCCGCCAGTCAGCAACGTCGTGGTTGCGACGACGGCCATGAACATCGCCCAACACCTTATGTACCGGCCAGGACTGGACGTCCACATGATCGGCGGGCGCGTATTTCCCGGCACAGTCAGCACGATCGTCTCGGATTCCGACAAGGCGGTCGGCGGCCTCGTGGCACATCAGGCCTTTGTCAGCGCTCATGCGATCGATCCCGCCTTTGACGTCGTGGATATCTCGGAAGATATCGCGCGCACAAAGCGCAACTTGGTGCGCATGGCGCGTCGTGTCGTTCTGGTCGCCGATTCGAGCAAATGGGACATTGGCGCCTCATCCAAGGCGTTCTCGCTATCACGCGTCGACCTCATCATCACCGACAGCAACATGCCGCACAGCATTCGCAACCGCTTGGAAAAGCTGGGCGTGGAGGTCCGCTACGCGTGAGAGAAACGGGCCTTCCCGCAGGAAAGGGAGCGATGAACCGCGGCCATGCGTTGTGCCGACAATACTTGCCAGCGGCCACCCATCAGAACCCGAAGCGATGAAGTGTCTCGCGGTTTGCGCGCACCGCTGCGGCAGGATCGGAGCCGGCGCGGTCCGATTCCTCCTCGACCACCACCCAGCCGGTGAACGCCGGCGCGCCGCAAACTGCCGCGATCACGGCCTGCACGTCGCAAGCGCCCTCGCCCAGCATGGCCCAGGCGCCGTTCGCATCGACATCCTTCAGGTGCACGTAGCGTATACGGTCCCGGAACGCGGCCAGGGTGTCGAACATCGTCTGGCCGCCGCGCAGAATATGGCCCGTGTCCGGTACCCAGCCCACCTGCGGGTCCAGAAGGGCGAACAGGCTGTCATAGTCCTCCCGCGTGAAAAGGAGCGTATTGTGATGCGACGAAGGATGAACCGCAACGCTGACGCCTGCGGCTTTTCCTATCTCCGCCGCGCGGTTGTAGCATTCGGCCGCAATGGCGAATTTGTCCGCAAGCGGACCATCCGAGACAATAGTGGCCGATCCCATCGAGACGAGCGCACCGGAGAAGTTCGCCGCGAAATCGATCCAACGCCGGGCCGCATCGAGATCGACGTCAATCTTTTCCCGCACCGTGAAGCCGCTGCCCGAGCCGAAGGCGAAGGAGACAAGCGTCAGACCCGCCTCTCGAAGCGTGCGCGCGAAGGCGTCGGGCGCCGCAGCGTACCGGCCGATCATCGTGTCGGTGATTTCGATGCCCGAATATCCGCCATCGGTAATGGCGCGTACAAGGTCGTCGGGGTCACCGCGCCAGCGTTCGCCCAGCATTTCCCATGTGAAGGTCTGGCAGCCGATTTTCAGTTCCGCATTCTTCATGTTTGGTCCTGGGCCCGTTCATCGATCAGCGTCCGATACGGAAGACGGCGGCTTGCACACAGATCCGACGGGTAAACGTATCGCCCGGGCCTGCGCCAGGCAAAGCGGAGACCGTTATCTCGGTATGTGCATGAAGCCAAGGCGCCTCCCGAATGCCTTGTCTTCACGTAAGATAAAATGTTATCGTGCGTCAATAAATTTTCTGCTTTGCGTTCAATAACAAGATCTCGTCCACCCTCTCCTCCTCACGCAACAACAAGAACCAGGCCCTTCACATGACACAGGCCAAAGGCACGAAACTCAAGATCGGCGTAGTGGGATGCGGCAACATTTCGATGGCCTACATGCGCAACGCTCCGCTGTTTTCGGGGGTCGAGATCACGGCCTGCGCAGACCTCGACGGGCAAGCGGCGCGGCGCCGTGCAGACCAATTCAACCTACGCGCAACCGATGTCGATTCCCTGATCACCGCCGATGGCATCGATCTCGTCTTGAACCTGACCGTTCCGTCTGCGCATTTCGACGTCTCCATGCGCGCGCTGTCGGCCGGAAAACATGTCTTCACGGAAAAGCCTCTGGGCGTGACCGCCGACGAGGGACGCCGCCTTGTCGATACGGCCGCTGCGAAGGGATTGGCTCTGGGGTCGGCCCCCGATACGTTTCTGGGCGCGGCCGGACGCCACGCGCGCCGCCTGATGGACGCCGGCGCCATCGGCAAGCCGGTGACGGGCACCGCCTTCATGATGGGGCGCGGCATGGAGCACTGGCATCCCGACCCGAGTTTCTACTATCAGGCCGGCGCCGGACCGGTAATGGACATGGGTCCTTACTATCTCACCATGATGGTCAACTTGATGGGCCCCGTGCGCCGCGTGCAGACCGTCGCCACCAGCGGGCACGAGGAACGGCTCATCACAGCCGAGGGGCCAAAGAAGGGCACGCGCTTCAAGGTCAGCACGCCGACCAGCGTCCTCTCTCTCCTTGAATTCCAGTGCGGTGCCACCATGACCTTCGGTGCATCCTGGGACGTGTTCCGTCACTCCAACCACCCCATCGAACTGCATGGCACGGAAGGCTCCCTACGCCTGCCAGACCCGGATAATTTCGGCGGCGTGGTTGCCCTGTCGAGCCAGGGTGCGCCGTGGCAGGAGACGGACACGGCG
>NZ_FWER01000008.1 GCF_900169785.1 Rhizobium sullae
TGGCAGCTCCGCCTTGAGGTCTGCGAGCTGCTTGTTCTGGTCGATGGCGCTCAGCCGCCGCGGATCGGAACGGTGTCTTTCCAGGCGCTTCTGTTCGAGGCAGGTGTTGTAGACGAGGCGGCAGCACCCGATGGTGCGGCGGAACAGGCGGGCCTGCTCCCCGTCGGGGTAGATGCGGAATTTGTACGCCATGCGCTCTTTCATCGCAGACGACGCTACCGCGTTCACCTTATGTTCGAAAGCCGCCGACGGCGGAATGATGAACGGTTCCCGGATGTTGCCAGGAAGATGCCTTCCCGACCGCGCCTTACCCTCACCTGAAGGAAAGTGTTTGCGGCGCGAGTGTGATCAGGAAATTTCATGGGCGCCATTGTTTCGAGTTGCAGCGCTTCAAGGTTGCATTAACTTCATTTCAGTGATCCGTAATAAGCGAGACAAAACAACTGAAAATTCAAGATATTTTAAAATATTGACGGCATAACAGAGCGCAAAGCCGCAGCCGGATAGCGCTGGCACAGCGAGGGACCGTCATGCAGAATGCAACTAGAAATGCAATGCAGCACGAGGGCGCCCGCCCTGCTGCCTTAACCGATACCCAGAAGATCGCGCAGCACATGGCGCGGCTGAGCATTGCCGGCCTGCCGCGGAACTACGAACTGCTCTACGAGGCGGTTGCCGGTCACAATGCGGCGCTTGCCAGCGACATCGCAGCACTCGGCTCCCATCCGCAGCAGGCGAAGCTCGATGCACTTGGCCTGCAGTATCGCCTCGTCAGCCATTGCGGGCTTGCCGCGGAAGCCGCCGGCAGCGAAGCTGGCAAACTCCTTCGGGAAGCCGCCGAACGGCTGGCGGATGGCGTCAGGCAGAAGCACGCCTTTTTGCGCGCCGCGGAGGCCCTGCTGGAATCGATCTCCGGCAATGGCGACCAGAGTCTTGCAGCCTTCATGAGCGAGATGGAATTCCTCGCGGCATCGCTCACGAGCGTGCTTTCGTCCGAAGCGGGACTCGAGGTCAAGCTGCTTGCCGATGCCGAACGCATCGAGATGCTGGAGCGCGCGATGTCCGCCGTGCAATCGGCATCGGTGACCGATGCGCTGACGGGCCTGCCAAACCGCATCGCGCTGACGAAGGCGATCGGCGAACTTTACGAGCTCAAGGAAGGCGTCGCCGGCGGTGCGCTAATCATGGTCGATATCGACGACTTCAAGCAGCTGAACGCCAAATATGGCGTGCAGGCCGGCAACAAGCTGATGAAGAAGCTCGCCGACCTTTTCCGCAAGTCCATCAAGAAGAACGATCATGTTTCGCGCACCGAAGGTGACGAGTTCGGCTTCCTGTTTGCCAATGTGGGTATGCGCGAGGCGCTGGCGATCGCCGAGCGGCTGCGCCATTCGGTGGAGGACAACATGGTTTTTGCGACCTCCGACAAGGGCGATCCCGGCAGGCTCACCATTTCTCTCGGTATCGCGCTGAGTTCCGACGCGGCAACGCCCGCGCAACTGGAGGCCAATGCCCGTGTCGCGCTTCTTGCCGCCCAGTCCAATCGCCGGCAGCCTGTACAAGCTTTCGGCCGCTAATATCCGCACGGTCTTGCCTTGATCGCGGCTTTCGGCCAAAACGCCGCGCATGATCACGATTACCGACATCTCCGCCCGCATCGCCGGGCGCCTTCTCCTCGACAATGCCAGCGTCACGCTTCCGGCGGGCACGAAGGCTGGCCTTGTGGGGCGCAACGGCGCGGGCAAATCCACGCTCTTCAGGATCATCACCGGCGATCTCGGCGCGGAGACGGGCTTGGTTTCCATACCGAAAAACGCCCGTATCGGCCAGGTGGCGCAGGAGGCGCCGGGCACGGAAGATTCGCTGATCAACATCGTCCTTTCCGCCGACAAGGAGCGCGCAGCACTTCTTGTCGAATCCGAGACCGCGACCGATCCGCATCGCATTGCGGAAATCCAGATGCGCCTTGTCGACATCGACGCGCATTCGGCGGAGGCGCGCGCGGCGAGCATTCTCGCGGGTCTCGGCTTCGACCAGGAGGCCCAGCAGCGCCCGGCCTCGGCGTTCTCCGGCGGCTGGCGCATGCGCGTTGCGCTTGCCTCAGTGCTCTTTGCCGAACCGGATCTGCTGCTTCTCGATGAGCCGACGAACTATCTCGACCTCGAAGGCACGCTCTGGCTGGAAGACTATGTGCGGCGCTATCCGCATACGGTCATCATCATCAGCCATGACCGGGACCTTCTGAACAACGCCGTCAATTCGATCATCCATCTCGACCAGAAGAAGCTGACCTTCTACCGCGGCGGCTATGATCAATTCGAGCGGCAAAAGGCGGAAGCTGACGAACTGCAGACAAAAGCGAAGGCCAAGAACGAAGCCGCGCGCAAGCATCTGCAGAGCTTTATCGACCGCTTCAAGGCAAAGGCTTCCAAGGCGCGCCAGGCGCAGAGCCGCGTCAAGGCGCTCGAACGTATGGGCACCGTCGCCGCAGTGATCGAAAGTCACGTCCAGCCGATTACTTTCCCGGAGCCGGAAAAGCAGCCCGCGTCGCCGATCGTCGCGATCCAGGGCGGCGCCGTCGGTTATGAACCGGGCAAGCCAATCCTCAAGAGCATCAGCCTCCGCATCGACAACGACGACCGCATCGCGCTGCTCGGCTCCAACGGCAACGGCAAGTCGACCTTCGCGAAATTCATCGCCGGTCGGCTTTCGGCCGAAAGCGGCGACATTAAACTCGCACCCAGCCTGAAGATCGGCTTTTTCGCCCAGCACCAGCTCGACGATCTCGTTCCCGACGACTCGCCGGTCGCGCATGTGCGCCGCCTGATGCCCGCGGCGCCCGAGGCCAAGGTGCGCGCCCGTGTTGCGCAGATGGGGCTTTCGACGGAAAAGATGTCGACCGCCGCCAAGGATCTCTCCGGCGGCGAGAAGGCTCGCCTGCTGATGGGGCTTGCCGCATTCCACGCGCCGAACCTGCTCATCCTTGACGAGCCGACCAACCACCTGGACATCGACAGCCGCCGCGCATTGATAGAAGCGCTTAACGACTACGATGGCGCCGTCATTCTCATCTCGCACGACCGCCATCTCATCGAGGCGACGGTCGACCGTCTCTGGCTGGTCAACAACGGCACGGTTTCGGATTTCGACGGCGATATGGAGGAATACCGCAACCTCGTTGTCTCTTCGGGCAAAAAAAAAGACGAAAAGCCTGAGCTGAATGACGAAGCGTCCTCCAAGGCGGATCAGCGCAAGGCGAATGCCGGCAAACGTGCCTCGCTTGCACCGCTTAGGAAAAAGATCAACGAAATCGAATCCTTGACGGCGAAGCTGGAGAAACAGATTCAGGCTCTCGATGCCGAGCTTGCCGATCCCGCGCTCTACGAAAAGACACCGGCAAAGGCCAGCGAGAAAGTCAAGCAGCGTGGCGAGGCAGCAGCAAAACTCGCAGCCTCCGAAGAGCAGTGGCTCGAGCTTTCCGCCGAATATGAGGACGCCATGGCGGGCTAACCGCAGCGCCTTGTCGATCTGCAGGTGACAACGCCGCTTGCCCGGCGGTAACATTCTGATAAAACACCGCGCAATAAATCATACTTTTGAGCGAAACACCGAACGCGAGCTTTATCCCATGTCACCCATCAACCTCGCCATCGTCGGCGTCGGCAAGATCGTCCGCGACCAGCACCTTCCCTCGATCGCCAAGAACCCGGATTTCAAGCTTGTCGCGACGGCGAGCCGCCACGGCACCGTCGATGGCGTCCAGAGCTTCACGTCCATAGAAGCCATGCTCGACGCGGTGCCGGCGATCGATGCGGTGTCGCTTTGCATGCCGCCGCAATATCGCTACGAGGCAGCCCATAAAGCGCTTTCCGCCGGAAAGCATGTCTTCCTCGAAAAGCCGCCGGGCGCGACATTGAGCGAGGTCGCCGACCTCGAAGCGCTGGCGGCCGAAAAGGGCGTCTCGCTGTTTGCAAGCTGGCATTCACGTTACGCGGCTGCGGTCGAGGCCGCGAGAGCATTCCTCGCCTCGACCAAGATCGAAAGCGTTCACGTCGTCTGGAAGGAGGACGTGCGCCACTGGCATCCGAACCAGGACTGGATCTGGCAGGCCGGTGGGCTGGGCGTTTTCGATCCCGGCATCAATGCCCTGTCGATCGTCACCCATATCCTGCCGAAGGCGATCTTCCTGACGAGCGCCACGCTGGAGTTCCCGGAAAACCGCGACGCGCCGATTGCCGCCGACCTGCATTTCAAGAATGCCGACGACGTTCCGGTTCACGGTGAATTCGACTGGCGCCAGACCGGAAAGCAGAGCTGGGACATCATCGCCGAGACGGCAGCCGGGACGATGGAGCTTACGGAAGGCGGATCGAAACTCTCCATCAACGGCGAGCTGAAATTCTCCGCGCCGGAGGAGGAATATCCTCAGCTCTACCGGCGTTTTGCGGAAATCGTCAAGGCGGGCAAATCCGACGTCGATCTCGCGCCGCTGCGCCACGTCGCCGATGCTTTCATGCTCGGCAAGCGGAAGTTCGTCGAGGCGTTTCACGACTGACCGGCAGATCGCCGGCCAGATGCCAAACCGGCCGTTGAATGTTAGAGTGACGAGATCGACCCTCGCCAAGGACGTCCAATACCATGCCGCAGGAGCAAGACGAGTCTTTTGGATTGGGCGTGCGGCATCTGACCGTCACGCTCGCCGCTCCCGACGCGAGATGGCAGAAAGCCTATGCGCTGGAAGAGGTTAGAATCCGAGGTGCGCTCGGATCTCTGGCGCTCGACATCCAGCATTTCGGCAGCACCGCCATCCCGGCGATCAAAGCAAAACCAATCATCGACATTCTGATCGGCATCAGACGTTTCGAAGACGGGGCGACCTGTATCGGACCGATGGAGCGGATCGGCTACGACTATGCTGGAGCAGACGTCGTGCCCAACGATCACATCTTCGGCCGCGGCATCAAGGGCGAAACGCGTACGCATCTCGCCCATATCGTCGAACATAACGGTTATAACTGGAAGCGGAATATTCTTTTCCGCGACAGGCTTCGGAGCAATCCAGCTCTCGTCAAATCCTACGAAGAACTGAAGATCGATCTTGCGCGGAAGTATGCCGAGAATCGCGCCGCTTACACCGCGTCGAAGAAGGCCTTCATCGACAAAGTCGTAACGGACGGTGATCTCGCCTGACCTTCGGCGGTCAGGCCTTCTTCTCCCAGCGTCCCTCCGGCGTCTGCTGCCAATAGGTGAGGCTGTGCCCCTCGCCTTTCAGCTTCTTCCATTGGGCGCGCGCGGCTTCGAGTTGTTCCTGGTCGTATCCGTCGAACATGAAGACGATCCGTTCATAGGTGTCGACCGGCGGCGGTTCGGCGGCGTCGACGACGAAACGCACGGTCGCGGCGTTGGCGTTTCCAGCGGATGCCGTCAGCAAGACGGGCTGGTCTTCGGCAAGTTCAGCCTCATCCGTGCCATGCGGCAGAAAACTGTCTTCACGGAACGTCCAGAGATGCGCATCGAGCGCGTCCCTTCGGGCCGGCTCCTTCACCTGGATCGCGACACGCCAGCCGCGCCCGACGCTCTTGTCGACGAGCGGCGGCAGGGCGTCTTCCAGCTTGGATTCGGTCAGATGATAGAACAGGACTTCCGTCATGCGCGCGATCAGGCTTCGTAGTGGTCGCGCACGAGGCGATCCAGCAGCCGGACGCCAAAGCCGGAACCCCAGGACTGGTTGATCTCATCCAGCGGCGAACCCATTGCGGTGCCGGCGATATCGAGATGCGCCCAGGGGGTGTCCTGCACGAAGCGCTTCAGGAAATGCGCCGCCGTGATCGAACCCGCGTAGCGGCCGCCGGTGTTCTTCATGTCGGCGAACTTGCTGTCGATCATCTTGTCGTATTCCTTGCCGAGCGGCATGCGCCAGACCTTCTCACTCGTGGAGAGGCCGGCCTCCGTCAATCGGCTGGCAAGCGCGTCATCGTTCGAAAACAAGCCGGCATGGACGCTGCCGAGCGCCACGACGACGGCGCCCGTCAGCGTCGCGAGGTTGATCATGAACTGTGGCTTGAAGCGGTCGTTGCAATACCACAGTGCGTCGCAGAGCACGAGACGGCCTTCGGCGTCAGTGTTGATGACCTCGATCGTCTGGCCGGACATTGAGGTGACGATATCGCCCGGGCGCTGGGCATTGCCGTCCGGCATGTTTTCGACGAGGCCGATGATACCGACGGCATTGACGGCTGCCTTGCGGGCGGCAAGCACATGCATCAGGCCGGTGACAGCGGCCGCACCGCCCATGTCTCCCTTCATGTCCTCCATGCCTGCCGCCGGCTTGATCGAGATGCCGCCGGTGTCGAAGACGACGCCCTTGCCAACGAAGGCGACGGGACGCTCCTTGGCCTTTCCGCCCTTCCACTGCATGATGGCAAGGCGCGGCGGACGAGCGGAACCTTGGGCGACGCCGAGCAACGCCCCCATGCCGAGACGCTTCATCTCGCGCTCCGTCAGGATTTCGACCTCGACGCCGAGTTTTTCCAGCTGCTTTGCCTTTGCCGCGAACTCGACGGGGCCGAGCACGTTCGGCGGTTCGTTCACGAGATCACGCGCAAGGTTGACGCCATCGGCGACAACTTCAGAATCGGCAAAGGCCTTCGTTGCGCCGGCCGCAGCGGCGGTAATGATGGTGACCTTGGTTGCCTTGCCGTTCGCCTTGTCCTCGTCGTCGGTCTTCTTCGTCTTGTAGGTATCGAAGCTGTAACCCCGCAGCAGAATGCCGAGCGCGAAATCCGCGGCAATCTTTGCATCGATATCAACGCCTGGGGCATCAATGAAGATGGTCGCCTTCTCGACGCTCTTGATCTTCGAGGCAGCCGTACCGCCTGCCTTCAGCCAGTCATGCGCCGTCAGTTCTTCGGCCTTGCCGAGACCGATCACGATAAGGCGTTCGGCCGGCGAGCCTTCGGGGGCGACAATATCGAGCGTGCTCACCGGTTTTGCCGAGAATTTCGCAATTTTCATGGCCCTAGCGATGACGCTGGCCGGGTCGGCGATCTCGGCTCCCGCAGCCAAATCGGCGTCGCTTGCCTTCAGCAGAATGCTCAGTCCGCCGCTGATCTTGGCCGACTTTGAAAATGAGATATCGAATTTGGCTGCCATGTCTTCTCCATTCGGATTCTGTGGAATCCAACCGGCGGCGATAATTTCGGGTTTCAGCGCTGAAAACAAGCGTGATCTGGAAACCATGGACAAATCTGCAGGACCGAGTCAAAAAGCAACTGTGCTTGCTATGGCGCGCCGGAAACCATGAGAAGAATGCCCTGACGTGACCGCTAGTCTTGCAGACAAGTCATCCGCCCAAGCTCGCTTTCCATCCAGCGCGGGATATATTTTTATAGCGCTCTTCTGTCTGTGGTGGGTGCTGCTTCTGATATTCCATTCTTTCCCGCAGGTCGATATCGTTGCCTCGTGGCATTTCTTTCTCGTCGAGACCTGCAAACCCTCGAACGCAGCGGCGCAGATTTGCGGACATTTCCCCTCACGTCAGCCCTTTCTGGAAACGCTCAGAACGATTTTCTTTCGGCTGCCGTATGTTGTGGGGGCCTTTCAACTCGCCCTGCTGATTGCGTGCTACCGGCATCACGGCGGAACCTTCAACGCGCTCCGGGCCCGAAACCTCAAAGTCGCCCTGGCATCACTGCTGCTTGGACCCGGCCTGATCGCGAACCTCATCCTTAAGGCACATTGGGGCCGGCCGCGGCCGATCGAGACCCTCAACTTCGGCGGCAGCTTCGATTTCGTGCAGGCGGGATCGCTTGCCGGAAAGTGCATGTCGAACTGTTCGTTTGTCTCCGGAGAGGCGGCAAGCGCCGGCTGGCTGCTCTGCCTCGTCATGCTGATACCGCAACCGGCGCGAACCGGACTGTTTTTGCCGATTCTGGCGATCTCTATCCTCACGCCGCTGATGCGGCTTTCCTTCGGCGCGCACTACCTGTCCGATCTCGTGCTCGGCTGGCTTTTGGCGATTGTGGTTTTTGCCGGTGTCTATGCGTTTACCGATTCGTCACACCGGCCAAAAAATTCTGAAATTTGAGTGAAATTTTGACACCTGCTTGTCGCAAATGCGCAGCAAACAGCTTAGATGGGTTCCTGCTGCGATGCCTCCGCTTCGCAGGTGCTTTCAAGGGCAGGCATGAAACTACTAGAGATCTACATATTGCGGCGCGTCGGCCAGATGTTTCTCGTAGCGCTGCTGCCGGTGCTCGCGATCATATGGACGACCCAGGTCCTGCAGCGTATCAACCTGGTCACCGATAGCGGTCAGTCGATTGGCTCGTTCGCCAAGCTTGCGACGCTGATCCTGCCATCGATCATTCCTGTCGTCCTGCCCTTCGCCATTGTGATCGGCGTCACTCAGACGCTGACGACGATGAACAACGATTCGGAGCTGACCGTTATCGATGCGGCCGGCGCAAAACGGAACATCATCATCCGCCCGATCCTGCTGCTTGCGGCCGTGATAAGCATATTCTCCTTCTTCGTCGACAACGTCGTCGAGCCGAAGGCTAAGACCGGCGCGCGCCAGATGATCGCGGCAGCCTATGCCGATCTGCTGTCCACCGTCATCGAAGAGAAGAACTTCCGCAGGATCGATGAAGGTCTCTACGTGCAGATTTCGGAACGGTTGGCAGGCCGCGTGCTGAGGGGCCTGTTCGTCGTCGACGAGCGCGATCCCGCCTTCGACATGATCTATTACGCACGCGAGGGCGCGGTCGACGATGCGGGAACATCACTCATCATGCGCGACGGCGAGGTTCAGCGCAAAGCCCGTGACGGCAACGTCTCCATCATCAAATTCGACTCCTATTCCTTCGATCTCTCCGATCTGACGCAGAACCGCGGGCAGGCGACGCTTCGGGCCAGCGACCGCGATCTGGCCTTCCTGTTCAATCCGGATCCTGCCGACAAGGATTACATCGCCAAGCCCGGGTCGTACCGCGCTGAACTTCACCGTCGGCTCAGCGATTGGGTTCTGCCTTTCGTTTTTGCGCTGATTGCGCTGGCGGTCGCCGGTGACGCGCGGTCGCATCGCGAGGCGCGTCTCCATCCGATGGTCGCGGCTCTGACCCTTGCCTTCGCCCTGCGCTGGGCGTCGTTCTACGCGGCAAACCAGATCGACACGGATCCGTTCTACATCAGCGTGCTGTATGCGATACCCGTCGTGGCCGGCATCGCCGCTATCGTCTTCCTCAGCATGCACAAGCGTCTTTTGATTCCAGCCGCCGTGGGAGAACGCGCCGCCGGCATCTGGCATAGAATCGAGCGACTGCTGCCTTCCGCAATCGGAAAAACGCCCGGAGGCCGCGCATGATCTTCGGCACCCTAGGACGCTACTTCTTCCGCCGGTATCTTGCGATCACGATCTGGTTCTTCCTCGGAATCATCTCGATCGTCTACCTTATCGATTTCAGTGAGACGGCAGGCCGGATGTCGGGCCTGCCGGGCTATACAGTTGCCGGAGGCCTGCTGATGACGGCCGTCAGGCTGCCGCTCATCATCCAGCAGACCGTGCCTTTCATAGCGCTCTTCGTCGGGATGACCGTGCTGATCGGATTGAACCGCAGGTATGAACTGGTGGTGGCGCGCGCAGCCGGCATCTCGGTGTGGCAGTTCATGTCGCCTTTCATCGCCGGCGCCTTCCTGCTCGGCATCCTGACGATGACCGTCATCAATCCGCTCGCGGCTTGGGGTCAGCGGCAGGCAGCACTCGTGGAAACCGATTGGCGCGGCCAGGAAAAAGCAACAAGCAACAAGCCGCTGGTTCCCTGGCTGCGCCAGATCAGCGGCCAGGACGACGTCATCATCGGCGCGCGCACGATTCAGGAGAACGGGACGCTGCTGATCGATGCCGTTTTGATCCACTTCGATTCGGCCGGCCGCGTCATTCTGCGACAGGACGCAGCTTCGGCAAAATTGGAAGATGGTTACTGGCTTCTTAAGAACATTACCGAACGCCGGCCAGGCGAAATCGCGGTTCGAAAGGATACTCTTCAACTTCGCACCAATCTGAAACAGGATTTCGTCCAGGAACGGTTGACAGCGCCTGAAACCATTGCCTTTTTTGATCTTTCCAATCGAATAGCAATTGCCAAATCCTTCGGCGTCCCGACGAAGGCACTGGAGACGCAATTCCACTCATTGCTGTCCCAACCGCTGCTGCTTGTCGCGATGACTCTCATTGCTGCAACAGTGTCGCTAAAATTTAGCCGGTTCAACCAGTCGAGGTCGGTGATTCTGGGTGGAATCCTTTCGGGCTTCGTGCTTTATGTCGTCAACGTGCTTGTAAAGGCATTTGGAAGCAGCGGAGTCGTACCGCCTTTCGTGGCGGCCTGGATTCCGGTCGTCGTCGCATTGGCTCTCGGCGCAACGATTCTGCTTCATCAGGAGGACGGCTAGTGGCGGCAGGCGACCGCAAGACTTTTAGTAAACAGTTGGTTGCCCTGCTCGCAGGGACGACTCTGCTCAGCTATTCCGGAAACATTCCCGCCGTATTCGCGCAAGATTCGACGCTGCAGAGGCTGCAGCCGAGGGTCGATCCCGAAGCGAAGATGATGCTTTCGGCCAACGAGCTCGTCTACAACCGCGATCAGCAGATCGTCTCCGCAATCGGAGGCGTACAGATCAACTATGCGGGCTACAAAATGGTGGCCCAGCGTGTGGAATACAACCAGAAGACGGGCCGGATGATGGCGATCGGCAATATCGAGCTGATCAGCCCCGACGGCAATCGCATGTATTCCGACAAGCTCGACGTGACAGACGACTTCGCCGAAGGCTTCGTCAATGCGCTGCGCATCGAGACTACGGACAACACGCGCATCGCCGCTGAAAGCGGCGAGCGGGTCAACGACAATCTGATGATCCTCAACAAGGGCGTTTACACGGCATGCCTTCCCTGCGCCGAACGCCCGGAACGCCCGCCTTTCTGGCAGGTCAAGGCCGAGCGCGTCATCCAGAACGGCGAAAAACATACCATCCGGCTGGAGAAGGCACGCTTCGAACTGCTCGGTCATCCGATCGCCTTCCTCCCCTGGATCGAGGTTCCGGACCAGACGGTCAAGCGAAAGTCCGGCTTCCTGTTCCCCAGCTTCAGCACATCGCAGAACCTCGGCTTCGGCCTGACGGTTCCCTACTACTACGTTTTCTCGCCGAGCATGGACCTGACAGTCAGCGGCACCGGCTACACGAATCAGGGCTTCCTGCTCGATGCTGAGTTCCGGCAGCGTTTCGAAAACGGCACGCATACGCTCCGCGTTGCGGGCATCAACCAGATACATCCGCAGAGCTTCACCGAGGACACGAGCGACCGTGAAGCCGATAACCGCGGAATGATTGGGTCCCAGGCAGAGTTCAAGATCAATCCCCGCTGGACATTCGGCTGGGATGTCATGGTGCAGAGCGACAATAACTTCTCGCGTACCTACGAACTCAAAGGCTTCAACGAAACGACCCACAACAACCAGGTTTATCTGACGGGTCTCGGCAAGCGGAATTACTTCGACATCAGATCGTTCTATTTTGACGTCCAGGATGCCGATCCCGATAGCGAGGCAGAAAAAGAGCAGGCGATCGTCTATCCGGTGATAGACTATCATGCCGTGGCACCGCAGCCGCTTGCCGGCGGCGAGCTGTCGCTCGATGTCAACTTTACGAATATTTCGCGCACCCACGACAGCTTCTTCCTCAACCCTGTGGGCGAAAACCGCTTCCCAGGCCTCGAGGGACACACGTCCCGCCTGACGGGCGAGTTGGAATGGAAGCGTACTTTCGTGACGCCCCAGGGCGTGCTTATTACGCCTCTCATCGCCGCACGAGGCGATGCACTCGCGCTCAATATGGACGATCCAAGCGTGCTTGGAACTTACGACGGCAATTACGACGACGGCAAAAGCGCAACGCGCGGAATGATCACCGCCGGCCTGGAAGCGCGCTATCCTATCCTGATGACCACGGCAAACAGCACGCACGTCTTCGAACCGATCGCACAAGTCTACGCCCGTCCCGACGAGCCGCTGGCAGGCGCCCTACCCAACGAGGACGCGCAAAGCTTCGTTTTCGACGCGACGTCGCTTTTCGAGCGTGACAAGTTCTCGGGTTACGATCGCATCGAGGGCGGCACGCGCGCCAATATTGGCTTCCAGTACACCGGCACGTTCGACAACGGCTACAAGCTTCACGGCATTTTCGGCCAGTCCTATCAGCTTGCCGGTCAGAACTCGTTTGCCGAGGACGATCTCGTGAATGTGGGGGCGGATTCGGGTCTCGAGACCACACGTTCCGACTATGTCGGACTGGCCGGTGTGGAGACGCCGCAGGGGCTTTCCTTCGCCGCCTCGTACCGCCTGGACGAGGAGGATCTTTCCTTCCGTCGCGGCGATCTGACGACCGGTTTCCAGACCGATACGTTCCAGAGCCAGCTTCTCTACACCCATATTTCCGCACAGCCGGACTACGGGTTTGCTGAAGACAGCGATGAAATCCAGGCCAAGGCAACGGTCAAGTTCAAGGACTACTGGTCCGTCTTCGGTGGCATCGCATGGGATCTCAACAACGATGTCGTCAGCAGGAAGACACTCGGCCTTTCCTATGAAGACGAATGCACGATCTTCACAATCGCCTATAGTTCGAAACGCGATACGAGCGACCAGTCGGCAAGCGATTGGAGCATCGGTGCCAGACTCACGTTCCGCACGCTTGGCGATATCAACGTTGGATATTCTGACGATATCGAAAAGAATATCTACAATAATTGATCGCGACATTGGACGGCGAAAGAAAGTGGGGCCTTTCTTTCGCCGCAACACTATGCAGGACATTGCCGTCAATCGGGTTATGAGGCATAGGGATGTCGCTTGGCGGTATCCGGCCTCGGCAAAGCTGTGTACACGCGCACTTGCTGCCGCAGCGTCTATGGGAAGGATTGACACATGATTGGCGCGAGAAAAATTGTCACAACTCTGTTTGCCGGAGCTGCCTTGTGCGTGCTCGGGGCGCTTGTTCAGCCCCAGGGCGGTTCCGCTTTTGCCGCCAGCGAAGTCAAGGCCGTCGTCAACGGGGTGGCGCTGACCACAGGCGACGTCGCAACGCGCCAGGCGTTCCTTCGTCTCCAGCGCCAGAAGGCCGATGCGAAGACGGCAGAAGAATCGCTTGTTGAGGAAACCCTGAAGCGTCAGGAAATCTCGCGGGTGCGCATGTCCGTCTCCCAGGATGACGTCAACGCGTCCTTTGCGCGCTTTGCATCCGGAAACAAGCTCTCGACCGAGCAGCTTACCCAAGTTCTCACTCAGGCCGGGGTCGGCGCCGATCATTTCAAGCAGTATATTGCAGTGCAAATGAGCTGGCCGCGTGTCGTCAATGCGCGCTATGGATCGAGTGCCCGCATGTCGAGCAGCGATCTCGTCAGTCGCATGATGGAAAACAACAAGCAAAAGCCGGTCACGACCGAATACATGCTTCAGCAAATCATCTTCGTCGTGCCGCAAGCGAAGAAGGGCATTACGGGCAAGCGCAAGAGCGAGGCCGAAGCCTCACGTTCGAAATATCCGGGCTGCGAACAGGCAAAGGTCTTTGCAGCAACAATGCGCGACGTCTCGGTCCGCGAACTTGGCCGCATCCTGGCGCCCGAACTTCCGGCCGAGTGGAAGCCATTGGTCGAGCAGGCCAAGGGCAATACCACGGCGACCCGCGTGACGGACAAGGGCGTGGAGTATCTTGCGATCTGCAGCCAGCGCGAGGTGTCCGACGATACAGCCGCTGAGATCGTTTTCCGGCAGGAAGACCTCGACAAGGCCAAGGCCGGCAAGAGCGCGCCGGAAAACGAAAACGCCGCCAAATATATGGAAGAGCTGCGCAAGAAGGCGCAGATCATCTATCGCTGACCGCCGTGGCTACCCCATTTTCGCGCCCGCTTGCGCTGACGCAAGGCGATCCGGCCGGCATCGGCCCGGACATAACCCTGATGGCCTGGCTGAGGCGGCGTGAGCTTGGCCTGCCACCTTTCTTTCTGATCGGCGACCCAGACGTGCTGGCGGTAAGAGCGCGGCAGCTCGATCTTTCCGTCGCGATAGCTGAGGCGAGCGCTGCAACGGCTGCGGATGTCTTTGCCGATGCCCTGCCCGTCCTGCCAATTCCTGCCGGCGTCGAAGTGGCCGCCGGCGAGCCGCATGTTGCGACGGCGCCTGCTACGATCGCCGCGATCGAAACCGCCGTATCGCTGGTCGTCAAAGGCGAGGCGGCAGGCGTCGTCACCAATCCCATCGCCAAAGCCGTCCTTTACGAGGCTGGCTTCAAATTTCCGGGACATACTGAATTTCTTGCCGATCTCGCTACCCGCGCGACCGGCAAACCGGTCAGGCCCGTTATGATGCTGGCGGGCCCCAAGCTGCGGGCGATCCCGGTTACCATTCATATCCCGATCAAGGACGTTCCCCAGGCTCTGAGCGGCGAACTGATTGTGGAAACGTGCCGCATCGCACACGCCGACCTCCGAAAGCGCTTCGGCATCGAGAGACCGCGCCTTGCCGTCGCCGGTCTCAATCCGCATGCTGGCGAAAGCGGAACGATGGGACGCGAGGACGAAGACATCATTCATCCCGCCATACAGCTTCTTCGCTCCGAGGGCATCGACGCGATCGGCCCCCTTCCCGCCGATACCATGTTCCACGACGAGGCCCGCGCCCGGTATGATGTCGCGGTCTGCATGTATCACGATCAGGCGCTGATCCCGGTCAAGGCGCTTGGCTTCGACGATTCCGTCAATGTGACGCTCGGCCTGCCCTTCGTGCGGACATCGCCGGATCACGGAACGGCATTCGGTATTGCCGGTAAGGGCCTTGCGCGCGAACAGAGCCTGACTGCCGCCCTCAAGCTTGCAGCCCATCTCAGTCGTTCGGCGGAACATCGCTGATGGCCGCACTTGATGGTCTGCCGCCGCTTCGGGACGTGATTCAGCGTCACGGCCTCGATGCGCGCAAGGCGCTCGGGCAAAACTTCCTTCTCGACCTCAACCTGACGCAGAAAGTGGCACGCACCGCAGGATCGCTGGAAGGCTGTACCGTGTTCGAGGTAGGCCCTGGACCCGGTGGGCTGACGCGTGCCATCCTGGCGCTAGGGGCGAAGAAGGTGATTGCCGTCGAGCGTGATCCGCGATGCCTGCCCGCGCTAGCGGAAATATCGGACCACTACCCTGACCGGCTCGAGGTTATGGGCGGCGATGCGCTGAAGACCGATTTCGAGGCGCTGGCCCCCGAGGGACCTGTCAAGATCATCGCCAATCTTCCCTACAATGTCGGTACGCAACTGCTGGTGAACTGGCTGCTGCCAAAGGAATGGCCGCCGTTCTGGGAATCCCTGACGCTAATGTTCCAGAAGGAAGTTGGTGAGCGTATCGTCGCCGCACAGGACGACGACCACTATGGTCGGCTCGGCGTGCTTTGCGGCTGGAGGACCGATGCGTACATGGCCTTCGACGTCTCGCCGCAGGCCTTCACGCCGCCGCCGAAGGTGACGTCGACGGTGGTGCATCTGACGCCGAAGGAAAACCCCATCCCCTGCGCCGTCGCCAACCTTGAAAGAGTAACGCATGCTGCCTTCGGTCAGCGGCGCAAGATGCTACGCCAGAGCCTCAAGCCGCTGGGCGGCGAGAGCCTGCTCAATAAGGTAGGCATCGATCCGCAGCGCCGCGCAGAAACGCTTTCCGTCGAGGAATTCTGCCTGCTTGCGAATTCGCTTTAGAGAGCGGGCGTTTCTTCCAGCAATTTGGTGACGAAATCGTAGATGCCGTGCCGCCGGTCGCGGCGCAGGCGTTCGGCCTTCACGATCGACTGGACGGCGTCGAAGGCGGTGTCGAGGTCGTCGTTGACGATGACATAGTCATATTCCCGCCAATGGGAGATCTCGGCGCGTGAATTGGAAAGGCGCTGGGCGATGACCTCTTCCGAATCTTCGGCACGCCGGTGAAGGCGCGACTGCAATTCAGTCATCGTCGGCGGCAGGACGAAGATCGACACGACGTCTGCCGACATCTTCTCCTGCAGCTGCTGGGCGCCCTGCCAGTCGATATCGAAAAGCATGTCGCGGCCTTCGGCCATCGCAGCTTCCACCGGCTCGCGCGGCGTGCCGTAGAAATTGCCGTGCACTTCGGCCCATTCCAGCAGCGCATCGGAATCGCGCAGCCGCTCGAATTCGCGAATGCTCTTGAAATGGTAATGAATGCCCTCGACCTCGCTCGGGCGCCGCTGGCGGGTCGTCACGCTGACGGAGAGGCCGATCTGCTTGTCCTGTGCCAGCAGCGTCCTTGCGATCGTCGACTTGCCCGCGCCCGACGGCGACGAGATGACGAGCATCAGACCGCGGCGGGCGATCGGAACGGGCGAAGCTTTCGCCGGTTTCATGTCCTACTCCAGATTCTGGACCTGTTCGCGGAACTGGTCGATGACGACTTTCAGTTCGATGCCGGCAGCCGTAACCGCCGAGGCATTCGACTTGGAACAGATAGTATTCGATTCGCGGTTAAATTCCTGTGCAAGGAAATCGAGCTTGCGGCCGACCGGACCACCGCGGCCCAACAGATCGCGCGCAGCCGCGACATGCGCCTTCAGCCGGTCGATCTCTTCGCGAAGATCGGCCTTGGTCGCGAGCAACGCCGCTTCCGCATGCAGCCTGTCGCGGTCAAGCGCGCCTATCCCGTCCATCAGCAAGGCAACCTGCGCCTTGATGCGCGAGGAAATCTCCTGCGGCGTGCGCGACGGGTCGCGCTCGATCGCATGCGTCAGGTCTTCGATCGTCGAGACGTGATTGAGCAGCACGCGGGACAGCGCGGCGCCCTCCTGCTCCCGCATATGCTTGAGGTCGGCGAGCGCGGCGAACAGGCCGTTGGTGATGTCTGAATCGCGCGCGGCGATCTCTGCCTCGCTGTCCTCAGTCTCGCGAAACTCAACGAGCCCGCGGATGGAAAGCAGTGTATCGAGGGTCAGCGGCGCCGGATCGATGACGCCTGCAAGCTGGTCGCGCATGGCGAGCACGTTGGCCAGCGCTTCCTGGTTGAGAACAGTTTCGAAGCGGTTCTCGCCGGCCGAGACCGAGAGGTTGACCTGCATGTTGCCGCGGCTGAACTGTTCGCCCGTGACACGGCGGACATCGGTTTCCATGCGCTCGAGGCCGGGCGGCAGGCGAAGCCGCAGGTCAAGCCCCTTGCCGTTGACCGACCGCAGTTCCCATGCCCAGCGCCAGCGGCCGCTCGTTCCCTCGCGCCGCGCAAAACCAGTCATGGACTGCAAAGCCATCCGAGCCTCCGAAATCAATTCGTCTTCTTTTTCTTCTGCTGAGCCGGCGGCTCGGCCTGAGCTTCCGGCTGGCCGTCGACCACGATATTCGGATCGGCGCCCTTGTCAGCTGCAAGCTTGCGCCAGCGCTTGACATTGGCATTGTGTTCTTCAAGCGTCGCCGCAAAAACGTGGCCGCCGGTGCCATCGGCAACGAAATAGAGATCCGCCGTCTTCCACGGATTAGCAACTGCTTCCAGGGCATCGCGGCCAGGATTTGCGATCGGCGTCGGCGGCAGGCCCTTGATCAGGTAAGTGTTGTAAGGCGTTTCCTTCTTGAGGTCCGACAGGAAGATCGGCCGGTCGGCGGGCTTTCCGTCGCCACCGAAGAGGCCGTAGATGATCGTCGGATCGGACTGAAGCCGCATGCCTTTGGCGAGCCGGTTGAGGAAAACGGACGCGACGTGCGCGCGCTCATCCGGAATACCTGTCTCCTTCTCGATGATCGAAGCGAGTATCACGAACTCTTCCTTGGATTTCAGCGAGACCGAAGGATCGCGCTTCTCCCAGATCTGATCGACGAGCTTCGTCTGTGCCGCGGCCATCTGGTCGATGATCTCGGGGCGTTTCGTGCCGCGGGAGAACTTGTAGGTGTCGGGACGCAGGCTGCCTTCGGGTGGCAGCGCCGTCGGCAGCTCGCCTTCGAGGACGGTATCCCCGTTCATGCGGTTGAACATCTGGCGCACCGTCAGGCCCTCCGGGAAGGAGATCGAATAGAGGATCGATTTGCCGGACTTCAGCAGTTCCATGATGTCGTTCATGGAAGCCTTCGCCTTGATCTCGTATTCACCGGCCTTCAGGCTCTCGCCCTCTTTCAGGTACGTCGCCGTGAGGTAGCGGAAGATGCGGGCATCGGAGACGATGTTGTTGCGCTCGAGATTGGTGGCGATCTCCGAAAGACCGGCGCCGCTGCGCACGATGAAATTGGTGTTCGTCTCCAGCGGACCGGGTTCCTGGTAGCTGGAGATCGCGTAATAGAACGCGAAGATGCCGGCGGCGCAGGCAAGCACGACCATCGTCATCAGGAAATTCAGGAAGATGACGACCTGGCTGCGCGCCTTCTTCGAGCGCTTCGGCGGCTCCGGAACGCGTTCCGGGCGCAGCGCTTCATTGGGCGACTTCGGAATGATCGGCCCATTCTGCGCAGGCTGGCTGTTGTGGCCCGCCGCGTCGTTGCTCTGATTCGTATCGCTCACCGGCAATCCTCTAAACTTGGCCCTGTCCGCTGTTTTAAGAAGCAATACGGCAAAAAGCAGGTAGGGCCATCCTCCCGAAGGTACTGGCCCGTCCTCCTGTCGCTTCAAAAACCGCCGTCAGGCGGTGTAGCGGCGCAGCACCAGCGATGCATTCGTACCCCCGAATCCGAAGGAATTCGAGAGTGCGACATTGATTTCTCGCTGACGAGCCTTGTGTGGAACGAGATCGATGGCGGTTTCTCGCTCGGGATTATCGAGATTGAGCGTCGGCGGGGCGACGTTGTCGCGGATCGCAAGCGTCGCAAAGATCGCCTCGATGGCGCCTGCAGCCCCCAGCAGATGACCGGTCGCCGACTTTGTCGAAGACATCGAAATCTTTGACACCGCGTTGCCGACCAGACGCTCGACAGCGCCAAGCTCGATCGTATCGGCCATGGTCGACGTGCCGTGCGCGTTGATGTAATCGACATCCGCAGGCGTCAATCCGGCGCGCTTCAGTGCCATGGCCATGCAGCGCTGCGCGCCGTCGCCGTCTTCCGCCGGTGCGGTGATATGATAGGCGTCGCCCGAGAGGCCGTAGCCGACGACTTCCGCATAAATCTTTGCGCCGCGCGCCTTGGCATGTTCCAACTCTTCGAGAATGACGATGCCAGCTCCCTCGCCCATGACGAAGCCGTCGCGGTCACGGTCGTAGGGACGCGACGCCTTCTCAGGATCGTCATTGTGCTGCGTAGAAAGCGCCTTGCAAGCCGCGAAGCCCGCGAGCGATATGCGGCTGACCGGCGATTCCGTTCCACCCGCGACCATGACATCTGCGTCCCCGAGCGCGATCATACGGGCGGCATCGCCGATGGCGTGGGCGCCGGTCGAACAGGCGGTGACGACCGAGTGGTTCGGCCCTCTCAGCTTGTGGCGGATAGAGACCTGACCGGATACGAGGTTGATCAGACGGCCGGGGATGAAGAAGGGCGAGATGCGGCGCGGACCCTTATCACGCAGCGTATAGCCCGCTTCTACGATGCCCTCGATGCCGCCGATGCCTGAGCCGATCAGCACGCCGGTCGCGATTTGATCCTCATCATTGTCAGGATGCCAGTTGGCGTCGTTCAGTGCCATGTCGGCGGCGGCCATGCCGAAGATGATGAAGGGATCGACCTTGCGCTGCTCCTTCGGCTCCATCCAGTCATCCTGGTTGAACGTGCCGTCGGTGCCGTCGCCAACCGGAATGCGGCAGGCGATCTTGGCAGGAAGGTCGCCCACCTCGAATTCGGTGACAAGACGAGCGCCGCTGCGTCCGGCGAGCAGCCGCGACCACGTCACGTCAGTTCCGCATCCCAAGGGTGATACCATGCCGGTACCAGTGATGACGACCCGTCTCATCGACAGCTTCCCCGCCTGTTCTTTCGCTAACGCAATGCACAAACAAAAAGGGCGGACTCATGGCCCGCCCTTTGAAAATCACACAGGATTAAGCCTGGGCCTTTTCAATGAACTTTACTGCGTCGCCGACCGTGAGGATCGAGTCTGCTGCATCGTCCGGAATTTCCACGCCGAATTCTTCTTCGAAGGCCATGACCAGTTCGACCGTGTCGAGCGAGTCAGCGCCCAGATCGTCGATAAAGCTGGCGCCCTCGACAACCTTCTCGGCGTCGACGCCAAGATGATCAATAACAATTTTCTTTACGCGTTCTGCGATATCGCTCATGTCGGTTTCCTCGACCTTATATCCTGATGAGAATGCCTTCCGGCATCCCTACCCTGCTTCAGCCTTCGGCGCCCTCTCGGCACTTTCAGCAAACTCGTTAGCCCGGCTCTCGAAGATGTCCCATGCTGGCAAAAAGCCCGCCGGTCCGCCTTGTTTCCCGGAACGACTGTGACAGTCATGGCCCGCTTAACACGGTTTATGTCTGCCGCAAAGCCTGAAAATCAACCCCATTCGATTGCTCAACACGCTATTCCGGCGAAAAACGCGAACAGGGCCGGTTTTCCGTTTCAGATCATGGCCATGCCGCCGTTTACGTGCAGTGTCTGACCCGTCATGTAGCCAGCTTCCGAGGAGGCAAGGTAGGCGACTGCCGACGCGACTTCGGCGCCTGTTCCCATGCGCTTCATCGGGATCGCGCCCATGATCGCTTCCTTCTGCTTGTCGTTCAGCTTACCGGTCATGGCGGATTCGATGAAGCCAGGCGCGACGCAGTTGACGGTCACGTTGCGGGTCGCGATCTCCTGGGCAAGAGACTTGGTAAAGCCGATCATACCCGCCTTGGAGGCGCAGTAGTTTGCCTGTCCCGGGTTGCCGGTAACGCCGACCACGGACGTAATGTTGATGATGCGGCCGTAGCGGCGGCGCATCATCGGATGTGTCAGTTCACGCGTCAGGCGGAACATTGCCGTCAGATTGACCTCGATGACGCTGTCCCAGTCCTCGTCGCTCATGCGAACGAAGAGGCCGTCCTTCGTGATGCCTGCGTTGTTCACCAGGATATCGACGCCTTCGAGCTCGGCTTCGGCCTTGACGCCGAGCGCCTTGACCTCGTCACGATCGGAAAGGTTCGCCGGGAATATCTTGACGCGATCGCCAAGTTCGCCCGCCAGCGCTTGGAGCTTTTCGACGCGCGTGCCGTGAAGGCCTACGACGGCGCCCTGTTTGTGGAGAATGCGGGCGATTTCCTCGCCGATGCCGCCGGATGCACCGGTGACGAGCGCCTTGCGGCCGGAAAGATCGAGCATGGATGCGTTCCTTATATTTGGTGAAACCAATCAGGCCATGAGGGCGGCAACGGCCGCGTCGATATCGGCGGGCGTATTGACGGTGATGCCGTTCACCGTCTTGTCGATACGGCGCGCAAGGCCTGTCAGAACCTTGCCGGAGCCGAGCTCATAAAGCGTCGTGACATTGTTTGCGGCAAACCATTCCACCGTTTCGCGCCAGCGGACCTGGCCGGTGACCTGCTCAACAAGCAGCCTGGCGATCTCGCCGGCATCCGTCACCGGCGCGGCGCGGACGTTGGCAATCAGCGGCACGACCGGGTTGGACTTCGAAACGCCTGCGAGCGCTTCGCGCATCGCATCTGCGGCCGGCGCCATCAGCGAAGAGTGGAAGGGAGCGGAAACCGGCAGCAGGATCGCGCGCTTGGCGCCCTTTTCGGTCGCAAGTGCCGCGCCTTTTTCGACGGCTGCCTTTTCACCGGAAATGACGATCTGGCCGCCGCCATTGTCGTTGGCGATCTGGCAGGCACCTTCGACCGACGCGGCTTCGCACACTGCAACCACGTCGGCATGTTCCAGACCGATGATTGCCGCCATGGCGCCGACGCCGACAGGGACTGCCGCCTGCATGGCGTTGCCGCGAATACGCAGCAGACGCGCGGTGTCGGCAAGCGAGAAGGTGCCGGCGGCACAGAGCGCGGAGTATTCGCCAAGCGAATGGCCGGCGACGAAGGACACCTTTGACTTGAGATCGAGACCCTTCGCCTGAAGGACACGAATAACCGCGAGCGATACCGCCATCAACGCCGGCTGAGCATTGGCCGTGAGCGTCAGCGTATCTTCCGGGCCTTCGAACATGACCGTCGAGAGCTGTTCGCCGAGCGCATCGTCAACCTCTTCGAAGACGGCACGGGCTTCGGCATAGTTTTCCGCGAGTTCCTTGCCCATGCCAACGGCCTGGCTGCCCTGGCCGGGAAATGTGAAAGCGACGGTCATCTATATGTCCCTTATTATGTCATTTGGACTATTTCGCCTCCAATTGACGTTCTTGCCGGGAGAGTCAATAGCCGCGCCAGGGTCTCCAGAGCCTTTGCCGGCGCGAAAAGCCCCAATTTTTTCCTTGCGCTTGCGCAATTCGCGCCTAGATTTGCGCCGCCCTCCCCGGACATGTCCGCTCATCCATTTTCAAGGTATCCAATGAAGTTGAATCGATTAGGCCGTACCGATATTTCCGTTTCGCAAATCTGCCTCGGCACCATGACCTGGGGCACACAGAACACCGAAGCCGAAGCGCACGCGCAGATGGATTACGCGGTCGAGAAGGGTGTCAACTTCTTCGATACCGCCGAACTCTATCCGACGACCCCGGTCTCGCCGGAAACGCAAGGACGCACCGAGGACTACATCGGCAGCTGGTTTTCAAGGACGGGCAAGCGCAAGGACATCGTGCTGGCAACCAAGGTCTCCGGCGAGGGCCGCGACTACCTCCGCAACGGCGAAGGTGCAGACGCCAAGAACATTCGCCTCGCGCTGGAAGCCAGCCTGAAGCGGCTGAAGACAGACTACGTCGATCTCTACCAAATACACTGGCCGAACCGCGGCCATTTCCATTTCCGCCAGAACTGGACCTACGATCCCTTCGGGCAGGATCGTGAAAAGGCGCTTGCCAACATGGCGGAAATCCTGGAGACGATGGACGACCTGCAGAAGGCCGGCAATATCCGCGCCTTCGGGCTCTCCAACGAAACGGCCTGGGGCACGCAGAAATACCTGACGCTCTCCGAAAAGAAGAACCTGCCGCGCGTCGCAAGCGTCCAGAACGAGTACAGCCTGCTTTACCGCCACTTCGATCTGGACATGGCGGAGCTGTCGCATCACGAGGACGTCGGCCTGCTCGCCTATTCGCCGCTTGCGGCTGGCCTTCTCAGCGGCAAGTACCTGAACGGCGCCAGACCCGCCGGCTCACGCGCCTCGATCAACGGAAATCTCGGCGGCCGCCTTCAGCCGCTCCAGGAAGCACCAACCAAAGCCTATGTCGAGATCGCCGCGAAATACGGTCTCGATCCCTCCACAATGGCGCTTGCCTTCTGCCTCACCCGCCCCTTCATGACCTCCGTCATCATCGGCGCGACGACGATGGAGCAGCTGAAGATCGACCTGAGCGCCGTCCAGGTGAACCTTTCGAGCGATGTCCTCTCCGAGATCGAGAAGGTTCGCCGACAGTATCCGATGCCGATGTGAGGGCGTGAGCCTGCCAGCAGCGTACATCGCCGAAGTTCCACCCGACGGGTCAGGTCACTGAGCCGTCAACGCGGATGCCGCGGCGGCTTTCGTGACCGGCGGTGGATTCCACTTTCCCGTTAGCGCATGCGGATTCGGTGCGTACAGCCGCATTGTCAAGGAGGGCGGTTAGCCGTCATTGAGACATTGACACGAGGTGCGAAAAAGCAACGCCAATACAGCTGATTAGTTACGACGTAGGTACTCTCGCAGATATGGTATTGGCCGTCCGGGGATTCCTGTACACGGTCCCGTGGGATGGTGAAATTATGCGGCAAATAAGTGTAACCACCATCTACCCTGGACCGCACTGAAGACGGAGGTATGGCGCGGCAATCAGAACCGCCGCAACACTTGAATTTCGTCTGTGGGTCAATCGTGCCTTCGTACCAATCATGGGCGTTAGCGGCCGTTGCGGCGGCGATACAGATTGCCGTGAAGATGAACCTTCGCATGGCATTCCTCAATCATTTGGCGGCGCGGCTCGTTCAAGCGTCCAAGTATATTAGCGCTCCGTTAAAAATACCATTGGCCTTCGACTGACTAACGCAGCTCCAGCAAGCGACGCTCGCAGCTGAAAGACCGCATTGGGTCACGGCTTCAATGCTCCGAAGGTCTGGCAGAGAAGGGTCGAACTTCTCCTTTCGTCGCTGGCCGAAGATCGGACACACGTCGAAAACCAACACACGTTGCGATACGCGACTGCCCTCAACTGTGCGCGAAGGGAATTTGCCTCTTTGTCGCGGTGCTCTTGCCTTCTGCCGAAAAACCCGTATAAGCGCCCCTGTTCGCAAACCCGGTCTTCTGGCTGGTGGCTGAACGGAGGGCCGGTTTCCGTGGAAATCGTTCGGAACGGAAGCGTTCCAGCCTCCCGTGTCTCCGCTCTCGACCGTCTCGGAAACGCTTTTCTTGCCTGGGCTCAGCCCGTCAGGAGCAGTCGTTGAGGCTTAGCCGCCGAAGTTCGGGTTGAACCAACGCAAGAAAGGCAAAGCTGTCATGGCTCTTTATGAACATGTATTCCTTGCCCGGCAGGATATTTCCGCTCAGCAGGTCGATGCCCTCGTAGAACAGTACAAGGGCGTGATCGAAGCTAACGGCGGTAAAGTCGGGCGCATCGAAAACTGGGGCCTCAAGTCCCTCACCTACCGCATCAAGAAGAACCGCAAGGCTCACTACGCCCTGATGGACATCGATGCTCCGCCGGCTGCCGTCCAGGAAATGGAACGCCAGATGCGCATCAGCGAAGACGTCCTGCGCTACATGACGATCGCTGTCGAAAAGCACGAAGAAGGCCCGTCGGCCATGATGCAGAAGCGCGACCGTGACGACCGCGGCCCGCGTGACGGCGCCCGTGGCCCGCGCGAAGGCGGCTTCGGTGATCGCGACCGTGGTCCTCGCCCGCCACGTGAAGGTGGCTTCGGCGACCGTGAAGACCGTCCGCGCCGTCCGCGCGAAGACCGCGTATAAGGAGATTTGAGATATGTCTGAAGCTTCCTCCGCTCCGGTCCGCCGCCCGTTCCATCGCCGCCGCAAGACCTGCCCGTTCTCCGGCGCAAACGCTCCGCGAATCGACTACAAGGACGTACGTCTCCTGCAGCGCTACATTTCCGAGCGCGGCAAGATCGTTCCGTCCCGCATCACGGCTGTTTCGCAGAAGAAGCAGCGCGAGCTTGCCCAGGCGATCAAGCGCGCCCGCTTCCTCGGCCTGCTGCCTTACGTCCTCGCCTAATCGGCTGACGCAGTTGAATTGAGGGAAGGCAGCGATGCCTTCCCTCCTCCCTTCCGCGATGGGCGCGGATCGGAACCCTGAAAACCCATGTTGAGGCGGGTTTCTCTGAATTTGATTCAGGAAACATCCTCTAACTGCTTGATGAAGCAGGACAGCGACGTGACCAAACTGAACTTCAAGACGCTGCTGACCGGCGCGCTCGCCGGATTGACCGCCGCACTCCTCGTGCTCGGCGCGAGCGCGCAGTTGTCGTTCAGCGCCCTGCTTTACGCCGCTTCCGCGCTACCCATCCTTCTCGTCGGCCTCGGCTGGGGCAATGCTGCGGCAATCTCGGCCGTCGTGACGGCCGCCTCCGTCGGCGCTACCGCCATCTCGCCGACCTTCGCGCTGATGATGACGCTGGTGACGCTGATCCCGGCCGGCTGGATCAGCCACCTGGCAAATCTTTCCCGCCCTGCCGCCGAACTCGGCGGTCCCGACCACCTGACGGCCTGGTATCCGCTTTCCGACATCCTGCTGCATCTCTGCGGGCTGGTGACGCTCGCCGTCATCGTGACCGGCTATATGATCGGCTACGGCCCGGAGCTCATCGGCCAGATGGTCGATACGCTTTTCGGCTCCTTTGCGCAGCAGCAGCCTGATTTCACCTTCAATGACACGGCCACCGCGCAGACGAAATCGTTGCTGCTCCTGATGCTGCCAGCGATCCAGGGCGCGATGTGGGTGCTGATGCTGTTTGCGGCCTACTACATCGCGACACGCATCGTGAATGCATCCGGCCGCGCGCTTCGCCCGCGCGAAGACATTCCGTCGGCCCTGCGCATGAACCGCAATGCGATCTTCGTCTTCCTCGCCGGTCTTGCCGCCACCTTCTTCGGCGGCGTTCCAGCGATGATCGGAGCAACCGTCGTCGGCACCTTCGGCGCCGGCTTCCTGCTTTCCGGCTTCGCCGCGCTGCATTTCCGCACGCGCGGCAAGGATTGGCGCCTGCCGGCTCTCGTCCTCTGCTACCTGGTGTCGCTCATCCTGATGCTGCCAGCCTTTTTCATTCTCGTCGTCGGTCTGTCCGATACGCGCAAGGCGATCGCCCTGACCCCGAACAAGAATGCCGATGCCCCTCAATCCACAGACAAGAAAACCTAGAGACACGAAAGGAAAACGAAGATGGAAGTCATTCTTCTCGAACGCATCTCCAAGCTCGGCCAGATGGGCGAAACCGTGAAGGTTCGCGACGGCTTTGCACGCAACTACCTCCTGCCGCTCGGCAAGGCTCTGCGCGCAAACGCCGCCAACAAGGCCCGTTTCGAATCCGAGCGCGCCACGCTCGAGGCCCGCAACCTCGAACGCAAGTCGGAAGCCCAGAAGGTTGCCGACGTCCTCGGCGGCAAATCCTTCATCGTCGTTCGCTCCGCAGGCGAAACCGGCCAGCTCTACGGCTCGGTTGCTGCCCGCGACGTCGTTGAAATCCTCGCCGCCGAAGGCTTCAACATCGGCCGCAACCAGGTTCACCTGAACACGCCGATCAAGGCAATCGGCGTCCACAAGATCGAGTTGCAGCTTCACGCCGAAGTCGAAATCCACGTCAATCTCAACGTGGCCCGCTCCGCCGACGAAGCCGAGCGCCAGGCAAAGGGCGAAACGCTCACCTCCGTCGACGCCATCTACGGCGTTGATGAAGACGCCCTTCGCGCGGAAGACTTCTTCGATCCGGATGCCGACGGTAACGCCGAAGACGAAGCATAAGCTTCGGAAGCATCTTACAGAAACAGAAGCCCGGCTCCAGCCGGGCTTCTGTCGTTTTGCAGATTGGTCTGGCCCGGTCTCATTGTCCCCGGACTACAGCAAGGTTAGCCTGCATTGCGCGGATGACGTTCAATGTCGTCCTGAGATCGTTTTCGAGAATGCCCGCGACGACCCGAGCGCGCACGTCTGCGGCTAGATCCTCAACCTCTCCGGCGACGACCCTGCCCGCATCCGTCATGTAGATCTCCTTGGCGCGGCGGTCGGAACCGGCGACGCGGCGTTCCAGGAAGCCTTGTGCTTCCATGGCATCCAGAATCCGGACGAGCGTCGGCGTTTCGAGCTCCAGCCGTTCGGCGAGTTCCCGCTGATTGATGCCATCCTTCTTGTTCAGGGTAAAAAAGACTCGCGCGCGCGGCAACGTCATGTTCCTCTGGCGCACGAGCGAATCGAATGTCGCTCTCAATTTTCGGCTAAACGCCGCGATGTTCTCGATAAGCTCGCGCCTGAGCTGCATATCCGGCATGCATTTCCCCTATTATTTAGTTAGTATGCTAATTATATTTCCTCTGTCTAATTCAGTCCCAGCGCTTTTACAAGTGCCACGCTCAACGCATTCGGGCTAAATTATATGGGTTGGATGAGTCGCGGTTCCACGCCGTGTCCTCAAGGTGACACCGTCGATATTTTCTCCCTGGCGGCTTCACGCGCTGTGGAGAAGTCGAACAATGTGCAAAGCGTTACGGATTTCACGGCAAGCCCAAGGCTGTTGCTGAGCTGCACTTGCATTTGCCTTGGCGAGCCTGCAAATCCGGGGACGGAAAAGACAGAACGGATCAAGATGAACGACGCAGCGCGAAAGATTGCCGCCGTTGCTCCAGCGGAGCAGCATTACCGCGAAGCACCCAACAACATCGAAGCCGAGCAGGCGCTTCTGGGTGCCATCCTGATGAACAACGACGCCTATTACCGGGTGTCTGACTTCTTGAAGCCGATCCACCTCTATGAGCCGCTCCACCGCAAGATCTACGAAGTTGCGGGCGATATCATCCGCATGGGCAAGATCGCCAATCCGGTGACGATCAAAACCTTCCTGAAGGCAGACGAGAAGGTCGGCGACATGACTGTCTCCGAGTATCTCGCGCGCCTTGCCCGCGAAGCCGTGACGATCATCAACGCCGAGGATTACGGCCGGGCGATCTACGATCTGGCGCTACGCCGGGCGCTGATCACCATCGGCGAGGACATGGTCAATATCGCCTATGACGCGCCGCTCGACATGCCGCCCCAGACGCAGATCGAAGATACCGAGCGCCGCCTCTTCGAGCTTGCCGAAAACGGTCGCTACGACGGCGGCTTCCAGGCCTTCAACGACGCCGTGGCGCTGGCGATCGATATGGCTGCGGTCGCCAAGGAGCGCGACGGCGGTCTCTCGGGCATTTCGACGGGCATTCATTCGCTCGATTCGAAGATGGGCGGACTGCAGCGATCGGACTTGATCATCCTTGCCGGCCGCCCGGGTATGGGCAAAACCTCGCTTGCGACCAACATCGCCTACAACATTGCCGCCGCCTATGAGGGCGAAGTCCAATCCGACGGCAGCATGAAGGCGAAGAACGGTGGAGTCGTCGGCTTCTACTCGCTTGAAATGTCTTCCGAACAGCTCGCCACCCGCATCATCTCCGAGCAGACGGAAGTCTCCTCCTCGAAGATCCGCCGCGGCGACATCAACGACGCGGATTTCGAAAAGCTCGTCGCCTGCTCGATGATGATGCAGAAGGTGCCGCTCTATATCGACCAGACCGGCGGCATCTCGATTGCCCAGCTTGCCGCCCGCGCCCGCCGCTTGAAGCGCCAGCGCGGTCTCGACGTGCTGGTCGTCGACTACGTGCAACTGATGACCGGCTCGGGCAAGGCGAACGAGAACCGCGTCCAGGAAATCACCCAGATCACCACCGGCCTCAAGGCTCTCGGCAAGGAGCTTAACGTTCCGATCATCGCGCTGTCTCAGCTCTCGCGTCAGGTCGAAAGCCGCGACGACAAGCGCCCGCAGCTTTCCGACCTTCGCGAGTCTGGCTCGATCGAGCAGGACGCCGACGTCGTGCTCTTCGTCTTCCGTGAGGAATATTACGTCAAGAACATGGAACCACGCGATCCGGCCGATCCGAAGTATGCGGAATGGGAAGCGCTGTTCGACAAGGTGAAGGGCACGGCGGATGTCATAATCGCCAAGCAGCGTCACGGACCGACCGGCACCGTGAAGCTCGCCTTCCAGGCGGAATTCACGCGCTTTGCCGATCTCGCCGACTCGTCCTTCGTTCAGTACGAGGAACACTGAGTTCCAGTGCGATTTGACAGCTGCCCTCATGTTGGCATCATCGCCAACATGAGGGCGCAACTGCTTTACCGTTCGAAAAGCGTGCTGTCGGACGGGGCCATCGTGGAAGTGGTGATCTGGAACGTTCCGCGGCCATTGCTGGGCAGCCAGCATAATTACAAATATAGCCTGTTCTACGGTTATCCTGGAAAGCGCGTCGTTGGATACGGCGACCACAAGCATATCCGAGGCCATGAGGAGACGTATGAATTCTCGACGATCGACAAGCTTATCGATGATTTCCTCACAGACGTAGAGATGAGGAGGCAACCCCGCCGATGACAACCGCCACGATCCGAATTCAGCGAAACGACGAAACTGCGCTCCGGCAAGCCCTTGAGGGATTCGCTGCAGCTGGAAGACGGGTGAAGCACAGGACCATGTCTTCAGCTTTTCCTCCCCCGAGCAGCTCTTTATGATCCTGACGCCCAAGCGCTGGACCTTGATCGAGACACTGCAGAGACTCGGCCCCTCGACGTATCGTAGTCTAGCCTCCGCCCTTTCCCGCGACGTCAAGCGGGTGCATGAGGACACGGCGGCGCTCAGCGAATGGGGGCTGGTCGAGGTCAATGACGAGGGACGCATTCATGTGCCCTACGACGTCATCCACGCGGATTTCGACCTTCGCAGCGTTGCCTGATGCTGGCTTTCTTCTGAAGGATTGTGCAGCGCAAAGTTTTGCGACGACCGACGAAACCTCATTCACTCCGAAGAACCAAGCTGCAGTGCGGCGCCGGACTTCCTATTGACCAAGTTGGCCACTAAACTGGCTGGAGACTCATCTTCCGGCCATTTTTTGATGTGGATTCATGACTGAATTTTCTGACGATTTCGAAGAAGACAGGTTTGCTTCCGCCGGCGTGCGGCTGACGGTCGATCTGACTGCACTGACGGAAAACTGGCAGGACCTGGCACGGCGCTCCGGCAAGGCGCGCGCATCCGCAGTTGTGAAGGCGGACGCCTATGGCATGGGCATCGAGGATGCAGGTGAAGCGCTCTACATGGCGGGTGCCCGGGATTTCTTCGTCGCAACAGTCGATGAAGGCGTGACATTGCGCCTCTACGCGCCTGAAGCCCGCATCTTTGTGCTCGCGGGCATCTGGCCGGGCACGGAACGGCGCTTCTTCGAGAACGATCTTGTGCCGGTCATCTCCTCCGAGGAGCAGCTTGCCTTCTGGATGGCCGTGCTTTCGGAATATGGCGACTATCCTTGCGCGCTTCATGTCGACACCGGGTTCAACCGGCTCGGCCTTCACATAGACGAAGCACTCGCATTGGCTGATGACGTCTCTCGCCCGGCCAGCTTCGCCCCGGTTTTGGTCCTAAGCCATCTCGCCTGCGGCGACGATCCGTCATCGCAGATGAACAAGCAGCAGCTTGAATCATTCCGCAAGGTTAGCGCCGCTTATGAAGGTATCGAATCAAGTCTCGCGGCTTCCGGCGGCATCTTTCTCGGCGAGGATTATCATTTCGACCTGACGCGCCCCGGCATTGCCATCTACGGCGGCGAAGCGGTGAGCGGCATGGCGAACCCCATGCGGCCGGTTGCGACGGCGGAGGCCCGCGTGATCCAGGTCCGCACCGTGCGCGCCGGCGAATCGGTCAGTTATGGACGGGCTCTGAAGCTTGACCGCGATAGCCGCCTCGCCATCGTGTCCGCCGGTTATGCGGACGGCTACATGCGCTGCCAGTCGAGCGGCGGCGTGCCGCTTCGCCAGGTTGTGCCGCGGGGCGGCCAAGGCTTCTTCGAGGGCTACATGGTTCCGGTTGCCGGGCGCATCACCATGGACCTTACCATCTTCGACGTGACCGATCTGCCGGAAAACCTCATCCGTTCCGGCGATTACATCGAGCTCTTCGGCAAGAACATCCCCGTCGACGATGCTGCGCGGGCGGCCGGCACGATCGGCTACGAGATGCTCGCGGGCGCTGGGCTGCGCTACGAGCGCAAATACATCAGCGAAGAATGAACTCAACGGCTCGTCAACGCCAGCCGCGCGCCGAGGGCGACGAACAGCGCGCCAAGACCGCGATCGAGCCACAGGCCGATCTTGCTGTTGTGCTTGACGAGATCGGCAAGCCGCCCTCCGGCCAGGATCAGCGGCGGCTCGATGAAGGCCGCAACCACAATGATCAAGGCGCCGTGCACGGATAGCTGCAGCCAGGCCGGTCCGGCTCCTTCGACGACGAACTGCGGCAGGAAGGCGAGGAAGAAGATCGCGACCTTCGGGTTAAGCAGCGAAACGAGCACGCCCTGCCGGTAGATCCGTCCCCAACCCAGCCTTTCGCCTGCCGCCTTGAGGAAGGCGCCCTCGCCGCTCGACCGCAGGGCCTGGATGCCGAGCCAGACGAGATAGATCGCGCCGATCCATTTCACTGCCGAGAAGGCAACGGCGGAGGCGGCAAGTACCGCCGAAAGGCCGAAGGCGGCAAGAAGCACGTGCAGACAGGCACCGGTCCAGATTCCGAAGACGGCCGAAAAGCCGGCGCGCGTGCCGCTCTTGATCGTATGGCCGAGGATAAAAGCCAGATCCGGACCCGGCGACAGGTTCAAAAGCACGGCGGCGGTGAAGAAGGCGATCCAGTGGGCGAACGAATAATCGAGCATTGGCAATCCATCAGATGATCCTCCCATGCTGCCACGTGAGCACTTGATGGGAAAATCATTAGTTTTGATCGGTCCCGCAAGCCATTATCTACGGCAATCTGATTCGGGCGCACCGGCGCTCATGGACGAAAGCATCATTGATGGCGAAGGCCAGGACACAATTCATCTGCCAGAGCTGCGGCACGATCCATAACCGCTGGGCCGGCAAATGCGAAAGCTGCGGCGAATGGAACACCATCGTCGAGGAAGACCCAATGGGCGGGATTGGCGGCGGACCGGCAAGAACGCCGAAGAAGGGCCGCCCGGTGACGCTGACGGCGCTTTCCGGCGAGATCGAGGAAGCCCCGCGCATCCATACAGGCATTTCGGAGCTCGACCGGGCTCTCGGCGGCGGCTTCGTGCGCGGCTCGGCGGTGCTCGTCGGCGGCGATCCCGGCATCGGAAAGTCGACGCTGCTGATGCAGGCGGCGGCGGCCCTTTCGCGGCGCGGCCACAAGATCATCTATGTCTCGGGCGAAGAGGCCGTGGCGCAGGTGCGCCTGCGCGCCCAGCGCCTGCGCGCTGCCGATACCGACGTGATGCTTGCCGCTGAAACCAATGTCGAGGATATCCTCGCGACACTCGCAGAAGGCAAGCGGCCAGACCTCGTCATCATCGATTCGATCCAAACGCTCTGGAGCGAACTGGCGGAATCCGCGCCCGGAACGGTCACGCAGGTGCGCACCGGCGTGCAGTCGATGATCCGCTTTGCCAAACAGACAGGAGCCGCCATGGTTCTCGTCGGCCACGTCACCAAGGACGGCCAGATCGCAGGTCCACGGGTCGTGGAGCATATGGTCGACGCGGTGCTCTACTTCGAGGGCGACCGCGGCCATCACTACCGCATCGTGCGCACGGTGAAGAACCGCTTCGGCCCGACGGACGAGATCGGAGTCTTCGAAATGTCCGACGGGGGCCTGCGCGAAGTCGGCAACCCGTCCGAACTTTTCCTCGGCGAGCGCAATGAAAAGTCGCCAGGAGCGGCGGTCTTCGCGGGCATGGAAGGCACGCGCCCGATCCTCGTCGAAGTGCAGGCGCTGGTGGCGCCGACATCGCTCGGCACGCCACGCCGCGCGGTGGTCGGATGGGATTCGGCCAGGCTTTCTATGATCCTTGCGGTGCTCGAGGCGCATTGCGGCATCCGGCTCGGCCAGCACGACGTCTATCTGAATGTCGCCGGCGGCTATCGCATCGGCGAACCGGCGGCCGATCTTGCCGTCGCATCCGCCCTGGTTTCCTCGCTTGCCGGTATTGCCCTTCCCGCCGATTGCGTCTATTTCGGCGAAGTCAGCCTGTCGGGAGCCGTCCGTCCGGTTGCGCATACCCCTCAGCGCCTCAAAGAAGCCGAGAAGCTGGGATTTTCTGCAGCGCTGCTTCCGTCAGCCTCCGCCGATTTGCCGAAGGGTTCGGGCGGACGCTGGAGCGAAATCGAGAGCCTGCCGGATCTGGTCGTGCGCATCGCCGGATCCAAAGGTGCGCTACGACGTGTGGAAGACGAGGTTTGATCCTTTCATTGCCATAAACGGTGGTGATATAGGATGCACACGAATGAAGCCCGACCGAACCGCATGACCAAGCGGCGGTCCTGGAGTTGAATTTATATGCCCATCACGATTTTCGACGGTATTGTCATCGGCGTCGTCCTCTTCTCCGCCGTTCTGGCGATGGTCCGCGGTTTTTCGCGCGAGGTATTGTCGATCGCAAGCTGGGGTGGCTCGGCCGCCGCTGCCTACTACCTCTATCCGTATCTCGTGCCTTACGCGAAGCGGTACACCGACGACGACCGCATCGCAATCGTCGGCTCAGCCGCCGTCGTGTTCCTGATTGCGCTGATCGTCATTTCCTTCATCACCATGAAGATTGCCGATTTCATCATCGACAGCCGGATCGGCGCGCTGGACCGCACTTTGGGCTTCCTCTTCGGGGCGGCACGCGGCATACTGCTTCTCGTCGTGGCGGTGGCCTTCTGGAACTGGCTCGTCGATGCCGATCACCGGCCGGCTTGGGTAAACAACGCCAAGTCAAAGCCGTTCCTTGACTCGATGGTCGTAAAGCTGCAATCGGTCCTGCCTGAGGAATTCGCACAGATGGTGAGAGCCAGCGTGCTCGAGAAGGTTCAGCCGCAGGGCCAGGGCGCTGAAGGCAGCAATGCGCCGGCCGGCGAACAGGCCCCGGCGGATGATGCAGCCCCGTCCGGCGGCGCGCAGCCGCAGTCGAATTGACGCAGTGTTCAACAGCTTGACCTGCCGCGTGGCAATTGCCATTTGAGCGGGACGCGAAATAAGGGTCCGGCCGGGCATTTGCTCTGCCGGGCCTCCGCCGTTTAAAATGCCTGAATCCGGCATCATACCATGGAAAAGCCGATCCATTCTTGTGAGAGCAAAGGCCCGCATCAATGAACCAGTCCCATTCCTTGACGCTCAACGATGAACTCGATGGAGATACGCTCCACGAGGAGTGCGGCGTCTTCGGCGTTCTCGGCCATCCCGACGGCGCCACGCTGACGGCGCTCGGGCTTCACGCTCTCCAGCATCGCGGACAGGAAGCGGCCGGTATCGTCACTTTCGACGGCCGCCAGTTCCACACCGAAAAGCGCATGGGGCTCGTCGGCGACCACTATACCGATCCAGCAACGCTCGCGAAGCTGCCGGGCTTCATCTCCATCGGCCACACGCGCTACTCGACGACGGGCGAAGTTGCGCTCCGCAATGTCCAACCTCTCTTTGCCGAACTGGAGGTCGGCGGCATCGCCGTCGCCCATAACGGCAACTTCACCAACGGCCTGACGCTTCGCCGTCAACTGATTGCCGATGGCGCCATCTGTCAGTCGACCTCGGATACCGAAGTCGTTCTCCACCTGATCGCCCGCTCCAAGCAGGCCTCCTCCTCCGACCGTTTCATCGATGCTATCCGCCAGATGGAAGGCGGCTATTCGATGCTGGCCATGACCCGCACGAAGCTGATCGCCGCGCGCGATCCGATCGGCATCCGCCCGCTCGTCATGGGCGAGCTCGACGGCAAGCCGATCTTCTGTTCGGAAACCTGCGCGCTCGACATCATCGGTGCGAAGTACATCCGCGACGTCGAAAACGGCGAAGTCGTCATCTGCGAAATCCAGCCGGACGGCTCGATCAGCATCGATGCCCGCAAGCCCGAGGCGCCGAAACCGGAACGGCTCTGCCTTTTCGAATTTGTCTACTTCGCTCGCCCAGACTCCGTCGTCGGCGGCCGTAGCATCTATGTCGCCCGCAAGAACATGGGCATCAATCTTGCCAAGGAAGCGCCGGTCGATGCCGATGTCGTCGTTCCGGTTCCGGACGGCGGAACGCCGGCAGCGCTCGGATACGCCCAGCAAAGCGGCATTCCCTTCGAATATGGCATCATCCGCAACCACTATGTCGGCCGCACCTTCATCGAGCCGACGCAGCAGATCCGCGCCTTCGGCGTCAAGCTCAAGCATTCGGCCAACCGGGCAACGATCACAGGCAAACGCGTCGTCCTCGTCGACGATTCGATCGTGCGCGGCACCACATCGCTGAAGATCGTCCAGATGATCCGTGACGCAGGCGCCAAGGAAGTCCACATCCGCGTCGCAAGCCCGATGATCTATTTCCCGGACTTCTACGGCATCGATACGCCGGACGCCGACAAGCTGCTTGCCAACCAGTACAACAGCCTGAAAGCGATGTGCGATTACATCGGCGCAGATTCGCTCGAATTCCTGTCGATCGACGGGCTTTATCGCGCAGTCGGCGGGGAAGATCGCGATAACGAGAATCCGCAGTTCACCGACCACTATTTCACTGGCGACTACCCGACGCGCCTGCTCGACAAGGAAAGCACGAGCAACGTGCGCAAGCTCGCCGTGATGGCCAGCAACGGCTAAGGGACTTCATAAATCTGAATGAGCGCCAGCGCCTCCTCTTCCCCTCGTGAGGGTGAGATGCGTTTTCGCGCAAGCGACACGGACGACACGATCATGACCATCGACCTCAAGAACCGCATCGCACTCGTGACCGGCGCATCGCGCGGCATCGGCTATTTCACGGCACTGGAACTGGCAAAGGCCGGAGCGCACGTCATCGCCTGCGCTCGCACGGTCGGCGGCCTCGAGGAACTCGATGATGCCATCAAGGCGGCAGGCGGCAGCGCTACGCTGGTGCCCTTCGATCTTGCCGACATGAACGCCATCGATGCGCTCGGTGCCTCGATTTTCGAGCGCTGGGGCAAGCTCGACGTCCTTGTTGCCAACGCCGGCGTGCTCGGCGTCATCTCGCCGATCGGCCATATCGAGGCGAAAACCTTCGAGAGGGTGATGAACATCAACGTCACCGCCACCTGGCGGCTGATCCGCTCTGTCGATCCGCTGCTGACGCGCTCGGACGCCGGTCGCGCCGTGATCATCTCGTCGGCTGCCGCTCACAAGTGCCGCCCGTTCTGGGGTCCCTACTCCGCGTCGAAAGCCGCCGTCGAAGCGCTCGCCCGCACCTGGGCCGGCGAAAGCCGGTCGACGGCCCTTCGCATCACCAGCGTCGATCCGGGCGCCACGCGCACTGCCATGCGCGCCCAGGCGGTGCCCGGCGAAGATCCTTCGACGCTGCCGCACCCTTCCGAAGTCGCCAAGGCGATCCTGCCGCTCGTCGGCCCGGATGTGACCGAGACAGGCAAGCTCTTCATCGTCCGCGAGAACAGGCTCGTGGACTACCGTCTGCCGGAATAAGGGCTACTGGGCCGCGGTTTCGGCGAACAGCGCCGCAAAGCCCGTTTGCGCGGGGCATAGCGCATTGAGGTCCACCGGCCCCTCAATGCCGTCGACTCTACCGTTGTCGGCAAACTGCCATATCGACCAGCGGCCGCATCTCTCCTGCTCTGGTTCTTTGAATACGCTGCGCAACCAGAGATAGTGATCCGGGAAGCGGGATTCGTTGCCTTTCAGATACTGATCAAAGAACTCTTGGGTGACGTAAAAGATTGGCTTTTCGGGAAAAGTGCCCTTAAGCTCCGTGACGAACGCGTTTACTTCAGCAGTCATTTCCTCGAGCGTCGGGACCTTGTCGCAGTTGCCGACAAATTCGAGATCGATCGCGATCGGCAGCGTGCCCTGCTCTTTGGGAACTGTCGCCAATACGTTCTGCGCCTGCTCGCGGCCAGGGCGGCAGAAGGTGAAAAAGTGGTACGCCCCGCGCACGATGCCGGCCTCTTTCGCCGCCTGCCAGTTTTCCGCGAAACGTGTATCCTTGTGGTCGCCGCCCTCAGTCGCCTTCATAATCGCAAAATGCACATTCGGCCGCGCGGCGAGCGTCTTCCAATCGATAACGCCCTGATGATGACTGATGTCGATTCCCTGGATGGGATAGTCTTCGAGTGAAGGAGGAACAAACGGCGCCATGGCTCGATCGTATGCCAGATACGATGCCGATGCGACAGCCAGAATGGCAATGCCAATTACGGCGCGGTGCAGGATCTTCCTCACGCGGCTTCCTTCCCGGTATTTCTGTTTTTTCTAGCAGAATTTTATGCGCAACGACGAATGGCGACGTCCCGGCCCTGCAATCGATTCACTGGATCGAATACAGCCGCTTACGCGGCACTTGACCAAACACCGTTCCCGCGCCATAAAACGCGCCATGAAAACGGTTATCTGCATTATCTGCCGGAAGATTATCCGCTAGCGCGCTCGCTGGCCTGGCCGTTTTCGTCTCCCAAATACCCAAAGATGAGAAACGCCCCGGCCCGCGGGTGCCGGTATTTTTCGGATCATTGCATTTTGGGAGAATAGACATGGCCGGTCAGCCGGAACAGAAGAAGCCGAAAATCAAGCTGTACAATACGCTGACGCGCGAGGAGACGGTCTTCAAGCCGATCGATCCGCAGAATGTCCGCATGTATGTCTGCGGCCCGACTGTTTATGACTATGCCCATATCGGCAATGCGCGTCCCGCCATCATCTTCGACGTGCTCTTCCGGCTGCTCAGGCACGTCTATGGCGCCGAGCACGTCACCTATGCGCGCAACATCACCGACGTCGACGACAAGATCAACATGCGGGCGCTGCGCGACCACCCCGGCCTGCCGCTGAACGAGGCGATCCGCCTGGTCACCGAAAAGACCGAGACGCAGTATCTCGAAGATGCCAAGGCGCTCGGCTGCCTCGATCCGACTATCCAGCCGCGGGCAACGGAAAATATTCCGCAGATGGTCGAGATCATCGGGAAGCTGATTGCCAAAGGCCACGCCTATCAGGCGGAGGGCGAAGTGTTGTTCGACACGAAATCCATGGCGGATTACGGCGCGCTGTCGAAGCGCAATCTCGACGAGCAGCAGGCCGGCGCCCGCGTCGCCGTCGATGCGCACAAGAAGAACCCCGGCGACTTTGTTCTCTGGAAGCTTTCAAGCCACAACGAACCCGGCTGGGAAAGCCCCTGGGGCCGCGGCCGTCCGGGCTGGCATATCGAATGCTCGGCAATGAGCGAACGCTATCTCGGCGAGGTCTTCGACATTCACGGCGGCGGGCTGGACCTGATCTTCCCGCACCATGAAAACGAAATCGCCCAGTCGCGTTGCGCCCACGGCACGGAGGTGATGGCGAATGTCTGGATGCACAACGGCTTCCTGCAGGTCGAAGGCCGCAAGATGTCGAAGTCGGAGGGCAATTTCGTTACCATCTACGAGTTGCTGCACACCGAGAGATTCGGCGGCCGCAAATGGCCGGGCGAAGTGCTGCGCCTTGCGATGCTGATGACGCACTACCGCGAGCCGATCGATTTTTCGATCAAGCGGCTGGAAGAGGCGGAACGCCTGCTGGCGAAGTGGCCAGTGGCGGATGCCGGCGACGCAGTTCCGGATGAGAGCGTGTTGAACGCGCTTGCCGATGACCTGAACACGGTCGCCGCCGTCCAGGCGCTCCACGCCCTGGCGCAATCCGGCAATGCCGCCGCTTTCGCGGCGAGTGCTGCCCTTCTCGGTGTCGAGATGAGGGAAACGGAGGTCGACGAAGCGGTCGCCGCCGAAATCGACAGGCGCGTGCGCGCCCGCCTTGAACTCTTGAAGGCAAAGAACTTCGCCGAGGCCGACAAGATCCGCGAGACACTGCTTGCCGAGGGCATCCAGCTCAAGGATGGCAAGGATGCGGCAACCGGCAAGCGGGTGACGACGTGGGAGGTGAAACGGTGAGTTTGCTGACATCCAAGACCCCTCCCCAGCCCCTCCCTACAAGGGGGAGGGGCTACTATGCCGCGACGCTGCGGAATAGCCTCACCGCGAATCTTGCCATATCTACCGACGTTGACGCAGAGGATAACGTCGGCGCCACTAGTTGGCCCTCCCCCTTGTGGGGAGGGTTGGGAGGTGTCTTTTCGCCCACGCCAAACTGGAGGAGGCCGCAATGACCGTCTACACCGGCGGCTGCCAATGCGGGGCGATCCGCTTTCGGCTCGAAGGCGGGCTTACGCATTCGTCGATTTGCCATTGCCGCATGTGCCAGAAGGCATTCGGCGGCTATTATGCGCCGCTGGTTTCCGTACGTGGAGCCGATTTTGAGTGGACGCGCGGCGAGCGGAAGACATTCCGGTCGTCCAATTTCGCCGAGCGCGGCTTCTGCGGCGATTGCGGCACGCCGCTGACCTATGAGGCACCGGACGGGATGGCGATCGCCGCGGGCGCGTTCGACGATCCGTCGGCGCTGCCCCCGACAACCCAATACGGCATCGAAGGAAAGCTGCCGTTCACGGACAAACTGCACGAGCTTCCCGGCACCCGGACTGAGGACGACACCGAGGCGGCCGAATTCATCAACGAGATCGTCTCCTATCAGCATCCGGATCACGACACGGCGGAATGGCCGGAGGAGCGCAAGTGACGGCGGGAGCAAGCCATAGCGGCGGATGCCAATGCGGCGCGGTGCGTTATCGCGCTTCCGGCGAGCCCGGCTATCCGCATGTCTGCCATTGCCGCATGTGCCAGAAGGCGGCCGGCAACTATTTTCTGCCGCTTGGCAGTTTCATGCGCGTCGATTTCGCCATCACGCGCGGCGAACCGAAGTGGTTCCGCTCCTCCGATCTCGTGCGCCGCGGCTTCTGCGGGGATTGCGGCACGCCGCTCTTCTACGACATTCCCGAAGCCGATTCCGTCAATATTACGCTGGGATCGCTGGACGAGCCCGATGCGGTCAAACCGGTGATGCAATCGAATACCGGCCGCAAGATGAGTTGGTTCCACGCGCTGGACACGCTGCCGGTGGAGCCCGACGATGAAAGTTCGGAGCGCGAAGGCGCGATCGCGGCGAGCAACCATCAGCATCCCGATCACGATACGAGCCACTGGCCGTCCGGAGGACAGACATGAGCGAAATCATTCGAACAGGCGGTTGCCAGTGTGGCGCCGTACGTTTCCGCATCAAAGGCAAGCTGGGGCGGCCGTCGATCTGCCATTGCCGCATGTGCCAGAAGCAATTCGGCGGCTTCTTTTCCGCGCTCGTCACCGCGCCGGACGAGGGCGTGGAGTGGACACGCGGCGAGCCGAGTTACTTCCAATCCTCGGTCAATATCGACCGCGGCTTCTGCAGCAGTTGCGGCACGCCGATGACCTACCGGCATCCGGGCGGACTGGAGCTCGCCATTGGCACCTTCGACGACCGCAGCGATCTCGCGCCGCAGATACAGGTGAACTACGACTCGCGCCTGCCCTGGGTCGAAACGATCTTCGAGGCACCGGTTCATCGGGATCCTGATTACTATTCCCGGCAGGAGCAGATCATCTCCTTCCAGCATCCCGACCATGATACCAAGGCCTGGCCCGCGAAAGGCGTGAAGATATGACCGAAGTGCTGCGTACGCTCTATCCTGAAATCGAACCCTATGCATCGGGCCATCTCGATGTCGGCGACGGCCATGTGATCTACTGGGAGCGCAGCGGAACGCCGGGCGCCAAGCCGGCCGTCTTCCTGCACGGCGGTCCGGGCGGCGGCATTTCGCCAGTTCACCGCCGCCTCTTCGATCCGGCGCTCTACGACGTGACGCTGTTCGACCAGCGCGGCTGCGGCAAGTCCACGCCGCATGCCGACTTGAATGCCAACACGACGTGGCATCTGGTCGCCGATATCGAGCGGCTGCGCGACATGGCGGGGGCCGAGAAATGGCAGGTCTTCGGCGGCTCCTGGGGCTCGACGCTGGCGCTCGCCTATGCCGAGAAGCATCCCGAACGGGTCTCCGAACTCGTCGTGCGCGGCATCTATACGCTGACGAAGGCGGAGCTCGACTGGTATTACCAGTTCGGCGTGTCCCAGATGTTCCCGGACAAGTGGGAGCGCTTCATCGCTCCGATCCCGCCGGAAGAGCGCCACGAGATGATGCATGCCTATCACCGCCGCCTGACGAGCGATAACAAGGCGATCGCGCTCGAAGCCGCACATGCCTGGAGCATCTGGGAAGGCGAGACGATCACGCTCCTGCCCGAGCCGTCGACCAGCGGCAAGTTCGAGGAGGCGGAATTCGCCTATGCCTTCGCCCGCATCGAGAACCACTTCTTCGTCAATGCCGGCTGGCTGGAGGAAGGGCAGCTCATCCGCGACACTTACAAACTCATTGATATCCCGGGCGTCATCGTGCACGGCCGCTACGACATGCCCTGCCCCGCACGCTTCGCCTGGGCGCTGCACAAGGCCTGGCCGAAGGCGGAGTTCCACCTGATCGAAGGCGCCGGCCACGCGTTTTCGGAACCCGGCATCCTGGATCAGCTGATCCGGGCGACGGACAAGTTTGCGGGGAAGGTCTGACGCATTGCCGCGAGGCCCCTAGCCTCTACCCGAGAGAGAGGGGACAACCCAAACGAGACCGGCGCAGCCCCCTTTTCCCCTCGGGGAGAAGGCCCGAAGGGCGAATGAGGCGCCACGCACACCAACAGAGACTAAAGGACCCGCTTGCCGGGAGGACGCTATGAAAGAACGCATCTACCTCTTCGACACGACGCTCCGCGACGGGCAGCAGACGCCCGGGATCGACTTTTCGGTCGAGGACAAGATTGCGATTGCGACCATGCTGGACGAGTTCGGCCTCGATTATGTCGAGGGCGGATATCCAGGTGCGAACCCGACGGATACCGCCTTCTTCGCAGAGAAGCGCACCAGCCAAGCAGCGTTCGTCGCCTTCGGCATGACAAAGCGGCCCGGCGTTTCCGCCTCTAACGATCCGGGGCTTGCCGTTCTCTTGCAGGCACAGAGCGATGCGATCTGTTTCGTTGCCAAGAGCTGGGACTACCACGTCAAAGTCGCGCTCGGGTGCACCAATGAGGAAAACCTCGAATGCATCGCTGAGAGCGTGAAGGCAGCCGTTGCCGCCGGCAAGGAAGCGATGGTCGATTGCGAACATTTCTTCGACGGTTACAAGGCCAATCCCGCCTATGCGCTCGCCTGCGCAAAAACGGCCTATGAAGCGGGAGCGCGTTGGGTCGTGCTCTGCGACACCAATGGCGGCGCGCAGCCACCCGAGATCCGCGCCATCGCCGAGGCGGTGATCGCTGCGGGCGTCCCCGGGCACTGTCTCGGCATCCATGCGCATAACGATACCGGCCAGGCGGTGGCCAATTCGCTTGCCGCCATCGAGGCCGGCGTGCGCCAGATCCAGGGAACGCTTAACGGCATCGGCGAGCGTTGTGGCAATGCCAACCTGGTGACTCTGATCCCGACGCTGGCCCTGAAGGACAGCTACAGCACGCGCTTCGAAAGCGCCATCGATACGGAACGGCTGGTCAACCTTACGCTGCTTTCGCATGCTTTCGATGAACTTCTCAACCGCTCGCCGGACCACCAGATGCCCTATGTCGGCGCTTCGGCCTTCGCCACGAAGGCGGGCATCCATGCCTCCGCGCTGCTCAAGGATCCGCGCACCTACGAACATGTGCCGCCGGAAAGCGTCGGCAATTTCCGCAAGGTCATGGTCTCCGACCAAGGCGGCAAGGCGAATTTCATCAATGCGCTGAAGCGCCGCGGGATCGAGGTCACCAAGGACGATCCGAAGCTCGACCGGCTGATCTCCATCGTCAAGGAACGCGAGGCCACCGGTTATGCCTATGAGGGCGCAGATGCGAGCTTCGAGCTGCTGGCGCGCCGCACGCTCGGCACGATCCCGGAATTCTTCTCGGTCGAAGGCTTCCGCGTGATGGTCGAGCGCCGCTTCGACTCGCACGGGCGGGTGAAGATCGTTTCCGAAGCCGTGGTGAAGATGGTCATCGACGGCCACACGATCATGTCGGTGGCAGAAGGCGACGGCCCGGTCAACGCGCTCGACCTGGCACTGCGGAAGGATTTCGGCAAATACCAGCACGAAATCGACGATCTGGTCCTCGCCGACTTCAAGGTGCGTATCCTCAACGGCGGCACGGAAGCTGTCACCCGCGTTCTCATCGAATCCACCGATAGCGACGGCGTGCGCTGGTGGACGGTCGGCGTCTCGGAAAACATCATCGACGCCTCGTTCCAGGCGCTCATGGATTCGGTGATCTACAAGCTGATGAAGAACCGGCAGCTGGCGGGCAAGATCGCGGCGGAGTGAGGATCACGGCTCCTCGAAGGAAAGCCCCCAGTCCTGCTCGCCATAGCACTCCTCCCCATGGGGCGCGGTCCGCCAGCGGAAACTGCGAACCTGAAACAGCCGGCGGCTGTGGAAGGCTTCCCCCAGTCCCTCGTGGCGGCCGCCCGGTGGCGGTTCCTGACCCTCGGCCCAAACGAAGGAGACAGGCTGAATGAAGCGGGCGCCAAAACCCCTGGCGCGCCGGTCTATAAGCAGGAAGCCTGCCGAACGGGTGAAGCCGGTCGACCTGCCATTCTTGACTGCCGGGATTCCGAGCGGAAACAACAGCCGCCCACTGATGCCCAGGTTTTCGATCCAGGCGGCCGGCGGGTGATCGAGCGCGAAATTGACGTAGATGACGTCGGCGTCCTCCTTCGGCCATTCGGCCGCATCGCCCTGCACCACTTCAACATTGGGATAACCGGAAAGGTTTTCTCGCGCCTTTTCGGCCAGCGCCTTGTCGTATTCGATCGCGACGATCTTGCCAGCGGAGCCGACGAGTCCGGCAATGATCGCGGTGTAATAACCGGTCCCGACGCCCAGATGGGCAACCGTCTCGCCCTCCCGGATTCCAAGCGTATTCAGAGCAGACGCGTGAAGGGAGGGCATACCGTTGTTGACCCCGCGCTGGGTGTCGAGGCCTATCAACAAGTCCTGATAAAGCACGAGCGGATCGGTGGAAGCCATTTCCCGATAATTACGGAAGTCGTTATAGACCCAGGGCGGCGGGCCGACGAATTTCTCACGCGGTACTTCGGCAAAGGCCGCAAGCAGCCTGTCGTTCTTCGCAACACCTGCCTTCGCCAGTATCTGGCGGGCATAAATCTGCCGGTATGGCGGCTCATCCTCGAAAGCCATGCAACTCCTCCGCTTCAAATCCGCTGACGATCCATTCACCGAAATGAATTGGTCTATTCACGGCACTTACGCTAATCGAGATCAGAAGAAGAACAAAGATGGAAACACCCGATGTCTGCCGAAGCGAGCCCTGCTGCCGTCAAGAACGAAGATAGCACGCGCGGTTTCGCGTTTGCGCTGGCGGCCTATCTTCTGTGGGGATTCCTGCCGATCTACATGAAGGCGCTGGCGCATATTTCGCCGGCGGAGGTGATCGCGCATCGCGTTCTCTGGTCCGTTCCGATTGCCGGGCTCGTGCTGCTCGCGCTCGGCCGCACGCAGGACATCCGTGACGCGCTGCGCTCGCCGCGCATGCTTGCCATGGCGGCGCTGACGGCGGCGCTCATCACCGTCAACTGGGGCACCTATGTCTGGGCGATCGGCGCCGGGCATTCGCTCGATGCCGCGATGGGCTATTTCATCAATCCGCTGATCAGCATCTTCATGGGCGCGGTGCTGCTCAAGGAGAAACTGCGCCCAGTCCAGATCGTCGCCATCGGGCTGGCGGCAGTTGCTGTTGTCGTTCTCGCCGTCGACGGCGGCGGGCTTCCGTGGGTGGCGCTGACGCTCGCCTTCAGCTGGGCTTTCTATGCCTTCTTCCGCAAGACACTGCCGCTTGGCCCCAACCAGGGCTTCCTGCTCGAAGTGCTGATCCTCAGCGTTCCAGCCATCCTCTACATCGTCTATCTGGAGTTCTTCAGCGGACAGGGCCACTTCGTTCAAACAAGCTTTAGTGATACGGCCCTGCTTTTCGGCTGCGGTATCGTCACCGCCGCGCCGCTGATGATCTACGCCAACGGCGCAAAGCTTCTGAAGCTCTCGACGATCGGCATCATGCAGTACATCGCGCCGACGATGATCTTCCTGATCGCGATCTTCGTCTTCCACGAACCACTTGATACAGCGCGCATGATCGCCTTCCCGCTCATCTGGGCAGGCCTCGTGCTTTACACTTGGTCGATGCTGAACGCGACGCGCGGGCGCTGAGCGCCTCGCTTCACATCTTCGAAATCACAGCATCCTCGCCCTCACGGTCGGCAGCGAGTTCGGCTGCCTGCGCCATAATGGCGGGAATGATGCCGGAGATGTCGTCGATCACGAGCGGCTGCACGCGGTGCGCCGTGTGCACGAAGCCCTCGTCAGTCATGTGCTTCATCAGTTCCATCATCGGGTCCCAGAAGCCCTTGATGTTGGCGAAGACCATCGGCTTCTCGTGACGGGCAAGCTGCGCCCAGGTCATGATCTCGACGATTTCCTCCAGCGTGCCGATCCCGCCCGGCAGCGCCACGAAGGCGTCGGAGCGCTCGAACATCAGGTGTTTGCGCGCATGCATGTCCGGCGTTACAATGAGCTCGTTGAGCTGGCCGAGGGAATGGCGCGTCGCCTCCATGTCGATCAGGAATTCGGGGATGATGCCGGTCACCTGCCCCCCATTGGAAAGCACGCCGCTCGCAACAGCACCCATGATGCCTTTGGTGCCGCCGCCATAGACGAGCCGCAGGCCGTATTCGGCGATTTCTTTGCCGAGCGCGCGCCCGGCGGCCATGTATGCTGTATCCCGCCCGGGCCTCGACCCGCAGTAGACACAGATGGACTGAATTGAATGAGATTGATCGCTCATATGGGAAAACAACTATTCCATGCCTGCGCAGTCAAGAAAAATGACAGAAAAGCTGCGCGTCGAGCCTGCGTCATTGCTTTGAATGCTTGTGAAAAGCAATGGGAATCGCTAGCAATTTTTAGTACTACGGCACATTTGCCGGCTGGGGAGAGTAAATGATGAGAAATCGTGCCGGCTTGCTGGCTTTCGCAGTGCTTGCAGTTGCAATCCTTCTGATGGTCTTCGTGGTCATGCCCCGGATCGGCGAAGACGCGGCAAAAGTTGGCGATGCCATCAATCAAGCAGGCTCCGAGGTCAAGAACACGGTTGAAGAAGCCGGCAAGACCGCGCGTAACACGGCTGCCGACGCGGCGGCTACGACTGAGAAGCTCGGCCGTCTTTCCGCCGACGCAGGTCAGTCTCTCACGCAACTTAAGGCGCTCTTTGCGGACGGCAAGGGTCCGACGGCCGAAGCATTCGATGCCGCCAAGACAAAGGCGGCAGGCTCGCTGAGGGCGCTCGCTGACTTCGCGATCCCCGAAGGGACCGATCCGGCAACTGCGGCCACCGCCTCAAAAGCCAAGGACGGCGCGGCAAAGGCGCTGGCAATCGTCCAGGCCCTGCCAGAAAACATCGCCGACGCGCTTGCCGCCATCTCCAAGGCTGAAGCCGAACTGTCCGGTGCAAGCCAGCCCGCGGCACCGGCAACTGATGCGAATGCCGGATCGAAGCTTCCCGCTTTCGACGTCCTGCGCGTAGAGCCGGACGGATCCACCGTCATCGCCGGTTCGGCCACGCCGAACAGCAAGCTCGAAGTGATGGATGGCGACAAGGTTGTCACCACGACGAATGTCGGCCCGACCGGCGATTTTGCAGCCGTCCTCGACAACCCGCTGCCGCCCGGCGACCATCAGCTCGTGCTCAAGGCGACCGGCCAGGACGGCAAGAGCCAGACCTCGGAAGAAGTCGCAACCGTCTCCGTTCCGAAGGATGGCAGCGGAGCCGAACTTCTTGCCATGGTTTCCAAGCCGGGCGCGGCGAGCCGCATCATCACGGCGCCGACGGCCGGCACGCCGGCTGCTCAGCCTGCAGCAGGCGGCGACCAGGCTTCCGCTCAGCCCGGCCTGCCGGCCGGCTCGCCTGAGATCGCCAATACCGCACCCGCAGTTCCGTCCGCGCCACAGGCAGGCGCACCTTCGGCGCCCGCCGAGGTGATGGTCAATGCGGTTGAAATCGAAGGCAAGAAGATCTTCGTCGCCGGCACCGCCAAGCCGAACGCCAACGTGATCGCCTATGCGGACGACGCCCTGATCGGCAAGGCAACAGCAGGTGGCGACGGCCATTTCGTCATCGACGGCGTCATGGAACTTTCGGTCGGCGACCACAAGATTCGCGTGGATGTCGTCGACGGCAGCGGCAAGGTGGTCATTCGCGCTTCCGTCAACTTCACCCGCCCGGCAGGCGACCAGGTCACCGTTGCGGCACAGCCCGGAAAACCGCCCGCAAACGGCGCCGGTGCCGCGATGGTTCCGCTCGATGAAGGCGAACTCGGCAAGCTGAGGGCCGATGCGGGCAAGGCGTTTGGACTGCTGAAGGGCCTTTTTGCCGACGGCAAGCTCCCCGGCGCCGAGCAGCTTGCAGCAGCGCGTTCGGCAACTGAATTCGCGCTCCGCTCGATCGCCGACTTCCGTCCGGCAGCAGAAGCAACGCCTGCCCTCAAACAGACGGCGGGCACGGCCTCCCAGTCGGCATCCAGCGCGCTCGCCATGCTCCAGGCGCTGCCGAAGGATGCAAAGTCCGTAGGCGATGCTCTCGGCAAGCTAGGGACGACGATCGACAGTCTTACGGCCATGCCAACGCCAAAGGCAGCCGGCGCACCGGCTTCAAACGAAGCAGCCGCCGACCCAAGCCAGCCAAAGACGATCGAGCAGGCGCCGCTGACGGCGGACAACACCGCCGTCATCATCCGCCGCGGCGATACGCTGTGGCAGATTTCGCGCCGCGTCTATGGCCTCGGCGTGCGTTACACGACGATCTACATCGCGAATGAAACCCAGATCAACAATCCGGACCGCATTCTGCCCGGCCAGATCTTCGGCCTGCCGAAGGAAGCGCTGCCGAACGCCGAAGAGCTTCATCGCAAGCGCCTTTCCGGCGAGCATCTCTAAGCCGAAGCAAATGATGGAAAGGCCGGGCCGATATCGCGCCCGGCCTCTGTCCGCCCCGGCTTTTCACATGTTGCATTCGCACGCCGCGCACCCTATCTGGCGGAGACGGCGATCCTGTCTGCGGAGGCTCAATCGGGCATCTCCGCCTTTTGCACTTTTGCCGTATCGAAACGCCGCATTCGCGGCCGGGCCCGACCGGGCTGGAGATGGGCATGGCAAACGGCAAGACGGTTTCGGAATCCAACCTGCTGCGGACGCTCTTCAATCTTTGGCCCTACATGTGGCCTTCCGGCCGGACGGACCTGAAGATGCGCGTCGTCTGGGCGACGGTCTACTTGCTCGTCTCCAAGTTCGTGCTCCTGCTTGTTCCCTATTTCTTCAAATGGTCGACCGACGCCCTGAATGGCCGCGTGGATCTCGCCGGTACGCTGCCGCCGCTCCTCGTCGGCGCGACGGTACTGGTGATCGCCTATAACCTCACCCGTCTGATCCAGCTTGGCCTCAATCAGCTGCGCGACGCGCTCTTTGCCAGCGTCGGGCAATATGCGGTGCGCCAACTCGCCTACCGGACGTTCGTGCATATCCACGAACTCTCGCTGCGCTTTCATCTGGAGCGCAAGACCGGCGGGCTGTCGCGCATCATCGAGCGCGGCACCAAGGGCATCGAGACGATCGTTCGCTTCACGATCCTGAACTCGGTTCCGACCGTCATCGAATTCCTGCTGACGGCCGTGATCTTCTGGTGGGGCTACGGCTTCTCCTATCTCGCGGTGACGGCCTTCACCGTCTGGGCCTATATCTGGTTCACGATCCGCGCGTCCGACTGGCGCATCGCCATCCGCCGGGCGATGAACGACAGCGATACCGACGCCAACACCAAGGCGATCGATTCCCTCCTCAACTTCGAGACCGTCAAATATTTCGGCAACGAGGAGATGGAGGCCAGACGCTTCGACAGGTCGATGGAAAGCTACGAGAAGGCGGCGACCGATGTCTGGACCTCGCTCGGCTGGCTGAACTTCGGCCAAGGCGTCATCTTCGGCATCGGAACGACGGTCATGCTCTTGCTTTCAGCCTTTGCCGTCCAGCGCGGCGAGCAGACCATCGGCGACTTCGTTTTCGTTAATTCCATGCTGTTGCAGCTTTCCGTGCCGCTCAACTTCATCGGCTTCGTCTACCGTGAAATCCGCCAGGGCCTTACCGATATCGAACAGATGTTCGACCTGCTCGACGTGACGCCCGAAGTAACCGATGCGCCCAACGCTGCACCGCTCAAGATCGGCCAGGGCGCGATCAGCTTCAAGGACGTGCATTTCGCCTACGATCCGGCGCGGCCGATCCTCAAGGGGATATCCTTCGAGGTTCCGGCCGGCAAGACGGTCGCGGTTGTCGGCCCCTCGGGCGCCGGCAAATCGACGCTTTCGCGCCTGCTCTACCGTTTCTATGACATCCAGAGTGGGGCGGTCACCGTCGACGGCCAGGATATCCGCCATGTCACGCAGAAAAGCCTTCGCTCGGCGATCGGCATGGTGCCGCAGGATACCGTGCTCTTCAACGATACCGTCGCCTACAATATCCGCTACGGCCGCCCGTCGGCCAGCGATGCTGAGGTGAAGGCGGCTGCGGAAATTGCCCAGATCGCGCATTTCATCGAACTGCTGCCGGAAGGCTTCGAAACCAAGGTCGGCGAACGCGGATTGAAACTTTCGGGCGGCGAGAAACAGCGCGTCGCCATCGCCCGAACGATTCTGAAGGCGCCGCCGATCCTGATCCTCGACGAGGCGACTTCGGCGCTCGACACTACGACGGAGCGGGAGATCCAGACGGCCCTCGACGTCGTTTCGAAAAACCGCACGACACTCGTCATCGCTCACCGCCTGTCGACCGTCATCGGCGCCGACGAGATCATCGTGCTAAAGAGCGGCGAGATCACCGAGCGCGGTACGCATGCGGCGCTGCTCGAGAAGGACGGCCTCTACGCCTCGATGTGGAACCGCCAGCGCGAAGCGACGCAGGCGGAGGAACATCTGAAACAGGTACGCGAAAGCGACGACCTGGGCATCGTTGCCCGTCTCGCGCCGGCAAGCTGAGCGTTCGAACCAAACGACCGCTTTGCCGTTTTGCTGTTTAGAACCATGCCATAAGGTCGAGCGGAAGCGGCACGGCATTGCTCCCGCAGGACTTTTTCTATAACCAGCGGGAACGAAAAAGCGCGAGGAGACCAGCGTCGATGAGCTTGCTCAATACCGTTCGAAACACCATCGTTCCGGTGCACAAGGAAGGCTATGTATTCGTCGCCGCGTTCTTCGTAGCCTCGCTGATCCTTGGCTGGATATTCGAGCCACTCTTCTGGGTCGGTCTCGTCCTGACGCTCTGGTGCGCTTACTTCTTCCGCGATCCCGAGCGCATGACGCCGCAGGATGACGATCTGGTGATCTCGCCGGCCGACGGCAAGGTTTCCTCGATCCAGATGGTCACCCCACCCGCCGAGCTCGATCTCGGCAGCGAGCCGATGCTGCGCATCTCCGTCTTCATGAACGTCTTCAACTGCCATGTGAACCGCTCGCCGGTGCGCGGCCGCGTCGTCAGCATCAACTACCGGTCGGGCAGCTTCGTGAATGCCGAGCTCGACAAGGCGAGCGAGGACAACGAGCGCAATGGCCTGGTGATCGAGACCGTCCACGGCCAGGTCGGCGTCGTGCAGATCGCTGGCCTCGTCGCCCGCCGTATTCTGTGCTGGGCCAATAACAACGAGCCGCTGGATGCCGGCGAGCGTTTCGGCCTTATCCGCTTCGGCTCCAGACTCGACGTATTCCTTCCTGCCGGCGCGGCGGCGCGTGTATCGCTCGGCCAGACGGCAATTGCCGGCGAAACGGTGCTTGCTGAATTCGGCTCCCCCAAAGGGCCGGTCATCAGCCGCCGCAGCTAGAACGAATGGAGCGCGCTATGGAGACGCCTTTTCCGCCCTTTGAACCGAACGGCCCCAACGATTCGGCGCGCGGTCCGCGGCTCCGCGAAATTCCGCTGCGGCTCGTCGTTCCCAATCTCATCACGATCCTGGCGATCTGCGCGGGGCTGACCGGCATCCGCCTCGCTTTCGAAGGCCGCTACGAGCTGGCGGTGATGATGGTGCTGCTGGCCGCCTTTCTCGACGGCATCGACGGGCGCATCGCCCGCCTGATGAAAGCAACCTCCAAGTTCGGCGCACAGATGGATTCTCTCGCCGACATCGTCAATTTCGGGGTCGCGCCGGCGCTTGTCGTCTATGTCTTTGCGCTCGACAGCGCGCGCTCCATCGGCTGGATCGCCGCGCTGATCTATGCGATCGCCGCCGGCCTCCGCCTTGCCCGTTTCAACGTCATGGCGGAACGGGAAAGCCGCGCGCCCTGGCAATCCGAGTATTTCGTCGGCGTGCCCGCGCCTGCCGGGGCCATGCTGGTGCTCCTGCCCGTCTATCTCGGATTCCTCGGCCTCACCGAGGACCGCACCTTCGCCTATATCTCTTCGGCCTATACGGTCCTGATCGCTTTCCTGCTCATCAGCCGCCTGCCCGTCTGGTCCGGCAAGTCGGAAGGCAGCCGCCTGCGGCGCGATCTCGTGCTGCCGCTGATGCTCGGTGTCGTGCTTTATGTCGCCCTGCTGATGAGCTTCACGTGGGAAGTCATGGTGTTCACCGTCATCGTCTACCTGCTGTCGCTGCCCTTTGGGGCACGCAAGTGGCGGCTGAAGTACGGCACGCTCACGATCGAAGAGCCGGGCGACGGCGACGACGATATCGGCCGCCACATCTGATTTCATGCTCCTCCGATACGCCGCACCGAGCGCGGGGCTTCGCCTCGCGCGATGTGATTGGCGTACACAATTCCTGACAAGCCATGCCTCTATTTTGTCGTCTTTGGCGACAAAAGAGCAAAATAATAAAAAGTCTAGGGAAACGTAAGGAGAGTATCGTGAGTTCGAATAAGACGGATCAGGCGGAACAAGCGGCAAAACCGGATCTGAGTACACATTACCGCCCGGTCGGCCTCAAGGCCGTACTGGCCGCCGCGCTGATGCTGAAGAGCAAGCCGCCCATCGTCAAGAAAGTCTCCTAAGCCGGACGGAAGAAGCGAACGAGTAGGCTGATTGCCAGCAGGCTCATGACGATACCGATGATGACATCGAGGACCCGCCACGCGGCGGGTTTTGCGAAGACCGGCTGCAGCAGACGCGCGCCATATCCCAGCCCGAAAAACCAGAGGAATGACCCGACGGCAGCCCCTGCCCCGTAGGCGATTCGATCCGACCCCTGGTAGGCGGCCGAAAGGCTGCCGAGCAGGACGACCGTATCCAGATAGACATGCGGATTGAGGAATGTGAAGGCCAGGCAGGTGGCAACGGCGGCCTTCAGGCTCAGTCCGTCTGGTGCTCCCGCCTTCATGACGCCGGGATGCAGCGAGCGGCGGAAGGCCATGACGGCATAGACACCGAGAAAGATCGCGCCGCCGAGCGTCACGACGGAAATCAGCGCCGGCGAATGCGAGATCAGGGTTCCGAGGCCGGCGACGCCGGCTGCGATCAGCAGCGCATCCGACAGAGCGCAGATCAGGCAGATGACGAAGACATGCGAGCGCAGCAGCCCCTGGCGTAGCACGAAAGCATTCTGTGCACCGATCGCAATGATGAGGGATGCGCCGAGGAAGAAACCCGAAAGGGCAGCCGAGATCGAGAACATTTGTTATCCGGAAAATGCTGAATGATGTGAGGTTTCAGAAGAAGCTGAGTTGGTCGCCGCCAGGTTTCTTGCCGGGCGGTTTCGCCGGCTTCTCGACAACGACGGGCGTTTGCAGATCGGCCCCCATATTGATGACCTTATTGACTTTGTCAGAGACGGGGATCGCTTCGAAGAAGTCCTCTTCTGCGGGCCGCATCAAGCCAGCGACATCCCGCGGCTCCTGCGTTTTGCAGTCGAGCCAGCGAGCGAAATCCTCCGGCTTGATGACGACCGGCATGCGGTCGTGGATCGATGCAATGGACGCGTTGGCGGCTGTGGTCAGGATCGCGCCCGTATCGACTTCCGAGCCGTCAACGGACGACCAGGTTTCCATCAGGCCGGCGAGAGCGACCACGCCGCCGCGGCGAGGCCTGATCCAATAGGCCTGCGGTTTCTCGCCGCTTTCCTTCGAGGGACGGTGCCACTCGTAAAAGCCGGAGGCCGGGACGAGCACGCGGCGATGGCGCATGGCGGCACGGAAGGATGCCTTGCCGGTCGCGGTTTCGGCCCGCGCATTGATGAGCAGCGGAAATTCCTTGGGATCCTTCACCCAGGATGGCGTGAAGCCCCAACGCACCAGCACGGCGCGACGATCCGGAAGATTGCTGCCCCTCACCTGCGTTTCGCCGGAAACGACGACGAGGATCGGCTGTGTCGGCGCAATATTGTAGCGAGCGGGAAAGTCCTCAAGCTCGAGAAGCCCAAGTATCTCCTTCAACTCCTCGGGGGTCAGCGTCAAGGCATAGCGTCCGCACATGACGTTGTCTTTGCACCCTGTTTTGCAGCGGTCAAGGCCGCGGCCCGAAGAGGATGATCGCCGCCCCTGCAAGGCAGACGGCCGCGCCGCCGATATCCCAGCGGTCCGGAACGCGATTTTCCACAAGCCACAGCCATAAAAGTGATGCGACGATATAAATGCCGCCATAGGCTGCGAAGGTGCGGCCGGCCGCCTCGCTCGGCACCAGCGTCAGAAGCCAGGCGAAAAGCGCAAGCGAAACCATGCCCGGCGCGAGCCACCAGACCGGCTTGCCTATCCGGAGCCATGCCCAGAAGGCGAAGCAACCGGCGATTTCAAAAAGGGCCGCAAAAGCGTAGATGATGTAGGTCAGGCACGCTTCCCTTCGAATCGGCGATTGAATATTCAAAACGAGAATACGGAAATCCCGGCTGAGTGTAGAGACGGCAGGTCATGACTTCAAATCCAAGAGCAGCGTCTTCGGCGATCCTTGAGCGCGACGGCCGCTTCCTTCTCGTACTCCGCCGCAACCCGCCGTCTGCTGATATGTATGCCTTTCCCGGCGGCCGGGCGGAAAATAGCGAGACACCGGACCAGACCGCGCTGCGCGAATTCGAGGAGGAGACCGGCATCCGCGCCTATAATCCGCAGCTCTTTGCGGCCTACGACCTGAAGGCCCATGCCGCCGACGGCAGCGTCAGCAGCCATTTTCTCCTTTCGGTTTTCACCGTAGAGGCTGACGGGAAAGCGATCGCCGAAGCTTCGGACGACGCGGCCGCTCTCGGGTGGTACACCGTCGAGGAAATCCGCCGCTTGCCGGTGCCCCAGTCGGTGCTTGAATGCGCCGAACGGCTCTCCGTGCGACAATAACGGCGTGGATAGTCATCAGCCCGCCTTGTTCCGGTCATGGCGAGGGTATCAACTATCAGCATGATTCCCGTTCGACGCGTTTTCTTGTCTCTCGTTGTCTGCGCCGGTTCGGCTATGGCGGCTGTGGCATGGGCGCAGGACAAGGCACCGCCGGTCGAGCCCGAAACCATACCTGCAGCGCCCGCCATCGTGCCTTATGACGACAAGCTTTTGCGGCTGGCGGAAGTGATCGGGTCGGTTCATTACCTGCGCACGCTCTGCAAGGCGCCGGGCGGCAGTGAATGGCGAAGCGACATGCAAAGGCTGCTGGATTCGGAGACGAAAGACGAACCGCAGCGGAAGGAAAAGCTGACGGCGGCGTTCAACCACGGCTACCGCGCTTTTGCTTCGGTCTACACCGATTGCACTCCATCGGCCATCGTGGCAGAAGAGCGCTACCGTAACGAAGGTGCAACACTCGCCACAGAAATTACCTCGCGCTTTGGAAATTAGCGTTTAATTAACCTGTTTTCACTCGCGCGCGTGTCGTTTTGGGAAAAGGCTGATAGACTTGTTAACCAGGCAGTAAGGCATGCAATTTGAGGAAGAAATGATGGAACCAAGCCTCAATGACATCGACGATATGATCGTCCACGAAAAGATGCAGGCGGCTCTGGAGTACCACAACGAAGCCTGGGCCGACGGTATGGCTGATGGTATCGAGCCAGAGATCATTGCCGATACGGCAATCGTTCAAGCGTTGCGCGAAACGATCCGCCGTCATGGCGAAAAGGGCGCAGAGGCACTGCTTGATTCGTTGCGTGAACGTATGTTGGGTGGCGAATTTTCTCCGAACCGCACCCTGCAATAATAGAGAGTCCCATGCGTACCGGTAAGGACACCGTATCGCGGCCTTCGATCGCGCCGCTCCTCCTCGCTGTTTGTTTCAGCGCCGGCATTCTGGCGGCTCCTTCGGCAAATGCTCTTTCTGAACTGCAGAAGATTCCGGGCCAAGCCGATCCGCAGGCGGCCGATCAGGAAAACCCCGAGCAGTCCCAGACACCGCCTTCCACGTCCCCCGGCGTGCCGATGCCGGATCCCCTCGTCAACAAGGACAGCAGCCAAAGCGCGGACACGACACCCGGCGCCATCGACGATTCGAAGCCGGTCGACGTGATCTACGACATCAGCAAGGTGCCGGAACCCGTGCGCCGCATGCGCGAGCAGATCGTGGAAGCCGCCGCGTCCGGCGATCTGGAACGCCTGCGACCGCTCTTCGGCACTGGTGCCGAGCAGACGCAGGTGACAGTGGGCGAGCCGACAGACGACCCGATCGGCACGCTGAAAGACCTTTCGGGCGATCCAGACGGCGACGAGATCCTTGCTATCATGCTCGACGTGATCTCGACCGGCCTCGTGCATGTCGGCGCAGGCACGCCGGACGAGATGTATGTTTGGCCTTATTTCGCCGAGAAGGACCTCAAGACGCTGACGCCGCCGGAGCGGGTGGAACTGCTGCGCATCGTTACCGCGGGCGATCTTTCCGACATGCAGGAATTCGGAGGCTACAACTTCTATCGTCTCGGCATCACGCCTGCTGGCAAATGGAAGTTCTTCACCGCCGGCGACTGACTTCAACCTTTCAATCCCGCTTGCAGCAGGTGCACGGAAGACCTACTTCTGAGCGATAACGAACGCACAGGTTTCGCCATGCCAGCCGTCTTTCTGAACGATCGCGCGCTTATCCGCGTCTGCGGCGCCGACGCCGAATCCTTCCTGCACAATCTCATTACGACCGACATCATCTCGCTTTCCGCGAGCGAAGCGCGGCCGGGTGCACTGCTGACGCCGCAGGGAAAGATCCTGTTCGACTTCATGATCTGGCGCGACGGCACCGATTTCGTCATCGAGACGGACGCGGGGCAGCGGGAAGCGCTCGTGAAGCGGCTTACCATGTACAAGCTGCGTGCCGCTGTGACACTTGAGGTAGTCGAAGAGCCTGGCGTTACCGTTTCTTGGGACGAAGACACCGCCGAAGGCGTGGCCGACAGCCGCTTTGCGAAGGCCGGGGTGGTGCTTCTGCGCCGCGGCGGCAATCACGGCGCGGCGGATGCCGCACTTTACGATGCGTTGCGCGCTGCGCACGGCGTTGCGATTTCCGGTGCGGATTTCGCCCTGCAGGACGCGTTTCCGCATGACGTGCTGCTGGATCTGAACGGCGGGCTTTCCTTCAGGAAGGGATGCTATGTCGGTCAGGAAGTGGTTTCCCGCATGCAGCATCGCGGCACCGCGCGGCGGCGTGTCGTATCGGTCAGCGCGGATGCTGATCTTCCGGCAACAGGGACCGAAATCACCGCGACCGGAAAGCCGGTCGGCACTTTGGGCACGGTCGCCGGCAGAAATGGACTTGCGATCGTCCGCATCGATCGCGTTGGCGAAGCGATCGCAAATGGCACTCCGCTCTTGGCGGGAGAGACGACAGTTTCGCTGACGCTGCCGCCCTGGTCCGGCCTCACCTTCCCTGCCAGCACCGACGAGGCGAGCGCGTGAGCAAGGAGCCGCGTGCATGGCAACGCATGCTTTCCGGCCGGCGCCTCGATCTGCTGGATCCCTCGCCGCTTGATGTCGAACTCAGTGATATCGCCCATGGTCTGGCACGTGTCGCGCGCTGGAACGGCCAGACCTCCGGGAACCACGCCTTTTCCGTCGCCCAGCACTGCCTCGTCGTCGAGGACATCTTCCGGCGGTTCAACGATGCGACGCCGGACGACTGCATGATGGCCCTGCTGCACGATGCCCCGGAATATGTGATCGGCGATATGATCTCGCCTTTCAAGGCGGTGGTGGGCGGCGGCTACAAGGTCGTGGAGAGGCGGCTCGAGGCGGCGGTTCACCTGCGCTTTGGCCTGCCGCCGCATCCTTCGCGGGAACTCAAGGACAAGATCAAGAAGGCCGATACGATCGCCGCCTATTTCGAGGCGACCTGCCTTGCCGGTTTCACGCCGGTCGAAGCGCAGAAATTCTTCGGCCAGCCGCGTGGCGTCAGCAAGGACATGCTGTTGATCGAGCCGCTTCCGGCGCTGGAGGCGCAGCGGCTGTTCTGTGAACGCTTCGAAGCGATCGAAACGATGCGTAGGCGCGCGAAACCATGACAAGGATCGTCGTTTCACCGCTTTCGCGGATCGCCGAAATGGCGGTGCGCTACGGGGCGCGGGAGATGATCAGCCTGATGGCGAAGGAACAGGCCTTTCACCGTCCGGGCGTGATTGCTGCCGACCGTCATCTGCTGTTGCACATGAACGACATCGCCTTCAAGGGAACGGGAAACTTGGTTGCGCCCGAGGAGGCGCATGTGCGCCAGCTGATCGACTTCGCCGCCGCCTGGGATCAACGCTCGCCTTTGCTCATCCATTGCTGGATGGGGGTTTCGCGCTCCCCCGCAGCCGCCCTGATCGCGGCGCTTTCGCTTGCGCCGGACCAGGACGAGATTGCGCTGGCAAGGTGCCTGCGCAGCGCCTCGCCCTATGCGACGCCCAATGCGCGCATCGTCGAGATCGGCGATGTGCTTCTTCAGAGAAAGGGCCGTCTGGTGGAGGCCGTCCGGGCCATCGGACGTGGCGCGGATACCGACGGCAATGCGCCTTTCGTGCTGCCGTTCGCCGCGGAATTCGCCGGTTGACGCTTCTGCCGCCTGCCCCATCTAGCCTTGGCATGGAGCAGGCAACCGACGTCATCGCGGCAACCCGAACGGCACTCAACGAAGCAAGCGCGCTGGCCGTGCAATACTCATTCTCGATCCTCGGGGCGATCATCCTTCTGATCGGCGGCTGGCTCATGGCGCGTTTCGTGAGCCGTTGGGCCTATGAAGGCATGTCGCGGGTGCGCGGCATCGACGAAACGTTGGTGCGTTTCTTCACAAATGTGTTGCGCTATGCATTGCTGATCCTCGTTTTTGTCACGGTTCTTGCCCAGTTCGGCGTTCAGACTGCGTCGATCATCGCCGCTCTTGGTGCTGCGGGCCTGGCGATCGGACTTGCGCTGCAGGGCACGCTGCAGAATATCGCGGCGGGCATCATGCTGCTCATCCTGCGCCCCTTCCGGGTTGGCGAGTATATCGAGACGAGCAGCGTCTCGGGCACGGTGCGCGAGATCGGTCTCTTCGCCACGGAGTTCAAGACGGGTGACGGGCTCTATCGCCTCGCGCCCAATTCGATCCTCTGGAACACGCCGATCACCAATTACAGCCGGGAACCGACGCGCCAGAACGAGTTGAAGATAAGCCTTGCCTACGAAGACGATGCCGATGTGGCCATGGAGCGATTGCTCGGCTTTGCCAAAGCCGATCCGCGCGTGCTGAAAACGCCAGTACCGGCCGTCTTCATCGACAGCATGAGCGGCGCCACGATTGGTCTCACCCTGCGCTATTGGGCCAAGACCGGAGACTGGTGGGGCGTGAGCCGCGACATGATCAAGCGCGCCAAGCTTGCGATCGATGAGGCCGGGCATCTCATTCCTCCATCCGGCGCTGAAGCGCAGCCCGGACCGGCCGCCGCCGATGCCGAAATGACAGCAGACGAGCCAAAAATGCGAGAACGGAAAAGCCGGTAGGCCACTGGCGCACGGAACGTTTTGACTCGCCATCGGTTAACTTCCCAAGGAGACTGACCGATGCCGCTGCCGAACTACCGCGATACGTTTCTGCAGTGCCTGGAAACCCTGAAGGGTCTTACCGGGCGGTCGGAGGACTATGCCCGTTTCCGCTGGCAGGCGATCTATCTGACGCGCGGCCGCTTTTCCTATTTCTTCCGCGGCGCGTCCGACGGCCAAACGGCCGGCTTTTCCGGCCAGCAGATCGATCTGACGAACGGCGAAATCACCATCATTCCCGCCCGCTCCGCCGGTCTCTACGGAGCAACTTTCGGGCTTAACGAGGCGATTACGGCGTATGGCGGTCCGGCGAAGTCTGTCATCGATGTTGCGCATGCCTTCAATGAGGCAAGCGAGATGAGCTACCAGCCGGAGTTCTTTTATGTGCGGATGGACCTGCTTCACAGTGCCAACGACAGCCGGATGGGCCGTGCGGAGAATCCGCGTCTTCGGGAAAATACCAATCTGATCTTCGTCGGCCTCGAGGACCAGATAACGGCCGATTTGCTGGAGGAGAGCGATATCGCCCGCTGGGTTGCGCAGGAAAAGCCTATGGCTTCGACGGACTGGTACGCCGAGCGTTTCTACTACAGTTGAAAAAGGCGGTCTCAGCCGCCCTCACTGTCATTCGACAACACCGCAAGCGAGCCTTGCGCCCGCATCGCCCGCCGGCTGGCTGCGATAATCGTCCGAATTCGCATGGATCATCAGCGCGCGGCCGCGAATGCCATCCTTCTTATCATCGAGCGACACCATGCCGTCAAAGACCTGCGCGCGCAGGACGCCATCCTGGCCGACATGCTGGTTCGGCATGTCACCGGCGTGCGGACCCTTGGCGGTCAGCATGCCGTGCTCGGCCTGCGTCGGATTGAAATGCTTGCCAGCCGATTCATGATGGGTGGCCGCGTCGCATTTGCCGACTTCGTGGACGTGAAAACCCACCCACCTGTTTGCCGGAAGTCCAGAGACTTCGAGTTCGATCAACACGCCGCCATTTGCCGCAGCCGTCAGCATCGCACGGCCGTTCTCCTTGCCGTCTTCGCCGACAAAATTTGCAACCGCTGTCTGCTTATCCTGCGCAAATGCCATCGACGCTGATGCGGCAACTGCGAATACCGCAATCGTGACTATCCTTGCCATCGCGATTCCTTCCATTTTTGGGAGCTTATTGTTCCCAACGCCTCATGGAGGAAGGTGTTCCTGCCGCAGATCAGGCAAACAAAAAGCCGGCCACGCGGGTCGGCTTCAATTGCCGCAGGTCAGGATCAGGACGCAATATCGAGGTCGTACTGGCCGTATGTATTGCGGTAGAGTTCGAAGGCATGATCATCGGCCTGACCTGCCGTATCCTGAGAATTCGAAGCAACGCTCCCGGCGTCGCGGTCGCCTAGACCGATCATGAGTGCAAGAGCATTGTCGCCAGCCTTGGAGCGCGACTGGCGTTCCGCGTCGTCTTCGCCGAACTGCTTGAGAATGCCGGGCTTTTCATCAGCTGCACGCTCCCCGCGGCTCAACACGCCGTCGCCATTCGCGTCCAGCCGCGAAAGGGTTGCCAAATAGGCATAGGATGTTTCTGAAACAGATGAAACTTGAGTCATACAAACCTCCGTACACCGCCTTTTGCCGGTGATGTCTGTACGCAATACGATAGGAAACAATCAAAACTGACTCGGTGGATAAACTGATTTGCGAGTCGGGTCAATAAGCTGTTAACTTCTCAGTAACCAAGATTGACAAAGCCTTTATACGAGATTTGCTGCCTTGCATCCAACGCGTGCGCATGGCATGGCATGACATATGCGATTTCCTATATGTTTTGCAGGCAACCGATTGTTAATTCGGCTAACAAATAATGATTGCAACGGGTTGCCGCAGCAGGACCGGTCATTTCCGGCATTGTTTAAATCGATTATTTCAAAGATTTTCAGAAAGGCCTTTGCATGCGCGGTGCAAAGCGCAGCGCTTCCTGCCCAGACTTGAGGTGATGGGGCCTGCGATGAGTTGCAGCGGTCTGCATGCAGGATATTACCCTCATGGATGCTGAAACGCTCTTTTGGCAGCAATGCACCCAAGCCGTAAATGAAGACGGTTCTGTCGATGCGCAGCGCCTGATGGCGCTTGTCATCGAGACCTATCGAAGCCATGGCCGCGGGCGGGCCCTTTTCGCACTCGTGCTCGACAACCTGCCGCTGGGTCTCAGCGTCTTCGATTCGGCACAACGCCTGACCCTTTGCAACGGTCGATTCCGTCAGATCTTCGGTTTCTCCGACGATCAGGCAGTCCCCGGCGTTCCTGTGCAGGCTCTCAGCACCAATATCCACGGAAAGGAGAGGAAGGTGGCCCGATCCGCGTTCCGCTCCAAAGATGAGCGTACCGCGCCGCCCGGCCAAGGGAAAATCCGCCGGCGCGAATGGCTGATGGACGACGGCCGCGTTATCTTGAGTGTTGTGACCGTCTTGCCGGACGGCAGCAATATCGCGATCCATTCCGATATCACCGAAGAACGAAAGGCAGCCGAGCGGATCGCACATCTTGCCCATCACGATCCGCTGACCGGGCTGCCGAACCGCATCCGTTTTCGCGAGCAGGTCGATGCTGCCCTTTCCGAGCGTGCGCCGGACGAGCAGATCGCGCTCGTACACCTCAACCTCGACCGATTTAAATCCATCAACAATACGATGGGCGTTTCGACCGGCGACACCATCCTCCGCCAAGTTGCCGAACGCATCCGCGCATCGGCTGGCAGCGAGAACATGCTGGCCCGCCTCGGCTCCGACGAATTCGCGATCCTTCAACGCGGAAGGCAGCAGCCGTGGAATGTTACCGCGCTTGCCGACCAGATCCGCCGCGAACTTTCCGAGCCCTTCTTTCGCGGCGACAAGCAGATCGAACTCAGCGTCTCGATGGGAATCGCAGTCGCTCCCGAGGACGGCGCCGAGACGGACGTGCTGCTCCGCAACGCCGGCGTCGCGCTCTCGCAGGCCAAGGCGGACGGGCGCAAACGCGAGCGCTTCTTCACGAGCGAGATGGCCTCCCGCATCCAGGCCCGTCACGCGCTCGAAGCCGACCTTCGCCTAGCGCTGCAGAACGACGAATTCGAGTTGCACTACCAGCCGCTCTACGATCTGCGCCAACAGCGCATCTGCGGCTTCGAAGCGCTCGTGCGCTGGAACCATCCGACGCGCGGACGCGTGGCGCCGATGGAGTTCATTCCGCTCGCCGAAGAGGTCGGCCTTGTCGTCGATATCGGGCGCTGGGTCCTGAAAAAAGCGTGCAGCGAAGCAGCGTGCTGGCCGGAAGACATCAAGATCGCCGTCAACGTCTCGGCGATCCAGTTCACCAGCAGCGATCTGCTGGCCGATGTCGATGAGGCAGTCGCGGAGGCGGCGATATCGCCGGCGCGGCTGGAACTGGAGATTACCGAAAGCGTGCTGATGGAAAACCTCGGCGATACGCTGCCGATCCTCCATGCCCTGAAAGAGCGCGGCACCAGGATTTCCATGGACGATTTCGGCACCGGCTATTCGTCGCTGAGCTACCTCAGCAGCTTTCCCTTCGACAAAATCAAGATCGACAAGTCCTTCGTCAGCGGTATAGCCGAAAACAAGGAAGCCTACGCGATCATGCACGCGATCATCCTGCTCGGAGATGCGCTCGGCATGCGCGTCACGGTCGAGGGCGTCGAGACGGCCGAGCAGAAGAGCCTGCTCGAAAGCGAGGAATGCGACGAAATTCAGGGCTACTATATCAGCCCGCCGGCGCCGGCACCTGATGTCGCTCGCCTGCTTTCGGCATCACGCTCCGGATCCATGGCGAAGGCGAGCTGAGTGCTTCATTGCGACTCGTGTCCGGAAGCTTTATGCGGTAGCCCAGTTTTTGCGAAATTCCGGTGACACGCATGTTCGAGGCCAAGGCCTTCTCTCCCTTCGAAAGCCTTGCGGCCGAACTCATTCCCTATGCCACGGAGGGCGATGATGGGTCTCATGATCTTGCCCATATCCTGCGCGTCTTCCGCAATGCGATGCGCATACACGCGACAGAGGGCGGAAACGGTCGAATCCTGTCCGCCGCAGTGCTGCTCCATGACTGCGTCGCGGTCGAAAAAAGTTCGCCGCTGCGCTCCAAAGCTTCGGCGCTCGCGGCACAAAAGGCGTCCGGCATCCTGAAGGAACTGGGCTGGACGGCAGAGGAAATTGCGGCCGTTGCACATGCGATCACCACACACAGCTTTTCCGCCAACATCACGCCGGAAACCCTCGAAGCGCGGATATTGCAGGATTCCGACCGCCTCGACGCAATCGGCATGGTGGGCGCGGCGCGCTGTTTTTATATCGGCGGGCGCATGGCTTCCGGCCTTTATGATCCGTTCGACCCGGCTGCCGAACACCGCCCGCTCGACGACCGGCGCTACGCCATTGACCATTTCCAGACAAAGCTGTTCAAACTTGCCGACGGATTTCAGACGGCGGCAGGACGCGCCCTTGCAGCCGAACGCGACAAACGTCTTCGGGATTTCCTCGCGGCGTTCATGGACGAGATTTAGGGGAACAGAATGCGCGTCAGCGATCTTTTTATCTATCCGCTCAAGAGCGCCCGCGGCATCGCCATTCCTTTCTCGGCGGTCGACGCCTTCGGCCTTCCCGGCGACCGCCGCGCCATGGTGACGGATCCGGCCGGTCATTTCATCACGCAGCGCGAATTGCCCGCACTTGCCCGGATCGAAGTGCGACCCGAGCCGAACGCTTTCCGGCTGCTGATGGCCGGAAAGCCGGATATTGCCGTGCCAGTGCCGCAGCCGGACCGCCGGATGGATGTCGTCGTCTGGAAATCCTTGGTAAATGCCGCAGTTGCCGACGACGAAAGCAATGCGCGGCTTTCCGAATGGCTCGGACGTGACGTGAAGCTGATTTTCTTCGATGGCCAGGCGCGACGCATCGCAAGTGCCGAATGGGCGGGTGATGGGACGCCCGTGACGTTCGCCGACGGCTATCAGATCCTGGTGACAACGACCGGTTCGCTGAAAGCGCTCAACGCCAATCTCGCCAAGCATGCGGAAGGCAGCGTCGGCATGGAGCGCTTCCGGCCGAACATCGTCATCGACACCGACGAAGCCTGGCCGGAAGACCGCTGGGCGGCAATCGAGATCGGAGGCATCCGCTTCGATCTCGTGAAGCCCTGCGCGCGCTGCATCATGACGACGCAGGACCAGATGACCGGCTCGCGCGAGGTTCCAAGCCCGATGCCCGCGATGGGCCGCATCCGCATGTCGGCAGACCGCCGCGTGCCGGGCCCGATTTTCGGCTGGAACGTTACGCCGCGCGGCACCGGCAGCATCGCGATCGGCGACGCTGTGACCGTCGTCGAGGAACGGCCAGAAGGCTGGGCGTTCAAGGTGCGCGCGGCGGATTAACGGCCCGCAAGCGCGGCATCGATCTTCGTCATCACCTCGTCAGGCAGCGGTCCCTTTTCCAAGGCGCCGGCGTTTTCCTCAACCTGGGCGACGGTGCGGAAGCCAGGAATGGGCAGCGTGCGCGGCGAGCGTGCCCATAGCCAGGCAAGAGCCCCTTTTGTCAGCGTGCGGCCGCCGGTGGTCAGCAGATCGCGAACGGCCTCCAGGCTTGCGACGAATTCCGGCGCGATGCGCCCATCCTTGAAATAGACCATCCAGTCGAGGCTTGCGCCGCGGACATCCTTGGCGCCGACTGCCTTGTCTGCGGTGAACTTGCCGGTGAGAAGCCCCATGGCCAAGGGGCCGCGGTTGATCGACAGCAGGCCGTTCTTCTCGATCACATCGATCATGGCCGGGACTGGCTCGAAGACATTCATCGTATGCTGGACGGAAACAAAACCATTGTGGCCTGCGTGGCGGGCGGCGCGATCCGGGAAATCCGTGCTCCAGCCGAAGGCGTCGATCTTGCCTTCGGCCCTCAAGGCCTCGAGCACGCCGAAAACTTCGTCTGAAGCTTCCAGCGGAAAGTCGTTCAGGTGGAATTGCAGGAGATCGAGCCGCTCGCGCTTCAGCCGGCGCAGCGAGGTTTCCGCCGATTTGCGGATGAAAGCCGGATCGGCAAAGGCGCCCGTTGCCTGCTTCGTTTTCTCGTCGGTGGCAAAGCCGAATTTCGTGGCGATGACGATATCGTCGCGGTTGCCGATCGCACGGCCGACGACCTCTTCCGAATGCCCGGCGCCATAATTCGAAGCCGTGTCGAAAAAGCAGATCCCGAGATCGAGGGCGCGGTGAATGGCCTCGATCGACTCTTCGTCATCGACCTCCCCCCAGCCGAGCGGCACGTCGCCTGCGAAAAAGGGCCCGCCGATCGCCCAGCAACCCATGCCGAGCCGCGGAATCTCGCGGCCATTCCAGAGCATGATCGTTGTCGCATTATCTGTTTTCGTGAGCATGAAAATCCTCCTTGAACAATACGGGCAGACATAGGGAGAGCGCCGGACCGGATAAACCGCCAATTCCGCAACATGTTTTTCAGCAGTGAAAAACGGCTCTCAGACCGAGAGTTCGTCCGGCGCGGCAGGAACGGCCGCCGTGAGAGATGGATTGAGCGCCTTCAGGGCAGCCTGAATGAACCCCTCGCGGGCGACGGCCGGTTCGATGCCGCGCGGCTCGTAGACATGGCGATGCAGGAAAAAGCCCGTCAGCCGAAAGGCCGCGCTCAGACTGTCGACGTCTGCGGCATCATTGCCGTCGGCGCGCAGAAAGGCCGGAAGCACGAACATCTTGTCGGCCCAGGGGGCACCGGCTGCCCGGCTGACCGCCCGGCCGGATTTCGGCGAGACGTAGGCAAGATCGGTCCGCGCACCGGTTGCGGCGCATTCGGCAAGATCAAGGCCGAAGCCGAGATCGTTGAGCACGGCAAGTTCGAAGCGGACGAAGAGCTCGCCGGCATCCGCTGGATTGTGGAGATTGTCGAGGATGACTTCGAGCGCATCGTAAAGATGCGGATGCGGGTCGCGCTCTGGCAGAAGCCGCAAAAGCGCTCCCATCGCCTGCACGCCGTAGACAGCGGTGGCCGTCTCCATAAGACGCGCGGCGCGCAACCGCAGCGGTTCGACGCGGAACTCGCCGAGGTGCTCGTCGAGGCGCGCGCGCCAGATGACATCCACCTCGTTGCCGGGCTGAAGCACCGGCTGCATCGCTCGTGAGCGGCCGGAACGCACGAGGCCGAGATGCCGGCCGCGAGCACGCGTCATCACCTCGGCGATGACGCTGGTCTCACCGTGGCGTTTGACGCCAAGAATGATTGCATGATCCTGCCACTGCATCAGAAAACGAACCTTTAGCCCTGGGCATCAATCCTAACGCAGGCCGGGCCTTATGTCATGAAGCCGGGCCCAGTTCGGCCGTCGGAAACAGCTTCTCGAGGAATTCGCGCATCGCGCTTTCGTCGAAGGGCTTCACGAGAAGCGGCACGTCCTGGAGGTCCGGCGGGAAATCCTGCGTATCGGAATAGCCGCTGACGAAGCCGAACGGAATGCCCGTGTCATTCAGATGCCGCGCAAAGCCGAAGCTCATCGTCTCGCCCAGATTGACGTCGAGCAGCGCAAAATCATAGTTTTCCGACTTCACGGCATCCATCGCCTGATCGAGGCCGCTTGCGATATCGATGGCCTCCACGCCGACGGCGCGGAGCATATCTTCCGCTTCCATCGCGATGATGAGACTGTCTTCAAGGACCAGAACACGGCTTGCGTTCATGATCTCCGCGCCCTTCGCTGAACGCCGCGTACGGCGCACACCGCCTGCTTAACCCGCATCTCTACCTCTGGTACCCCAAATAACCCGACTGCCGGGCCATAGCCATGCGACCTGAGTGAGCCGCTTTTCCGATTTTTGTCGATAGGCAGCAAAATCGGAGGAAAGGTGGCAGACTGACCTTATTTTTAGTTTGACCGATTTGCATTCAAAAAAGACGCGACCGCAGAAATTTTATGGGCGGTCGCTTCGTTTGGCCAAGCCGGCGGCCTCTTTCAATCGGTCAACGCGGAAAGTCGAGCCCCATTTCCCGGAATCGCTCCGGGTCGTCGCCCCAGTTCTCGCGAACCTTGACGAAGAGAAAGAGGTGGACCGGCTGCTCGAGGATTTCGGCGAGTTCCTTGCGGGACGCCGAGGAGATCGCCTTGATCGTCTCGCCGCCCTTGCCGAGCGTGATCTTCTTCTGGCTGTCGCGCTCGACATAGATCACCTGTTCGATACGCACTGAGCCGTCCTTGCGCTCTTCCCACTTTTCCGTTTCGACGTGGGAGGAATAAGGAAGCTCCTGGTGCAGACGCAGGAAGAGCTTTTCGCGGGTGATTTCGGCCGCGAGCTGGCGTATCGGCAGATCGGAAATCTGGTCTTCCGGATAGTACCACGGCCCCGCCGGCAAGGTCTCTGCCAGGTAATCCATGAGGTCGTCGCAGCCGGAGCCGTTCTCCGCCGAGATCATGAAGGTTCGGTCGAAGGCGATCTTTTCGTTTGCGGCGGCGGCCAGCGCCAGAAGGTCCTCGCGCTTGACGCGGTCGATCTTGTTGAGCAGGAGTATCTTCGGCTGCCGCACCTCCTTCAGCCCTTCCAGGATCGCTTCCGCGTCGCCGCGCAGGCCGCGCTCGCTGTCGATCAGCAGCACGATGAGATCAGCATCCCTGGCGCCGCCCCAGGCCGACGTCACCATGGCGCGGTCCAGCCTGCGGCGCGGCTTGAAGATGCCGGGCGTATCCATAAAGACGATCTGCGCATTGTTGTGGATCGCAATGCCGCGGACGATGGCGCGCGTCGTTTGCACCTTATGGCTGACGATCGACACCTTTGCGCCGACAAGGCGGTTCACCAGCGTCGATTTTCCGGCATTGGTGGGGCCGATCAGGGCGACGAAGCCGGAATGCGTTTCGCCATTGGTTTCAGGGGCGACTTCATGCGCCATGTCGTTTTCTTCGGTCATTGTCCCGTTCAATTTCCGGCAGAGGATTTCTGCCAAATGCCTTCGCGTTCCAGCATCTTCGTCGCGGCGACCTGTTCGGCCGCACGCTTCGAGCGCTCGACGCCCGTTTCCGGCTTCACGCCGGCGACTTCCACCGTCACCGTAAAACGCGGATCATGATCCGGCCCGGTGCGTTCTTCAACCCGATATTGCGGCGTGACGCCGAATTTCGCGTGAGACCATTCCTGCAGCTCGGTCTTGGCGTCCCGTTTTGCGCCATCGGCGCGGGCCGCCCGCTTCTCCCAGTATTTCAGGATGAAGCTGCGGGCGACTTCGAGGCCGCCGTCGAGATAGAGCGCGGCGATCAGGCTTTCGACTACATCGGCGCGCACGTTCATCATGCGCTTGCCGGTAAGTTTCTTTACGTCGGCGCCTGTGCGGATGAAGAGATGCAGGCCAAGCTCGTCGGCCACTTCCGCGCATGTGTCGGCGCTGACGAGCTGGTTCAGGCGCACCGACAGTTCGCCTTCCCCGGCCGTCCCGAAGGTGCGGAAAAGCAGTTCGGCGATGCAAAGGCCGAGCACACGGTCGCCCAGGAATTCCAGGCGTTCGTAATTGCCGCCCTTCTGAGCGCGGGCGCTCGCATGCGTCAAAGCCCGGTCCAGGCGCTCCTTCTCGGCGAACTCGTGGCCGATCAAGGCCGCAAGCCTCATCCGGTCCGCCGCCGAAAGCGTCTGCACTTTGCTCATTCAACAACCTTGAAGAGGCGGTCCCACCGCATGTTGGCCGGCCATTTCCAGATTTCGCGGAACGATGTGTCGTTGCCGAGCGAGAAGAAGATGACGCTGGCGCGGCCGACAAGGTTTTCCGCAGGAACGAAGCCGACGTCGAAACGGCTGTCGAGGGAATTGTCGCGGTTGTCGCCCATCATGAAGTAATGGCCTTCCGGCACGACGAAGTCCTGCGTGTTGTCGCCACGCGAAACGGGCGACTGGTCGAGCGTGTCGTAAGTCTTGCCGTTGTCGAGCGTTTCGCGGAATACCGGCACGTCTTCGCCCGGATCGAGCTTGTAATCCGAAGTAAAGGCGCCGTCCGTCACCTTCGGAACCGGCTTGCCGTTGATATGAAGCACGCCATCCGTCACCTGGATGTGATCGCCCGGCAGGCCGACGACGCGCTTGATGTAATCGATGTCCGGGTTCGGCGGGAAGCGGAAGACCACGATATCGCCGCGATTCGGCTCGGAGCCGAAGATGCGGCCGCTGAAAAGGTTCGGCGAAAAAGGCAGCGAGTATTTCGAATAGCCGTAAGCGAACTTGTTGACGAAGATGTAATCCCCGACGAGCAGGGTCGGCATCATCGAGCCAGAGGGAATGGTGAACGGCTGGAAGAAGACCGTCCGGATCACCATCGCCAGCAACAATGCCTGAATAATGACTTTAATATTTTCCCAAAGGGCGTTCGGCTTGGTTTCGGCTTTTTCGGACACGCAGTCTTGTTCCTTAAGGGCGCCGCAGCGGCGTATTCTCTATTTGCTTCTCTCTAGCGGCTTCGGCCGGTGGCGGCAATGCCGCGAACATTAAAAGCGACGGCACGCTGTTCCTCATGCGCTTTCCGGCAGGGCTTCAATGATCACGAATGCCTGAGCAAGCGGGTAATCATCGGTGATCGTCAAATGGACCATTGCCTTGTGCCCGGTGGGCAGCATGGACTGAAGCACGACGGCGGCACCGCCCGTCAGCTGCATCGTCGGCTTGCCGCTCGGCAGATTGACGACGCCTAGATCCTTCCAGAAAACGCCCTGCGCCATGCCCGTTCCGAGCGCCTTCGAGCAGGCTTCCTTGGCGGCGAAACGCTTCGCATAGGATTCGGCGCGGTTGGCGCGGCGGTCGGAACGCGCCCGCTCGATCTCCGTGAAGCAACGATGGGTGAAGCGCTCGCCGAAACGCTCGAGCGACTTTTCGACGCGGCGGATGTCGATGAGATCGCTGCCAATGCCGATGATCATGCGATGCCTCCCTGTCGAAACGAAATCATACGGTCGGAATATCCTGCGCGGGATGGGCAAGGCGAAGGCGCGCCCGCTCCATCAGCCTCTCGCGGCGGCGGACCTGAAAGCCCTTCACGGTGTAAAACGTCAGGACATAAAGCACAACGGACGTGATGACGGCCGGAGGAATGGCGCCGACGAGCATGGGCTCCAGCACCGGCTTCCAGAGCTCGGTGAAACGGAGCTTATGAAAAAGCTCCGTCAGATCGACGGACTGCCCGGTCATCGCATTTTCGCGCATGAGAAGCCGATGACCTATTTCCCAAGTCGCCGCCCAGATGAAGGGATAAGTGAGGGGGTTGCCGAAGGCTGCCGTACCGAGTGCCGCCGCCACCATGTTTCCGGAAAGGACATAGGCGAGCACGAAGGCCATGATGAAATGCACGCCGATGAACGGCGTCCAGGATACGAAGACGCCGGCAGCAACGCCCATTGCCACGGCGTGCGGCGGAGCCGTCAGGCGAAGAATGCGCATCTTCAAATAGCGCAGCGGACGCTGAAAGCCTTTGCGGGGCCAGAAGAGTGCCCGCATCCTTTCGTAAAATCCTGCAGATTTTCTGCGGCGAAACAGCATGGCGGCTATTTAGTGCAACGCACGTCGCCATGACAAGAGCGGTAAACTCACGGGGCTCGCCTCAGCCGCCGTCGGAGCTCTCCACCAAAGGGCGCGCGTCATGCATGGCGCCCTTTCGCATCCTTGGAAGTATAGACCCGCAATCAACGGCTACGGAACAGGCCCCGGTCGACCTGACGCTGACGGTATTCAAGATCGATACGGTCATACGAACCGTTGAGGTATGCCATTTCACGTTCCTGTACGCTCGGAGCGCGAAGAGCGCGGGCGATTTTCTTGATCGGAGTAAACATAGCGTTGGCTCTTTTCTTTCGTTCATTCTCTGATGATCCGAAGATAGGTGCTGCAGTGCACAATTACCAACGCTCTAATATAGGTGCAGCCATGCAGAGGATGCACGCCTCGCCTTTCTGGCGCGCGAATTCTGCAATAAAGCGATCATAAAATGTGCAGACGCCTCAGTCGTAGAGGCGCCGTACCGTCGCGATGCAATCCAGATCCTTCAGCTGGGCCAGCAGCTGGTTGAGCTGGCGGAGATCCCAGACTTCGACATCGACCGCCATTTCAGTGAAGTCCGCGGCGACGCGCACCGTGTTCAGGGAACGGATATTCACGTCAAGGCCGGCAACGGACTGCGCCACCTTGGCCAGCGTGCCCGGCTCGTTCAAAGCGTTGATGAGCACGCGCGCCATGAAGCGCGACTTGTTGGCCTCGTCAAGATCCCAGCGCACATCGATCCAGCGATCGGGCTGATCATCGAAACGCTGCAGCGCGGACGACTGGATCGGGTAGATCGTGATACCCTTCGCCTTCTCCATGATGCCGACGATGCGATCGCCGGGCACGGCGCCCGCCGGCGCGAACTGCACGGCGATATTGCCGGAAATGCCGCGGATCGGGCCCATATCGGCATCAGTCTCCGCCTCCGTCTTGGCCTTGTCCGGCACCTTGAAGATCATGCCGGAGGCACTGCGGACATTGAACCAACCGTCATCGCCACTCGGCTTGACGGTAACGCGCTCATCCTGATGGTCGGGATAGACGGCGCGCAGCACATCGAGCGACGACATCTCACCCCGGCCGACGGCGGCGATCGCGTCTTCGACATCCTTCTGGCCGAGGCGGTGCAGCGCCGGCTTCATCGCGTCCCGGGAAAATATCTTTCCCGCCCGCTCAAAAGTGCGCTCCAGAATGCGATGGCCGAGACCGGCATATTGCTTGCGGATCGCCAGGCGCGTGGCGCGGCGGATGGCCGCGCGCGCCTTGCCGGTCACGACGATCTCTTCCCAGGCGGCTGGCGGCACCTGCACACCGGAGCGGATGATCTCGACCTCGTCGCCGTTTGCAAGCCGCGTCACCAGCGGCATGATGCGGCCGTTGATCTTGGCGCCGACGGTGGTGTCACCGATATTGGTATGGACGGCATAGGCGAAGTCGATCGGCGTTGCGCCGCGCGGCAGGGCGATCAGCTTTCCCTTCGGCGTGAAGCAGAAGACCTGGTCCTGAAACAGCTCAAGCTTGGTGTGTTCGAGGAATTCTTCGGGGCTGTCGCCTTCGGCAAGCGCCTCGATCGTGTGGCGGAGCCATGAATAGGCATTGGATTCGCGCGAGAGAAGGTCGCCCTCGGTACTGGTCGCACCGTCCTTGTAAAGCGCATGCGCAGCGATGCCGTATTCGGCGATCTCATGCATGCGCTTGGTGCGGATCTGCAGCTCGATGCGCTGGCTGGAGGGTCCGACGATCGTCGTGTGCAGCGAGCGGTAGTCGTTCTGCTTCGGCGTCGAGATGTAATCCTTGAAGCGGCCAGGCACGACGCGCCACCGCATATGGACGATGCCGAGCGCGCGATAACAGGCCGGAACGTCTTCGACGAGGATACGGAAACCGTAGACATCCGAAAGCTGCTCGAAGGAGAGCGACTTCGACTGCATCTTGCGGAAAACCGAATAAGGCTTCTTCTGGCGCCCTTTGACCTTGGCAGTCGTCAGGCCGTTGGCCACCAGCAGGTCATGCAATTCCGTTTCGATCTTCTTGACCAGGCCCTCATTGCGCTGCGAGAGTTCCTGCAGACGCTTGGTGACGGTTTCGTAGGCCTCCGGATTGATGTGGCGGAAGGAGAGTTCCTCCAGCTCATCGCGCATGTCCTGCATACCCATGCGGCCCGCGAGCGGCGCATAGATCTCCATCGTCTCCTCGGAGATGCGGGCGCGCTTGTCCGCCGTCATATGGTCGAGAGTGCGCATATTGTGCAGGCGGTCGGCCAGCTTGACGAGCAGCACGCGCACATCGTCGGAGATGGCGAGTAGCAGCTTACGCAGGTTCTCCGCTTGCTTGGCCTTCTTGGTGACAAGATCGAGCTTCTTGATCTTCGTCAGGCCCTCGACCAGCCGGCCGATATCCTCGCCGAAGAGCTCATCGATTTCGGCACGCGTCGCCGTCGTATCCTCGATCGTGTCATGCAGCAGGGCGACGGCGATGGTCGACTCGTCGAGATGCATGTCAGTCAGGATCGCGGCGACTTCGAGCGGATGCGAGATATAGGGATCGCCACTGGCACGCTTCTGCTGTCCATGCTTCTGCATGGCATAGACATAGGCTTTGTTCAGCAGAGCTTCATTGGCGTCGGGCTTGTATTTCTGCACCCGCTCCACGAGCTCGTACTGCCGCATCATCCCGGAACTACTCCAATAAAAACAAAAGCGCGCCAATCACCGATTGGCGCACGCACAGGCAATAATATGCCTTAGCACTAAAGGCGCAAGATTGACGATTGGTAATCGTCCCGCGACTTCTTAGTAGTCGTCGCTCTTTTCCGGCGGCACGAGGCCTTCGATACCGGCAAGGAGCTCTTCTTCCGACATCTGATCGAAAGTAACCGTCTCGGGCTGATCGTCCTGCTCCTCGCCGTCCGCAGCAGCAGCGCCGCCAGCGGCAATAAGGCTGGCCGGATCAGGCTCAGGCTCGTCGACTTCGACGTGCTTCTGCAGCGAGTGGATCAGGTCTTCCTTCAGATCGTCGGGAGACAGCGTCTCGTCGGCGATTTCACGCAGCGCCACGACGGGGTTCTTGTCGTTGTCACGATCGATGGTGATCGAGGCACCCTGGGAAATCAGCCGGGCGCGGTGGCTGGCAAGTAGAACCAGCTCGAAGCGGTTCTCAACTTTGTCGATGCAATCTTCAACTGTGACACGGGCCATTGCCTGTCCTTTACGGTCGTGATTTCGGGATTAGCATGCCCGATACAATTAAAAGCCGGCGAATTCAAGTTTTTCGTGCACGGCCCCGCCGTTTATGCGCCGTCCTGCTAAAATTTTCGGAGGAATGTGACAATTCCACCGTTAGTTGCTTGGAATATGCCGAATCGTGCCCTAAATCTCCTTTATATGAATAATTCATAAATTAAGAATTATTCTTTCTTCGTTTAATTAAGCCATTGTTTTTATGGAATTTTGACCGAAGAAATTTTGGATTACTCTAATTGGATTGGCAAGCGATGTTCGACCCACGCGAAAAAATTGCACTCTTCATAGACGGCGCCAACCTCTACGCTGCATCCAAGAGCCTTGGCTTCGATATCGACTATCGCAAGCTTCTGAAAGCATTCCAGAAACGCGGATACCTGCTGCGCGCCTACTATTACACCGCGCTGATCGAGGACCAGGAATATTCCTCCATCCGCCCGCTGATCGACTGGCTCGACTACAACGGCTACAAGGTCGTCACCAAGCCTGCCAAGGAGTTCACCGACTCCATGGGCCGCCGGAAGATCAAGGGCAACATGGATATCGAACTGGCGATCGACGCCATGGAGCAATCCGAAACCGTCGACCACTTGGTCATCTTCTCCGGAGACGGCGATTTTACGACTCTGGTGGAAGCCCTTCAGCGCAAGGGCCGCAAGGTGTCGATCATCTCCACGATGGCCACCCAACCGCCAATGATTGCCGACGACCTGCGCCGCCAGGCGGATCACTTTATCGATCTGCTGTCGCTGAAAAGCGAGATCGGCCGCGACCCGTCCGAACGCCCGCAGAAGCCTGTCGAGATCGCCCCGGCGAGCGACTTCGAGGAGTAATCCTCAATCCAAAGCCTCGAACAGGATCGGCTGGGCGCCCTTCCAGAGCACTAGGTTGCCCATATCCGCGAGCTGCTCGCGGCCTTCGACGATCGTCAGGAAATGATTGCCGGCAAGGGCGCCCATCTTGCTCGCAAATGACGAGCTGCCATAGGCAAAGAGCAGTTCCGTCTCGCTGTGTCCGCCCGGATAAAGCAGGATATCGCCGCGCGACGGATGGCGGGTGTGGTTTTCGAAATCCACGCCGAACTGGTAATCGCCGAGCGGCACCCAGACCGCCTCCCCGCTCCAGCGCGAATGGATGGTCTGATTTCGAAAAGGCAGCAGCGACGCGAACGCCGCGCAGGTCTTCGGCGCCCTCTCAATCTCCAGCTTCGCCACGAAGACATGCGACGCGACCGAAATCTTCAAACTTCGCATCGGTCAGCGATTGTCCTTCAGCAGGCGGCTCTTCTGCCTATTCCAATCGCGTTCCTTCTCGGACTCGCGCTTGTCATGCAGCTTCTTGCCCTTGGCGAGCGCCAGTTCCATCTTCGCCCGGCCGCGGTCGTTGAAATAGATCTTCAACGGGATCAGGGTCATGCCTTCACGGTTGATGCCAGCGCGCAGCCTGTTAATCTCGCGACTCGACAGCAGCAGCTTGCGGCGACGGCGCGGCTCGTGATTGAAGCGGTTGGCCTGCAGGTATTCCGGCAGATAGGAATTGATCAGCCAGATCTCGCCGCCTTCATCCGACGCGTAAGATTCGGCGATATTGGCCTTTCCTTCGCGCAGCGACTTGACCTCGGTGCCCTTCAAGACGATCCCGGCCTCATACGTATCGATGATTTCGTAGTTGAAGCGGGCCTTGCGGTTTTCGGCCACGACCTTCTTGACGACGCGCTCGCTGCCTCTGGGGGCCATGATTTATTCCAATTCCTTGCAGGGGCGCGCGCAAAACCGCGCCCTCATTTCCTGCCCTTATGTAGGGAAACAGCCGGAACTTGTGAAGACGGACGCCGCCCGCCTTCACGCTCCGCTCAGTTCAGCAAACCGGCGTGGCGCATGGCGGCGTCGATTGCCGCTTCCGTCGCCGGCTCTAGCGTGGAGATGAGCGGGGAGCGCACGTTGCGGCTCATGCGTTCGAGTTTATGGAGGCCGTATTTCGCGCCGCAGAGGCCGGGCTCTAGGAAGATCGCCTTGTGCAGCGGCATCAGGCGGTCCTGGTATTCGAGCGCCTTCGTGTAATCGCCCGCAAGCGTCGCCGCCTGGAACTCGGCACAAAGACGTGGTGCGACGTTCGCCGTCACCGAAATGCAGCCGACGCCGCCATGGGCGTTGAAGCCGAGGGCCGTCGCATCCTCGCCCGAGAGCTGGCGAAAATCCTTGCCGCAGGTGATGCGCTGTTCGGAGACGCGCTCGATCTTGCCGGTCGCATCCTTGACACCCACGATGTTCGAATGCGCCTTGGCAAGCGCGCCCATCGTTTCCGGCGTCATGTCGACCACCGAGCGGCCGGGAATGTTGTAGATATAGATCGGCAGCCTGACGGCCTCGGCGACGGCCGAGAAATGCGCGATCAAGCCTTTCTGCGTCGGCTTGTTGTAGTAAGGCGTGACGACGAGCACGGCATCAGCACCGGCCTTCTCGGCGTGCTGGGCAAGCTCGATCGCCTCGCGCGTATTGTTCGAGCCTGCGCCTGCCATGACCGGCACACGCTTGGCCGCCGCTTCGATGCAGATTTCCACGACCCGTTTGTGCTCGGCATGCGACAGCGTCGGAGACTCGCCGGTCGTGCCGACCGGAACGAGACCGCTGCTGCCCTCCCTGATCTGCCAATCGACATGGGCGGCGAAGGAGGCTTCATCCACCAGTCCGGCATCAGTGAAGGGGGTGACGAGGGCGGGAATGGATCCCTGGAACATGCGCAACTCCTCACGGCTGATATCCACGCTTCAGCCGCATTCCTTGAATATAGGTTGCGCACCATAAGGCGGCGAAATCGCCGCGACAAGCGCGCATAGATCGGTTTAGGGCAAATTCCGACATCAAATGTGAACGAATTTTACCGGTTTCGGTAAGGTTTCATTAAGAGGCCTGTTGCGAAACTCAAGGCATATTTTCCTCGCGAGTATCCCGGATGAAAAGAGCTGTGTTGATCTTCTCCGCCCTCGGCCTCGCGGCCGCCGCGTGGAGCAGCGTCGCCGCGCCGCTGCCTGAAGCGGGCACTCCGGCACCCGGAGTAAAGCCACTCGGCTTCGTGCCGCAAACCTCCGTGCCGGGATCGATCATGACCGGCGCCATTCCGCGCAGCACGACCGTCGCGCCCGTGAGCGGCAGCTTGAAGGCCGGATTAGACGCACTTTCCGGCAAGAATCCCGGGCAGGCCATCTCGATCCGCAACGGCATGGGCAAGGGGACGCTCGACCGGCATATCCTGACATGGGCGATCGCCGTTTCCGGCATCAAGGGCGTGCCTTCCTACGAGATTGCCGGCGCCGCACAGGAACTCAAGGGCTGGCCGGGGCTTTCCAAGCTGCGCGCGAATTCCGAGCGCGCGCTCTATGACGAAAATCCGGACCCGGCAGCGGTCCTTGCGGCCTTCGGCGATACCGCACCGGAAACGACCCCGGGCGCGATGATCCTTTCGCGCGCACTGGTTTCTGCGGGCAAGCAGGCGCAGGCCGAGAAATATATCCGCAAGGTCTGGCGCAGCGAAGCGCTGGACAAGGAGACGGAAGACAAGATCCTGACGGAGTTCTCCGCTCTACTTGGTGCGGCCGACCACAAGGCGCGGATGGAATATCTGATGTATCGCGGCCGGACGGCACAGGCCAAGCGCTTCGGCGACATGGGCCAGGCGCAGTCTCTCCACAAGGCGTGGTCGGCAGTCGCAGGCAAGGCTGCCAATGCCGGCGCGCTTCTGAATGGAGTCGACAGCAAGTGGTCGAAGGATCCGGGCTATCTCTTCGCCCGCATCGAATATCTGCGCAAGCAAGACAAATATGTCGAAGCCGCCAAGCTTCTGGGTCAGATGCCCTCCGTGCGCGACGCGCTGGTCAATTCCGGCGAATGGTGGAACGAGCAGCGTATCGTCAGCCGCGGCCTCGTCGACCAGGGCCAGTTCAAGGAAGCCTACCGCATTGTCGCCAACCATGTCGCGACGAACCCGACGGACATCGTCGAAGCCGAATTCCATGCCGGCTGGTACGCGCTGCGCGGACTGCAGGATCCGGCAACGGCCGAGACGCATTTCCGCAAGATTCTGCAAGTTTCGAACGGTCCGATCTCCGTTTCGCGGGCCTGGTATTGGCTGGGTCGCGCGGCCGAAGCGGGCGGGCCTGGCAAATCCGCTGAATTCTACGCAAAGGCAGCAAACTTCCCGAGCACTTTCTACGGCCAGCTCGCGGCCGAGAGGCTGGGCCGCAAGACGCTTAACGTCTCCTATCCGTCGCCGAGCGCCGAAGACCGGCAACGCCTCCAGTCCCGCGAGGCGGTGCAGGCGATTTCACGGCTTGAGGCCGCGGGCCACGGCTGGCGCGCGGCCAGCCTTTACCTGGCGCTCGCCGAGCAGCTGCAAAGCGCCGGCGAACTTGCGATCCTGACGGCGCAGGCCGAACGCTCCGGCGACCATCACCTGTCGCTCCAGGTCGGCAAGATCGCCTATTCGCGCGGCATGGATGTCGCCGCCCTTGCCTTTCCTGTGGGCGTCATCCCCGCGAACGCGAATATCTCAGGTTCCGGCAAGGCGCTTGCCTATGCCATCGCCCGGCAGGAGAGCGCCTTCAACCCCGCCGCCGTCTCGGCCGCCAATGCCCGCGGCCTGCTGCAGTTGCTGCCCGGGACTGCCAAGTCCGTCGCCAAGCGCCACAACATCACCTATTCCGCCGACAAGCTGACGGCAGACGCCGGCTACAACGCGACACTCGGCGCGCATTATCTCGGCGAACAGATCGACGCCTTCGGCGGCTCCTACATCCTGACCTTCATTGCCTACAATGCCGGGCCGAAGCGCGTGCCCGAATGGATCACCCGCTACGGCGATCCGCGCGGCAAATCCATCAACGAGATCGTCGACTGGATCGAGCGCATCCCCTTCCCCGAGACGCGCAACTACGTGCAGCGCGTGATGGAGAATTACGAGGTCTACAAGGCGCGGCTCGGGCAGACGCCGGATATCGAGCGCGACCTAATCGGCGGACGATCTTCATCCTGATCGATTTCCTTATCTCCTGAAGCGGGCTAGATTTCCCAAGGCTCAATTGGGAAATCGCAATGTTTTCAAACAACACCGATGGCTCCGAGGAAAAGACATACCTATCGGCCGACGGCCTCACGCTCTACGCCCGCGACTACGGCGCCGGGAATCCGGCGGCATCCGCCTCCCCGCCGGTGATCTGCCTTCCCGGCCTGACGCGCAGTTCCCGCGATTTTCACCAGCTTGCACTGATCTTTTCGAAGGATCTGGAACATCCCAGGCGCGTGATCACGCTCGATTATCGCGGCCGCGGCCGATCCGAGTGGGATGACAACAAGCAGAATTACAATCTCGCCGTGGAGGCGAACGACGTCCTGACCGCCTGCGCCGCCTTCGGCATTCAACGCGCAGCCTTCATCGGCACCTCGCGCGGCGGGCTGATCCTTCATCTGGTCGCCGAGATGAAGCTGGAATTGCTGGCATCCGTCGTCCTGAACGATGTCGGCCCCGTGCTCGAACCGGAAGGGCTTCGGCATATTCAGAACTATCTCGCAAATCCGCCAAAACCCCGCGACTGGGATGAGGCGACCAGATTGCTTCGCGAACTGCACGAAGCGGAATTTCCCGCTCTTTCCGCCGACGATTGGCGCGGCATGGCTCACGCGATCTATCGCGAGACTGGCGATGGATTGGCCGCGGATTTCGATCCGGCGATCGCAGAGGCGATGATCGCCGCCGACTTCAGCAAGCCGGTGCCGGATCTCTGGAAACAGTTCGACGCAATGGCGGAGATACCGCTTTTGATTATCCGCGGCGAGAACTCGAAGCTGCTGTCAAAGGCAACGGTCGAAGAGATGCTGAGGCGGCATCCGGCAGCACGGCAACTCATTGCAAGACATCAGGGACACGTACCGCTGCTGCACCGCGATGATGTGGAAGCGGAAATCCGTCGTTTTCTCCAAGATCTCTGACGGCAAAGCCGCTTCCGAACCTTCGGATGCAGACAACCGCACAACAAAAAGCCCGGCTCGAAAGCCGGGCTTCCCGATTTGACCGAAGTCAGATCAGATTAGAACGAACGCTGCAGGCGGAAGAAGCCCGTTACGCCGTCAACGTCTTCAGCATCGTCGAAATCCTCGGCGACGTAGTTGACAGTAACCTTCGTGGAGAGGTTCTCAACGATTTCGTAGTCGAGCGTGACACCAGCGCGCCATTCGCTGCCGCCGTCGAATTCGCCTTCAACGTCGGACTCGATGTTGTTGGTGTACTGAACAGCCGGGGTGATGGTGAACTTGTCGGTTGCCTTGACAGCGTACTGAGCAGCGATTGCCCATTCGCCGTTGGCGTAGTAGTCCGACACACCGCTTGCCCATACACCGGCAAGACCGAACGTGCCCGGGCCGATGTCTGCGTAGATGATGCCGCGGATGGCGCCCTCTTCACGATCGATGTCGTAACCGCCGAGAAGTTCCCAGCTGATGGCACCGAACTTGCCGCCGACAGCAGCATCGATACCGACGTTGTTGCCGCCATCAGTGTACTGGCCGGGGGTAAGGACACCGTCGATGAAACGGCTTTCCGTACCGGTGTTTGTCAGCTCTTCAACTGCGATACCTGCGTAGAAGTCGCCAGAGTCATACTGGTAACGGATCGCGTTGAAGTTGGTGTTGTTGTTGATGGATTCAGTTTCACCGGAGAAGTCGGCATCCCACCAGTTGACGAACTTACCAACGCGGAAGCCAGCGATGTCGATGTAAGCTTCATCGATAACGGTGTCGTTCTGAACGTCTTGGCTGTTAGCAGGGCCGTTCGGACGGAAGTTCGCCTGATAGACGATAACGCCGGTGAGCGGACCGTATTCGGTGTCGCTCTTGGCCGTGAAGGCGACCTGACCGCGGGTACGGGCAGACCAATCTTCGCCGCCGTAGGTCTGGTCAGCAACGTCACCAGCAGACCAGTCAACCTGGAAGCGGATGTAGCCCTGGATCTTGAGGCAGGTTTCGGTGCCTGGGATGTAGAAATAACCAGTACCGTAAGCGTCGCAGACGCGAACGTATTCAACCGGCTCCGGCTCGGCAGCGACGATGGCGTCGGCAGCCTGGGCGCCGGAAACTACTGCGAGAGCAGCAGCGGAGCCGAGAAGAAGGCTCTTGATTGTCATAGTGACCTCCAATTCAAAGTTTCGATCGGGTCTGGGATTTTTCGCCGTTAGAGCAGCGTTCCCTGCCCCATCCCCATGTTTCAAGAAGTCGGACGATCAACCGCCCTCGCTTCCGAAGTTGAAAATACAAGACCGCGCCTCTCACGCAATCACCAACTTACGCCTTTGTGGTATTTGCATCCGCCTTACCGGCGTCCTGTTGCTGAAAGGCCACAAGTTGGGCAGGCGCCGCCGCATTTCTTTATGGTTTGTTAAGAAACTGCCGCTTTTGCAGGGGTTTAGCATCACCTCACATATATGGCGCGACGCCTGCTGTGCCGCATTGATACCAATTTCCGGCCAGATTCGGGGGGCTTTTATGACAGCCCGCGACTGGGCCATCGCTGACCGACACCCGAATGGACCAACGCTTCCGCCGCCGGAATCGCTTGCCGGCGAGGATTGATTCTCTCCAGCCGATTCCACTCGCGGATGGATTCGGTTTCACGGCATGCGCATCGTCCGGACGGTCGTGCAGGCAAAAGCGATTTTATGATTGATTGGATGGCGGAGAGGAAGGGATTCGAACCCTCGATACGCTTTTGACGTATACTCCCTTAGCAGGGGAGCGCCTTCGACCACTCGGCCACCTCTCCGGTGGGAGCCCTGATAGAGTCATTCGGCAGGTGAAGCAAGTGCTTTTTCGGCTTCCGCCCCGGAAGAAAACGATGCTGCGATGTCAGGCCAGCAACTGCTTGAGATCGGCGGCGGCGTCCGCCAGCACGGCCTTGTCGGGATTGATTCCCGTTTCCAGCAGCTTCTTGCCCGTCACATAGGCTTTCGCGTCGTTGATCGCGTCGACGGCGATGAACTGGCCGTTCCTGAAATACCAGATGGAATGGGCGCCTTCGCGGGCGCCGGGGCGAAGGAGGGTTTCGTCGTAGCCGAGGTTGAAGCCGGCGATCTGCAGCTTCACGTCATACTGATCGGACCAGAACCACGGTTTCGGCTCATAGGGCGCATGACCGCCGGCGATGACTGCTGCTGCGGCGTCGGCCTGGTCGACGGCGTTCTGCACCGATTCGAGCCTTATCTGCCCATCCTGCCAGGGCTGCACTGCGCAATCGCCGGCGGCAAAGATCGAAGGGTCCGAGGTGCGGGCGAATTCGTCGACGAGGATGCCGTTGGCAACGTCGAGGCCGGCTTCCTTGGCCAACTGGTCGTTCGGCACGACGCCAATGCCGACGATGGCGAAATCGATGTCGATTACGGAACCATCAGAGAGCTCGGCGCCACAAACATGTCCATCCTTGCCGATGAGGCGCTTGAGTCCGGTCTTTTCGCGGATCACCACATCATGGCTCTCATGGATTGCGCGGATGATGTCGGCCGTCTCCTTGGCGGCGACACGCTGCAAGATGCGGTCGGCCATTTCGATGACGGTCACTTCGAGGCCGCGATAGCGCGCGACGGCTGCCGCTTCGAGACCGATATAGCCGCCGCCTATAATAAGAACGCGCCGGCCGGGGCGCATCTCGTCAGCCAGAAGGTCCGCGTCGCGCTTGTCGCGGGCGACATAGACGCCGTTAAGGTCGCCGCCGACGGCTGCCGGCAGCTTGCGCGGCGCCGAACCCGTGGTCAGTGCCAGCGTGCCGTAGTCAAGAATCGAGCCATCCTGCAGCGCCACCTGCTTCTTGTCGCGGTCGATCTGCTCGACCCAGGTCGCGAGACGGATTTCGACATTGTTGTCCGGATACCAGTGTTCCGGGCGGAACAGCAGGCGATCGAAGGTCATCTCGCCGAGCAGATATTTCTTCGAAAGGGGCGGACGCTGGTATGGCAGAACGTCCTCGGCGCCGATGATGGTGATCGGGCGGGTGTCCTGTAGAGCGCGCAGCTTTGCGGCCATCGCGAAACCAGCCTGCCCCGCGCCGATGATTACCAGTCTGTCCGTCACGATCCCACTCCCAGAAGCAGCGTCATTATATAAAGGCGAGAGGTACCCCCCGCCCCTGGCGCCGTCAACAGGAAGCCGATCTTGCCTGTCAGCCGATCTCGATCCAGCGGCGCTCGTGGAACGACTGTGCCATGGCGTGAACAGACTTCTCTATCCTGAGACCGTCTTCGAATGTCACCAAGGACGACGGGGCGCCGGAAATGGCGCGGATCAGTTCGCGGCATTCGATGATCTTCAGGTCGTTGAAGCCGAGGCCATGGCCAGGTGCGGGAATGAAGCGGTCGTAGGGCTGGTGTGCGGGTGCCGCGAGGATCTTGCGGAAACCCTGCTCCGTGCCACGGCCTTCGGCCTGGTAGAGTTCGAATTCGTTCATGCGTTCCTGATCGTATGCGATTGAGCCTTTCGAGCCGAATATCTGCAGTGCGATGCGGCCCTTGCGGCCCCAGGCGGCACGGTTTGCCATCAGCACGGCGGAAATGCCGCCGCCAAGTCGCATCAGGACGTTCGCGCCATCGTGATTCTCGACGGCACGGCGACCTCCCTCCTTCGTGGGGCGGTCGGCATAAGGCTTCACCATATCTGTAATGACGGCCTCGACGTGGCCAAAGAGATACCAGAGCAGCGACAGCGGATGGACAGCGAAATCGTCAAGCGCGCCGTAACCGGAAGACAGTTCGCTCTTCCAATAGAAGACGCCGTCCGGGTCGGCCATGAAATCCTCGTCCATCTCAACGCGGATGTGGTTGACGGTGCCGATCGCGCCCTCGCCGATCAGCGTCTTGATGTGCCGCATCACCGGGTTCTGGATATAATTGTAGCCGAGCACGGCGACTTTGCCGGAGGCCTTTGCCGCTTTCAGCATCTGCTCGGCTTCGGCAAAAGCGGGCGCCATCGGCTTTTCGCACCAGACATGCTTTCCGGCTTCGAGCGCCGCAATCGCCATTTCGGCATGGAACTGGTTCGGTGTAGTAACAGAGACGATGTCGACCTCCGGATCGGCAATCAGCGCCTTCCAATCGGCCGCCGCCTTTTCAAACCCGAATTCGGCGGCGCGCGATTTTGCGAGGTCCGCATTGCTTTCGGCGAGGTGCACGAGCCTTGGGCGCTCGACATCACCGAAGACAGTTTTCACCGCATTCCAGGCCAGCGCGTGGCACTTGCCCATATAACCGGTGCCGATCAAACCGATGCCAATTGGCTTCATTTCCACCACCTCCTCCATGTCCGTGGCGATTTTTGGAATATTTGGACCGTTTTGACAAGCCGGCATGGCTGCGTCATCTGCGCCAGGCAACGCCGAACACTGTTCAAAACCCTTCAATTCCACGGGATTAAAAACAGTTAGGATCGAAAAGCGAAATCATTTATGCTTTTGAATATGGAATATTTGTTTCATCTTCTGGACCGCCTGCATGGATAACGACCCCAAGAGATTCGTGCGCGTGCCCCGCGATTTCGAAAGCCTGCGCAGCACGATCATCGAGCGCAAGGCAAGCATGCCGAAGCGGCTGGCGCAGGTCGCCGCCTTTGCGCTCAGCCATCCCGACGAGATCGCCTTCGGCACAACGGCAAGCATTGCTGCTGCTTCGGATGTTCAGCCGTCGACGCTGGTGCGACTTGCGCATCACCTCGGCTATGAGGGCTTCTCAGATCTCCAGAGCATTTTCCGCGAGCGGCTGCGCGACAGGACGCTGAGCTATGAGGAGCGCCTTGCCACGCTGGAGCAATCCGGCGGCGCCGACGAGGACGCCAATCTGCTTTCAGGGTTCATCGCCGCGGCCACCCAATCCATCAACCGCATGGCGGCGACGGTCGGGACGGAAACATTCACCCGGGCCGTCGACATCTTGGCTGCGGCGGATACCATATATCTTATAGCGAAACGCCGCTCCTACCCGCTGACGGCGCATATGACCTATGCCTTTTCGAAACTCGGCATCCGCCACCAGATCGTGGCCTCACCGAACGGGGTCGATCCGGAGATGGTACAGTTCGCAACGCCGAAGGATGCGGCAATCGCGGCCAGCTTCTCACCTTATGCTGCCGATAGCCTCAGTCAGGCCGAAGGGCTGGCTGATCGCGGCGTGCCGGTCGTCGCGATCACCGATTCGGCTTTCTCGCCGCTTGCGGCCTGCGCTGCCTGCTGGTTCGAAGTTGCCGAAGCCGACTTTGCCGGCTTCCGCTCGCTTTCCGCCTCCATGGCGCTGGCAATGGCGCTGCCTGTGGCGATCGCCGAGCGCCGACGCAAGTTTCACCACCCGAAAACCGCAAAAGAGAAAATGGAATAAACATTCCGAATTGACAAAAATACGGAACTAATGTTTCATTATTCAAAATTTGCAGGCGGCAATGCCCTGCACGAATCCAGCGGGAGGACATCATGGCACAACCGAATCCGGGTCCGCGGCCCGAGCCGTCTCTTGATGTGATCACCATCGGCCGCTCGTCCGTCGATCTCTATGGCCAACAGATCGGCTCACGGCTGGAGGACATCGGCTCTTTCGCCAAATCCGTCGGCGGCTGCCCGGCCAATATCGCGATCGGCACAGCTCGCCTCGGCCTCAAGTCCGGCCTGATCACCCGCGTCGGCAATGAGCAGATGGGCCGTTTCATCATCGAGCAGTCGGCGCGCGAAGGTGTTGCGACCAAGGGCATCAAGACCGACAAGGAACGGCTGACGGCGCTCGTGCTGCTTGCGGTGGAAGGCGAAGGCGTTTCACCGATGATCTTCTATCGTTCGGACTGCGCCGACATGGCGCTCGACGAAGACGATATTGACGAGGACTTCATCAAGTCGTCGCACGCGGTTCTCGTGTCCGGCACGCATTTTTCCCGCCCGAATACCGAGGCCGCGCAGCGCAAGGCGATCCGTATTGCCAAGGCGAATGGGCGCAAGGTGATCTTCGACATCGACTACCGGCCGAATCTCTGGGGGCTTGCCGGCCATGCCGAAGGCTTCGAGCGCTATGTGAAGTCCGACCGCGTCTCTTCCAAAATGAAAGAGACGCTGCCGGATTGCGATCTCATCGTCGGCACGGAAGAAGAAATCCTGATTGCTTCCGGCGCGGACGACGTGCTTGGAGCACTGAAGGAGATCCGCCGCCTTTCCGCGGCAACGATCGTGCTGAAGCGCGGCGCGATGGGCTGCATCGTCTACGATGGGCCGATTGCCAACGATCTGGAAGCGGGCATCATCGGCCAGGGCTTCCCGATTGAGGTCTTCAACGTGCTCGGCGCCGGCGACGCCTTCATGTCCGGCTTCCTGCGCGGCTGGCTGAAGGACGAACCGCTGAAGACCTGCGCGACCTGGGCCAATGCCTGTGGGGCCTTCGCCGTCTCCCGCCTGCTCTGCTCACCGGAATATCCGACCTGGGCGGAGCTCGACTTCTTTTTGAAGAACGGCAGCGAGCATCGGGCGCTGCGCAAGGACGAGGCGATCAACCACATCCACTGGGCATCGACGCGCAAGGGCAACATTCCGTTGCTGATGGCGCTCGCCATCGACCATCGATCGCAACTCACCAGCGTCTGCGACGAGCTGGGTATCGACTACAAGAAGATCGTCGCCTTCAAGCGGTTGGCCGTCGAGGCGGCGGCACGCGTTGCCGATGGCCGCGATGGTTATGGCATGCTGATCGATGAACGGTTCGGCCGCGATGCCTTCTTCGATGCGGCGGCCAAAAACTTCTCCTGGATCGGACGGCCCGTCGAATTGCCGGGTTCAAAGCCTTTGCGCTTCGAGTTTAGCCAGGACATCGGCTCGCAACTCGTCGAATGGCCGCTCGACCACTGTATCAAGTGCCTCTGCTTCTATCATCCGGACGATCCGGCCGATCTGAAGAGCGAGCAGCAGGAGAAGCTGCGCACACTCTTCGAGGCGGCGCGCAAGGTGGGCCGCGAACTGCTGGTCGAAATCATTGCCAGCAAGAACGGACCACTGACCGACGGCACGATCTCGACTGCCATGGAAGAGCTTTACGCGCGCGGTATCAAACCCGACTGGTGGAAGCTGGAGCCGCAGGCTTCGACAGCTGCCTGGAAGAAGATCGAGGCCGTGATCGCCAAGAACGATCCGTGGTGCCGCGGTATCGTGCTGCTGGGGCTGGAGGCGCCCGCCGAAGAGCTCGTGAAAGGCTTCGAGGCCACGCTCGCCGCGCCCTCCGTCAAGGGTTTTGCCGTCGGCCGCACCATTTTTGCCGACGCGGCGCGCGCCTGGCTCTCCGGCAACATGAATGATGAGGAAGCGATCGCCGATATGGCCGGACGCTTCCGCCGACTGACCGAGGCCTGGTTGAAAACCCGCGGGCTGCATTAATTAAGAGCATTTGGGAGGTGCCCGATGGGCAAGACAATCCGATTGACGATGGCGCAGGCTGTTGCGCATTTCCTAAAGAAGCAGATGACCGTGATCGACGGCAGGAAGGTACCGATCTTCGGCGGCGTCTGGGCGATCTTTGGCCACGGCAATGTCGCCGGCATGGGCGAAGCTCTCTATCAGGTGCGCGGCGAGCTGCCGACCTATCGCGCACATAACGAACAGGGCATGGCGCATGCGGCGATCGCCTATGCCAAGGCGAGCTTCCGCCAACGCTTTATGGCCTGCACGAGCTCGATTGGCCCCGGCGCCTTGAACATGGTGACGGCAGCCGGCGTCGCGCATGTCAACCGCATCCCGGTGCTCTTCCTGCCCGGCGACATCTTCGCCAACCGCGCGCCCGATCCGGTGCTGCAGCAGATCGAGGATTGGGGCGACGGCACGGTTTCGGCCAACGACGCCTTCCGCCCGGTCTCGCGCTATTTCGACCGCATTACCCGCCCCGAGCAGATCATCACGGCGCTCAAGCGTGCCATGCAGGTGCTGACCGATCCGCTCGACTGCGGCCCGGTGACGCTCTCGCTCTGCCAGGACGTCCAGGCGGAAGCCTTCGATTATCCGGAGAGCCTCTTCGAAGAAAAAGTCTGGACGATCCGCCGTCCGCATCCGGACACCGATGAGCTCGCTTCCGCGATCGCGCTCATCAAGTCGGCCGAAAAACCGGTGATCATTGCCGGCGGCGGCGTGCTCTACTCACAGGCGACGAAGGAACTGACAGCCTTCGCCGAGGCGCACGGCATTCCTGTCGCCGTCAGCCAGGCCGGCAAATCGTCGATCGACGAGCGCCACCCGCTGGCGCTCGGCTCCGTCGGCGTCACCGGCACGTCGGCTGCCAACTCCATGGCAGAGGAAACCGATCTCATCATCGCCGTCGGCACCCGCTGCCAGGACTTCACCACCGGCTCCTGGGCGCTATTCAAGAACGACAAGCTGAAGATCCTAGGCCTCAACATCGCCGCCTACGATGCCTATAAGCATAACGGTCAGCCGCTGGTCACCGACGCCCGCGAGGGCCTGAAGGCGCTGTCGAAGGGGCTTGGCGGCTGGAAGGCGCCGGCAGCACTTGCGGAAAAGGCGACGAAGGAAAAGAACGTCTGGATGGATGCAGCCAACAAGGCGATGGCTTCCACCAATGCCGCCCTGCCCTCGGATGCGCAGGTTATCGGCGCGGTGACGCGCTCGATCGACCTGGAAAAGGCGATCGGCCTTTGTGCGGCAGGCGGCCTGCCGGGCGAGATGCACAAGCTGTGGCCAGCCACAGCCCCCGGCAGCTACCATATGGAATACGGCTTTTCCTGCATGGGTTACGAAATCGCCGGCGGCCTCGGTGCGAAGATGGCGAACCCGGACAAAGAGGTCTTCGTTCTGGTCGGCGACGGCTCCTACATGATGCTCAACTCCGAGCTTGCGACCTCGGTGATGATGGGCATCAAGGTGAATATCGTTCTGCTCGACAACCGCGGCTACGGCTGCATCAACCGCCTGCAGATGGAAACGGGCGGCGCGAACTTCAACAACCTGCTGAAGGACTCCTATCACGAAGTGATGCCGGAAATCGACTTCCGGGCGCATGCCGAGAGCATGGGCGCCATCGCGGTCAAAGTTTCCTCGATTGCCGAACTGGAAAAGGCGATTGCCGATTCGAAGAATAACGAGGGCACCTCGGTCTTCGTCATCGACACCGACCCGCTGATCACGACGGAAGCCGGCGGCCACTGGTGGGATGTCGCAGTGCCGGAAGTGAGCCCTCGCCAACAGGTCAACAAGGCGCATGCGGCTTACGTAAAGGCACGCGCCGCCCAGCGCGTCGGCTGATCGGCTGCTGCCATTTTACCGGAAGAGCGGTCCCGCTCGTCCAACAATGCCTTTAAGGAGACTATTGATGAAGGCCAAACTTGGCATGTCGCCCATCGCCTGGTGGAACGACGATCTTCCTGAGCTCAGCGACGATGTGTCCCTCGAGGAATGCCTGCGGCAGTCGCGCAGCGCGGGCTTTACCGGCATGGAAAAGGGCCGCCGTTTCCCCGAAGACCCGCAGGTGATGCTGCCCATCCTGCGCGCCGCCGACGTGACGCTGTGTGGCGGCTGGTTCTCAGGCACGCTAGTCGACGAGGAACTTGCCGCGAACAAAGACCGCATCACCCCGATGATCGAGTTGTTCAAAGCGGTCAATGCGCCCTGCATCGTCTATGGCGAGGTCGGCCGCTCCATACAGGGCGACCGCTCCAAGCCACTCGCGACCAAGCCGCGCCTCTCCGATGACGAGATGAAGGCCTATGCGCGCCGCGTCACCGAGTTCGGGGAATGGTGTGCCGACCAGGGCATGCCGCTCTCCTATCACCATCACATGGCCGCCGTGGTCGAAACCGAGCCGGAGCTCGACGCCTTCATGCACAATTCCGGCGAAGGCATTCCGCTGCTGCTCGATGCCGGGCATCTGGCCTTTGCCGGCGGCGACGTGCTGCGCGCTGTCGACAACCACCACGCCCGTATCAACCATGTTCACGTCAAAGACATCCGCAGACCTGTCGTGGATGGACTGGACCGCAGCCGGCAGTCCTTCCTCGACGCGGTGGCGCTTGGCGCCTTCACCGTGCCTGGCGACGGCTCGCTCGATTTCGGCGCCATCGTCCAGCGGCTCGCCGATTACGGCTATGAAGGCTGGTTCGTGGTCGAGGCCGAACAGGACCCGCGTAAAGCGCCCCCGCAGAAGATGGCCGAGATCGGCCATGCTGAATTGATGCGCGTCATGACGGCTGCGGGTTACACGGTGGAAACGGAAGGTTTTCCCAAGGGGTAACGGGAGACCTACCGGGTCTTCGGAGCAAGACGCAGCGCGGCACATCCCTTCTCCCGTCGAGGAGAAGGTGGCGGCAGCCGGATGAGGGGGCCGCCCCCACTAACGCACGAGGAGACACACCATGCCAAACCTCAAGGTGAAGCCGTCCGGCACGAGCGGCCGCGTCATCCATGTCACGCCGGAAAGCGCCGGCTGGACCTATGTCGGCTTCGACCTCCACCGGCTGAAGCCGGGCGAAACAGCGTCCGGCGAGACCGGCGACCGCGAGATCTGCCTCGTCTGGGTAAGCGGCAAGGGCAAGGCGACGGCCGGCACGAAGGATTTCGGTACGCTCGGCGAGCGCATGAGCCCGTTCGAGGGGGCGCCGCATGCGATCTATATCCCGATGGAATCAACCTGGTCGGTGACGGCCGAGACCGATCTGGAGCTCGCTGTCTGCTCCGCTCCCGGCGGCGGCACTTACCAAGCCAAGGCGATTCCGCCCGGCACGCATCCGTCGCTCACACGCGGCAAGGGCACGAATGTCCGCTACGTCAACAATATCATGCCGGAGGACGACGGCTCGGCGCATTCGCTGCTGGTCGTCGAAGTCATCACGCCCGGAGGCCATACCTCTTCCTATCCGCCGCACAAGCACGACCAGGACAACCTGCCTCACGAAAGCTTCCTCGAAGAGACCTATTATCATCGCCTGAACCCGCCGCAGGGCTTCGGCTTCCAGCGCGTCTACACCGACGACCGGTCGCTGGACGAGGTGATGGTGCTGGAAGACGGCGACGTGACGCTCGTTCCCAAGGGCTATCACCCCTGCGCCGCGACGCATGGCTACGACCTCTACTATCTCAACGTCATGGCCGGTCCGAAGCGCATCTGGAAATTCTACAACGCACCCGAGCACGAATGGCTGCTGAAGGCCTAGCGCCGCGTTCGATCGCTAAATAATCTGACAGCGCGAAAGCCGCGCAGGTGGTTCACTGCGATCTTATGGTCCCGTCCCGATCAGGGGACGATCAACCGGAGGATCATCAGATGAAGAAGACCACATGCGCTGCCTGCGACTGCGAACTCGGTCCCGGAGCCATTAGCGTCAAACTCGGCGGCAAGATCGTCGAGGTCTGCTGCGAAGAATGCGGCGCAGCGCTGAAGGAGGCCGACGCCGCTGCAACCACAGCGGCGACCGGCAAGAGCTAGACCTCTCCGGCAGCTAGAGCCTTTCCGGGCTAGATATCGAGCGCCAGATGCGGCCGGCCGTTCGATGTCTTGCGCGGCGAGACGCCGTTCGTGTCAACCTGCGCGTTGATGCGCTGGCGGAAGGCGGAAAAGCTCTCGAAGGTCACGACATCCACCGGTTCATCGAAATGGATTGTGATCTTGTGAAGCCCGCCGCCGGTCTCTGCGAGTGCCAGAATCTTGCCGGTAAACGGCTGGTTCAGGTAGCGGCCGCGCACGTGCGAGCCGACGGAGAGCGCTGTGATGGGATCGGCGTTCGGTTTCGTTGCGAGAGCCGAGAGTGTGTTCCAGTCACGCACGCCATGCTGCTGGGCAACGAGTTCGAGTGCGGCGCTGTGCGAAATCGCGCTACCGCGCGTTTCCATCGCCTGGCGAAGCCGCTTTGCCTGCGCCTTCAGTTCATCGATGGGAAGATAGGTCGTCATGTGTTCAGCCTTTCGGAAGGCATGCCATTTCGACTGCAAAGGGGAGCTCGCATTGCCGTCAGTCAGCATGCACCAATTGGCTGCGATGTGAACTTCGAGGACTTCACCATGGACTTTCATCCGCGAGCGGCCGGCGCCTCGAACCAGCGCCTGATATGGGCGACGCCGCTCGTCCTGTCAAGAACGCCCCAGAATGGACCGTCCTGCCTCCACCGATCGCTGAAAATCAAGGGATTTCTTGTCCAGCCACGCATAAGGCTCAAATTCTATTGATCCTGTTCAATACCTGTCAGCATTCTTGCGTTACCTTTCAATCGGACAACGAGTGGAGGCTAATATGGCCTTTCAGACGCACCTCAACGACGACAATAACAAGCAGGAGAAATCCTACCGGGATTTCTCGCTCGACCGGCCCGGCAAGATCATTTTCGTCGGCCATCACCTCAGCACCGGCACGCAGGTCCGCTGCCTGATCCGCACCATCAATCTCGCCGGCGCCGTCCTCGAAGTGAGCCCGACGATCGAGGTTCCGAACCACTTCTTCCTCGAAATTCTCGGCATCCGCGACGAGATCGGCTCGACGGTCGTCAAGCGGGAAGGCGAGCTCGTGACGATCAGCTTCAACATGCTGATCAATGCGGAATTCCTGCACCATGTGCTGCGCCTGAGCTTCGAAGCGGACGTCTGACGCGCTTCGCCTTACGGTCGGGACGGCGGGCGCTGTCGCGCGCGGCAAACCACACGATCAACGGCAGGAGCCACCGCAGGCCGTCCCAATCCGGCCCGTCGAGCGGGTCTGCGAAAGGGTCGTGGCGGCCGCTTCTGTTTCTTGTCTCCAGCCCGTTCCAGAGAGCTACCCAGTTGAGAAGCATTGTCAGGTTCTCCATCTATCTGTTGGAGCACTTGAACTAAGCCTTCGCCGTCGCCGAATGTAGAGCTTGCGGAAGAAAGGGGGTTTTCAGAAATGAAAGACGCGAACTGGGACGATCTGCAACTCTTCTTCCACGTGGCGACCGCCGGCGGACTGTCGGCAGCTGCGGCAAAGACCGGCCTCAGCCCGCCGACGATCGGCCGGCGCATGCTGGCGCTGGAGCGCGCCACGGGCCGCGCGCTTTTCACACGCGGTCCGACCGGCTATCTGCTGGCAAAGGACGGCACGGCGCTTCTGGAGCGCGTGCGCCTGATGCAGGAGGCCGCGCAATCGATCTCCGACTGGCGCGGCGAGGTGCTAACCCTGCCGATCGTTTCGACGGCGGCCGACAGCTGGACGTCGCGTTTCATCGCCGACCACCTGGCAAGAATCTGGACGCCGAAAGACCGGTTCCGCATGTGCTACAAGACCTGCGATGTGAATATCGATTTCACCTATCGCGAAGCGCATATCGCCATCCGGCACAGCCGCCCGGAAAACGGCAATATCGCAATCCGGCGATCAGTGACGGTCGCGCACGCCGCCTACCAGGCGGCAAGCTTCGATAATGACAACCGCAATTGGATTTCGCTCGGCACCGACAGCGCCATCACGCCGGCGGACAAATGGACCTTCGAGCAGCCGGACTCCTGGATTACCGGCTGGACGAATACGCCACACATGCTTTTCCACCTGATCCGCGGCGGCGCCGGGCGCGGCGTGCTTCCGTGCTTCATAGGCGATGCGGAGCCCAGCCTGACACGCGCCGGACCGATCATCGAGCCGCTCACCTATGACATGTGGATCACCGCGCATGACGACGAACGCCAGCGGCCGGAGGTGCGCGCAGTCATCGACAGACTGGCAGCGCTATTCGGCGAGAATGAGGATTTGTTCGCGGGACGGAACAGCGGCGGGTGAGAAGAGCGCGAGCCCTTGTACACGCTCTTCTTCCGGTGGACCGATCAGGCAACCAGGCGGCGCTCGATCTCATCGACCGGCATGTTGGTATAATCCTTGGGGACTTCCGCCGAGATAGCTGCCAGCGCTTCGGCGCTCAGGTTCGGCCTCAAAGTACCGAGCGCCTTGGGCGGCGCCACCAGGATGATGCGGCGAGCGTTTTTTTCACGGACCAGCTTATCCAGCTTCGCAGCGATCTGCCTCAGAAAATCTGCTTCCGCCTGCGCCTGCCAGTCCGTTTGCTCCATGGCGCTGCCGCTCGTGCCGTCCGGAGCGTGGGCCCGTCCCGGCTTATCGGAGCCGAGTTCGCGGGTGGGCTCGCTGGGTTGGCTCAGCGTTTCATACACCTGCAGGTTCATGAGAAGCGCATTGCCTGCATTGCGCATGATCAAAGCCTTCGCACCATCACAGACCACAACCCATGATTCCCACGGCACTTTGATGTCAGCCATTTTCGTTTCCTCTTGATGGATTATTCGAAGCGAAACGCTTCATCGACAGAGGCAAAACGTACAGTAATTGAAAGAGTTCGGAGGGTCCACGCATAAATCGATTCGGAGAGGTGATCCGATACCTGAACTCGCGAAATCAGGCTTGTGCGCCTAAAAACAAAATTAGCTTTCATTAAAATTGTCCCGATCCGTTTGACGAATGCGAAAAGCATTCATGTGACGCTATGCGACAACAGGGCCAGGATGAGCTGGCCTAGGGAGAGCCGCGTCATGTCCATGCTCCGAGCAACGCACCTTGCTACGGTCAGATCGGAAGTCTACGACGTACGCTGGGAGCAGTTCAATGTGCAGCGCCCGGCCCGCATCGTCGCCGTCCGTCCATGCCTGACAGGTATCTCGCTTCGAAGCGCTGAAATCCTCGATATTTCCCGCGGCGGTGCCACCTTCGTCGTCTCGTCGACGGCCGGGCTGCCAAAACACTACTATCTCAACATTCTCGGCCTTGCCTATCGCATCGGTTGCGCGGAGGTCTACCGCAACAACGAGCGCATCGGCGTCCGCTTCATCAACGTCATGGATCCTGAAATCCTTCGACGCGTCGTGCGCGCCGATTTCATGGCCGGCAACATAGAGGCAATGGAAGCGCGCCGCTCGACGCGCATCGAAAGCAGACCGTAAGTCAGTCCGCGCGCTATGAAATAATCTTCCTTGCCTTGAGGATGCCAGCGCCTATTGTTGGCGCGATTTTTCATCATCCCGGGAATCTGCATTTCGATGTCCGCCTTTTCGCGCTTCACGCCACTGGTCAGCGCCCTTCCTTCCACCGTTCCCTTTGTCGGTCCCGAGGCCATCGAGCGCCAGCGCGGCCTCAAGGTCGAGGCCCGCATCGGCGCCAATGAAAACGGCTTCGGCCCCGCGCCCTCCGTGCTTGCCGCGATGCGCGAGCAGGCGGGCGACATCTGGAAATACAACGATCCGGAAAACTTCGATCTCCGCGAGGCGCTGGCCGCCCATCTCGGCGTGACGGCTGCTAACATCGCGATCGGCGGCGGCATCGACGAACTGCTCGGCCAGATCGCCCGCATGGTGATCGAGCCGGGAATGCCGGTCGTCACGTCGCTCGGCGGTTACCCGACGTTCAACTTCCATGTCGCTGGCTTCGGCGGGCGGCTGGTGACGGTGCCCTACGCCAACGACCGCGAGGACCTCTCCGGCCTGCTCGATGCGGTGAAGCGCGAGAACGCACCGCTCGTCTACTTCGCCAACCCGGACAATCCGATGGGTAGCTGGTGGGATGCGGACAAAATCATCGCCTTCGCCCGCGCCCTTCCCGAAACCTGCCTGCTGGTGCTCGATGAGGCCTATAGCGAAACCGGCCCTGCCGGCTCGCTTCCCTCGATCGAGGCACTGATCGGCCTGCCGAACGTTGTCCGCACCCGGACCTTTTCCAAGGCCTATGGCTTAGCAGGAGCCCGGGTCGGCTATGCAATCTCGACGCCCGGCACGGCTCTGGCCTTCGACAAGATCAGGAACCACTTCGGCATGAACCGGTTGGCGACAGCGGCAGCACGCGCCGCGCTCAAGGATCAAACCTATCTTGTTGAGGTCGTGGGCAATATTCATGCCGCGCGCGAGCGCATCGCCGCAATCGCCCGCGCCAACCAGCTGTCGCCGCTGCCGTCCGCCACCAACTTCGTCGCGATCGATGCCGGACGCGACGGTGCCTATGCTCGCTCGATCGTCGAAGGACTGATGCAACATGGCGTCTTCATCCGCATGCCGGGGGTCGCGCCGCTCAACCGCTGCGTCCGCGTCAGCGTCGGGCCGGAGCGGGATATGACCCGCTTCGAGGACGCCCTGCCCCAGGTTCTCCGCTCGCTGGGTTAGATTGAAGCGTTCTCTTGGCTCTAAACGGAAAAACCGCGCCGGCCTTGTTTCTGCCGGTCGCGGTTTCCGTTCTCCCGGCTCAGGCTTTGTCCAAAGCGCCCGCCAGCCCCTCGTTTTGAGGTTGTTATTTCTCTCGATTATTCCTTCGTGCCGGAGACGGTCTCAGTGGACCGTCATCCACTCGCGGGCGGCGCGGAGTGCCGCGGCGAGCTGCATCTTGTCCATCGTGGCGGCGACATCGGCGCGAAGCTCGGCAGCACGGTCATTGCCCTTGATCGCGGCGATGTTCAGCCACTTGTGGGCGGCGACGAGATCGACGTCGCAGCCGCGGCCCGTTGCATACATCAGGCCCATTTCGCAGAAGATATCGGCGTTGTTGTCGCCACCCATGGTGGCCATTTCAGCATTGTGCATTTCAAAGCGTGCCATCGGTTTAATCCCTGTTTAGCCTGTTATCGACTTGCCCTGTTTTACCTTCCGCGCCGTGCCGTCTATCGCAGCTTTCGGTCCCGTCGGTGTGGCGGGTTTGCCCGCTCGTTTGATGGCTCCACTATGCCGGCACGCTTTCAAAAAACGCCTAAAATGCATGATTAATTTGAGACAAACAAAGTGCAAACACTTGGTAAAATTGGGTTTTTGTTAAACATCGGAGTCCCTGCGCATTAAGGACTTTTCGCACAATTTTACGAAAGATTCATATTTGAAAATCAACCTTTCGTTCACCACAAAATCAGCCTGCAAAAAGAGAAATGGAAAAATCCGGCGCAAAAGCACGCTGGAAATCGGCGATTTTCACCGACGCGGATATTCACCTTTACGTTCGCGTCAGTTATTTTCGCCGCGCTCAGGACATCAGGGAGGAAAAGATGATCCGCACACTTATTCTTGCCAGCGCAATGGCGCTTTCGGCCAGCCTTGCTTATGCGGAGGAGCCCATCGTTGGCAGTTGGAAGACGGACTCGGGCGAAACCGCCCAAATCGCTTCTTGCGGTGGCAGCTACTGCGTCACGCTGAAGACCGGCAAATTCGCCGGCAAGAAGATCGGAACGCTTGCCGGCACCGGCGGCACTTATAATGGCGAGATCACCGACCCGAAAAACGACAAGACCTACAGCGGCTCGGGAAGCGTTACCGGCAATTCGCTGACGATGAAGGGCTGCGTGCTCAAGGTGCTCTGCAAGTCGCAGAGCTGGACGCGGCTTTAAGACGCCCAGTCCGTCGCAAAGTCGACCTTGCGCTGATTTTTTTGCGACGGACATTTTCCTTGGAATTTACTGACAACGAGTTTGGCACGAATGTCAGGAACCCACGACAACATCGTGGTGTCAGGGGACCCAGTCGGCCCCGAAACGGTCGGAGATCATTTAGAATAGGTTTTTGCCGTCGCTCCTCGGATCACCGTTTACCTGATGAGGCGTGTAAAGATCGGTCCGGACCCGTCGCCGCCATGGCCTTGCAAGATTTTCCGGATCAATTTCGATGTCAGCGACAGCAATAGCGGGCATACCGTTCTTAGGGCATTGTGCTGCCCACTGACCATCTGGAGCGGCAATTCCCGAGGGAACGGCCGTGCTCTGGGGTGCAAGGTTGGCATAGCTGACCCAGTAAATATTGCTTGCCGCATGCCCCAATACCTCAGCGGCAAATGCCGGAGCATTAGAAGGGCTGTCTCCTGCTGTCGAGAAAAGGACGCAATCGACATTAAGTTTCTCGTATTCGATGAATATCTCGGGATAGTGCGCTTCCATGCCGATCGCGCAGCCGAAACGGAAGCCATCCACCTCAAAAGTCACTGGGATCTTCCCTGGCGAGTACATGAACGAGATTTTCGTGTTCGATAGCAGGCGCTCATCGTAGCGCGTCACCAGCTCCCCACGGTCGGAGACGACATAAAGGCTGTTATGCGGCCGGTGCGGCGAGGTGAGTTGATGGACGGAACCGAATATCGTCCAAAGCTTAAGCTCGTTCGCAAGTCTTCTGGTCGCTTCCAGTTCCTCGCGCAAAGCGCCCCATTCGAAGCGCGTCCAGTCGGAAGGCCCGATTTCTCTAGGTCCGGTTTCGGACATGATCCGTTTATGTGGCCAGCAGGTCGTGCCTTCCGGGAAATGTAACAGGCGAGCCCCGGCTTTATGAGCTTCCTCCATGAGGCGACGCATTTCTGCCGCGCTGGCATGAAGCGCCGGAATGTCACGGGGATCGTTGAACAGTGATGTTTGCGCTACAGCGATCCGCATTGAATGGATAGCGGGCTTGCCTGGCGGCTGGCGAATATGTTGGAGAGCTGCGGTGTATGATTCGCCGGTTTTGGCCGCGCGAGCACGTACACGGCGTTTGAGATTTCCGTTTTGCGTCATTGTCAGGCCTTTCACGTCCCGGACGCAGTTCCCCAGCAACCCACCCGAAACGATCGGACCAAGACAGCGACCCGAGACAGAAGTCCCTTTGCCTCCGTTCAAGACCATGCTGGGGAAGGTCTGGGAGGTTAGGCGCAGGCCACGCCAGAACAAAATTGTCGGGCAAGTGCCGATTCGTCAAGCTGTCGCAGAATCCCCCGATTAAAGCGACACTTGTGTGTCTGACTTTTGAACATTGCAAAACCAATCCTCCACCCGCGCCGAAATACCTTCAGCAGCGACGGCCGCCCTCAGCACCATGCTTCGAGTGACCGTCGCTTTCAGCCCTCGGGCTTTCGCATATCAGCGGGCGCGCTGGTTGAAGAGGATCTTCTGCGCTTCCTTGTCGTCAGCAATATTCGCCTGGCGTTCGCGCTCTTCCTTGCCGACTTCGATTCCCCTTAGAACCGCCGGGCGCCGGTGCATGCGCTCGAACCAGGCCTTGAGGTTCGGAAACTCGTTGAGGTCCTGGCCCTGGCGTTCATAGGGGATGACCCAGCCGATTGAGGCCATGTCGGCGATCGAGTATTCGCCGGCGAGATAGTCCCGCCCTTCCAGCCGCCTGTTCATGACGCCGTAGAGGCGGTTCACTTCGTTGGTATAGCGGTTGATGCCGTATTCGATCTTCTCCGGCGCATAGCTGCGGAAGTGGTGAGCCTGGCCGGCCATCGGGCCGAGGCCGCCGACCTGCCAGAAGAGCCATTCTTCCACCTGCACGCGCATCCGCTCGTCCGTGGGATAGAACTTGCCGTATTTGCGGCCGAGATATTGGAGGATGGCGCCGGATTCGAAGACCGAGATAGGCTCGCCGCCGGGGCCGTCCGGGTCGATGATCGCCGGCATGCGGTTGTTCGGCGCGATCTTCAGGAAGTGCGGCGCGAACTGCTCACCCTTGCCAATGTTGATGTACTTCACCTCGTAGGGAACGCCGAGTTCCTCGAGCATGATGCTGATCTTAAAGCCGTTCGGGGTCGGCCAGTAATAAAGTTCGATCGGTGCCGTCATCAAAATCTCCTTTGCGGGACTCAACACATAAGTGGCAGGGCGCCGCCTTCAAGCCGTCAACCATTGTGAACGCCAAATGAACCGGGACCTCAGCACCCGTTCAGCCGGGGTGTGGCAAGACTTATCTCAACGATAAGACGCATCTCGGCCCAAGGAACATGGACGTGCTTATTCTGGCAAGACGCTTCACCGTCATCACGCTGTTCGCGGCGGTTTTCGCGATCACATTTTCCGCAGCCGTCGTGCGCGGCGGCGGGGGCGGCGCGCAGTCGCATTTTGGCGCGAACTACACGTGCCTCAACGTGACCAGCCCCTTCTGCACCGGTATGCGCTAAAATATTCCCCGGCGGGCTGCAGGCGCGTCGCTTGCTTGTTAGTAAGGGCAATCTATAATGCGCCATGAGCAAAAGAATCTCTCCATTACCTCTTGATATTTCCTCGCCGCCTGCCTTTGAACCGCAAAGCTTCGATGATCCGGCACAGGCGGTCGACGCGCTAACCGCGCTTTACGAACGCAATACCACCTTCCTGATCGACAGTTTTTCGGAGCTTGCCAAGGGCGCGCCGATCACCTCGCGCTACCGCGCCTTCTACCCTCAGGTCAGTATCGAAACGACTAGCTTCGGCCATGTCGACTCCCGCCTGTCCTACGGGCATGTGACGGCGCCGGGCGTCTATACGACAACGGTCACCCGGCCGAAGCTTTTCCGCCATTACCTGAAGGAGCAGTTGGCGCTCTTGATGAGGAGCCACAACGTTCCAATCGTCGTGTCCGAATCCTCGACGCCGATCCCGCTGCATTTCGCCTTCGGCGAAGGCGCGCATGTCGAAGCCTCCGCCTCGACCTTCATTGACATCCCGATGCGCGATCTCTTCGACACGCCGGACCTAAACACGACCGACGACGAGATCGCCAACGGCGAATATATCCCGCCGCCGGGCGAACCCTCGCCGCTTGCGGCTTTCACGGCGCAGCGCATCGATTATTCGCTGGCCCGGCTTGCCCACTACACGGCAACGAGCGCGCAGCACTTCCAGAACTTCGTGCTCTTCACGAACTACCAGTTCTACATGGATGAGTTCTGCGCCTGGGCGCGCGAGACGATCGCCAAGGGCGGCGGCGAGGACGGCTACACAGCCTTCGTCGAGCCGGGCAACATCATCACACACGCCGGATCGAGCCAGCCGGAAACCGATGCCACGCCCCCCCGCCTGCCCCAGATGCCGGCCTATCACCTCAAGAAGAAGGGCCATGGCGGGATCACCATGATCAATATTGGCGTCGGCCCCTCCAACGCCAAGACGATCACCGACCACGTGGCCGTGCTGCGCCCGCATGCCTGGCTGATGCTCGGCCACTGCGCCGGCTTACGCAACAGCCAGCGGCTCGGCGACTACGTGCTGGCGCACGCCTATATGCGCGAGGACCATGTTCTCGACGACGACCTGCCGGTCTGGGTGCCGATCCCCGCACTTGCCGAAGTGCAGGTGGCGCTGGAAGCGGCCGTCGCCGAAATCACCGGCTACCAAGGTTTCGAGCTGAAGCGCATCATGCGCACCGGCACCGTCGGCACAATCGACAACCGCAACTGGGAACTGCGCGACCAGCGCGGCCCGGTGAAGCGGCTGTCGCAAGCGCGCGCCATCGCACTCGACATGGAATCGGCAACGATAGCCGCCAACGGCTTCCGCTTCCGCGTGCCTTATGGAACGCTGCTTTGCGTTTCCGACAAGCCGCTGCATGGCGAGCTGAAGCTGCCGGGCATGGCGACGGCCTTCTACCGAACGCAGGTCAACCAGCACCTGCAGATCGGCATCCGCGCCATCCAGAAGCTCGCGGCAATGCCGCCGGAAGCACTGCATTCGCGCAAGCTGCGCAGCTTCTTCGAGACTGCCTTCCAGTAAGGTCTTACCTCGCCGTCTCCAACTTTGTGCGATCCGCAACCATCTGCGGATCGGCATCGCGTGAGTCCGCAACTTGCAGGCCGGCGATGACTGCCGCAAATATCGCGAAAGCAACCACGAGCCGCGCAAAAAACGAACGGATATCTGTCTCGTAAAATTCTTCGCGAGCCTGCTCGTTGCGCCGCGCCCAGATGAAACTTGCAATGGCGACTTCCAAAACTCCCATGTCCTTCACTCCTTCGAGGTTATCGATGGAGCTTTGTCGAATCCGCGACGGCGATTTCGACATTCAGGCCTGAACAAAGATTTTTTTCTTTGCTGTCGAATTGCGTCTAGTCTCTTCGTCTACAGGCTGTGACAGGAAGCCGGGAGGAAGTAGCCATGAAATATCTGTGCCAGGTCTGGTTCGAGCCGTCTGTGCTCGAGCGCATGAGCGAAGGGGAGAAGACGAGGCTCGACAAGGATTCGCTCGCTTATGACGAGGACCTCGTCGCCAGCGGTCACATGATCCGGGCCGAGGCGCTGCAATCGCCGAAGAGTGCCGTGACCGTTCGCGTTCGCAATGGCGAGATGTCGGTGACCGACGGCCCCTATGCCGAAACGAAGGAACAACTCGGCGGCTTCATCCTCATTGACGCGAAAGACCTGAACGATGCCATACGCGTTGCCGCCGGCATTCCGCTGGCAAAGCTCGGCAGCATCGAAGTTCGCCCCATCTACACGTTCGGCTGAGGAGGCATCCATGAAGTTTCTTTGCCAGTTCTGGTTCGATACCGAGAAAAGCAAGCTGGTTCCGCAGGAGGAATGGGATGCACTGACGCAGGAGTGCATCGCCAGCGACGACCTCTGGCAGGAGCGCGGTTTCCTTCAGGAAGCACTTGCGCTGCGCGAGCCGGCGTCAGCCGTCACGCTGCGAATCCGGAAGGGAGCGACAGTCGCCACGGATGGTCCATTTGCCGAAATCAAGGAACACCTCGGCGGCTTCGTCTTGCTCGAAGCCAGGGATATGGAGGAAGCGAAGTCCATCGTCTCGACCTTCCCGATCCTGAAATACGCTTCGGTCGAAATACGCCCCGCCTATTCGATCACGGACGGGAGATAGCTCAATGCGCTATCTCTGCCTGATCTATAATCCCGCCGACATCGACGGTACGCTGACGCCGAAGGAGAGCCCGTCAAGGCGCATTTCAGCTTCGATGAAGAGCTGAGCCGCGAGGGCATCATGATCCACTCCGATGCGCTGGAGATGCCGGAGAAAGCGACCGTGCTGCGAGTCCGCAACAACATGCTGCAGGCGACCGACGGCCCTTATGTCGAAACCAAGGAGCATCTTGCAGGTTTCTACGTCATCGAAGCACGGGACGATCAAGCGGCGAAGGAGATTGTGGCACGCATCCCCTCCGCGCGTGTCGGCGCCGTGGAACTCAGGCCGGTGCGGATACTGACTTTACCGGAGTAGCGCTTGGAGAAACTGATCGAGGACATATACCGGTCGCAATCGCGCAGGGTTCTGGCAACGCTCATCCGCCTGCTCGGTGATTTCGACCGGGCGGAGGAAGCGCTGCACGACGCCTTTGCGGCGGCGGCTCGCACATGGCCGCGCGACGGTGTTCCCGCCAACCCGTTTTCATGGCTCGTTTCCACGGGCCGCCACAAGGCGATAGACCATATCCGGCGACGCAGGCGCTTCGATGCGTCACTGCAGGATATCGAGGACAGTTTTTACGGCGAGGCCGATACGACGGAGATCGGCGACATGGAGCTTATTGGCGACGACATGCTGCGGCTAATCTTCACCTGCTGCCATCCGGCCATTCCGTCGGATGCGCAGATGGCGATGGCGCTGCGTGAAGTCTGCGGGCTGACGACCGAGGAGATCGCCCATGCATTCCTCGTTCCGGCACCGACCGTGGCACAGCGGATCGTGCGGGCGAAAAGCAAGGTACGGACGGAGCGCATCCCGTATGAAGTTCCCGACCTCGACGAACTGCCCGAGCGGCTCGACCGCGTGCTGCACGTCATCTATCTCGTCTTCAACGAAGGCTATTCAGCGTCTTCGGGCACGGAAGTGGTCCGAACGGACCTGACGGCCGAGGCGATCCGGCTGGCGCGGCTGGTGGAAGGCCTGCTGCCGCACCCCGATGTTGAGGGACTGCTTTCGCTAATGCTGCTGCAGGATTCCCGCGGGCGGGCGCGGCGCACTGAGGATGGCGGCCTGATCCTACTTGCCGAGCAGGACCGGTCAGCCTGGGATCGCAGGAAGATAGAGGAAGGCCTGGACCTGCTGCGGCGGGCGATGGAGCCCAGCGAAGTCGGTCTCTACACCGTCCAGGCCGCTATTGCCGCCGAACATGCTAAGGCCGAGACGCCGGAGGCCACGGATTGGCCGCGCATCGCCGCCTATTACGACCTGTTGACTACGGCACAGCCCTCGCCGATCGCGGAGCTCAACCGGGCGGTTGCTATCGCAATGTCGGAGGGGCCGCAAAGAGGCCTTGAGATCGTCGACGGCATCCTGGCATCCGGGAAACTCGGCAGCTACCACCTTGCGCATGCCGCACGCGCCGATTTCCTGCGCCAGCTCGGCCGCCGGGCAGAGGCGATCGCTGCCTATGAACGCGCGCTGTCCCTCTGTCAGCAAGGGCCAGAGCAGGCTTTTCTGCGCAAGCGGATATCAGAACTGACGGCGGCGTCCGAGCGGCAATGAGATCGCGGTTCCCGTCAGAGCGGAAACGATGATCAGCAGATGCGCATTGATGCTTGCCTGAGCAAGCCCATCGAGCGCCGCCTTGCCGGTCGATGCGCCCAGGGCAACGGCGCCTGCCGTAATGCCTGCCGGATAAGTGCCAACGCCGCCCGGCGCATGGACGGGCAGTACTGAGGAAAGCTCGCCGCCGAGCGCACCGCCGAAACTCGCCGTCAGCGGCGAAATTCCCATGAGGCTGAGCGCCCAGGCGAGCACGACGACCTTCACCAGCCAGTTCACCGCCGTCATGGCCCAGGCGCGTGCGAAGGCTCTGGCATTTGCGGGCAGGCCGATTTCGATTTCCGACAGGAAGCCCTGCGCCTTGGCGGGAAAAAGTCTGAAGCCGAAGCGAAGCAGCGGCCTGCGGATCACGAAAGCCGCGACCGGCAAAAGCAGGAATGCGGCCCACAAAAGCCAGGCCAGAAGGGCGTTCGGAGCGGCTGCCGCAAATCCGATGCCAGCTGCGGCGAGCAGCGCGTGCAGATCGAGCAGGCGCATGACCAGAAGAGCGGAGGTTGCCCGCGTCAGCGGAATGCCGAATTCCGCGCGCATGAGAACCGGAAAGCTCGTCTCGCCGGTGCGGAACGGCAGCATGATATTGAGCAGGTTATGAATCTGCGTCACCCGGAAAAGCGTGCGGAACTGGCCTGCCGTCTCCCGCGGGAAGTAATCGAGAATGCGCCACGTCCGCAGGAAGTAGGTGCTGGTCAACAAGGAAAGCGCCACAAGGATCGGTATCGCGCCGACGGTGGCCCACTGGGCGATGATGGCCGACCATCCCCAGAACCACTCGATGAAAAGCGCATAGGCTGCGACGATTACGACCGTCAGCAGCGTCATGCGATTGCGCGCTAACCAGGATTGTCGGCTAGCGCCAACCGGAGAGTTCATGTACTAGGCTTCCTGACTTCAGCGGCCAAAACGCCGCTCGACTGGCCGTTACGGCCTTTTAGGAGCAATAAGAGTTGCAGACAACGTCAGAGTCGCTTCGAAGCGCAAATGATCTAGACCAATCGCTCGAACTTTCGCTTGTGGTGCCGGTTTTCAACGAGGAAGAAAGCGTCGGCCCGCTTGTCGAACGGATATGCGATGCGATGGTGACATACGCTTGCCGGTGGGAGCTTATCCTGGTCGATGACGGCAGCACGGATGCCACACTCGTCAATGCCCGCAAGTATCTCGGCCGTGAAGGGCTGGCGCTCAGGATCGTGGAGTTGCAGCGCAACTTCGGCCAGACTGCCGCGATGCAGGCCGGCATCGACACGGCGCGGGGCCGGCTGATCGCAACGATGGACGGCGACCTGCAGAACGACCCGAAAGACATTCCGTCGATGGTTTCCGAACTCGAGCGCCGCGAACTCGATCTCCTGGTCGGCTGGCGCAAGAACCGCAAGGACGCTCTGCTGCTGCGAAAGATCCCGTCCTGGTGCGCCAATTACCTGATAGGCCGTATCACCGGCGTGAAGCTGCACGACTACGGCTGCAGCCTGAAGATCTACCGCGCCTCGATCATCAGGCAGGTGAAGCTGATGGGCGAAATGCACCGCTTCATCCCCGCCTGGGTTGCCGGCGTCGTCCCGAGCTCGCGCATCGGCGAAATGGCCGTCAGTCATCACGCCCGCCAGCACGGTCAGTCGAAATACGGCATCTCGCGGACCTTCCGCGTGATCCTCGACCTTTTGTCGGTCATGTTTTTCATGCGCTACAAGGCGCGGCCCGGCCATTTCTTCGGCTCGCTCGGCCTCGGCCTCGGCGCGCTCGCGGCGCTGATCCTGCTTTACCTGTTCTTCGACAAGTTCATTCTCGGAAACGATATCGGAACCCGTCCAATGCTCATGGTCGGCGTCGTCCTGCTGCTGTCGTCCGTGCAATTAATCACCACCGGTATTTTGGCGGAGATGATCGCCCGCACCTACTATCGCGACGACGCCTCGCCGAATTACATCGTCCGGCAGATTTTCGATGGAAGCGACGTTTGACAGGCGGCGGGGCGACCCGCTGATGCAACGGTTCTGCGGCACGATTGGCAGCGCGAGCATGCTGCTTGCCGGCTATTTCCTGCTGAACATCCTACTGCGCGCCGCCCTGCCCCACTCGCTGGAGCTCGACGAGGCGGAGCAGACCTTCTACGCGCAATATCTGCTGGCAGGCTACGGTCCACAACCGCCGTTCTACAATTGGATGCAGTATGCCGTCGATGCCGTTGCCGGACCGTCGATCTGGGCGCTGAGCATTCCGAAAAACGTCCTGCTCTTTCTATGTTACCTCTTTTACGGTTTTGCCGCGCGCGAGATGCTGAAGGACCGCACGCTACAGGCTGCGGCGATGCTCGCGCTGATTACGCTTCCGCAGGTCTCTTACATGGCGCAGCAGGACCTGACTCATACGGTGGCGCTACTTTTCGCCACTTCGCTGTTCCTCTTCGGCTTCTTCCGGACGCTGGAGCGCCCGAGTCTCCTCAGCTATCTCATTCTCGGCATCGCAACCGGGGTTGGCATCATCGCGAAATACAATTTCGCACTGATGCCGCTCATCGCGGTGGCGGCTGTGATCCCGGATCGGGAATGGCGGCAGCGTCTCCTCGACTGGCGGATTCTGCCGGCGTTTGCGATTGCGCTGGCAATCACATTGCCGCATCTCCACTGGCTTTACGGCAACGTCGAGCTGGCTTCCCACGGCACGCTAAGCAAGATGATCGATAGCCGCGAGGCGAGCGACCTGTTCCCGGCAGGTAAGGGCCTACTCTCCCTTCTTATTGCAATCATTGCTTTCGCGGCCCTGCCGATCGCGATTTTCGCCGCTGCCTTCCGGCGCGATTTCATCCATGCACTTTCGGCGGGCGATTGCTGGACAAGACTGATGGAGCGCATGATAGTCATCAGCCTGATCGCGGTCGTCGCGGTGATCCTCGTGACCGGCGCAACCCATATCCGCGAACGCTGGCTCGATCCGTTCCTGCTCATTCTGCCCATTTACATCTTCCGCAAGCTCGAAGTGGCAGGCGCCGATCTCTCGCTTGGGCTCAAGCGTTTTCTCAACGTCGTTCCCGTGCTGATGGCACTCGTGCTGATCGCGCTTGCGGCAAGGGTAATCGGGGCGGAGTTCATCGGTTCCTACACGAAGCTGAACGTTCCCTTCGCTGATTTCGCCAAGGCGATGACGGACAACAGGCAGCCTCCCGCCCTCATCATTGCGAGCGATCGCTATGTCGGCGGCAATCTCAGGCTCCAACTGCCGGACGTGCCCGTGATAATATCCGGCTTTCCAAACCCCGGAATCGCGATGAACGCTGCGGCCGCGCGGCCGATCCTCGTCGCCTGGCGGGGGCCGAATCCGAAAGAAGCGCCGATGCCACCGGAAATCTCGACCTGGTTGAAGCAAAACGGCTTGGAACCCGACGCGATCGGCTCGCTGGCGCTCCCCTACCACTTTGGCAAGAGCGGCGACACCTATGCGCTCGGCTTTGCCTGGCTTGAACGGAAATGAAATGAACGAGGACATGGACAAGGCCCGCGACACCGACATGCGGTGGGTTTTCGCGCTGCTTGCCGCATATTTTCTCGTGCAGATCGCGGTCCGCCTGGCCATGCCGCCGACGCTCGGACTCGACGAAGCCGAGCAGGCCTTCCGCTCGCAATGGCTCGCCGCCGGCTATGGACCCCAGCCGCCTTTCTACAACTGGCTGCAATATGCCGTCTTTTCGCTCGGCGGCGTCTCGCTGCTTTCGCTTGCCGTCGTCAAGAATGCCCTGCTCTTTACATCCTACCTGCTTTACGGCCTGACAGCACGGATGATCCTGAAAAACAGCACGCTCGCCGCAATCGCGACGCTGGGACTTCTGACGCTTCCGCAGGTCGCATTCGAAATGCAGCGCGACCTGACGCATACGGTCGCGGTGTTCTTCTCCGGCTCAGTCTTCCTCTACGGATTTATCCGGTCGCTCAAGAAGCCGGATATGCTCTCGTATCTCGTGACGGGCGTCGGCATCGGCATCGGCCTGCTGTCGAAATATAACTTCGCCTTGCTACCAGCCTCGGCGCTTCTGGCGGCACTGCTCGATCCGCCGATGCGCAAGCGCGTCTTCGACTGGCGTACGGTCGTGACCGCGGTCACAGCATTTCTTATCACCCTGCCGCATCTTTTCTGGCTAAAGGACAATCTCGGCTTCGCCACGGCCCGGACACTGGAAAAGCTGACCGACAGCGGCAACGCGAGCTATGCCATGCAGGTCGTCATGGGTTCAGGGTCGCTCGTTCTGGCCGTGATTGGCTTTTGTGCGGTCACGTTACTTGTCTTCGTGATCGCATTCGGCAAGCCGTTTCTCTCGGCATTCTCCGGCAGATCGGCATGGACACGGCTCCTTGAGCGCATGATGCTCTTTTCCATCCTCGGCATCCTGCTTCTCGTCCTCTTCGGCGGAGCGGCCCATGTCAAGGACCGCTGGCTGGTGCCGCTCTTCTTCATCATCCCGCTTTATCTGTGCCTGAAGATCGAGGCATCGCATGTCGAGTATTCGAATCCTCTGCGCCGTCTTTTGCCGATCCTCGCGATAATCATGATTGCCGTTCCCGGTATTCTCTTCGGACGCATTGCGGCTGCCACCCTGAACGGCGACTACGAGCGCTTGAACATGCCCTACGCCCAACTCGCGGCCGTACTCCGGCAACAGGGTGAGCCTGCCGCGGTTTTGGCGGAAGGCAGCCTGCTTGCGGGGAATTTGCGGAAGGACCTTCTTCCGGCGACCGTGATTTCAACGGACTATCCAGGGTTCAAGCCTGCAGTCTCGATCTCGAAAAAACACCCGCTTCTCATTGTCTGGCCGCTCGGTGCTACGGAAGGTAATGTCCTGCCCGGCAGAGCGGCCGAATGGCTGAAATCGGTGCCAGAACTCAGCAGCATCGCGCCGGAGATTTCGATGATCGAGGTTCCGTATTACTACGCCCGGAACGGCGATACCTATCGTTTCGGCTACGCGTGGGTCGCCCCGGCGGATTAGGTTTTCAGCTCCTTCCACGCCGCATCCAGCGCAATCTTTGCAATCCGCGCCATTTCATCGACCTGCTCATGGGTGATGACCAGCGGCGGTGAAGCGAGCATGCGGTCGCCAGTGGCTCGCAGAACGAGGCCGTTCGCAAGCGCGTGGTTGCGGACAAGCGCGCCAGCCGCATCGGGCTTTTCGAAGCGGGCGCGCATCTTCTTATCCGCAGTGAGTTGCAGGGCGCCCATCAGGCCGATGCTGACCGCTTCGCCGACGAGGTCATGATCGGCGAGCGCGCCCCAGGCTTCGGCGAAGTAAGGGCCAATATCGCTGCGAACGCGGTCAACCAGCTTTTCGTCCTCGATGATGCGCAAATTTTCCAGCGCCGCAGCGGCGCAGACCGGATGGCCGGAATAGGTGAAGCCGTGATTGAAATCGCCGACCTCGTTGATCAGCACATTGGCGATGCGATCGCTGACGAGCACGCCGCCGATTGGCAGGTAGCCCGATGACAGGCCCTTTGCGATCGGCGCCAGATCCGGCTCGACGCCGAAATACTGATGGCCGAACCACGCGCCGAGGCGGCCGAAGCCGCAGATGACTTCGTCGGTGACGAGCAGGACGTTGCGCGCCTTGCAGATGCGGCCGATCTCCGGCCAGTAGGTTTCCGGCGGAATGATGACACCCGCCGCACCCTGCACCGGCTCCGCAACAAAGGCGGCGACATTCTCCTCGCCGAGTTCATCGATCTTCGCCTCCAGTTCGCGGGCCGCCTTGAGGCCGAATTCCGCAGGCGAAAGGTCGCCGCCCTCGCCATACCAATAAGGCTGACCGATATGGACGATGCCGGGGATCGGCAGGTCGCCCTGTTCATGCATGTATTTCATACCGCCAAGGCTGGCGCCGGCGACCGTCGAACCGTGGTAGCCATTCCTGCGGGCAATCACGATCTTCTTCGACGGCCTGCCAACGGCACTCCAATAGACGCGCGCCATCCGGAACCATGTATCATTGGCTTCCGATCCGGAGCCGGTGAAGAAGACATGATTGAAGCGCGGGCCGGCATGCGCGGTCACCTTCTCGGCGAGCAGGGTCGTGGGCGTGCTCGTGGTGCCGAAGAAGGTGTTGTAGTAGGGCAGCTCGTTCATCTGCCGCGCGACGGCATCGGTGATCTCCTTGCGGCCGTAGCCGACATTAACGCACCACAGGCCTGCAAAACCGTCGAGATACTTCCTGCCGTGGTTATCCCAGATATAGACGCCTTCGCCGCGCTGGATGATGCGCGTGCCATCGGCATTCAGCTTCTTCATGTCGGAGAAGGGATGCAGATGGTGGGCGGCGTCAATGGCGGCGAGATTTGAGCGCTGGTAAGTATCGGACATGATTTGCAAAACACCTGCGGAGATTGAAAGGCCCGTCTCAATGAGCTACGACCTTGGGCTTGTCCGAGGGGATTTTCAAGATCATGACGGCTGACATCATGCACGGCAAAGCTGCGGTGGGCGAACCGCGGATCGAAATCCTGCTCGTCGGCATGAATGGCGATTTGCGCGGTAAGCAGATGCCACTGGACGCTCAGAAGAAGATCCGGGAAGGCGAGGTGCGGCTCCCCTCCTCGACGCAGTCGCTCGACATCTGGGGCGACGATAATGACGACATCACCGGCCTGTCGCTAACGATCGGCGATCCGGACGGCAATTGCATAGCTGACGAGCGCAGCCTTGCGCCGATGCCCTGGGCGCCGGAAGGCTCCATGCAGGTGCTGGCGACGATGCACGAATTCGACGGCAGCCCGAGCTTCATGGATCCGCGGGCGATCCTGGCAGCGGTGCTGAAGCGCTACGACGAACGCGGCCTCACACCGGTCGTCGCGACGGAACTCGAGTTCTACGTGATGGAACAGGACTGGCGGGATACCGGCCGTCCTTCACCGCCGAAAAGCCTGACCTATCGCCGCGAGCCGAACGGATTCCAGCTCTACGACATGAGCGCCGTCGATGCGCTCGACGATTACCTGCAGACGGTGCGCGCCTATGCCAAGGCGCAGAACCTGCCTGCGGAGGCGACAACGGCCGAGTTCGGTCCCGGACAGTTCGAGATCAACCTGTTGCACCGGCCCGATGCACTGGCGGCGGCCGACGACTGCATTTACCTGAAGCGCATCGCCGAACAGGCGGCTCGCAAGCATGGCCTCAAATCGACCTGCATGGCCAAGCCCTATTCCGAACACGCCGGTTCCGGCCTGCATGTGCATGCCAGTGTCATCGACAGAGAAGGCCGCAACATCCTCGACGCCAGGGGCGGAGAGCCGACGAAGCTGAAATCCGCCTGCGCTGGGATGCTGAAGACGATGTGCGAAGCGCAGCTGATCTTCGCGCCTTTCGCCAACTCCTACCGCCGCTTCCAGCCAGGCTCCTTTGCGCCTATCGATCTCACTTGGGGCAACGGCCATCGCGGCACGGCTATCCGCATCCCGGACATGAACGGACCGGCAGCGCGGATCGAGCACCGCGTCGCCGGCGCGGACGCCAATCCCTACTTGCTGCTGGCCGCCATCCTCGGCGGCATGCTGCTCGGCCTCGATAACGAGCTCGACCCCGGCGAAGAGACGACGCCGTCGCATGTGCCGGCAAACGCGACGCGGCTGACGCATGATTTCCTGACGGCGGTGGAAGCCTTTCGCGCATCACCCTTCATCGCCGACATCTTCGGCGAGCGCTACCGGAAGCTCTACGGCGACACCAAGCACAAGGAAGCAGTCACCTATCTGCGCACAGTCTCGGACTTCGACTATCGGACTTATCTGCCGAGGGTTTAAAGCTTGCTGAGATACGCGATAAAGCGAGAACTCTCCCTCTGTTGATGTTACGCGCCGCAGCGCGGCAAACACCTGCCCCATAACCATCTCAAAGGTGGACCGGGCTGTGTACAAGTCGTAGAATAAATTTCCTGAGGCGGAGGCTTCCGAAAGGAGCGCGGCAAATGGCTATCTTCATGGACCGGCATGAACTGACGGGAACCACAGCCGCCGACGTTGCCGAGGCACATCGCAAGGATCTCGAGATTCAGGACCGGTATGGGGTCAAGTTCCTCACCTACTGGTTCGACCAGCGGCGTGGAACCGCATTTTGTCTCATGGACGCGCCCGACGCGGAAACCGCTCAATGCGTGCACCGCGAAGCGCATGGCTTCGTCGCCGGTGAGGTTGTCGAAGTCGCTCTGTCGGCGGTTGAGGCGTTTCTCGGCCGCATTCATGACCCTGAGCCGGCGCCTGGGCAAGTCTCAAGCGAAGTGGATTCGGGCCACCGGGCAATCCTGTTCACCGATATCGTCGGCTCGACCGCGATGACAACGCGCCTCGGCGACCGAATGGCGACCGAATTGGTCAGGGCGCATGACTCGGTTGTGCGCAGATGCCTCGACCACTGGTCAGGCCGCGAGGTGAAGCACACCGGCGACGGCATCATGGCGACGTTCGCCTCGATAGCTGCGGCCGTCGATTGCGCAAGAAACATCCAGCAGGAATTCAAACGTTACAACCGCGGAAATCCTGAGCCGATTCATGTTCGCATCGGATTGGATTGCGGCGAACCCGTCGAGGATAGCAACGATCTGTTCGGCTCCACGGTGCAACTTGCAGCACGATTGTGCGCAGCCGCCGCAAGCGACCATATCCTGGTGTCGGAGAACATTTTTCGGGAGTACAGCACCACCGATATCTTCACGCACGCGATGCGCCGGCGGTTGAAGGGATTTTCGAAGCCCGTGCTCGCCTTCCAATGCGACTGGGCCGATGGTGGCGTGAAGAGGGAAACTAAGCCGCAGGCTCCCGCCGCTCGGCCTCATTGACCTGCGCGGCAAGACCCTGCTTGACCAGCACCTTAAGCTCTTCGGGATGCAGCTTGATGGAAATGTCGCGTGCGAGTGGCAGAAGCTCGCCGTCCATGACGCAATTGGCCTTTGCCCTCAGCTTCGGGAAATGCAGATGCACTTCGGCCGGATGCATGACCATCACGTCGGCGTTTTCGCGCACCTTGCCGCGCAACATGTCGATGGCAAGGCGGGCGACGCCGATCGGCTTCAGCGGCTTTGCCGTGTAGAAGCCGAGCTCGCCGCTGCGCAGGTTGTCGGCATACAGCAGCGCGTTCTGGCCAAAGGGATTGTTGGAGACGGAAACGGCCGATACGCGACGCGTCTCGCGCATGCCGAGCGCCTGGAATTCGACTTCGAATTCAGGCGGATTGAGCACGACGCCGATGGCTGCGCGGACGCTGGCGCGCATCTTGCCGAAGCGGGAGCGATAGCTGAAGGAGTTGCGGTAGCGCACCATGCGCGCATGAAGCCCCGCCGAGAACTGATGGATGAAGGGCCGGCCGTTGGCGCTAGCAATGTCGACATGATCGACCTCGCCGGTCGCCAGCACATCCAGCGCCTGCCAGATATCGAGCGGCACTTTCAGCGAGCGGGCGAAGAGGTTCATGGTCCCGGCCGGTACGACACCGAGGGCGACGCCGTTCTTCCAGGCGATCGAGGCCGCCGCCGAAATCGTGCCGTCGCCGCCTCCCGCGACGATGCCGTCGATGTCGTCGCGCCGGGCAGCGCGCTCCATCGCCGGAACAATCTCCTTGCCGGAAAAGACGATAGCCTCGAAGTCATGTCCCGCTTCCCGGAAGGTCGCCTCTGCCCGCTTTTCGTAGGCCTCCATATCGGTGGTCCGGAAGGTACCACCGTCTTTGTTGAAAAAACCTACAAGCTTCATCAGGCGTGCCGTTCCTCGCGTCGTGGCGTCTCGTTCCAAGTCCCTTAAGATGGTTGGAGCCGCCTCGTTTTCAAGCGCGGCATGCCTTTAGCGGCCGTTTGTCTGCGAGACCCAAACGTAAATATTGCAATTGACATATGCACATAGCAGGACGCTGCACTGCAAAAAACGCACTCGACGCCCATGGCGCGGTCCCCCATAACTTCAATGATGGAGGCCCTTGTTTCCACCTCCCGCCATAGAATGGCCGACATCCGCCTCAGCGCCCGCTCTCCGGATGGGTTGCCCTGCAGACATGCCTCAGGAGCTCCCGTGAGCCAGATCGCCGTAGACGATTCCATCGATTCCAGTTTGGCTTCGGAAGCCCCCTCGCCGATGGCGGTCGCTCTGGTGCAACTGGCACTTGCCTGTGGCGGCTTCGGCATCGGCACCGGCGAATTCGCCATCATGGGCCTGCTACCGAATGTGGCGAACACATTTTCGGTCACGACACCGCAGGCAGGTTACGTCATCAGCGCCTATGCGCTTGGCGTCGTCATCGGCGCGCCAGGGATCGCCGTTCTCGCCGCCAGGATGACGCGCCGCTCGCTGCTTCTGCTGCTGATGGGCATTTTCGCGGCCGGCAATATCCTGAGCGCTCTTGCGCCGACCTTCCAGAGCTTCACCGTGATGCGCTTGATCACCGGCCTGCCGCACGGTGCCTATTTCGGCGTCGCGGCAATCGTCGCCGCCTCGATGGTGCCGGTGCACAAACGGGCGCGCGCCGTCGGCCGGGTCATGCTGGGTCTGACAATCGCAACCCTGCTCGGCACGCCGCTCGCCACCTTCTTCGGCCAGTCGCTCGACTGGCGCGTCGCCTTCACCTCTGTTGGCGTCATCGGCCTCGTGACCGTGGCACTCATCTGGTACTATGTGCCGCGCGACCAAGTCGCGGACGGCGCCAGCTTCCTGCGCGAGCTCGGCGCCTTCAAGCGGCCGCAGGTCCTCTTGACGCTCGGCATCGCAGCCGTCGGCTATGGCGGCATGTTCGCGATGTTCAGCTATATTGCCGGCACGACCACGAAGGTCGCCATGCTGCCGGAGAGCATGGTTGCCCTGATGATGGTCCTCTTCGGCGTCGGCATGAATGCCGGCAACGTCATCGGCTCCTGGCTTGCCGACAAGTCGATCATGGGGACGATCGGCGGTTCGCTGGTTTTCAACATTGCCGTGCTGACACTATTTTCGCTGACGGCATCAAGCCCTATCATGCTGGCAGTCTGCGTGTTCCTCGTCGGCTGTGGCTTTGCGGCCGGTCCTGCGCTACAGACGCGGCTGATGGATGTCGCCGCCGACGCACAAACACTTGCCGCCGCCTCCAACCACTCCGCCTTCAACATCGCCAATGCGCTCGGCGCCTGGCTCGGCGGCCTCGTGATTGCCTGGGGCTACGGCTTTGCGGCAACGGGTTATGTCGGCGCCGTCCTGTCCTTCCTCGGCCTCTTCGTCTATTTCGCGTCGCTACGCCTGGAGCGCAGCAGCCGGAGCGCATGAAGGATCGCGCAGTTCGTGGCCCTCCGGGCGGCAGAGAGCATATTCGTCGCCCCAGGCCGCCAGTGCTCGGATGACCGGCTTCAACGTTTCGCCGAGCGGCGTCAGTGCATATTCCACGCGCGGCGGCACGACCGGATAGACGGTGCGGGAGACGAGGCCGGATTCTTCCAGTTCCCGCAGCTGCTTGGTCAGCATGCGCTGCGTCACCGCAGGCAGCTTCCGGCGCAGCTCGTTGAAGCGCAATGTTCCGTCCATGAGGTGGAACAGGATCACGCCTTTCCATTTTCCATCGACATAGCTCAGCGCCGCCTCGACCGGACAGCCGGGGAAATTCTTCGTCAGCTTGGCGCGGGGCAGCGACATTTGACAGTATCCTTTTTGGTACTACGTACAGAATTTGTGCATTCTTGCACTCTTGGAACATAAGACGCATCTAGCCTCTGTGCAACGAACACAGGAGTTTTCCATGCGCGCCGTCGCCTACAATATCCCACAGCCCATTTCCGCCGAAACCTCGCTGATCGATGTCGACCTGCCAGTCCCGGAAGCGACCGGGCATGACCTGCTCGTCGAGATCAAGGCCGTCTCCGTCAATCCGGTCGATGTGAAAGTGCGGGCGCATATGGCACCGCCTGCAGATGAATTGAAGGTTCTCGGCTGGGACGCCGCCGGCATCGTCAGGGCCGTCGGAGCGGATGTCACGCTCTTCAAGCCGGGAGACGAAGTCTACTATGCCGGTGCGATCAATCGCCCGGGTTCGAACGCGGAGTTTCATCTGGTCGACGAGCGCATCGTTGGCCGCAAGCCGAAGAGCCTCGATTTCGCGGCCGCTGCCGCACTGCCGCTGACGTCGATCACCGCTTATGAAGCCTTGTTCGATCGGTTGAAGGTTCAAGATCCCGTGCCGGGGGCCGCACGCTCGCTCCTTATCATCGGTGGCGCCGGTGGTGTCGGCTCGATCGCCATCCAGATCGCCCACGTGCTGACCGATCTGACGGTCATCGCAACCGCCTCCCGTCCCGAAACACGGGTCTGGGTGAAGGAACTTGGCGCACACCACGTCGTCGATCACTCGAAGCCGCTCGCGGCGCAGATTGGCGCCCTCAGCATCGGCGCTCCGGGCTTCGTCTTCTCGACAACCAACACCGACAGCCATATCGCCGACATCGTCGAGTCGATCGCACCGCAGGGCCGCTTCGCGCTAATCGACGATCCAAAGGTGCTCGATATCGTGCCCTTCAAGCGCAAGGCAGTTTCGGTGCATTGGGAACTGATGTTCACGCGTTCGCTCTTTTCGACACCTGACATGATCGAGCAGCATAAGCTGCTCAACAGGATCTCGAAGCTTGTCGATACCGGCAAGATCCGCACCACGCTCACCGAAACCGTCGGCACGATCAATGCAGCCAATCTGAAGAAGGCGCATGCAAGGGTCGAAAGCGGCAGGATGAAGGGCAAGGCGGTACTCGCCGGTTTCTGACCAACGCCGATGTTCACGCACAATGCCGCGGAAGGTGCGGCATTGTGGCTCACCAACCGCTGCCGCTTGACTTTTCTCAATCGGAGGGGCAGGTCTTGCGGCACGCGGATGACAGCTGTTTTCCGCGAATAATCAATGGAGCCATCAACACGATGCCAAGCGACAGTAGCAGTCGATTGCCCTTGCCGTACGCGGCCGCCGTGCGCTGACCGACTCCTGTCGGGCTCGCCCGTCGGACGCTGCGGCGGATCGACGGAAAGGCGAGCCAATGAACTTCAATCGCTTCCCCTTGCGGGCGGGCCATGCCGCCCGTTTCTTCACCAACGACAGCCTCGGAGCGGTTACCACCGCAGAGCACGTCGAGCGTCTAAATACACTCGAAGCCTCGGAGGCAGCGGCGATCCTCGCCGCGCTTCAGCAGCTGAAGGCCGTCCGTATTCTCGGCAGGCCGGAGCTGCACAACGCTGCCGCAATCCTCGCCAAGATGCCGGTCGAGCATGCAGCGCGGCTCCTCAACGCCACTGCAAACGACCGCGTCGCCGATCTCTTCCTTGAACTGAACGAGGATGCGCGCGCGACCCTCTTCGCAAAGCTCGACGACCCGACTGCGCTCGCCGTCAAACATCTGATGGGCTATCCGCCGCGCACGGCCGGCGGCATCATGACGACCGAGTTCGTCAGCGTGCCGGATAGTTGGACCGTTGCCGAAACACTGGACCATGTTCGCCAGGTCGAGCGCTCGCGCGAGACGGTCTATGCGATCTACGTCCTCGATGTGGCAACGCAGGTGCTGACCAATGTCGTGACACTGCGCCGCCTCATCACCGGCGAACCGCAGGCATCGGTTCTTTCCGTTGCGCAGAAGGGCGGCCTCGTTCGCTGTCACCCGTCGATGACGCAGGAGGACGTCGCCCGGCTGATCCGCAAGCACAACCTGCTGGCGCTGCCGGTCGTCGACGATGACGGTCGCATGCTCGGCATCGTCACCGTCGACGACGTCATCGACACGATGATTGCCGATACGACCGAGGACGCCCAGAAGTTCGGCGGTATGGAAGCGCTCGGCAAGCCTTACATGAAGATCGGCTTTCCCGGCATGATCCGCAAACGGGCCGGCTGGCTTTCGGCCCTCTTCCTCGGCGAGATGCTGACGGCAAGCGCCATGCAGTATTTCGAGGGCGAGCTGGAAAAGGCGATCGTGCTGACGCTCTTCGTGCCGCTCATCATGAGCTCGGGCGGCAATTCCGGATCGCAAGCAACTTCGCTCATCATCCGCGCCCTGGCGCTCGGCGAACTCAAGCTTTCGGACTGGTGGCGCGTGCTCTTCCGCGAGTTGCCGACCGGCATCGTGCTTGGCGCCATCCTCGGGCTCGTCGGCCTTGCCCGCATCGTGCTGTGGCAGAAGATCGGGCTCTATGACTATGGCGAGCACTGGCTGCTTGTCGGCGTCACCGTGTTCGCAGCCCTGATCGGCATCGTCACCTTCGGTTCGCTCTGCGGCTCGATGCTGCCGTTCCTGCTGCAAAGGTTCCGCCTGGACCCCGCCAGCGCCTCGGCCCCCTTCGTCGCCACGCTGGTCGACGTGACCGGTCTGGTGATCTACTTCTCGGTCGCGCTGCTCATCCTCAGCGGGACGTTGCTTTAGGCAAACCGATCCTTCGAGGCTCCGCAGCTTCACCTTTGGGCACCTCAGAACGAGACGACTGACGAGGGTGCAGAAGGTCTCGGCGTCTCCGCATTCTCCCTCATCTCTGTGCTTGTCACAGAGATCCAGCCGCGGCGCGTCCGCGTCGTGATTGGTTCTTCAATGAGAAGGGAGTCTTGCGCGCCCAGGATTTGGGTGCGCTGGATTCCTGTGACAGGCACAGGAATGAGGGAAGAACATATGACAGCGCCAGACGGCAAGCTCGTATTTGCCGCAGGTTTGCCTGGGACCGAAGCGCTTGAAATGCCTCCCCATCAACTCACTTGATGAGGGAGGCAGGGACAAGCTCCCCGCACCATCAAAGGCTGGCTCGCATGCCTGCGTCCGCTTGGCGGCCGACGTGGCGAACGTGCAAGATCCTACCTTCCCTTCGGCAGCTTCAAAGGGCCATGGGTCTTCATGCTGCGGATGGCGAAGTTCGAGCGGATGTCGCTGACATTCGGGAGCGTCAGCAGCGTGTCGGTGAGAAGCCGCTCGTACGCCGCAAGGTCCTCGACGACGACTTCGGCCAGAAAATCCGCGCTTCCCGAGATCAAGAAGCAGGAGACGATCTCCGGGATCGCCAGGAGAGCCGCCTGCTGGGACTCCGCATTTTCGCGGCTGTGATGGATGACCTTGAATTCGACGAAGACCGTGAGCCCCAGTCCCACCTCCTTCCGGTCGATATCGGCACGGTAACCCCGGATCACACCCGCCTTTTCCAGGTTGCGGATGCGCCGCAGGCAGGGCGACGGCGAGAGGTTTACCTTTTCGGCGATTTCGACGTTGGTGGCGCGCGCATCCTGCTGCAGACATTCAAGGATGGCCAGATCGAATTTATCAAGATTTGGCATATTCAGTAACTTCTGTTTTTATTATTGGCATATCATTGCTGATAACATGTTTTTCACGCCATAGATAGCAAGGACATGCTTCGGCCTTTCGGAATAGTCTTTTCCTCAGCCGGAACCGATCCGGACCAAGGAAGGATAAACCGATGACCAGCTTCAGCGTCACCAACGAGAAGTCCCCATCCCTGATCACTGGCTATGCGGGCGGAACCGTCACGGTGCTCATCTGGGCAACGTGGCTTCTTGCGACCCGCCACAGCGCGGCAACGCCGCTCGGCTCGATCGATATCGGGCTCATCCGCTACGGCGTCCCGGCACTTGCCCTTTCGCCCGTTTGGCTCAAGATCGGCCTGCTTCCGAAGAGCGTTCCCTTGCATCTGCTGGCATTGATGGTAGCCGGCGCCGGGGCCGTCTTCTTTCTCGTGGCCACGCTCGCCATCCACGCGACCCCGGCGGGTTCGTCGGGCATCCTGCTCGGCGGCTCCATGCCGCTTGCAACGGCGCTGATCGGCGTGTTCATCTTCGGGGAGCGGCCCGATATTACTCGCAAGCTCGGCCTCGCCGCGATCGTCGGCGGCGTGCTGATCTTGCTTGTGCAGAGCCTTGCGGATGCATCGCTGCCATGGACGAGCTTCGTGCTTTTGCCGGCGGGCGCCGTTCTCTGGGCAAGCTATACGCACGCCTTCCGCCGCAGCGGGCTCACCGCCATCCAGGCGAGCGCGCTGATCGCCATCTGGTCGTTCCTGATCATTGCCGCACTTGCCGGCGTCTTCGGCACCTCGCTGGCGCAGGCAAGTGCTGAAGATCTCGGACTGCAGGTCCTGAGCCAGGGCATCTTGTCAGGCCTTGTCGCCATGGTTGCCTATGGTACTGCCGTCAAAACGCTGGGCGGAACACAGGCGGCTGCCTTCACCGCGATCACGCCGGTGCTTGCGACGCTTGGCGGGGGAGTCCTGCTGGGGGAGGAAATCGGCCTTGCGGAGATCGCCGCCGCTGTCATCACCGGGATCGGCGTAGCATTGTCGACCGGCATCGCGGCCCGGCGGCGCTGAACAAAAACAAGGAACCCGGCGTTTGCCGGGCTCCTTATGCTTGAAAATCAAGCCTGCTCGACCTCACATGTTCGGATAGACCGGCCCCTCGCCACCCTGCGGCGGCACCCAGTTGATGTTCTGGTTGGGATCCTTGATGTCGCAGGTCTTGCAGTGCACGCAGTTCTGGGCGTTGATGACGAAGGTGTCCTTGCCGTCCTTCTCCACCCATTCGTAAACGGCGGCCGGACAGTAGCGTGCCGACGGGCCGGCGTAGATGTCGTGTTCGGACGATTTCTGCAACGCCATGTCCTTGACCTGCAGGTGCACCGGCTGGTCTTCCTCGTGATTGGTATTCGACAGGAACACGGAGGAGAGACGATCAAAAGTCAGCACGCCGTCCGGCTTCGGATAATCGATCTTCGTGTGCCGGGCGGCCGGCTCCAGCGAGGCGGCATCGGTCTTGCCGTGTTTCAGCGTACCGAAAAAGGAGAAACCGAACAGCGTGTTCGTCCACATATCCAGGCCGCCGAGCGCCACGCCGACAGCAGTGCCGAACTTCGACCAGAGCGGCTTGACGTTTCGGACCTTCTTGAGGTCCTTGCCGATATCGCCCTTGCGCCATTCGTTTTCGATCTCGATGACCTCGTCATTGGCGCGGCCGGCAGCGATCGCTTCGGCGATCTTCTCGGCCGCCAGCATGCCGGAAAGCACCGCGTTGTGGCTGCCCTTGATGCGCGGCACGTTGACGAAGCCGGCCGAACAGCCGATCAGCGCGCCGCCGGGGAAGGAGAGCTTCGGCACCGACTGGTACCCGCCTTCGGTGATGGCGCGGGCGCCGTAGGAGAGTCGCTTGCCACCCTCGAAGGTACCGCGGATCGCCGGATGCGTCTTGAAGCGCTGGAACTCCTCGAAGGGATTGAGATAGGGGTTCTTGTAATTCAAGTGGACCACGAAGCCGACGGCGACGAGATTGTCTTCCAGATGGTAGAGGAACGAGCCGCCGCCGGTCTTGAAGCCGAGCGGCCAGCCGAAGGAGTGCTGGACGAGGCCCGGTTTGTGGTGCTCCGGCTTTACCTGCCAGAGCTCCTTGAGGCCGATGCCGAATTTTTGAGGCTCGCGGTCCTTCGAAAGGTCGAACTTGGCGATCAACTGCTTGGCGAGCGAACCACGCACGCCTTCGCCGATCAGAGTGTATTTGCCGAGCAGCGCCATGCCGCGCGTATAGTTTGGGCCGGGCTCGCCGCTCTTGTCGATGCCCATGTCGCCGGTGGCGACGCCGATGACGGCGCCTTCGTCGTTGTACAGCACTTCGGTTGCCGCAAAGCCCGGATAGATCTCGACACCGAGCGCTTCGGCGTGGCCCGCCAGCCAGCGACAGACGTTGCCGAGGGAGACGATGTAGTTGCTGTGGTTGTTCATCAGCGGCGGCATCAAAAAGTTCGGCAGGCGGACGGAACCGGCCGGGCCGAGTACCAGGAAATGATCGGCGGTCACCTCCGTCTTGAAGGGATGATCGCTTTCGCTGCGCCAATCCGGCAGCAGCCGGTCGATGCCGATCGGGTCGACCACGGCGCCGGAGAGGATATGCGCACCGACTTCCGCGCCTTTTTCCAGAACGACGACCGAAAGCTCCGGGTTGACCTGCTTCAGCCGGATTGCAGCCGACAAACCGGCAGGTCCCCCGCCGACGATCACCACGTCGAATTCCATGCTCTCGCGTTCCGGCAACTCAGTCATGTCGGTCATTCATCCGTCTCCGCTCGGCCGCCGATGCGGCCATAATCCCCTCGTCGGGTCATTGTCTTGTCAAAACCGGAAAGCATTGTCGAGCCGGGAAGCGACAGCCGATCCTCCATTTCGCACAATGCTCAACTCCTCTGACGTATATAACGCTTACGTTAACGTCAATTATTCTTCGGCCAATGCGACCAGGATGTGCCTTCCCTTTCCCGGGCGCTGCGCTTTATAGAGAAAGCCGAAGCACTTGGAGGATATCATGGATCTCGGCATCAACGGCAAACGCGCACTCGTCCTGGCCTCGTCGCGCGGGCTCGGCCACGGCATCGCGGTTGCGCTGGCGCGCGAAGGCGCGAACGTGCTTCTCTGCGGCCGCAGCGGCGAGCAGCTGGAGGCGAACTGCAAAGCGATCAACGCCAACGGCAACGGCAAGGCCGACTGGATCTGGGCCGACCTTTCCGACGAGAATTTTGTGGAGACGGTGGCTGCCGCCGTCAAGGAAAAGTTTGGTGGCTTGGATATCCTGGTGAACAACACCGGCGGCCCGACACCTGGGACCACGGAAGACATGACGCCGGAGAGGCTCGAGACCTATTTCTTTTCGATGGTGCTGCGGGTTATCTCTCTCACCAACGCCCTGCTTCCGGGCATGAAGGCGCAAGGCTGGGGCCGCATCCTCACCGTCGCATCGTCGGGCGTCATCGAGCCCATCGCCAACCTGGCGCTTTCCAACACGCTGCGCCCTGCCCTTGCCGGCTGGTCGAAGACGCTCGCCTCGGAAGTCGCAAGCCATGGCGTGACGGCCAATTTGCTCCTTCCCGGCAGCATTCTGACCGGACGCCTCGACGAGCTCGACGGTGCCGCCGCCCAGCGCACCGGCAAAAGCATGGAGGAAATCCGCAGCGACAAGGAAGCCCGCATTCCTGTCGGCCGCTACGGCAAAGTGGAGGAATTTGCCGCAACCGCCGCCTTCCTCTGCAGCCAGCCGGCGAGCTATATCACCGGCTCGCTGATCCGTTGCGACGGCGGTGCGGCGCGTTCGGTTTGATAGCGGGCGCGAAGCGCCGATCATTACAAAACTTTTAGCCGTTATAACTGCTTAGTGATCGCCTTCGGCAAATTATGTCTTTTTCACGCCGCATATTGGCGTCTCAATTAGGGCCGGAACTTAGCGCAACCCGTCAAGACCGGTCTCATCTATGAGGAAATTCTGGATCACCCTCAGCGTTATTGCTGTTGCTGCCGCCGGCATTTGGCAGTTCGGAAACAGGATTCCGTTCGTCGCCGAGCTTCCCTATGTCTCGCAATTCATCAAGGCGCCCGCGCGACAAGGCGGCGGGACGCGCCAGGCCGCGGTCGGCCAGACGCCAACGGATCAGCAAGGCGGACAGCGGAACCGGCGGGGCAACGGCGGACCTACTTTGGTGAAGACGGTGGCCGCCATGAAAACCGTGCTGCCCCGGGACGTTACGGCGTCTGGCTGGGCGGATGCCAACAACACCACGACAATCGCCGCGCAGGAACAGGGCCTCGTTACGTCGATTGTTGCGGCTGATGGCGCAACGATCAAGCGGGGTGACCTGATCGTCAAGCTCGATGACCGGACCGCACAGGCGGCAGTCGACAGGGACAACGCGACGATCATCCGCGATACCGCAACGCTTTCGGAAGCGGAGACCGCGCTGAAACGCGCCGGCGATCTGCTGGCGCAGAGGGTCGGCACGCAAGAGGCTTACGACCAGGCGAAAGCCGCCCGCGATACGGCCGCAGCCACCGTCGAGGCTGACAAGGCCACGCTCGCCGCCGATCAGGTCCTGCTCGAGCACACCGAAATCCGTGCACCGTTCGATGGCCGGCTTGGCGATATCACCGTCAGCCCTGGAGCGTTCCTCGATGCCGGATCGGCGATCGTGACGATTGCCGAGTACGATCCGATCTACGTGAAATTCCATCTGCAGGAGCGCGACCTGCACCAATTGAAGCAGTCGCTCGCCACGGGCCCCGTCGATGTCACGACTGCGCCGGATTCGGCAAACGGCAGCGTGCGCCACGGCGCGATCAGCTTCTACGACAATACGGTCGATGTTGCCTCGGGCACGATTCTCGCAAAAGCGCGCTTCGAAAACGCATCCGGCGCACTCTGGCCCGGCCAATCGGTCAATCTCGTGGTTCACTTCAACAACAAAGAGGAGCAGATCGTCGTCCCGACCGTCGCGGTCAGCCCCGGCGCGGATGGCTTCTTTTCCTATGTCGTGAAAGACGGCAAGGTGAAGATGACGCCCGTCACGGTCGCCCGCGAGAACGGCGGTTTCACCGCTGTTTCCGCCGGGATCTCGGAAGGCGATCATGTCGTCATCGAGGGACAGGCCCAGCTTGCCGACCAGCAGGCGGTCGAAGAACAGTTCGACGATAAGGCGCTGAAAGTCGCTTCCGCCATCCAGCCGGCCCATCAAACCGAAACCCTGGCGGGGGCGGAACAATGATCCCGAACTTCTGCATCCGGCGGCCAGTGGCAACGACACTTCTCGCAATCGGCGTGATCCTTGCAGGCCTCGCCGGTTACCGGCTCCTGCCCGTCGCGGCATTGCCGCAGGTCGATTTCCCGACGATCAACGTCTCGGCCGCGCTCACCGGCGCCTCGCCGCAAACCATGGCGAACTCGGTCGCCACCCCGCTGATAAAGCAGTTCGAGACCATCCCCGGCATCAGCGAAATCAGCGCAACCAACTCGCTCGGCAATACCAGCATCGTCCTGCAGTTCGACCTCAACCGCAACATCGACGCGGCTGCGGCCGACGTTCAGGCGGCGATCTCGAATGCGACACGGCAATTGCCGGACAACATGACAACGCCGCCGAGCTATCGCAAGACGAACCCGGCCGACGCGCCGGTTATGCTGCTTTCGGTGCAGAGCGATACGATGCCCCGCGCCAAACTGGACGCGATTGCCGAAAACATCATATCACCGTCGCTCTCCACCCTGCCCGGCGTGGCCGAAGTGTCCGTGTTCGGCGCGCAGACTTATGCGGTCCGCGTCGAGGTCGATCCGAACAAGCTACTTGCCCGCAACATCGGCATCGATACGGTCAACCAGGCAATCAGCGCCGCAAACAGCCAGGTGCCTGTCGGCACGCTGCAGAACAGCTCGCAGAGCATGACGATCAATGCCGACACGCAGCGCACCAACGCGAGCGAATTCCGCTCCCTTGTTATCGCAAATCCGAACGGCGCGCCGATCCATCTCGGCGACATCGCCGAAGTGAAAGACAGCGTCCAGAACCAGTACACCGGCGGCTGGTACGACGGAAACCGCGGCATCGTCCTTGCGATCCAACGCCAGCCAGATGCGAACACGGTCGAGGTCGTGGATGCGATCAACGCCAAGCTGCCGACGCTTCATGCCGAGATCCCGGCATCGGTCACGATCAAGGTCATGAACGATTCCGCGACGCCGATCCGGGACGCGATTTCCGACGTGAAGTTCACCCTGCTGCTGACGATCGGCCTCGTCGTGCTCGTCATCTATCTCTTCACCGGCCACCTGACCGCAACGATCATTCCGGGCCTTGCCGTTCCGCTGTCGCTGATCTCGACCTTCGGTATGATGTACGTGCTCGGCTACAGTGTCGACAATATCTCACTGCTCGGATTGACGCTCGCGGTCGGCCTGGTGGTGGACGACGCGATCGTGATGCTGGAAAACATTCTTAGGCATATCGAAGAAGGAATGCCGGTCCTCGATGCAGCTATCAAAGGCGCGGGCGAGGTCAGCTACACGATCATTTCTATGTCGGTGTCGCTGATTGCGGTCTTCATCCCGATCCTACTGATGGGCGGAGTCGTCGGCCGCATCTTCAACGAGTTCGGCATGGTCGTTGCGATCGCCATCGCCGCTTCCGCCATCGTCTCGCTGACAGTGACGCCGATGCTCAGCTCACGGCTTTCCAGCGGTCACGGCGAGCCGCCCTTCTTCATCCGCTGGTTCGACGTAGGTTTTGAACGCACGCTCAGAGGCTACGACCGGGCGATTGGCTGGTGCCTCAGCCACCGGCCTACGATCCTCGGCCTGTTCCTCGCCTCAGTCGGGTTGACGGCCTATCTGTTCGTGGCGCTGCCCACGAGCTTCTTTCCGTCTGAAGACATCGGTCGCCTGAACATCTCGACACGCGCACGCCAGGATATCTCCTATCCGGCGATGGAAGCCTTGCAGAACCAGGCGGCGGCGATCGTGAAACAGAATCCCGCCGTCAGCCACGTCATGTCGATCGTCGGTGGCAATGCCCGCAGCCCGCTCAACAACGGCACGATGTTTGTCGAGTTGAAAGACAAGGAGCAGCGTCCGCCGCTCGACCAGACCTTGCGCGAACTCAGGGCAAGCATCGCCAATGTACCAGGCCTGCAGGCCTTTATTACGCCGCAGCAGAGCCTGCGTTTCGGTGGCCGCCAGACCGCGAGCCAGTATCAGCTGGTCGTTCAGGCGCTCGGCGCCGACCAGACCAATCTCTGGGCCAACAAGATCCAGCAGGCAATGCGCAGCGATCCGCGTTTCACCGACGTGACGACCGATGCGCAGAACAACGCGCTCCAGGCCAATGTCGTCGTGGATTTCGAAAAGGCAGCCGCCTTCGGTATCGACAACAACCAGTTGCGCACCACTCTGCAGGAGTCGTTCAGCGGCTATACGGCAGCGCAAATCCAATCCACCGGCGACAGCTACGACGTCATCGTCGAATACGATACCAATAGGCCCTGGGATGATCAGAAGCTCCAGGACATCCGCGTCGCCTCCACCAACGGCACGCTCGTTCCGCTGTCGAATTTCGCAACGGTCGAGCGCAACACCGGTCCGGTGACGATCAATCAGACGGGGCAGCTCGTCTCGACGACCGTCTCCTTCAACCTGCCCGCCGGCGAGGCGCTCGGCGATGCGACAGCCGCGATCGACCAGATCAAGAAGGACATCAACATGCCGTCGGACGTCTTTACGTCCTATGGCGGTACGGCACAGATCTTCGAGCAGTCGCAGGGCAATACGCCGCTTCTGATCCTCGCTGCAGTCCTGACGATCTATGTCGTGCTTGGCGTCCTCTACGAGAGCTTCATCCACCCGCTCACCATTCTGTCCGGCTTACCGGCCGCCGCTCTCGGGGCGCTGCTGGCTTTGAAGGTGATGGGCTTCGACCTCTCGATCATCGCGCTCATCGGCCTCTTGATGCTGATCGGAATTGTGAAGAAGAATGCGATCATGATGATCGACGTGGCGCTGGAGAACCTGCGCTCCACGTCGATGTCGCCCATGGAGGCCATTCACGAGGCCTGCGTACGGCGCTTCCGGCCGATCATGATGACGACCTTCTGCGCGCTGCTCGGGGCCCTTCCGATCGCGCTCGGCACCGGCGCCAGCTCGGAACTGCGCCAGCCCCTGGGCATCGCCGTCGTCGGGGGCCTCATTGTTTCCCAGGCTCTGACGCTCTTCATCACCCCCGTCATCTTCATCGAGATGGACCGGCTGAGCAGTTGGCTCCAGACCCTTGGACGGCAAAGGAAGCCGGTCCGGGAGGAAGAGAAACCGACGGCGATCGCGGCGGAGTAAGGACGAAGCAGCGGTCGGTGGTGCGTGGCTGGCCGGAAGATCCGCTACGCGCGCCGGCACACGCGCAATTGCTGTCGTGGTTGGCTTATCTCCTTCCCTCGCAGAGCCAGTTGAGGGGAACATTCCGGGCGCTTCGATTAGGTAAGGCTACGGCAGACATGAGGTTGCCGTCTGGCGCCGCCATATATCCTTTCCTCATTTCTGTGCTCGTCGCAGGAACCCAGCAGCAGCGCCAAAATCCTTGGGCGCAGGAGACTCATTCAAGGCAAATGACTTATTCACGACGCGGACGCGCCGTGGTTGGATCTCTGTGACGAGCACAGAAATGAGGAAAAGAAACAAACCGCCGCGTCACCCGCCATCCTCGTTCAGACCACAAAAACCTCTCACTTTCCGCCTGCACTCAATCCTGCGCCCCCTTGAATGTGTGGTCCCTCTATGGCATCACGCGCCCTCCTAATTCTGGGCGCGCGGGCGCCCTTCATGCGGAGCATGGCTCCGGTCTCAATCACAATCGGCATGAAGAGGTGCGGGCATGGCTCAGGCGCTGGGTTTCGACTTCGGCACGACAAACACGGTTCTCGCCACGGCAAATGGCGGGACAACGCATTCGATGGCGTTCACAAACGCGGAAGGCACGGCCGACAGCATGCGCACGGCGCTGTCCTTCATGAAGGATCCGCGGCTCGGCGCGTCGACCCCGAAAGTCGAGGCCGGACATGCGGCGATCCGTCAGTTCATCGACAATCCCGGCGATTGCCGCTTCCTGCAGTCGATCAAGACATTTGCGGCAAGCACCCTCTTCCAAGGCACCTTGATCTTCGCCAAGCGCCACAGCTTCGAAGACCTGATGGAAATCTTCATCCGGCGGCTGCGCGCCTATGCGGGCGAAAACTGGTCGGGCGATGTCACACGCATCGTCACTGGGCGGCCGGTGCACTTTGCCGGCGCCAATCCCGACCCGGCTCTCGCCACCGAACGCTACAACAAAGCGCTCTTGCGCTTCGGCTTTCCGGAAATCCACTATGTCTACGAGCCGGTTGCCGCCGCCTTCTACTTCGCGCAGAACCTGAAGTCAGACGCCACGGTGCTTGTTGCCGATTTCGGCGGTGGCACGACGGACTATTCGCTGATCCGCTTCGAAACCGTTGCCGGCAAGCTCACGGCAGCGCCGATCGGACACTCGGGCGTCGGTGTCGCGGGCGATCATTTCGACTACCGGATGATCGACAACATCGTCGCGCCGCAGATCGGCAAGGGGAGTTATTTCAGGAGCTTCGACAAGATCCTTGAGGTGCCGTCGAACTATTATTCGAGCTTCGGTCGCTGGAACCAGCTTTCGATCTTCAAGACCTCGCGCGAATTCGAGGATCTGAAGAAACTGGTCCGCACGGCGCTCGAGCCGGAGAAGCTCGAAATCTTCATCGATCTCGTCGATCATGACGAGGGCTATCCGCTGTATCAGGCGATCTCGGCCACCAAGATGGCGCTGTCGTCAGCAGACGAAGCGCCCTTCGATTTCGGCCCGCTCGGCCGCGGCGGCCATCACATCGTTCGCCGGAAGGATTTTGAAAGCTGGATCGCGGAGGACCTGGCTCGTATCGAAGGCGCGCTCGACAACGTTCTGGAAAGGACGGAGACCCGACCCAGCGAGATCGACAAGGTCTTCCTGACCGGCGGCACGTCCTTCGTGCCCGCCGTCCGCCGCATCTTCAACGAACGCTTCGACAGCGGCAAGATCGAGACCGGCGGCGAGCTTCTCTCGATCGCCCACGGTCTTGCCCTGATCGGCGAGCGCGACGACATCGCGCAATGGACTGTGCAATAGCCACAGGCCACGCCGCCCACTCTTTCATTGCCGCCGCCACTTCGCTAAGGTCGCCGCATGGTCTCCGTCAACGAACTTTCCCCGGCCGAGCTTGCCGCACTTCTGCATTTCCATGCGGACGCCGGCGTCGAATGGCTGCTGGAGGAGGAGGCGGTCGACCGCTTCGCCGAGTTCGAGGCGATGAAGCAGGCCCGGCGCAACGCCACCGCTGCTCCGCAAAGCCCAGCCCAACCGGCAGCGCAACATCAGGCGGCAGCGCCGGCTGAGCGCGCAGCCCCTCGTCCGCAACCTGCCATTCCGGATGGCGAAGCTGTGCAGCAGGCACGCTTTGCGGCCGAGAGTGCGCGATCGCTTGCCGAGCTCAAGACCGCGATCGAAGCCTTCAACGGCTGCAACCTCAAGCACAGCGCACGTTCGACGATCTTTGCGACGGGCAACGCAGCAAGCGGCATCATGGTGATCGGCTCGGCGCCGGGCGCCGACGACGACCGCGAGGGCATGCCCTTTGCCGGGCGGGCGGGACAACTGCTCGACAAGATGCTGATGGCGATCGGCCTCGACCGCGAGGGCATTCTCCTGACGCAGGTCATCCCCTGGCGCCCGCCGGGCAACCGGGTCGCCTCGCCTGCCGAAATGGAAATCTGCCGTCCCTTCATCGAACGCCAGATCGCGCTTGCCGAACCGAAAGCCATTCTGTTGTTCGGCAATTTCGCCGCCCGCTTCTTCTTCGGCGAGAACGACACCATTCACGGCCTGCGTGGCCAATGGAAGGAAATCGGCGCCGGGCCGCTGACGATACCGGCGATCGCGACGCTCCACCCGCAGGATCTTCTGACCGCGCCGATCAACAAGCGGCTGGCCTGGAGTGACCTGCTGGCATTTCAGGCACGGCTCAAGTCGCTCGGCCTGATTAGAAAATAGACAAATGTTAAGTTCTTATGAAACAACCCATGCGCTCATCGCATGGCTGTATCCTATTTTGGTGCATTGCAGAATCGATGCTGCACTGCAATATATAGTCTTGTCTTGGGAGGAATGTGACAGGAACCAAGGCAATGAACGCACGTTTTCGTCCTATCCACTGCGGGTTTGAAACCCTCCGCCTGGCAGGCGATCCGGCTCGTACTACGCAAGGCTACAGCCGTCTGGGCTTTGCAACCAACGAGCAGATGATCGCGCGTGGGACCGGCATCAGCGGACGTACGACGCGGCCCTCGGCAATCTTCGTCGATTTCCAGGAATACTGAGATGAGCGCGCAGCCCGGCTTCGGGCGCGCGACCGGAGTTTTGTGATGTCTGCAGTTCTCATTTCGCTTCTGCGCAACATTGATACCATCGAGCATATCCGCGCTGCCGTCTGCGCCGCAAAGGAGTATCAGCGCGAGCTTTCCTCCGCCAAGCCGATTTCGCTGCTCAAGGACATCGCGGCGATCGCGCTTTAGAGACTAAGCTTCCGCGGGCACTTTGGCCGGCACACCCTTGAGCGTTGCCCTGGCGAAATGGAAGGCCTGCTCGACATAGGCAAACTTGACCGCCTGCCATCCGCAATATTCCCTCACGAAATCGCGCGATATCCATAACTGCGTCTTCTTGGGCTCATCACGCCAGCCGAGGCAGCCTTGCTGCGCCGCCTTTGCAAAGAGGCGCTGCAGGTGCGTTCGCGACATCATGAAATCGCCGGCGAGATTGCGCGTTTCGACGCGGCCGACGTCGAATCTCTTGGTGTCGGCGCCGCTGAGGTCAATTCGGGCCATCAGATGGTCCACCACCAGACCGCCCGCCTCCGTCCATAGGAAGAGCGCAATCGGCGCTGGCGGCTCCCGCCAGGCCACATCTTCGAGGCAACTGCGGGCAACCAGCGGCTGGGCGATCCGAAGGAGCTCCGGATGGGCCTGCAGGCAGCCGGCGCGGTCGCCGCCGTCCAGCATGTCGAGGGCGGCGAGATTGGCGAGAAGCCAGCCGTACATAGCCTGATTGCTGACTTCGGTCGGTTCGAAATGGCGCGGGCGGCGGCGCTCCTCACCCGGCGCGTGGGCGATGAAGCGATAGGTGAAGAGTTCTTCGATGAAGTTCAAAACCGTGTTGCGGCTCGCGACCTTGTGCTGCGTTATCAGCGTCGTCAGCGAAACCGCGGAAAAACCCGAAGAGGGATCGCCGGGATCGTACTGCATGGCGAGCGCATAGGCCGTCTGGGTAAGCAGCCAGCGCTGGTGCGAGGTGAGCAGACGGGCAAGGCGCGGACCGGCTTGGAACATGCCGCGCAAAGTCCCGGCCAGATGACGGATGCTGAGCAGAAAATCAGGGTGCCGCGCCAGTTCTTCTGCCGTAAATTCCATAGGCGTCCCGCTCGCAAGCCAGCGTTCGGAGCAGCTAAGCACGGGGACCAAAGTCTGGCGTTAGCGGCCAATCAGACATGCAAGGCTTTGAATAAATGAAGTTTCGTCATATTTAGAAACCACATTTGGGGGCCGATTGGTATCCTTAAATTTCGCCAGTGCATTCGCCAACGGGCGGCACAATCAGCAGACAGATTTCCGCCTTGATCCGATCAGGGCTGCGGCGTGCCGGCTTTCCGGGCTTTGCGGCGCTCCAATCCGAGTTGATGCTCGCGGTAGATGATGAATATGCCGGCTGCGACGACGATCGCCGTTCCTGCCATCATATGGACGCCCGGGACATCACCGAACACGAAATAGGCGATAACGCCGCCAAGCAGGATCGACGTATATTCGAACGGCGCCACCGTCGACACGTCGGCGTGACGGTAGCTCTCTGTCAGAAGGATTTGCCCGACGCCGCCGCAGAAGCCGGCACCGACCAGCAGAAGCACCGCGTTGAGATCGAGTGAGGCCCAGCCGAACGGCAGCGTCGCGAGCGAGAAAAGCGATGCAATCATCGAGAAATAGAGGACAATCGTCGCCGTCCTTTCCTCTTCGACAAGTTTGCGTACCTGGATCATCGCCATGCCGGCGAGCACGGCGGCCGTCAGGACGCACAACGCCCCCACCGCCTGCTCCGCTTCCATGCCGCCTTGTCTGAGAAGCGTCAGCTTGGGCCACGAGACGATGGCAACGCCGATGATACCAAAGAAAACCGCGCTCCAGCGATATGCTCTGACCGTCTCCCCAAGAAATACCGCCGCGAAAATGACCGCGACCAAAGGCGTCGCATAGCCAAGTGCAATCGCTTCCGGCAACGGCAGATGTAGCAGGCCGTAGAAGCCGAAGGCCATGGAAAGGATGCCGATCGTGCCCCGCTTCAGATGGCCGAGCGGGTTTGCCGTATAAAAGGCCGTCCGCAACTGTCCGCGATAGGCAAGATAGGCCATGATCGGGAAGAGCGCGAAGAAGGAGCGGTAGAAGGTCACCTGCCCCGGCGCGATGTCGGAACCGGCGAGCTTGATGAAGGTCTGCATGCCGAGGAAGACCACCACCGATGAGACCTTCATCAGGATTCCTCTCATCGGATTTTCGAAAGCCGACTGCATGTCAGAAACTCGTGCGTCAGTTGTTTGAAGCGGGGGAAATACGTCAGACTCGACGCAACCTGACTGTGGCAGGCGTTGCGCTCGAAGAACAGGCCAAAAGTGAAAAAAGGCGCCAGCCGATTCAGTTCCCACGCTTTTCGGCTCAAAGTTGCACAAAAAAACATCATATGAGGGATATGCCCAAAAATGTTCGCCTGACTATTTCAACTCTTAATCTTTTGAAAACCATAAGCTCGCATTGATTTTCAGCAGCACCGCTGCCGTCATTTTCACAGTCACGTGAATTATTGCCAGGATCATTTGCATGTTGCCGCTTAAATCAAGTGATGGCGATCGAACGCAGCAGAACGCAACGCCACGCTCCATGCGGGTTGTGACGGAGGGGATCGGAACCGATCTTGAGCATTTCAGCGCGGCCAACACGCATGTGGTGAAGCAGATCAAGCTGCTGGCGATCAACGCGCTGATCGAGGCCGCCCGCGCGGGCGAAGCCGGCAAAGGTTTTGCGGTCGTCGCCAACGAAGTGCAGCGGCTGGCGCAGGTTGCCAGCGATATTGCTGGAAAATTCGAGAGCAACGTTCTTGGCCGCATCGGGCTTTCGCGGACGATGGCGGTATCGCTGGTGAACGAGATGGAGGGGGTGAGGCTGACGGACCTTGCGCAAACCCTCGTCCAGCTTATCGTGCGCAACCTCTTCGAACGGACGGCTGACGTGCGGTGGTGGGCGACCGATACCGCGCTGTGGCAGGCGGTGCAGGGGCCGGGCAGCGGCACGGCGAGCTTTGCGGCCGAGCGGCTGGGCATGATAAACCGCTTCTATACGGTTTATCTCGACCTCGTGCTGACCGATCTTTCCGGGCGTGTCGTCGCCTCGGCCAATCCCGAGTTCCAGCGCAAAATCACCAGCCGTTCGCTTGCCGGCGACGCCTGGTTCCAGGCGGCAGCCCATTGCAAGTCCGGCGACGATTACATCGTCGACGAGGTGCGGCCCAGCCCGCTGCACAACGGCAGGAACGCCCTTGTCTACGCCACAGGCGTTCGCGAAGGCGGCAAAGTCGACGGCAAACTCGTCGGGACGCTCGGCGTTTATTTCGACTGGCAGAACCAGGGACAGGCGATCGTCGAGAAAGAGGCCAACCTGCCGGCGCAGGTCGCCGAAAAGACGACCGTGATGTTGCTCGATGGAGCAAACAGGATCATCGCGGCAAGCAATCCGGCGCTTCTCTTCACGCACTTCGCGCTGCAAAATCAGGCAGGCCAATCCCGCGGCAGCTACTACGACAATAACGGGTCGATCGTCGCCTATGCAAAGACTTTGGGATACGAGGATTACGACGGTCTCGGATGGCACGGCGTCGTCGTCCAGCGCACAGAAGACGATGCTGCCATTAGGGCCGCCCTCAATCTCAGATAGTGCACGCGCGTCAGCCAAGCATCTCCGCCAATTGCGCCATCAAAACTTGCGCTCCCTCCATTTCGCTTTAAGTTTAGTTCAGACTTTAATGTAATGATGCCGCAAAACTTACGGCAGAGCATTCGCGTCTGTCCCAGCCCATATCGATAAAGGTCTTCAGGGAACATTATGCGTACAGACACGGGCCAGGTCATCAACCTGGCAGACTACCGCCCCACCGACTTCGTTCTGGAACGTGTGGACCTGACCTTCGAGCTTGATCCCACGGAAACAAAAGTCGAAGCGCGCTTGATCTTTCATCGCCGCGAAGGTGCTAATCCGAAGGCGCCGCTTGTTCTCGACGGCGACGAGCTTTCGCTTGCCGGCCTGCTGTTCGATCAGGTGGAAATGTCGGCGGAGCAATATACAGCAACGGCCGAGAGCCTGACCGTTTATGACCTCCCGGCAGCCGAGCCTTTCGAACTGACGATCACGACGATCATCAATCCGGAAGCAAATACGCAGCTGATGGGCCTCTACCGCACCGGCGGCATCTACTGCACCCAGTGCGAGGCCGAGGGTTTCCGCCGCATCACCTATTTCCCCGACCGCCCGGATGTTCTGGCTCCCTACACCGTCAACATCATCGCCGACAAGGCCGCCAATCCGCTTCTGCTTTCCAACGGCAACTTCCTCGGCGGCGCAGGCTATGGTGAGGGCAAACATTTCGCCGCCTGGTTCGACCCGCATCCGAAACCGAGCTATCTCTTCGCGCTCGTCGCTGGCGATCTCGGCGTCATCGAAGACACATTCACGACGATGTCTGGCCGGGACGTCGCGATGAAGATCTATGTCGAGCACGGCAAGGAGCCGCGCGCCGCCTATGCCATGGATGCACTGAAGCGCTCCATGAAGTGGGACGAGGAGGTCTTCGGGCGCGAGTACGATCTCGACATCTTCATGATCGTCGCCGTTTCCGACTTCAACATGGGGGCGATGGAGAACAAGGGCCTCAACATCTTCAACGACAAGTACGTTCTTGCCGACCCGGAAACCGCGACGGACGCCGACTACGCCAATATCGAGGCGATCATCGCGCATGAATATTTCCACAATTGGACCGGCAACCGCATCACCTGCCGCGACTGGTTCCAGCTCTGCCTCAAGGAAGGCCTGACCGTCTATCGCGACCATGAATTCTCGTCCGACCAGCGCTCGCGCCCGGTCAAGCGCATTGCCGAGGTCCGGCACCTGAAGTCGGAGCAGTTTCCGGAGGATGGCGGTCCGCTCGCCCATCCGGTCCGACCGACGCAATACCGGGAAATCAACAATTTCTATACGACCACGGTCTACGAGAAGGGCAGCGAGGTGACGCGCATGATCGCCACCCTGCTCGGCAGGGAGACCTTCAAGAAGGGCATGGACATCTATTTCGATCGCCATGACGGCCAGGCCGTGACGATCGAGGATTTCGTCAAGTGCTTCGAGGATGCGAGCGGCCGCGATCTTGCGCAGTTCTCGCTCTGGTATCACCAGGCCGGCACGCCGCTTGTCACCGCCTCCGGCAGCTACGATGCGACCGCCAAGACCTTCAGCCTGTCGCTGGAACAGATGGTTCCGGCAACACCGGGCCAGACCGACAAGAAGCCGATGCATGTCCCGCTCAGCCTCGCTCTCTTCGGCGAAAACGGCGGCAAGATCGAACCGGCCTCCGTCGAAGGCGCGGAATATGCAGGCGAAGTGCTGCATCTGACAGGCCGCACGCAGACCGCTGTTTTCCATGGCGTCGGCTCCCGGCCGGTCGTTTCGATCAACCGCAGCTTCTCTGCGCCGATCAACCTGCATTTCGACCAGAGCCCCGCCGACCTTGCGCTGCTCGCCCGTTACGAAACCGACCACTTCGCCCGCTGGCAGGCGCTGACCGATCTGGCATTGCCGAACCTGTTGAAAGCGGCGCGTCATGCACGCGACGGTAAAGCAATCGTCTGCGAACGGACCTTCATTGATGCGCTGCTCGCTGCCGCTGCCGACGAAAACCTTGAACCCGCCTTCCGCGCTCAGGCGCTCGCACTGCCGAGCGAAGCCGATATTGCCCGCGAACTCGGCAGCAACAACGATCCCGACGCGATCCATGCCGGGCGTCAGGCCGTCATGAAGCAGATTGCCGATCAGGGCGCCGAGGTTTTCGCCAAGCTCTTCGAGACGATGACCACGCCCGGCGATTTCAGTCCGGATGCACGGAGCGCTGGCCGCCGCGCGCTGCGCAATGCCGCGCTGACTTACCTTTCCTACGCCCAGTGCAGCCCGGGACACGCCAAGGCCGCTTTCGACGCTGCCAACAACATGACCGAACTGCTGCACGCGCTGACGATCCTGGCGCATCGCTTTCCCGAAAGCGGCGAAGCGATTACCGCTCTTTCGGCGTTCCGGGACCGCTTTGCGCAGAACGCGCTCGTCATCGACAAGTGGTTCTCCGTACAGGCGACCATCCCGGGCGCGGCCACGCTCGACCGGGTGCGCAAGCTCATGGAAAGCCCGCTTTTCAAACGCACCAACCCGAACCGCGTGCGCGCCCTTGTCGGCACCTTTGCCTTCACCAATCCCACCGGCTTCGGCCGGGCCGACGGCGAAGGCTACCGCTTTATGGCGCGCGAGATCCTCGATATCGACCAGCGGAACCCCCAGCTCGCCGCCCGAATCCTGACCTCCATGCGTTCTTGGCGCGCACTGGAACCGGTGCGCGCCGGTTTCGCCCGCGCGGCCCTGACGGAGATCGAACAGGCACCTGCCCTTTCGACGGACGTGCGCGACATTGTCGAGCGCACGCTGAAGGGGTGATTTGCCCGCCAGGAACGCCGCACGACCCTGCGGCGCTTCGAAATGACTCGGCAAAAAAATCAGCGCTTATAAATGGTTAATAGATTTTTACCTTTCCCTCTGGACACGACGAATCAGTAGTGATTCATTGAGTCAGGTTCGGGCGAGCGGCGTCGCGAATCACACGAGGGATCAAAGCTGGTGATGATGAACGTGCGGCGGGCAACTGCGGCCGAAGGGCGGCTGCGTGTCGATTTCGAGGGGCTTCGTGCCTGGCACGGCAATGCCTCCAAGCGAACCGCGGCGATCTCCAAGCCGATTGCTAACCGTCTTCCGCAAGCCGAGATTATCCTGAAACGGGCCATCCCGGCTCTGATCGTCGCCTTCCTGACCGTCGTTGCGGCCTCGCATTTTTTCGGGATGATGTCGGATTATGCTCGCATGGGCACAGCCGCCCGGCACGCGACCGCGCTTTCGGCCGCGACCGCAGCCGCCGTCTTCGCCGACTCGACCGACCTCTTCGAAAGCGGAAACGCCGAGCAGGCGCAGGCGAAGCTGGCGAAATTCCTGCCGCAGGACCGCCTCGGCCGCGGCTCCTTTGTTCTCCTCGTCCAGACGAGCGGCAAGGTCTTCGCAGCATCGACCGCGGGTCTTGCATATGTCGGATCGAATGCTGGCGATTTCTTTCCCGAGGTTTCCGCCATCCGCCGCTTCGGAGATCGCGCTGGCGTCATCGAAACGACGATCGGCGGCGATCCGCACTATGCCGAAATCACCCTGGTCGGCAGCACCGGCGGCTATATCATCGCCGCAACCTCGCTGGACGAGATCGGAAGGCTGTGGCGCGAAGAGCTGACCCTTAACGTCACGCTGTTTGCCGGCATTTCCTCGATCCTGCTGGTGATCCTTTACGCCTACTACATGCAGGTCAAGCGCGCCCGCGACGCCGACGAGATCTTCGTCGAATCGAACCAGCGCGTCGAGACGGCACTTTCGCGCGGCCGCTGCGGGCTTTGGGATTTCGATTTCGACAACCGCGAATTCTTCTGGTCGCGCTCAATGTACGACATGCTCGGTCTGCCGGCTTCCGACAAGACGATGTCCTTCGGCGATGCGGCCCGGCTCATGCATCCTGAGGACGGCGGGCTGCACGAGATCGCGCGCTCGATCGCCAAGGGCAGTTCCGGCCAGGTCGACCAGGTCTTCCGTATGCGCCATGCCGGCGGCCACTATGTGTGGATGCGTGCCCGCGCCCAGATGATCCGCAGCAATTCCGGCCGCGTGCACATGATCGGCATCGCGATGGACGTGACCGAGCAGCACCGTCTCGCGCAGCGCTACGCTGAGGCCGACCAGCGCCTTGCGGACGCCATCGAATGCACGTCGGAAGCCTTCGTTTTATGGGACAAGAACGACCGCCTGGTGATGTGCAACGCCCACTTCCAGCAGGCCTACGGGCTTCCCGATAGCGTCCTCGTTCCAGGCACTGAGCGCAGCGTGGTCAACGCCGCCGCCGCCCGGCCGGTCATCGAGCGCCGAATGGCCGATGCCGATGGCGCCGGCCATTCTCGCACGACAGAAGTCCAGCTTGCCGACGAGCGCTGGCTGCAAATCAACGAACGCCGCACCCGCGACGGCGGCATGGTTTCCGTCGGCACTGACATCACGCTTCTGAAGCGCAACCAGGAGCGCCTGCGCGAATCCGAGCGGCGCCTCATCGCGACCATCGGCGACCTCAAGGCATCTCGTCAGACGCTCGAAAGCCAGAAGGCGGCTCTCTCGGTCGCGAACGCCAATTATCAGGCCGAAAAGGAGCGTGCAGAAGCAGCCAACAAGGCAAAGTCGGAATTCCTCGCCAACATGTCGCATGAGCTGCGCACGCCGCTCAACGCCATCCTCGGCTTCTCCGAAATCCTGCAGAACCAGATGTTCGGCCCGCTTGGCTCGTTGAAATACGACGAATATGCCCGAGACATCCATGACAGCGGCAAGCACCTGCTCAATGTCATCAACGATATACTCGATATGTCGAAGATCGAGGCCGGGCACATGAAACTGCACCGCGAGAAGATCGATCTTGCGCCGCTCATCGAGGAAAGCCTGCGCTTCACCGCCATTCCGGCGGCCAAGAAGAACATCATTATCGAACAGCGGGTTTGCGAAGGCATGACGCTGACGGCAGACCGCCGGGCCATGAAGCAGATCCTGCTCAACCTTCTCTCCAATGCGGTGAAGTTCACGAACGAGGGCGGCCGTATCGCGCTCCGCACCCGTCGCGATGCGGAAGGCGTCGTCGTCACGATCGCCGACACCGGCATCGGCATCCCCTACGAAGCGCTCACCAAGATCGGCCAGCCCTTCGAGCAGGTGCAGAACCAGTATGCCAAGAGCAAGGGCGGCTCCGGTCTCGGCCTCGCGATCTCCCGCTCGCTGACGGCGCTTCACGACGGCAAGATGCGCATCCGCTCGCGCGAGGCGATCGGCACTGTCGTCTCGTTCCGCATTCCGGACGGCGCGCGCTAAGAATTCACCGTCGTCTGGAATATCTTCCGGACAGCCTTGGAAAGCCGTTTGACCTCGCCTTGAAGCGTCTTGATGTCCGGGCAATCTCCGGCCCGGCACACCAGCTCGGTCAGGCCGGACGGCGCATCCTTCGGATCAAATGGCCCGTCGATGCAAAGCCGGATCAGCTGCGACAATTCCGTGTAGAGCGTGAACGCCTCCAGGCAGAGATCGAGGTCGGCTGCCGGCATCAAGTTGCCGCCAAGCGTCTTCAGTGCATCGCCGGTATTGTTCATTCCACCCATCTTCGCAGTCACGTCCCTGGCCGGAGCAATCAGCGCCAGATACTGCGCGATGAATTCAATATCGATCACGCCGCCGGAAATAAGTTTCAGATCCCAAAGGCCGTCCGGCGATTTCTCCTTGTCGATCAGTTCGCGCATCTCCGCGACGTCACGGCTTACCTTTGTGACGTCACGTCTCTTTGAAAGCACATCGCCGATGATCCGCTCCGCCTCGCTCACCAGGCTCCGATCGCCGCAGATCAGGCGGGCGCGGCTGAGCGCCATATGCTCCCAGGTCCAGGCTTCGTCGCGCTGATATTTCTCGAAGGACCTGATGCGCGTGGCGACCGGGCCCTTGTTGCCCGAGGGGCGAAGCCGCATGTCGACTTCATAGAGAACGCCCTCGGCAGTCGGCGCCGAGAACGCCGCGATCAACCGCTGCGTCAGACGGGTGAAGTACCTTGTCGCGTCCAACGGCTTCGCGCCGTCGGACTCGGAAGCGGCGTCGTCATAGTCGTAGAGGAGGATGAGGTCGATGTCGGAGCCCGCCGTCAGCTCGAAGCTGCCGAGTTTGCCCATGCCGGCAATGGCGACCCTTCCGCCGGGAAAATCGCCGTGCGCCGCGCGCATTTCCTGCCTCACCGCTTCGAGGGCGGCTTCGATCGCAAGATCGGCCAGATGGGTGAAGGCGCGGGCCGCCATCAGCCCGTTGATCGCGCCGGTCAGCAGCCGGATGCCGATCAGGAAGCGCTGTTCGGCGGCAAAGATGCGCAGCCGATCCAGCACCTCCTCGTAATGGCTCGCCTGCCCCAGCGATGCCTTCAGGCGTTCGCCGAGATAGTCGCGTGTCGGCAGCTCCGCCATCAGTCCCGGATCGAGCATGCCGTCGAAGACGTGCGGCTTGGCGGCGATCACCTCAGCAAGCTTCGGCGCCGAGGACATGATGTTAACGATCAGCGAAAGCAGCGCCGGATTGCTGCCGAGCAGTGAGAAAAGCTGGATGCCAGCAGGCAGGCCGGAAATGAAGCTGTCGAAGCGCAGCAGCGCCTCGTCGGCCCGCTTGCTTTCACCGAACACGCGAAGCAGCTCCGGCGCGAGTTCCGTCAGCCGCTCCCGCGCTTCGACGGATTGCGTCGCGCGATAGCGGCCGTAATGCCAGGTGCGGATGATACGGGAAATGTCGGACGGACGCTTGAAGCCGAGCTTCTTCAGGGTCTCCAGCGTATCCGGATCGTCGGCCTGGCCGGTGAACACCAAATTTCCGGTCTCGGTCGACAGTCTGGTTTCCTGCTCGAAGAGCCGCGCATAACGCCGCTCGACGGTCCGCAGCACCTCCACCAGCCGCTCGGCGAAACTCGACGTATCGGTGAAGCCCATCATGAAGGCGATGCGCTTCAGGTCGGCCTCCGTTTCCGGCAGCAGATGCGTCTGCTCGTCGCGCACCATCTGGATGCGGTGTTCCACATCGCGGAGAAACCAGTAGGTCTCCGTCAGTTCGTCACGTGTTTCCGCATCGATCCATTTCGCCTTGGTGAGTTCGGCAAGGGTCTCCTCCGTACCGCGGCTGCGCAGCGCCGGCATGCGCCCGCCGGCGATCAGCTGCTGCGTCTGAACGAAGAATTCGATCTCGCGGATGCCGCCGCGGCCGAGTTTGACGTTGTGCCCCTTCACCGCAATGGCGCCGTGGCCCTTGTGAGCGTGGATCTGCCGCTTGATCGAATGGATGTCGGCGATCGCCGCATAGTCCAGATATTTGCGGAAGACGAAGGGGGCGAGCCCGCGCACGAACGCCTCGCCCGCCTTCATATCCCCGGCGACGGGCCGCGCCTTGATGAAGGCTGCCCTCTCCCAGTTCTGGCCGCGTCCTTCGTAATAGACCATCGCCGCATCAACCGGGATCGCAAGCGGCGTCGAGCCTGGATCGGGGCGCAGGCGCAGATCGGCTCGGAAGACATATCCGTCGGCTGTCCGCTCCTGGAGGATCCGCACGAGCCGCCTCATCAGCCGCGGAAAGATGTCGATCGCATCCTCGGGATCTGGCACGATGCCGGCCTGCTCGTCGAAGAAAATCACAAGATCGATATCGGACGAATAATTCAGCTCCGATGCGCCGAGTTTTCCCATCCCGAGCACGACCAAGCCGGAGCCTTCGCTGGGATTCTCGATGTCCTTCACCTGCAGTTTGCCGCTCTCATGGGAGGACAGCAGCAGATGGTCGATCGCCGCTTTGACCGAGGCCTCGGCCAGAGCGCTCAGCCAGGCCGTCGTCTGCCGCCCATCGAAGAGCCCGGCGAGATCGGCAAGCGCGATAAGGAAGGACACTTTCCGTTTGATGATCCGCAACCGGCTCATGACGGCAGACTCGGAAGGCGAAATCCCGGCCTCCGGTTTCCAGCAGCCGCGCGCTTCGGCGATCAGCACGTCGATCTGCGGCTCGAGCGGCGATGAAATCGCAGCAGCGAGAACTGCATTGTCAATATTCGCGACGTCGCGAAGATGGGGCGAAAGCGTCAGCACCGCAGCAATGAAATCGCACATCGGGCCACCGGCCTGCAGCATCGCCGCGACCGCCGGTTCGTGTCTGCCGATATCCTGAAGGTGGGCGAGCGCCAGCTTGAGTTCGGATTGGTTCAATGGGCGCAGCAGGCCGCTGCGCACAACCTTCAGGCTATGTGTCGATTTCGTCAGCATTCCACCTCCCCGGGGACGGCAGCACCCGGAATCAGCGCCGCCGTACCAGCCCCTAACCTAGGGTCACAATCTGGAGCGGCCAACCCTAAGCAGGCTTGACGGGGAAAATCATGCTGACGGTGAGGCCACGGCCGTCTTCTTTTTCCAGATCGGCGTCTGAAAGCTCCAGCGTGCCGCCATGCAGCTCCATCACCGCCTCGACCAGCGAAAGGCCAAGCCCTGTGCCGGGCTTCGACCGGCTCTCGTCAAGCCGCACGAAGCGCTTGACGACGTCCGCGCGCTTGTCGGCCGGAATGCCCGGCCCGTGATCGGTGACCGAAAGGCAGATGCCGTCGGGCCGGCGCAGCAGCTTCAGACTGATTTCACCGCCCTTGGCATCGCCGGAATATTTGATCGCGTTGTCGATCAGATTGAAAATCGCCTGGCCGACCAGTTCGCGGTTACCTTGCACGCATATGTCGGGTTCGATGCTGCATGTCAGCGCCAGCCCGGCCTCTTCCGCAACGGGCTCGTAGAGCTCGGCGCTATCGGCAACGATCGCCGACAGTTCGATTGGCGACATCTCCGCTGCGACTGAGCCCGCTTCCACGCGCGAGATCATCAGAAGTGCATTGAAGGTTCGGATCAATTGATCGGATTCCGAGATGATCCCCTCAAGAGCCGCGCGGCGCTGGTCTTCATCGGCCGTGTCCATCGCATCCGTAGCCTTGTTGCGCAGGCGTGTCAGCGGCGTCTTGAGGTCGTGGGCGATGTTGTCGGAAACCTGCCGCAGCCCTTCGTTCAGCTTTTCGATGCGCTCCAACATCGTGTTCAGCGAAACCGACAGACGATCGAACTCGTCACCCGACACGCCGACCGGCAGGCGCTGCGAGAGGTCGCCCGCCATGATCTTCTTGCTTGCGGCCGACATGCGATCGATCCGCTTCAGCGCGTTGCGGCCGATACCGAACCAGATGATGATCGCGCCGAGGCCCATGATCGCCAGCGCGATCATCAGCGCCTGGCGCACCAGCACGCGGAAGCGCTCCGGTTCGCCGAGATCGCGGCCGACGAGAATGCGCAGGCCGTTGTCGAGCACGAAGATATTGGCGATCGCCATATGGCGGCGTTCGCCGCCGCCGCTGTCGGTGTAGCGCTGATAGGAGAAGGGAACAGACGTCCAGCCAGTTTCCTCGAAGACGCCCGCCTGTACCGAGGCGACGTTGCCCGCAAGGATATCGCCCGACGGACCGGCAATGACGTAGAGATTGGCGCCCGGCTGGCGCGTGCGGCGCTCCATCGCGCGCAACAGCGCGTTAATGCCGCCCAGATCATAGGCGCGCCTGACCACGTCGACTTCTTGCTGGACGGCTTCGCGTATCTGCCCGTTGAGCAGCCGTTGAGACATCGCCGTCACATAGAAGACGAGCGTTGCGGCGCAGATTGCAAAAAGCAGGATGTATAGTGCCGAAAGGCGGACTGCGGTGGACTTGAAGAGAAACCAGAAGCGGTTCATCCCTCGTCCTTGATCATGTAACCCGCACCGCGGATCGTCTTCAGCAGCGGCTGGCTGAAGTCCTTTTCGATCTTCGAGCGCAGACGCGAGACATGCACGTCGATGACATTCGTTTGCGGATCGAAATGATAGTCCCAGACATTCTCGAGAAGCATGGTGCGCGTGACTACCTGCCCGGCATTCTTCATGAGATATTCGAGAAGCCGGAATTCCCGCGGCTGGAGCGGGATTTCCCTGCCACCGCGCCGGACTTCATGGGAAAGCCGGTCGAGTTCGAGGTCGCCGACCCGGTAGACCACATCCTGCTCCGGCGTGCCCTTGCGGCGTCCGAGCACTTCGACGCGTGCAAGAAGCTCGCTGAAGGCATAGGGCTTCGGCAGATAATCGTCGCCGCCGGCGCGAAGGCCGGTCACGCGGTCATCGACCTGCCCAAGGGCGGACAGGATGAGAACCGGCGTATGAATACCCTTGCGCCGCAACTCGCTGATGACGGAAAGTCCGTCGCGGCGCGGCAGCATGCGGTCGATGACAATCACGTCGTAGCTGTTTTCGGACCCCATGAAGAGGCCGCTTTCGCCGTCGCTTGCATGATCGGCGACGATGCCCGCCTCGCGAAAGGCCTTCGTGAGGTAGGCCGCGGCTTCAAGATCGTCTTCGATGATGAGAATCTTCATGCGGCCGACATTACCTGCCGGTTGCGTTTGGGCAAGGCTCAAAGCGTCGTCCTGTTGCAGTGGGGTCATCGCAGTCGTCCTTGTAAAGGATGGAGAAAGGGAGCCGCGAGAGGTCGGATCGCGGCTCCCCTTTTCAGACCAAGGTGGGAGGATCAGCCTTGGCCGTTGATCGGCAGCGCAACGAAGCGGCTGCCGTCCTGGGACTGGATCTGGAAGAGCGCCCGGGTGCGGCCATCCTTCTTCGCCTGGTTCAGAACCTTGACGATATCATCGGCGTTCGCGACCTGCTGGTTGTTCACCGAGGTGATCTTTTCGCCTTGCTTGATGCCCTTGTCGGCAGCATCCGAGTCCGGGTCGATACCGGTGATCGTCAGGCCTTTGCCATCTTCCGAAGGACCGACGGTCAGGCCTAGATCGGCAAGTGCCTTCTCGGATGCCGGTGCCTCGGGCTGCGCCGGACCGCCGTCGTCGCCGTTGGAAGCGTCCTTTTGGTCAACCGGCAAGGTGCCGAGTTCGACGGTGAGGGACTGCGCCTTGCCATCGCGCCAGACTGACACTTCGACCTTGCTGCCCGGCTGCATGGCGCCAATGCGGCGGCTGAGGTCGCGAGCATCCTTGACCGTTTCGCCGTTGACGGCGGTCACGACGTCGCCAGCCTTCATGCCGGCCTTCTGGCCCGGCGTGCCGTCCTGCGCGGAGACGACCAGCGCACCGTTCGCTTCCGACAGGCCAAGCGAATCGGCGATGTCCTTGGTGACCGGTTGGATCTGCACGCCGAGATAGCCGCGTGAAACAGCACCGTCCTTCATCAGGTCGGCAACGACGTCCCTGGCAGTCGAAGCCGGGATCGCGAAGGCGATGCCGACGCTACCGCCCGACGGCGAGAAGATCGCGGTGTTGATACCGACGACCTGGCCGCTGAGGTTGAAGGTCGGACCACCAGAATTGCCGCGGTTCACGGCTGCGTCCACCTGCAGGTAGTCATCATAAGGACCGGAGCCGATATCGCGGCCGCGCGCCGAAATGATACCTGCCGTCACCGTCCCGCCAAGACCGAAGGGGTTCCCGACCGCCACAACCCAGTCGCCGACGCGGACATTGTTGTCGTCGGCCCAATTGACATAGGTGAACTTGCGGCCCTTGCCATCGACCTTGAGCACAGCAAGGTCCGTGCGCGGATCCCGGCCGATCAGCTTGGCGTCAAACTCGGTCCCGTCGGTCATGACGGCAACGAAAGCCGAGCCATCGGAAACGACATGGTTGTTGGTGACGACATAGCCGTCCTCGGAAATGAAGAAACCGGAGCCCTGTGCGACCGGGCGCAGACGGCCCTTGCCATCTGGCGGGCCAAACCTTCTGTTCGGGCCGCCCTGCGGACCGTTCGGGCCCTGTTCGCCGAACTGCTTGAAGAAGCGCTTCAGCGGGTGGTCGTCCGGCAGATCGTCGAAACCGCGGCCGTTGAAATCGAAGGCAAAGCCATCGGTGCTGTCGGCAGCCGGATTGATGCGGGATTCGACGCGAACGGAGACGACGGCCGGGGAAACGGCATCGACGACATTCGCAAAACTCGGGACCGACGGAGCTTGGACATTGACGGCTTCGGCGTAGGAACGCGTGATCTCCAGCGGCACGCCGGTTGCAAACACGGCGGCAGCGAGACCTGCGACAGTGGACGCCTTCAGCATCGTGTTGAGGGATGGAGTCTTGAACATTTTCGGCACCTTCTCTTCTACTTGTCTTCGTCCCGGCCATTGCCGGTTCGGTCGATGAATGAAGATATAGGATGCCGCACCTTACTGCGAACTTTCCGCACAATGAAAAATTCGTAATGTAGGAACGATCGCTCTATAAATTTCAGTGCAACCCTGAGCAGGTTGAACACCGTAATCCTTGCTCCCCTAGATATATTCATGATATCTTAAATATTCCTTCCGCTCGTACGGGGACCGCATATGCGGCAAGGGCATGCGATGAGGGTCGTCGGCATATCTCTGCTGGGAATTTTGCTCGGGCTTTCGACAGCCTGGGCCGGTCCACTGCACGATGCGGCAAGGGACGGCAATCGCGAACGCGTCGGCGAGCTTATCGATCAGGGCGCGAACATCGCCGAGCCGGATGCGTCGGGAGAGCCGCCTCTGCTAATCGCGGCACTTGCCGGAAACACGGATACCGTCACGCTTCTGCTCGAAAAAGGCACCGATATCGAGATTAGAAACAAGGGCGGGCTGACGGCATTGCATGCAGCCGCCTATGGCGGACATCTCGATGTCGTCGAACTGCTCGTATCGAAGGGTGCGCTGATCAATGATGAAAAGAACTTCTACCAAATGTCGCCGCTTCATGCTGCAGCCGAAGAAGGTCACGCCGATGTCGTCGCCTTTCTCGTCGCACACAAGGCGAACATAGAGGCAAAGGAACGCAACGGCTACACGCCGTTGACGCAGGCCGGATGGCGATCCCACTGGGATGCCGCCGACCTGCTGTTGAAAGCGGGCGCTGTTTGCCAGCAAGCCGACCTGGTCGGCGACTGGCTGTACGGCGAGTGCACGAAGCGGAAATAGCGCTGGCTGCATCTCATCGCCCGAACTGGGAGAATGGATACATGTCATATCGCAAGCAGACAGGCGGCGCTGCCGCCTCCATTATCGCTGGTGCCGCGATCCTCTTCGCGTTCGCGCAGCCGGCATCGGCGGAAGAACCGGTGAATACCGGCTATTTCGGGGACGTGGCGATCAAGGGCTACGATCCGGTGGCCTATTTCACCGAAAACAAGGCCGTGGAAGGATCTCCGGTCTATTCGCATCGGTGGCTGGGTGCCGAATGGCATTTCACCAGTTCCGAAAACCGCGACCGATTCATCGCCGACCCCGGCAAATATGCGCCTCAATACGGCGGCTATTGCGCCGACGGCGTGTCCTTCGGGACGGTCACGACCAATATCGACCCGAAGGCATGGCGGATCATCGATGGCAAGCTCTATCTCAGTTACGATCCCGGTGCCGCGGAAGGCTTCGAAAAGAAACCTACCAAGGTCGTCGATTCCCAAAAGCACTGGTCGGAGGTGCAGAGCACCCTGATTTCCGACAAGTTGCACAAGGACTGGCAGCATATCGCGGCCGAGTGAATTCAAGGCGCCAACGAGAAGAACTTCAGCGCCTGCGGGGTCACGTGAACATACTGGGCGCCGGCTTGTCCGGCGTCCTTGCTTCTGTAGACCTGCCCGCACACCATGCGGTCGAGGAAATAGCCGCCGAACCGCTCGCAGAGCCTGTTTCCCTGCACCTCGACCGTGCCGGTAATATTGGTGTTGGCGCTGCGGTAGGCGGTATTGCCCGCCTTGTCGAAATACTGGACGAACACAGTTCCGTTCTTGTGTTTTCCGCTCCACGTCTTGTCGCTGATCAGGTCGCGTAGGGCGTCCACGTCCAGTCGATCGACCTCCGAGCCCACGAACCCGAAGGGCCACTCCGGAATCCCGGCCGCGCGCAATCCGCTCAGATGGTGCTCCAGGTCGTCTTCGCGCCAGTAGTCGTAGAGATAGCTGTAGTAGGTAAGGTTGGCGTCCGGAAACAGCTCCAAAAGCTTGCCCTTCTCCTGCTCGGCGCGAACCCGGTCCCCTTCATAGGCATAGGCAGCCGTCAGGTACTCGCGCGCAGGCTCCGCATTCGGCAGCGCATCCCGTGCCGCCTCGATGAGCGGGATTGCGCGCCTGTTGTCCCGCGCCGTGTAAAAGACGATCCCCGCCAGCAGCCGGACGCTCGGCTGCGGCTCGGGATCGAGCCGCAGGGCCTTTTCCATCTCGGTGACCGCCTCGTCGTGGCTTCCCGTATGGGCAAGGATCAAGGCCAGGTTGCCGAAGGCCTCCGCGCTGTTCGGCTGCGCCTCGACCGCGCGGTTTGCCGAATCCCGTGCCTCGGCGGCGCGCCCGTCCACCAGCTGCAACAGGGCGAGAACGGTGTGGGCCCGCGCATTGTCGGGGTCGAGCTTGAGCGCCTGTCCGGCGGCGTCATAGGCGATCTTGCGTGCCACCGCCGCCGACCAGAGGAAGTTATAGTCGTTGCGCCAGACGTCGACGGCAACGCGCGCGATGCCAGCATGCGCATCGGCAAAGTTCGGATCGAGGTCGATGGCCTTCTGATAATAGGATAGCGTCCGGCGATAGGTATCCACGTCGCTGTAGGCAATGCCCTCGTGCTCCGCCCGCATGTAGTAATCGTAGGCTTCCAGGTTGTCGCTCGGTATCCGCTCCAGCTGTGTGCGCTCGCCTTCGCTGAGCTGAACCGAAAGCGCAGAGATGATCTTACCGGTGACGTCATCCTGAATGGCGAACAGATCGACATATTGGCGGTCGTAGCGCTCAGCCCAGACCGAAAGCCCGCTCAGCGCGTCGATCAGCTTGACGTTGATCCGCAGCTGTGGCCCCGCGCGCTGCAACGTGCCTTCGAGCACGTAGTGCACGCCGAGTTCCGCCGCCACGTCCTGAATCTTGCCCGCACTGTTCTGGATGGCAAATACCGAATGTCTGGCGATGACGAAAAGCCCTGAAACCTTGGATAGCTCGGTAATTAGGTCGTCGGTCAGCCCCTGGGCCAGGTGATCCTGCTCCGTATCGCCACTGACATTGATGAAGGGCAGCACCGCCACCGAAGGCTTGTCCGGCAAAGGATAGGCGAAGCGCTCGACCAGCGTTGGCGTCTGGCCAAGCTCCCACGGCTGTAACCAGTAGGCTACGGCAGCGGCCAGCAACAGGAAGGCAATGGCAGCCGTAAGGCCGGCAGGTTTCCGCAACAGGCGCTTGAAGCGCTTCGGCGCTGCTCTCGCCGAGACCGGGTCGAGCACGACCTGGTAGACGCGGATCGGCTCTACGATGCTGCGCACCTTCTGCATGCCGAGTGACGTATAGCCGACGTCGAGTTTGGTTTTCACCTGATCGTAGGTCGTGCCGGAGATCGCGATCCCGCCCGGCTCGGCCAGCGCTTGTATGCGGTCAGCGATATTGACGCCGTCACCCTGAATGTCATCGCCTTCGACGATGATATCGCCAAGATTCACACCGATGCGGAAATCGAGGCGCATCGCTCCATCGCCGGATTTCTTTCGCGCCGCCTTCTCGCGCTGTACGTCAATTGCGCAATGCAAAGCATCGACAACGCTGTGAAATTCGACCAGCAGGCCATCACCCATGGTCTTGACCAGCCGGCCATGATGTTCGGTAATCTTGGGCCGGATAATGTCGTCCATATCCGCCTGGAAGTGGCGACGCGTGCCCTCTTCGTCGATCTGGCTCAAACGGCTGTAACCGGCGACGTCAGCGATCAGAATTGCTGCAAGACGGCGCTCCATGTCATCCCCGCATCTGCGATGGTCCGCTCGGGCATCTTACCGCAGGTTGATTGGCGAAGCCATTATGCTGTCAGGGGACGAGGCCGGCTCACTTGCCGAGCAGTTCGTCGAGCTTTGCCTGCTCCTCCGCTGTCAGGCGGCTGCCGGTCGGCTTGCCGGCCCGCCGCCGCGCAAAGACCGTGAGCGCGACGCCGCCTGCGGCCACCAAGAGCACCGGGGCACCCCACAGCAGGATGGTCCGAAGACTGAGCCTTGGCTTCAGCAGCACGAATTCGCCGTAACGCGAGACGATGTAGTTCAGAACCTCCTCGTCGGTGTCGCCATCGGAGATGC
>NZ_FWER01000181.1 GCF_900169785.1 Rhizobium sullae
TTCATCGTAAGCGAGACGTTGGCAGGACGATCGGAGTTCTTGAAGGCCTTTACGATTGCAAATGATGTCTTCGGTCGAGAGGTTTCATTTGACGCACAGAATGATCCCGTCGTCAGGATCGAAGCTGGGCGAATTCGAAGGGATCTCGAACGTTATTATCTCGTCGCTGGACAGACCGACCCGGTAGCGATCACCGTGCCCAAGGGCGGATATGTGCCGCATTTCGAATACACTCATCACCCGGAAGTGCCGGCATCGCCGGCGCCAAGCCCCGATGCTCTAAAAGACGTCGGATCCGTCAACCATGAACGTCTATTTCCCAGACCTGACCGCTCGAAATTACTGATCGCGCTCATTCTCGGGACCATTCTGGTGATCGCCGCAGGTTCTCTCTACATCTTCCCCGCTCCTGAACCTTCTGCCTCGGGCGAAGCCCTCTCCGGGACATCGCCAACGGAAGCATCCGGGCCAAAGGTTGTCGTTGAAGCGTTCGAGGAAGGTCGGCCCGTGGATACAACTTTCGACATCGCGCATGGCCTGAGGGATGAAGTTATTGGTCAACTCGCAAAGTTCGATGACATCGTCGTGATCGCGGATCCATCCAAGGCCGATCGTGCAGGTACT
>NZ_FWER01000192.1 GCF_900169785.1 Rhizobium sullae
GCACGGGCGATGATCTGCGGTGGAAAGCGGTGGTTCTTGTAGCTTACGGCCGGACTGTTCATCCCAACCCATTACCAGACAACCGTTAAGCCGCTGACAACGTGACATCACCCCAAACGGGCATAAGCGGATCGTGATCGGCAAATCCCCATGCATGCGGTCGCCTGTCCCGTTGCGAATTGGCCAATGCTTGACACGCACGTCAGCGAGGCATATCTCAGCCACGGTGCTAGCACTCTCGTGTGAGGAGTGCTAGCACGTCCACCGGATCGATGAAGATCCGCACTGTCACTTGATCGAGGGATTAGACAATGGCAAGCACCAATTTCCGTCCGCTGCACGACCGCGTCGTCGTCCGCCGCGTCGAATCTGAAGAACAGACCAAGGGCGGCATCATCATTCCGGACACCGCCAAGGAAAAGCCGCAGGAAGGCGAAATCGTCGCCGTCGGTTCCGGCGCTCGCGACGAGTCCGGCAAG
>NZ_FWER01000216.1 GCF_900169785.1 Rhizobium sullae
CATGCCCATGGGCACCAAGGGCATGGCCGACATGGGCGAAATGGAAATGCCCATTCCCGAGAACACCGTTCCGATGATGACCGGCTGGGGGCCGCACGGCCCCATCGAGATGGGCGGCATGTTCTCGGTCGTGAAGGTCCGCGAGGGCATCTCGGCGGACGATTACGCCGATCCGGGCTGGTACGAGAACCCGCCCGGAACGCAGGCCTGGGAATGGACCGGCGAACTGCCGGCGGCGACCAAGGCCAAGGACGCGAAGACGCACATCACCCCGAAGCCGACAAACGGCTGAGGCTCCATCTTCCACATC
>NZ_FWER01000006.1 GCF_900169785.1 Rhizobium sullae
TAGCCGCAAAGTTAAAGTGTCCTGTTTCTGCAAAGTTGGAATGTCACACTCTCCCCGGTTTTGATGACCTGGGAGATTGCCGATGGGACTGATTGCGATGAGCGAGCGTGATCTGCAGCGGATCGAGATTTTGTCGAAGGTGATCGCCGGCCGCATGACGCTGGTGTCGGCGGCACATGTGCTTGATCTGAGCACGCGCCAGGTGCGTCGTCTGCTGGACCGGATCAACGCTGACGGTGCGGCGTCGATCCGGCACAAGGCGATCGGCAGGCCGTCGAACAACCGGATCAGCGACGGTGTTCGCGATTATGCGGTGACTCTGGTTCGCGAACGCTATGCGGATTTCGGCCCGACCTTGGCGGCCGAGAAGCTTGCCGAACGCGATGGATTGCGTGTGTCGCGCGAGACGCTGCGGCAATGGATGACGGCGGCCGGCCTCTGGCGATCGCGCCAGCAGCGTCGCAGCTTCCATCAGCCACGAGGCCGGGCGATCAAGACGATTTTCCTGTGCCGGTATTTGCGTCATGAAGCGTTTCGCCGTGAAATCAACGAAGGGCTGAACGCGGTGGAAAACTGGAACCGCGCCAACGGGTTTGTGTTCTTTGGCAAGGGCGGTGAGATTGCAACCAACAACATTGAAGATCAGGAAATATCTGTGCTGGCGCTGCATCTGCTGCAGGCATCGCTCGTCTATGTGAACACGCGGATGCTGCAATCTGTTCTGATCGAGCCGAAATGGTCTGAGCAGCTGACGCCGGACGATTATCGCGGTCTGACGCCACTGATCTATTCACACGTCAATCCGTATGGAAAGTTTGAGCTCGATCTGATCAGCCGGATTGAGTACGAACAAAAGGTCGCTTAGTTTTTTGGAAACAATAGAATGGCTATTAAGCTTCTCAATTCCTGTCTGGATATCTTGCATCCCCAGGGCCTCGCATCGCAGGTTCTTCACTCGTATTTTGCGAGCGTCAAACGGGATTTGCTGGATGATGATACCGTGGTGGCGGCCCTGGTTGTGGCTGCTGGCCAATTAGATGTGCGTTCGATGAGGGGCGAGGGGCGGTCGAGAAGCAACAATTTGCGTAAAATATTCAGGATAGTTCAGCCGGAACCTTAAATCCTGATCACTAGAACGCTCTCCAGAACAACAATATTGGAGGCTACTACATGAAGTTTTCCATCGCGCATCGGAACAGTCTGAAATGGATAACGACAGCGGCAATCGGACTCGCAGTTTCCGCGGTTCTCAGCACAAGCGCACAAGCCGGAGAAAGCCGCAAACCAAAAGAAGGGATACGATCCGTCTACCTCGTCAAATATCGGGTCAATAACGAAATTCGTTATACCAAGAAGTCTGCTGGCAAGGTCGTGAAGGTGTCGGCCTCGCAATATATGAACAGCAATCCTTATGTCTGCACGCCTAGCGGCTTTGGGCAAAAAGCGCGTTGCTATACTCCAAACATTTTTAAGCGGCCAAACGTTTAGAGAGCAATTTCGTAGTGAAGGAGCTGCCGCGCCCGATCCGCTCGGCAGCTCTTCGCCGTGTTTATCGACGAATGTCTTTGAGACGAGACACTTCCTTGCTCACCCGATCGCCTTTAACCAGCTTGAGCCCTTCATCACCCTCCCGAACGGGATTATGCCGGAAGACGTACCATTTGCCACCCAAGCTTGGCTTTTGATAAATGACGCCGTCCTTTTCGCGATGCAGGAAACATGTGACTGCGCCGTCTCTTTCCATCTTGCTGGACCAGTCCATCTTGCTGGACCAGCGAGCCCGCAAGCAGAGCTTTCCGCCATTGATCGCATACCAACGGCCCTCGGCGTAGGACCAAGCCGCCCTCTTGCGTGACCACGCGGTAAACTGTTTCCCGTCGGCCGAAAAGAACCCGCCCCCATCTTTCCATTTCCACGTGCGGTCGACATAGAGCTTTTCCAGTGCCACGGCCTTCATCGGCGACGCGGCGGCGGCAAGCTTCGCTGTCGCGTCGTCCACTTGTGCCTTGGATGCGGCGCTGGCATTGCCAGCCAGCAAGAGTGCGGACAGCGCCGTACTTACGATAATTGAATGGATCGGATACATTTTTTACTCCTGACTAATAAAGCAGTTCCATCGACAATGCGTTAGGGTACTTGCGTTTGGAATCGCATAGAACAAAGGGATGGAGCGGTTCGCGAACTGGTGCAAAAGTCGAACCGCTCAGTTAAAAGCCGGGGATCAGTCCAGGAGCGGATGGTTGGCGACGCGCCAATCAGGGCGGCCAACGTCCCTCGGCCACGGATAAACTTCACCATCGTTGAAGTAGACAACCGCGGTCATGGCAGGGAACTCGGTATGTGGCTTGTTTGCTTCTGCAGCCCAGTCGCGAACGTAATCGTCGTTGCCTTCATAGCCAAGCTCCGCAATAGCGATTGGTTTGCCAAAGCGTGCCACACGATCGTATCCGGGTTTTGTCCGCTCAACAAACGTCGTGTCGTGACCGACCTCCAGTTTGTCATAGGGCTGATAGCCAAAGACGGACAGACCGATAATGTCGACATATTCATCCCCCGGATAGTAGGCTTCCAGGCCCTCCTCTCCTTTCGGCGACCACATATATTGGGCCGACGGAAGTTGCTTGCGGCATACGTCGTTTACATGTCTATAGGCCTTCACATAACCTTCCGGCTTCCAGAAGGCCCAGGTGAACTGCCCGTCATTATCTTCCATTTCCTGCGCCCAGCGGATGGTGACAGGGCTTTTCAGCTTTGCTGCCGCAGAGCAGACCGCCGCCATGTTGGAATCGTACCGTCCCGCTAGAATCCCGCTGAGCAGATCATCCGGGCTGATGCGCCAGTCACGCGCCCATGACCACGGTTCGACGGTGATCAAGAGGGACCGTCCACGCTCGCGCGCATATGCGTCCGCGGCACTGAGGGTTGTCAGATCCACGTTCTCCCAAGGCAGGAACAGGTGTTCTATCTTGGAAGTGGAATCGTTGGTATAATCCCCGTGCGGATCATAGGCACCGGGCGTCACGGCCTCAGCCGTGATGATGGGCCGCTTGTCCTGAAACTTGTTGCGGCTGTCGACACTCGCTCCTGACACACCGCTGGCAGCATATACACCACCGGAAACGAATGCGCCGCAAAGCAAAGCTGCGGTTAGTTTAAAGAGACTTTTCATCGCCCCCTCCCTTTCTTATTGTTTAGGCAACTGGGCCGCGCCAAGCGCGGTTTTAATGCTGTCGCGTTGTTGGGAAACCAGATCGGTGGAAACCAGCTTGTGGGCCTCGTCGTCTTCGCGGGCTTCGGCGTGGCGGAATACATACCACTCACCATCGGGCTCGCGCTTTTGATAGATCGCTCCATTGCCGATACGATGCGAAAAACAGGTCTTGGCCGGAAATGCGCCCTGTCCGGAATGCCATGTCGCATTGAGACACAACCCTCCTGTCGCGGTGATGACCCAGCGACCTTCTGCCCAGGATTTGCCCTTATCACCGTCGGCCCATGCACTGAATTGCCGGCCGGCATCCGTCATATATCCGGCTCCGTTGTCCCACTGCCAGCTCTTGTTCTTATAGATTTCGAAAGGCGTCATGGCGCGAGTTCCTGTCGGCTGTCCAGGCGCCTTCGACGGCGCGGCAATAGCCGGTGCGGCAATACAAGATGCCGCCCAAGCGACTGTCGTTGTCATCCGGAAACCCCGCAGGAACCGAGCCCTTCCAGATTTAGAGATTGTCATTGGAACCTCCCGCTATCTCGAAATGAGCGCCCTCCCTTTTTCGTCCTGGATGGACTTGTTCCGACGTATGAGGCAGCGCGCCGGTGGTACTCCCATCATACCGAGCCGTCGTTGATCGGCCGATGGCCGATACACGAAAGCCGATTTCTTCCGCAACGCCGTGTTCAAAGGCATTTCTGAGGTCGATCAATACCGCCTGGCGCATGGTCTTCTTCAGGCGCGCAAGGTCGAGTTTGCGAATGCTGTCCCATTCCGTGATGATGACAACAGCATCGGCGTTGCGCGCGCATTCGTAGGCATCGTCAAAAAACTCAACATCCGAGAGGATGCGGCTGGCATTCTCCATACCCACGGGGTCATGGGCGCGGATAGTGGCGCCGAAACGCTGCAGGGTTTCGATGAGTGGAACGGAGGGCGCATCGCGCATGTCGTCCGTATCGGGTTTGAAAGTGAGACCCAGAACGGCGATCGTCCGGCCTTCCACATCACCGTCCAGAGCGTCCACGACTTTCAAAGCCATGCGGCGCTTGCGCGCTTCATTGGCGGTCACGGTTTCTTCTACGATGCGCACCGCCACGCCATAGTCCTGGGCTGTGCGCAAAAGCGCCATCGTATCTTTCGGGAAGCACGAGCCGCCGTAACCTGGACCGGCATTGAGGAAACTTGTCCCGATGCGCTTGTCGAGACCCATGCCCAGCGCCAGTTCACTGACATTGCTGCCGACCTGCTCGCAAAGATCGGCCAGTTCATTGATGAAGGTGATCTTGGTCGCCAGAAACGCGTTGGCGGCATATTTGGTCAGTTCAGAAGTCCGGCGCTGGGTGACCACGATGGGTGTCCTGCGCGCTTCGAAAGGCGCACCGTAGAGTTTCATAAGAACCTTGCGCGCGCGCTCATCCTCGACGCCGATCACGACGCGATCGGGCTCCAGAAAATCGCGGATAGCGACGCCTTCCCGCAGGAATTCAGGATTGGACGCAACCGAGAAAGTGCCGGTTTTGCGCACGGATCCAATGATCTTCTGCACGATGTCGCCTGTGCCCACCGGAACGGTGGACTTCACGACCACAACGGCATCATCGTCAATCAGCGGCGCCAGTTCCCGTGCGGCCATGTAAACGAACGACAGATCAGCATCCCCCTGACCGGCACGCGGCGGAGTGCCGACCGCTATGAATACGACCGATGCTCCCTTCAGTCCCTCGGCCAGATTGCATGTAAAGCTCAAGCGGCCCGCCGCTGAATTGCGTTCCACCAGTTCATCCAGACCGGGCTCGTAAATCGGCACGACGCCGCGCTCAAGGCCGTCTATTTTCTGAGCGTTCTTGTCGACGCATACAACCTCATGGCCCCATGAGGCGAAACAAGTCCCGCTGACCAATCCGACATAGCCGGTTCCTATGACTGCGATCTTCATGTGTTTGATTGCCTTTTATTGCTGATTTGAATTGTTGGGAGCGTTGGTGCGCCAGCGCGGATTGAAGATGGTTTTGTGAACATCGCGACCACCGACACCTGCGCCGGCAACTGAAAAGCGGTCCTCGAACAGGGAAAAGCTTTGGGTTCCCCATGCGAGCGCCTCGATGCCGTCACGGCCCCGTCCGGCGGTTGCAAAGCTCGGCAGAGCCACAAGAGCAAGCAAGCTGGCGGCAAGCGCTGGGCGATAGAGCCACGTGCGGTAGCGAACCGTGTTCTCGCGTGCATGCTGGAGAACGATAACGAACAGGAGCAGCGCATAGATCACGGCGTTGACGATGGCGAAGACATAGAAGCCGCGGCTGTTGTCGCTCGCATGCGGGATGAGCAGCACCGGCAGGATCGAGAAAACCGCCAAGAAACCGTAGGGTGCGAGCACACGGAACGGCAGGGGATCCACTTCGGACGCCCCCTTCGGCGTGACGCGGAAATCCACGAATGAACCCGTTGACCAATCGCGCAGCGCAGCCAACGTTCCAGCCATCGCCCATGGCCAGCGCGCGAACACAAACAGGGTCATTTCGACGCTCAGTATTTTCGCATCATACGAGCGGAACGTGCCGGAAGCGCGCCAGCGATAGGCCAGCACGATCAACATGATCGCCTGGGGAACAAAATGGCTCAGGAAATCGGGATAGGTGACGGCAACGAAGCTATCCCCTACCCCCAGCGCAATGATCGGCAAGACGAACATCAGCGCCATGAAAAGAGAAAACAGAGGATACCAGAATTGCGAGAACAGAAACTGGAATTTCAGTCGCGGCGGCAAATTACCAACAAGCCTGGGCGAATACTGCAGCAGGATCATCATCAGACTGCGCGACCATTGAAACTCCTGCGTGATGAGATCGGCAAAGGTGCGCGGTCCGTCGCCATGTGCGATGGCGTCGAGTGCGTGCACGCCGCGCCAGCCATGGGCATTCATCATCAAAGTGGTGGAATGATCTTCCGCCAGTTCCGGTCCCAGGCCGCCAATTTCTTTCAATGCCGCGGTGCGAACCGCATAATGCGACCCGATGCAAAGCGGGGCTAGACCGTTGTTGTAACCGGCCTGCAACGATCCGTGCATACTGGCTTCTGCATAGAGACGCCCGCGAGCGGACCAGCTTTCATGGGCATTGCGATCGCAAATGCTGGGCGCGGAGACATAACCCACAGCCGGATCAGCGAAGGGACGCAGCATCTGAAACAGATAGTTCAAATCCGGCACATGGTCCGCATCGAGCTGCACCACAAAATCGTAAGCGTCGTAGCCGTAATGGTCGTAGAAAAAGGCGAGATTACCTTCTTTGCAGCGCGTGCGACGCGGCCACGTCTTGCGGTGATAGTCCGCGCGTCCCTTGCGCGTGGAAACGAAGACACTATGTTTCTCGCACCAGGCGAGCGTTGCCGGAGAAGGGTCTTCATCGGCAAGCCATGTGTCGTGCGGCACATCCTGGGCCAGCATGGCGCGCAACGTCTCGGCCACCACCTCGAAAGGTTCTGATGGCGCCTTTGTTACCACCATAGCGATGCGGCTTCCTGCCGGAAGACTCAACGGGCCGCTTGGACGACGCGCACGGAAAAACAGGACGATGAAATATGCAGGCAGCAACGTCACCCAGGCCAGGATGGCCGTAACCAGAACGGAGCCCGCAAGGCTCACATGGTTGGCCGGTTCAAGCCACCAGCGCCAAAAGTAGAAGAGCGCCGCGGCCCACAACGCTGCACCGAGCAGATATTCTACGCGCCGCCAGCCGGTAAAAACCGGAACCATCAAAGGTTCATCTGGGGTAGCCTCCCATATTGCCCGGCGTGTTTTCATGTCCGCACCTCCAGCCCAAAGAAGGGAGCAGCCGTGCAAATGATCGTATCGAGATCGGAATAAAGCGCCTGAAAGCCAAGTTTTTCCGCTGCAAGCGCCGGATCGGCATAAAGCACCGGGGGATCGCCGGCCCGGCGAGCGCGCATTTCGACTGGCACGTTATGGCCTGTCAGGCGCCTGATCGCATCCAGAATCTCCTTGATAGACGTGCCGTGTCCTGTGCCTAGATTGACGGCCAGATTGTTGCCGCCATTGACGAGATGTTCGACTGCCAGCACATGCGCGCGTGCCAGATCGGCGACATGGATGTAATCACGGATGCAGGTGCCGTCCGGCGTATCGTAATCGTTGCCATAAATTTCCAGAAAGTCGATGCTGCCCGCGGCAGCCATCAGCGCCCGCGGAATGAGATGCGTTTCGGGATCATGGGTTTCGCCGATTTCTCCGTCGATATCCGCTCCGGATGCATTGAAATAACGCAGCGCCACATAGCGCAGCTCATAAGCAACCGAATAATCGGCAAGCATCTGCTCCGCGATCAGCTTGGTACGACCGTATGGGTTTATCGGGCGCTGCGCTTCGCCTTCGCGGATCGGCAGTTGATCCGGAACGCCATAGGTTGCGCAGCTCGACGAAAAGATGACATTGCGCGCGCCGGCGAGACGGCAAGCTTCCAGCAGCGACTGCGTTCCGCCAACATTGTTGCGGTAATACTTAGCCGGGTGCTCCACAGATTCTCCGACATAGGCCGAGGCGGCGAAATGGATCACCGCGATCGGATCGTGATCCTCGACCACCTCGATGAGCCGCTGCGTGTCGAGAATGTCGCCTTCAACGAAAGTTCCCCAACGCACGGATGCGAGATGCCCCGTCGAGAGATTGTCATAGACGACAGGCTCGTAACCCTGCTTGGACAAGAGCTTGGCGGTATGACTTCCAATAAAGCCCGCGCCGCCGACAACGAGTACGTTCTGCCCACTCATCATGCCACCTCTGCGAGTCCCCCATTGGGCCTCACCAGCTGGCGTTCGAAATAGGCTATCGTCGACTTCAGGCCGTCCGTCAGCGCAATGCTCGGTGCCCAACCAAGCTCCTGCTCTGCCAGAGCAATATCGGGCCGGCGTTGGCGCGGATCATCTGCAGGCAGAGGGTGATAGACGATTTTCGATGGCGAGCCTGTCATGGCAACGATCTGCTCGGCCAGTTCACGCACGGTGAATTCACCGGGATTGCCGATGTTGACCGGTGTGTGAATGGCCCGAGGGCTGTACATGAGCCGGTGAAAGCCTTCGATCAGGTCATCCACATAACAGAAGGAGCGGGTCTGCGATCCGTCGCCGTAAACGGTGATATCTTCGCCCTTGAGCGCCTGCACGATGAAGTTGGAGACGACCCGGCCGTCGTCTGGACGCATGCGCGGACCATAGGTATTAAAAATGCGCACGATACGAATGTCGACGCCGTATTGCTTATGGAAGTCATAGAAAAGTGTTTCGGCGGAACGCTTGCCTTCGTCATAGCAGGAGCGCGGACCGAAAGAATTGACATTGCCCCAGTAGTTCTCGGGCTGAGGATGCACGTGAGGATCGCCATAGACCTCCGAGGTGGAAGCCTGGAAAATCCGCGCCTGATAATGTGCGGCCAGCTCGAGAAGATTGAGTGAACCGATCACGTTGGTCTTCATCGTATGGATCGGGTCGGCCTGATAGTGCGGCGGCGACGCCGGGCAGGCGAGATTGTAGATCTCGTCCACTGGCAGATCGATCGGATCAACGATGTCGTGACGTACATAGCTGAACGTGTCAAAGCGCAAGAGGTGGCGCATATTTTCCATTCGTCCCGTGGAAAAATTGTCCACACAGACTACGGTCCGACCTTCACGCAAAAGAAGCTCACAAAGATGAGATCCTAGAAACCCCGCGCCGCCTGCAACAAGAACCCGCGGTTTTGAGGCGCGATCAGAACGAAAGTTAGACGAATTGAAGACGATTCCCACAACACGCTCCCAAGAACAAGAATAATATATGCATCAATGCTCCAGAAAGAACGATGACATGTGAAAACTACTGAAACTAACAGAGCTTTTTCGATTTTCGTCCTGAAACAGATTTGGTAGTTTCTAATACCGACCCGGTTCCTGCGTTGCGATATCCGGTCGTCCGGAAACTATTCAATTCGTCCATTTCTTACAGATATCGGCAGCCATTCGTTTGGAGGCGTCGGGCACAACAGGAGGATCGCACGCCTGGACGCAGATCGAGACCCAGGGCGGCCCTCAAATTTTACCGCCCTACAACACTCGAAGCTCTTGTAAGAAAGCTCTGAAGCCCCCAGCAAGCAGCTTTTCGGGGCGTGCGCCGGCACTCAAGCAATCCCGTCGCTGAAGTCAAAACCAATGCAACTGTAGGCCTTTACCACTGGACCGGAATGCCCGTTCATGGGTGGGTGGTTCAGAATAGGGCGGATAATGAGAGAGCACGCCTTGATTTGGTGCGACAGAGGCACAGTTCGACATGATGGCGAAATTTTCGGCGCCTAACGCCTCAATCGGGGCCTGAAGCAAAAGAGCAGTTCAAAGCAAAACGGCGGTGGGCATGCTTCAATTGGATTTCCTGAATCTTTACATCGTAATATTTCTGAATTCCTTGCCTATCTGCGTGATATGGGCGGAGGTTGTCGGGACTCATTGGGATTTCATACCTTCGCAGATTTCGCAGGCGGGCAAGGACGGCTCTGCGATGCTGACTACCACGGCTATAGGGCGCGACGTTTCCGCATTTCGGGTCTTGGCTGGGGGCAATGATGTCGGATAATGACGATGACCGCCATTCAGAGCCGGATTTCGTAGAACGACGTCGCTGGCCGCGCGTGTCGCAAGATCCCCCCGGGGAGCATGATGTGAAAAAAACCGTCTTGGTTCCGCTGGTTTTTGAGACGGAGAGCCTTCCACCATACCAGCAGTTTCCGGCCTGGCAGGAGCACATGGCGGTATTGTCGGATACGCGTCTGCCAGACAATGTTCATCCCGACGATGGATTTGTCGCCCGGCAAGCTGTGTGGAATCTGGGCGGTATGCTGTTGCTGCAACAAACCATTCCGGCTTTCAGTTATGAACGCTCGCCAGACACGGTGCGTTTCAGTCCGATAGACCATTGGCAGATCACCTTTCTCCGTGCCGGTCGCACTTGGACCGGCAATGCTGGACGTGTTGTGCAAAATGAACCAGGCATGATTGAAGTTCGCTCACTCGGTCATCCGTTTAGCGGGCGAGCATTAGCAACGGATTCGGTGAGTTTGATCGTTCCGGTCGACCTGTTTGCTGATCGAGGTGGCCTGACCACGGCAAGCAATAACGTCGTTTTGGGTGGACACAGAGCCAAATTGCTAATCGATCATCTGTCGAGCGTTGAAACCAATCTCGATCGCTTCACGCATGACGACCTTCAGGGCGTTAAGGACCGCTTGCGGGAAATGGTTTTCGACACGATCACACCTTTGGTGGACCGTGATGGCGGCAACGATCAGATTTCGCAAATAGGATTGATGACGCGGGCGAGACGCTTCATTCTGAGCAATCTTGCCTCGCCCCACCTGACACCGGATGCTCTCGGCCGGGAACTGGCGATCTCGAGGACGCGGCTCTATGAACTTTTCGAAACGTCCGGTGGCGTTGCGAACTATATTCGCCGACGGCGCCTGTCCGCAGCTCATGCAATGTTGGCGGATCCTTCAGACACCCGAAAGATCGCCGAAGTTGGTTTAGCAATCGGTTTCGATTCAGCAGCGAACTTTAGTCGCGCTTTCACGCAGCAGTTCGGGTACAGCCCGAGCAACATACACAAGCGGACGTCCGGGGACCACACGCGCCCGGATTGGCAAACGGATAAAAAGCCAAAGGTCACATTCGAAAGCTTGCTGCGAACTCTCGGACTCTTTTGAGGCGCGCATTCCAGAGGCCTCAACACACCTTCTGCTTGAGCACCCGCAGGACGTGTCTCGCGTATCGTTGAACCATCCTGCCACAAATCCTGCCGGTTGTGCCGGCAGAGTTGCCGATGCCGTAAACTGGCAACGAAAGCCGACGTTTTTATTGCGTCAGATGGACCTCGGTTGTCGGCTGGACGGCTAACTGTTTTCCTCGACTCCCGGGGCGCTATCAGCTTTGATGTCTGGATCGATGCGCGCAAGAGCGGGCACCATCACCGGCACTCCAAGGCGCCATGAAAGCGAGCGCGATCCCACTCACCCCGGACATGACAACGCCGATGACGATCGCCGCAGGTTGGCGATCTACCGGCCCGACCTCTTTTTGCGGGCGGCGAAGGCCTTCTCCCTGAAGCGGCTTTCGAGCTTCTTGCATTGACGGCTAATGCCCTCGGACTTCTGGCGCGCCTTGTTCACCGGCGGCTTCTCATAGGCTTGCCGCAATCGCATCGAGGACGTCCGTCGTTGGGAAGCGCCGCGTCAGCGCTTCCCTTGATGCTGCCTCAACCAGGCAACAATGTGCACTGAAGTCTGCTCTGGCAGGTTCAAGAGCATTAAGCTCGTTTCAGCAGCCTAATCGCCAGCAAGAGAACAATCGCGCCGATCATCGGGTGAATAATGGCGCCGATGTAACCGGCGCCAATGTTGACACCGACGCGAGGCAGTAGCCATCCGGCGATGAAAGCTCCGATGACACCGACAACAATGTTCCCCAGCAATCCGAAGCCGAAGCCCTTGACGATCAACCCGGCCAACCAACCGGCAACAGCGCCTATCAGCAGAAATATGATTAAGCTCTCAAGTCCCATTTGCGCTCCGGATCGTGGCGCTGGATTTACCGACATCGCATATGATGATGACCGGGAACAATGATGAATTCACCGCCCGTATGTTTAATGCGATTAACAGTATGATGCTCGATATGCTGGCGGCAATTGCGCGCAAAGATTATGACGACCGACGTAAACGGCAGGCACAAGGTATCGCCAAGGCGAAAGAGCGAGGCCTCTATCGGGGACGCCCGGAAGATAAGAGCCGAAACCAGGCAATTGAGCAAATGCTGACGAATGGACAAAGCTGGAACAGTATCGTCAATGCGACTGGATGTTCACGATCTACATTGAGCCGCCTTGCGAAGCGCTTGGTCACTGATGAAACGTAACGTTTACCGTTTGTTCTTTGAGTTGGCCAAATATGCAGCTTCGAGCCGACAGGGCCCACCCAGCAACAGCTCGTCGACCTCGACCATCACCTGAATGCGCAGCCACGCAAAATGCCTCGGCTACAAAACACCGGCCGAAGTGTTCATCGCCCATTTGCGGGAATGTGGCTGATCCCCTACCCTGTAATCCGGCCTGTCGCACTTGGCGTCGATTCTCCAAAAAAAAAGACAGACGACTGTTGCCGTCGTTCACTCGCTACGTTGCGCCGGGGTATGGCGCTGAGCCCGCGCCAATTCGACGAAGCGGCGCTTAACCTCGTCAAACAGTGCCGGTGGTAATGGCCCATAATAGCCTGTCTCGCTATCGACCGCTCGAATGTCCGGACCGGGCCAGACAAAGCGGTTGCTCTCGGTCAAAATGATCCACGACCGCTCGTCGTCGAGACCAAGACGCCTCTTGGTGGCCGGTGGCAACTCGATGGCCTCAGCGGCGTCGGAGGGCGGCGTGTGCGTGATCGGCAGTACGCGAACCACCCGCGTTCCGTCCTCGAGCATCGACACCAGCGCCAACACCAAGCAAGGGCGGTCCTTGTCGCCCTCTTCGCGGCCTTGAAGGTATTGCCAGTGCCAGAGATAGGAATAACGAAAGACCCAGCCGATCTTGGGATCAATCGGCAGCATTCTTACCCGTCAGCAGCTCGGCATTGAGATCATCGAGGTCGCCATCCATCTCGGCTGCCTCAACCGCTGCAAGATCGTCTTCGGTCAGAGCCGCGGAGGCCTCGACGCGACGATCACGGCGCGCCAGACGGAGATAGTCTTCATAGGCTAGCAGCACCGTGCGCGGCCGGCCGTTCTTAGTGATGATTACCGGTTCACGCACGGCCGCGTCCTGAAAAGCACCGAAATTCTTGGATACCGCTGCGGCCGTAACTGTCGATGTCATCTTGAAAACTCCTTTTTCCGGAATATACGGGATTTCCGTAATTTTTCAAGGATACGAATTGCCGAAATAGCAAGGTGCCCTTCAGTGGGGCATAGAAGATATATCTGCTATCAACGGCGCTTCACAAACGATCCGTAGTGAAAGGAAGCGTGACGTAGGTGCCCATGGACAAACCTGGACCGCCAGCCACGGACCCATCGCTGCAACATTTGCTGAAGTTCGTTCGCCCTTGCCGAATTGACGCCATTCACCAAAGCAGCCGCTTTCTCTCCCCGGCCGCATGTCCGCTTCCAAGGGGAAAGCGGTGCCTTCCATCACGCCGGTGTCACTCCGGAAGACCGGCCTTGCGATAGCCATCAACGAAATGCTCAAGCATCGCACCGTCGCGGAACGGCTCCGTCGCGGCCCAGTGGCGGATTGTGAAATGCGGATTGCCGACGAGGAACAGTTCGGCCTCTGCGCGCGCCTCATCGAGCCGGCCGAGTTGCGCAAGGCTTGCTGCCAGGAATCGGCGTGAGCTCGTACGATAAGTCTCGTCCCTGCGCAGTGTCTCGACCGCGGCCTCGTAGTCGCGGGCCGCATATTGCGCCTGGCCGAGCGTCAGATAATACCAGCTTGCCGGAAACGGATTCAGCCGGAACGCCTTGCGAATGTGCTCAAGGCCCTCATTGACGCGCCCGGCCAGGATCGCGATGTCGGATAATGCCGCCCAGGCGTCGGCCTCGTTCGGGTCGAGCGCGATCGAGGTGGTGAATTCCGTATCCGCCTCGGTGAAGCGACGCTCATAGGCAAGCAGATACGCCAGGACCCAGCGGCAGCCGGCGTCGTTGGGATCGAGCGCTACGGCCGTGCGCGCCAGTTCCAAGGCAGCGCTACGGGTCGATTCGGTTGGTCCGCCGGAGTGTATCCATCCCATCCAGTGGTTCATGGCGAGCCAGCGATATGCCTCGGCGTAATCAGGATCGAGCGAAACCGCGCGCGTGAGCATCAGATGCGCTTCCCGCGCCGACTGCGGCGAGTCATCCATCAGCTTGCGCGCCCGCACGCAGAGATCGTAAGCCTCGAGATTTTTGGGCCGGTTGCGCGGCGGCGGTGCACGCAGCCGGCCGAGCAGCGCCTCCACGATCTTGGCCGTCACTTCGTCCTGAACGGCAAAGATATCGTCGAGGCTGCGATCGAAGCGTTCCGCCCATAGATGATCGCCACTCACCGTGTCGACCAACTGCGCGTTGATGCGTACGCGCCCAGCGGCGCGTCGGGCGCTTCCCTCCAGCAGGTAGCGCACGCCAAGGTCCTCGGCGATCCCGCGCACGTCCATCGCCTTACCTTTGTAGGCAAAGGCCGAGTTACGTGCGATGACGAACAGGCCGGATATCCTGGACAAGTCGGTGATCAGGTCTTCGGTCAACCCATCCGCGAAGGATTCCTGCTCGGGATCGTTGCTGATATTCACGAAGGGCAGCACGGCTACCGATGGTTTGCTGGGCAGCGGCAAAGGTTTTCGCTTCGCGCCACCGAGCTGTTCGACGGTGCCTAAGAAGCGGTAGCCGACGCGCGGAACCGTGGCGATCCATTCACCGCCCCCCTTTCCGGCATCGGCCGGACCAAGCAGCTTCCGGAGTTGCGCGATCTGGACAGTGAGGTTGCCTTCCTCGACCGCCCTGCCCGGCCACGCCGCATCCATCAACTCGGCCTTGCCCAGGATTTCGCCGGGTCGTCCGACGAGCGCTGCAAGCAGCCTCAGCCCGCGGTAGCCAATGGCGACGGGGATATCGTTCCGAAGGAGCGTTCCCGCACCGGAATCAAGCACGAACGGACCAAAGGCAAAGCGCGATCCCTGCATACGGCGCATCCATAGCCGGTTTGGAAATTTTTGAGAACTATTTGGGAGAGCTTAATTACGACGCTGTTCGGATCCTGCAGAATTCATCCTCTTTCAGGTCGGGGCCCGGCCCCCTTTACCCCCGTATGGAGGTTTGCCATGCACGATACCCCCACCCTTGCATCGGCCCGGTCTGCGACGGCGCAACCGGGAACGCCTGTGGGGATTCCATGGGCCGCGATGGCGGGCATCATCGCGACCGTCACGGTGTTCGCCGTGGCACAGGGGCTCACCTATCCGCTGCTCAGCTTTATCCTGGAGCGGCAGGGGACGACGTCCGGCCTGATCGGCTTGTCGTCGGCGATGACGGCGCTGGGTTTTATTGTATCCGCGTCCTTCATTCCGGCGCTGGCGCGGCGCGTAGGCGGGGCGCGGCTAGCGATCTTGTGTTCGGTCCTGGCCGCGCTCACCCTGATCGCGATTGCCTGGACGCAGGACGTCTGGACCTGGATGCCGCTGCGCTTCCTGCTCGGCTTCTTCGCCAATCCGCTTTACGTGATCAGCGAAACCTGGCTGATCTCGATCACGCCCGCGCCACGCCGGGGCCGCATCATGGGCCTCTATTCATCGATCGTTTCCGGTGGCTTCGCTATCGGCCCGCTGTCGCTCGGCCTGGTCGGCACACAGGGTTGGCCGCCCTTCACGGTCGGCATCGTGGCCTTCCTTGTCTGCGGCCTGATCGTGCTTGCGGTCGTGCCGCGCCTGCCGAAGACGCCGCATGAAGGCACGGCAACATCGGTCGGCGGCTTCCTTACACTGGCGCCGCTTCTATCGTTCGCGGTTTTCACTGCTGCCGCCTTCGAGCAGATCCTGCTTTCCTTGTTCGCGGTCTATGGCGCCGCGCTCGGCAGCGCCGAGGAGCGGATCGCTTCGCTCATCACGTGTTTCATAGCAGGCAATGCCGTACTGCAGATTTTGCTTGGGCGCGTGGCCGAACGGTTTGGCTCGACGCAGTCCATGTTATTCTGTGCCCTTGCTTCGCTGGCCGGCTGCCTGCTGCTGCCGCCGCTCTTCACCTCGTGGCTCATCTGGCCGCTCGTTTTCGTCTTAGGCGGGGTCTCGTTCGGGATCTACACCATGTCGCTGATTCAACTCGGCGAGCGTTTCACCGGTCAAGTCTTGATCGCTGGCAACGCGGCCTTCGCGTTCGCATGGGGCGTCGGCGGCATCGTGGGCTCGCCCGCGACAGGATTGGCGATGCAACTGATCGGACATCAAGGGCTGCCCTCGTCCCTGGGCCTGCTGTGCTGTGTACTCGCGGCGCTTCTGATGGCGCGGAGACGGCGGGTCTGATCGAGCCACTTGCCTCGTGGCGCGTCGATGGGATGCCGGGCTTCCACCACTAGCGAGGGATGATCGGGAACGCCGTTGCTGGCGGCACTCCAACGCGCCCGCTGCTCCAGCCCGGTGCGATCGAAAGCCTTCAACAATTACCTGGGCCGCCATTGATCGATGCTATAGTCGGCTGAGCAACTCCGACTTCTTGGTCTCGAATTCCTGATCCGTGAGAATGCCTTTCGCATGAAGTGCTGCGAGGCGTTCGATCTTGTCGAAGACGTCCTCATCGGGCCGAAGCGCCTCCGGTGCTGGACGCGCCGCTTGTTGTGGCTCGGCGGCTCCCGGCGCAGGCGATTCGAATATCGCCGGCGCAGCCGAGGGAGCGGATGTTCCGCTAGCCGGCATGTCCGCCGGTTCCGTGCCGTCCTGGCGGACCACATCCAGTTCCGAAATTCTCACCGGCCCATGCTGAGAGGTAAAGCTCAGCGACTGGTCGCCACTTTGCTGTTGCGAAAAACCGCCAATGCGATGGTCCTTCGTGTCATAGACCGTAACCTGGCCGCCGACATCGATCGCCAGCCGCCGGATTGTCGGGAAAAAGGCGTAGCGCAGGTCATTCTGCGCCCCGGTCGAGGCAGGATGCCCGAATTCCTCGGGCCACCAGTTCCCGGCCGACAGCGCCCCGGGCACGAACAGGCTGACGCCGCCGCCCTGACCTTGATATTGGGACTGGTGCGACGTCTGTGAGCCTCGCAAATCCATGCCGCGCACCAAGGCTGCAAGCTCGGAACATATCCCGGCCACGTTTGCCTTCAGCGCATTGTTGAACATGTCGCCGACCATGATCATGCCGCCCTGCGACCATTGCCCCATCCCACCCAGATCGGGATGGTTGAACTGGGCCTGGGTCGCCTGCCCGGCGATAATCGCCATCAAAAGGTGCTCGACCGCGCCAGGGCTGACCCCGTACCGCGCTGCAATCCCTTCCAGGGTCCGTCGGCCCTCTTCACTGAGTTGTCTCATCGTGATCGCCCTTGCCTGATGAAGATTGCGGCCACGCCGTGCCGTGCCGGCGCATCCCCGTTGCAAGTGATCTAGCACGCGCCGCTCCGGGTTGACAGGGGCCCCGCACCGGCCCGCGTGCTGAGCGTGAGAACCTTGGATAATGCGACGTGAGGCTGCCCTCGTCTCTTGGCCGCCTGTGCTGTGTACTGGCGGTGCTTCCATGCGGCGCCAATCAGTATTCATGCGCACGTGTGATCGTTAGGTCAGCCGTAGATCCACACCTGGATGCAACTTCTTGAGGTTGGGCAACGATTTCATCTGCCACGGAACCTGGGACGAACCGCGTATGATCAAATGAATGTCCGGCTGTTTGCGCGCTTCGATCGTCAATTTGGCGAGCAGGTTTATGCCGGAGGAGTTCAAGAATTGAAGGCCGGTTACGTCGAAAATGGTCTTACCGTCCCCATCTTTGAGCGCATTCATGGCCAAAGCATGAATGGGCGCGTACGCATCGGGACCTGCCAGTCGCATAGTTCCGTCAAAGTAAACAGTACCGCCCTCGGACCAGACGCGGAACGCTTCTTCTCTAATTTCCATAGCTCATTTCTCGCGGTTTCATGACGGTGAAATTGGCATTACGGCATATGTTTCGAGTTTTGCCCGGTTGCGGGGACTGTCCTCCTCGAAGAGCCAAGCCAGATCTGTCTGGTAGTCGCTCATCAAAGTCAGCAATCCCAATCCGGAACCGCTACCGATCGTTGCGGCGCTTGCCTCGATCTGCTGGATGAGAAGATCGCTCGGATCGCCTTGCGTTATGTTCGACAGCACCTGCTGGAACTTGGCTGCCGTTTCGCTGTCGATAAAATTTGATACCCTCATTTTAAAGTTGTCGCCTTCCGCTACGGCCTCGATCGCGATTTCGCCAGAAGCGCGAAACTTGATGGCGTTCTCGATCAGCTCGTTCGTCAGATAGCCGATGTCATGTCGAACCTGATTGTAACGGCGCTTCGAAGGACGAAATCTGAGCGCAATCATCTCGGCGATGAAATCCGATGTCATGCTGGAGTGCTTCCAGGCAAGATCAAGCGGGCCGTCGAGTAGCCGCAATTGAACGGCACGTGTTGTGTCAAAGGAAGCGAGATGCTCTTGTCCATAAAGAACCTTTGTCATGCGATCACCTATGCCGTATCACAACGAGCGTGATATCATCATATATCTTTTGCGTTCCGATATAAGCCATGAGGCTCTCGAGGATGCCATTCATCACCTGCTCTGCTGTCCGACCGTGCAGGCGGCGTGCATTTTCGCAAAGCCGCTCGATCCCGAAGAGCTCGCCATGGGGATTTTCTGCCTCCGTGACGCCATCGGTATGAAGGACAATCAAATCGCCTTTCTGAAAAGGTATTTCGCGGGTATCAATGAAGCACGATATGTCAGCTTCAAGTCCCACCGGCAGGCCGAGATCGCCGGTGTCGATCCGTTCGACTTCGCCCGTATGGCGAACGACAATTAAATCTTCATGCTGGCCCGAAATGATCAAGCGCTCGCCATCATAGTCCAGAAATGACAGCGAGAGGTGTTTGTCGGTTCTTGTCCGCTCAATGTTCTTGTAGATCGAGCGGTTCAGATAAGTGAGGAATCTTGAAGGGTCCGTTTCGCCAGCTTCCTGTAGCGCGCGGGCGACGGACTGCACCATAAGCATCAGCACGCCGCTTTCGAGGCCGTGGCCCGTGACGTCCCCGATGCCGATCTTCAGGTGATCTCCGTTTTGCAGGATGTCGTAGTAGTCCCCACCAACTTCGTCGGCGGGCCGCATATAGGCGGCAATCTCCAGTTGCTCGATTGCAGCAAGCTCTTTCTCGCGTGGCAGCACCATAAGCTGAATCTGCCGAGCCACATCCAATTCGGCACCAAGGCGCACGTTTTCGCTCTTCAATTGGCCGTTCAGGATTGAGATTTCTTCCTTGGCAGCTTCAATTTCCTTCGTGCGTTCGGCCACCAGGTTCTCAAGATTTTCGGTATGGAAGCTGATCTCCTCGGCCATGCGGTTGAACGCGAGACCAGCCTCGCCGACTTCGTCCTTGGTGGCTATATCGACCCTTACGGAATAATCCTTTGCCTGGATGCGCTTGGCGGCACCCGCCAGCGCGCTGATCCCGCTGGTAATTCGCTTAGATGCCGCAATGACCGCAGCAGTAACGACGAGCATCGAAACAAAAACCGCGAGGATCTGATAAATCAGGATGCGGTTGGTTGCCCGGGATATTTGATCTCTGGCGGCAATGAGGGAAGCGTAGATCTCGCGCTCGGGGACAACGATGCCGAGCGACATGACCTCGCGTTGAACCGGACCGCTTATCCAAAGATTGGTCGCGTTTAGCTGTTTTGTAACGACAAGATAAGGAACGTCTTCGCCGTTCTCGTTTAGCGAAATGTGCTTTATGATGCCATCTGCATCAAGCGGGAGTGAGGCGACCGCCTTTTGCGAACTGTTGCGTAAAGAGCGGTCAAGACCCGTCACGCCTTTGTTCGTCGCGTCGCTCGCCGAGCGTAGACCGATGATCTTTTCCCCGGCAGGGTTGATTGCAACGACATTGCCGTCCGACATGGTCAGAAAACCGAAGCCGCTTTCGGCGACCTTCACGCGCTCGACAATTTCGGCGAGCTGATTAAGGGTGATATCTGCTCCGGCAGTTCCCGCCACGCTGCGCCGATCGGCAGTCCAAAGCGGATGGAAGAAGCTGACGATCAGTTTGCCCGTGATTGCGTCCGTATAAGGAGCGGTCTGCGTGATACTGTCAGGGACCGGCCGGGAAGCGATGTCCATTGCCCATTTTTGCCAAGACTCGTAGAGGCCCGGGAAGAAGAAATCCCAGAAGTCTGCACTATTGTGGCCGGGATAGAGCCGATCGAATGTTTGCGCTTGATCTGTATACGGTGCCGTCCTGAAGATCGGACGCTCCTTCGGCCCAATATAGTACATCTGCAGCTTCGACGCGCCATTCTGCAAAAGGTCCGGGGCCACAAGATCAAGGACGGCACTCGTCTCGATATCGGTCTGCACCTGCGGCAGCGGATGGTGTTCCTTGTCGAGGAGATAGCCCCACACGCTGACAACGGACGGCGACCCTGGACGGTTCTGGGCCCACTGGCCTTTGCTGTCGAACGTTACGGTCACCGCAGCTGGAGCCGCCCTTGCCATGGCGGCTCCAATCTCGCTGTTTCTCGTCGGCTGATCGATCTGGCCTTGAAGCACGCCGGCCAGCGCCTTGACGTCGGAATGGACCTGGTGGAGAAGCAAGCCAACCTGTGCCGCCGTCGAGTCCGTGTAAGAGCGGATATAGTCCTGGCTCGCCTTTTCAAGGCCTTGCCCTACTTCTGCTGTCGCGTCGCGAGAAAGACGCTGCACGTTCCAGAGCGCGAGGCCGCCGCTGACAAGCAGGTCGAAAAGGACTGCCCCGCCCACAACAATCATGAATTTCGCCCGAAATGAGCGCAAGCCGAGGTTTGGCTTCCTGATTCGGCCGACTATCATAACGGCTTCTGCCCGGACGCTGCCCAGATGGGCCAACCGGCGTAGCCCCTTGGATGAAGCGCCGCAAAGATATGGTCAGCAAACCCTTGTTTGAAGCGTTCGATGAACTCCGGTGAATCGCCCCTGCGGACAGACATTTCGCCTGCGTAGACGTCCTGCCATGCTGCAATGATGTCTGCGAAATCCTGGGGATTTCCGTCCAGATTGGTGACCATGAAGCTTTCCATTCTCACGGCCTCGAAGCCTGCGTCCAACAAAAGGCGCAGGCCCTTTGGTCCCATTTCGACATCCATTTCGAAGTGACTGAAGAGCTTGGCGACCTCCGTATAGGTCCATTGGATGCTGTCAGCTCGCGGCTCCCCGAGGCAATGAGAGTTTTTCTCGTTGGTGATGTAAACCCGGCCACCTGGCCTGCAAATCCGATAGAGTTCCCTGAGCAGCAGTTCAGGTCGATCGAAGATCTGCAGCGAGTGCCGGCAGGTCACAAAATCGAACTGGTCGCTTTCGAACAGCATCTGCGATGCATCGCCATAGGTATATTCAATGTCGCGGACACCGAACTTTTCCGCAACATCGCGGGCATAGTCGAGGCTTACAACCGAATGGTCTAGCGCCACGATCCTCGCTGGATCAAATTCCTTCCTGACAAGCATCGCGAAATCGCCGATGCCGCAACAAATGTCGGCAATCACCATGCCGCTGTGAAGCCCATGGCGTGGCAAGATTTCTCGCTCGTGTCGCCAGGTCATCTTGGTCTGCGTCCTAAGGATGGGAATGAAGCTTTGGTCTTCAACGAACGTCTGGCCGGGATAGAAAGCAGAATCGTAGATCTCGACGGCGATGTTCGGTGAAAGATCGCTCAAATGCCGGAACATCCGTGCCGCCCAGGCGACTACGCTTGATATGACAACCACAAACTTGAGCTCAGGCCTTGAACGCGAAGCATCGACCAGAACCCGCGTCAGGGCTCGAAATGCCGTGCTGTTCATGTGTGTAACGCGCTTCAGATTGACGTATAAAACACCGTTTACGATCTCAATCCCATTTCGCAGCAGCAAGAGCTCGTCGGCAATTTCAGCCGTGGAATGGGGGCGAAGCACGCCAGCGAAGGAAAACTCCTGATCGTTGACATCGAATTGGGCTGTGAAGACAGGAGAAGGACTTTGCGCGGTCAATTCTGTAGCCTTTCGAGCGGCAGGTCGACGACAAATGTGAGTGTGCCGGTGTCCACATCGCGGATTTGAATTTCAGCATCATAGTTCACAACCAGTCCCAGCAGGATTGCCTGAGCGTCAGATGCGGCATCGCTCGTGATAACGTTGAGATAGCTCGCAAGCGCTCGGCCGGCTTTTAGCCTCAGGAGGCTTTTTTTGTAGAATTGCCGCTGTTCTGGAGGGCAAGGAAAGGTCAGTTCAACGCGCTCGATCTGCTGCCGGCGGTAAAAACTGCATACGAATTCACCATCATCCGCCTCCGAGCGAAACGACATCTCCAGGAGCTCGTTAAGAGCTGAGGAAAGCAGATTAGAGTGGCGCACAGGGTCGCGGCGATCATGGCTGACCATTCGAGCAACGTAGTTAGACAGCTGATCGCAATGCAACCATTCGGCGGTAAAGGTCGCCATGTCCATCTTCAGACTGAGCAGCTGGTCAAATGGAACGCTCGTTACAGCTTCTTGACTTTTCAAACGGCACCTCCTCGGCGAATTGCCGCTTAATACTCAGGATTTGGCCTGATCATTGGCGGTTTCCGATGTCAGCAGGCTCCTATGAATAAATTCATCAATCAGTTCTGCCCTGAGAGGGGGGCTTAGGAAATATCCCTGCAGCCGGTCACATCCCTCCGCCTGTAACCAGGAAGCCTGTTCGGCCGTCTCAACGCCTTCGGCAGTCACCCGCATGCCAAGCCCATGCGCCATTGCTATGACAAAGCGGACTATGGTCTGACTTTTCTGATCATCGGGGAGATCGTTGATAAAGTACTTGTCGACCTTGATGTTATCGAATGGAAAATTCTTGAGATAACTCAAAGAGGAGTACTCGGTTCCAAAATCATCAAGGGAAATCTGGATGCCAAGCACGTTGAGGGTGTTCAGCGCGTCAAGATTGTTGATCGTGCGTTCCAGTAGCACGGTTTCGGTGATTTCGAGCTCCAAGCGTTCTGCGGGCAATCCGACCGTATCGAGCGTATGGGACACCCGGTCGGTCAAGCCTGGCGTTAGAAATTCGGCCGGCGACAGATTGACCGCAACGGTATAGTGGGCGGGCCAAGTCAGAGCCTGCCGACAGGCTTCTTCAAGCACCCATTGGCCGATTTCGCTCATAAGACCATCTGCTTCGGCCATAGGGATAAAGGCGACCGGCGATATTACTCCGAGGATTGGATGGCGCCAGCGCAGAAGTGCTTCGAAGCCGGTTATCGCCAGCGACCGGTCGACTAGCGGCTGATATTCGATAAAGAACTCGCCGTGTTGCAGCGCTACTCGCAGGCTTCGTCTCAATAACTCCCGCTGTTCCAGCACTTGCAGCATGCTTGGATCAAAGGTCCGCGCGCGCCGGCGTCCGTCCTTCTTGGCGGCATAAAGGGCAACGTCGGCAGCCTTCATCAACTGCTCGCTCTCATTGCCGTCACGAGGCGCAATCGCTACGCCGATACTGGCACCGACAAACACGGTAATGCCGTCTACTGTGAACGGCTTCTTAAATTCGCTGACCAGCGAATCCGCTAATCTTTCGGCTTCAGCCGGTTGCTCTCGAGCGATCTGTATGACGGCGAATTCGTCACCTGCGAGACGGAAGGCGGTCTCGTCTTCGCCTACCGTTTTTCGAATTCTCTCTGCGGCAAGCTTGAGGACGATATCCCCGGCTCCGTGGCCCAGCGTATCATTGACGGGCTTGAAATCATCCAGATCGATCTGCATCAGTGCAAGGCCGGTTTTTCCGCGAACTGGAAGAGCTTTGCCCAATTTGTCGCTGAATTGCCGGCGATTGGGCAGTCCGGTCAAAACGTCATGGGTTGCTTGGTGAAGGAGCAATGCCCGTTCCTGCTCCTCCGCCTTTGCTGCCTCATCAACATCAGCGCCGGCGAGTTCGACGACCGCAAGGCCGGCCTTAGCGTGGAACAAGAGCAGATTGCGCCGCTCGGACTCAGGGGCGCCGAGATGAATGGTTCGCGGCTTGCCGGTGTCAACGACGAGCTGAACGAGGGCAGCCAACTCGGGATTTGCCAAGGCGGGATAAACGTCCCGCAATGTAACGGCTGCCTCGTCAGCAAAGTCCAGGCGTTCCTTGAGCGTTTCAGACCAATCGATAAGTCGGAGATCGGGATCCCAAAGCGAAAATAGCTCCTCGGCGCGGCTGCCGAATCCGAACGCTTGCGTGACCAGCTGAGGCCAATTCGCACGATTTTTCGGCATGGAGTCACCCCCTCAACCCGTCGCGTGATCTCGGCGCATCCTGCCAAGCCCCAATGCCCGTTCGAAATCAGAGCTTAGAGCAAGCCTCGTTGCAGTCAACGCAGAACTCTACCAAAACGCGCTATTTTTCATGCGTGTAGCGGCCGGATTCTCGACCATACATTAAAGACGCCTTATTTAAGGAATCGCAAACAATCCGCGGGCCGGAGCGGCGGGCGGAGGGCGACGCTACGCATCCAGAGCTCAGGGTCGCAGGGAGTCACGTCGCCGGGCGCCGCGCCGTGGCCGCGTCGTCCCGTAAGGGGCGTAGAGTGCTCTGATCGACTATCTTTACATCGCCGTCACCTATGCGAGTCGCAAGAAACCATATCCGCCGTTTATTCATCGTTAACGGCCGGTCGGTCGTTGATTCGAACATCCATCGCACGAAGTGCCGATGGATATCTGGAAAGACGATTTGCGGTGGCACCCAAAATGCGCTTGCTGGGGTTGACATCGGTGGTCGCGGCGGACTTGCTGGGCGGCTGCACGTCGACGAGCGGCAGCGTCAGACAGCCCTCCGCACCCGAAGCCATAGCTAGCGAGAAGGCGCTCGTTCTTCCGCCCCCTGGTGGCCGCCCATCGTGAGCGTCCTCGAAACCAGGCGCGGCAACGGCGTGGAGGAGCAGACGCTTTTGCTCTTTACGTCTTCCTCCGCAACAGCGTGGCGCAGACGCCTACAGCTACATTTTGAAAAACTGAACGATTCCGCAAGAGCGCCTTGCGACCGTTCAGAAGGCTTCGGCGTTTCTGCCCTATCATGCCATGCAGCCACTGCTCGCCCTCGAGCAGCCCGGCGTGAGCGGCGCTCGCGAGTTTAACAGCATCAGCGACGATCTCGCCCGGCGCTTCGTCGCTGGAGGCAATGCCGATCCGAAGCTTGAAGTCGACGGAGACTATGTGTCGCGTGTTGCGCGTCTCGCCGAAACAGGGTGTCTCGCCTCCGATGCGCTCCGACTCGGCTGGTACCAGCTTCGACGTGAAAATGCGCCGGAAGCGGAAAAGTGGTTTCGAGCAGCCCGCGCCGAGGAGGATTCCGCATCCGCTTCGCAAGGGCTGGCACTTGCGCTCATCGCCCGCAGGGCGCCTCAAGAGGCCGAAGATGTCATGTTCAGGTGGCGTAGCGATTCCAAGGATGCCACCGATACCTATCTTGCCGCGGCGGCCAATCTCCTGGTTCTGCAGCCGCCCGCCAATATCAGTGAAGACGTGCTTGGGCGCATGGCGAAGGAGGTGGTCATCGCGCAGAAATACGTGCCGGCCGCACAGCAGTTCGGCTGGTATGCGCTCTCGCTCAATCAACCGCAAACCGCCGCGCGCGCTGGTTTGAAACTGGGCTTCGCTGGAAACCGGACGACGAACCTTCCGCCTATGGTCTCGCCATTACCCGCGAACAGTTCAACGATCGCAGGGGTGTCGTAGAGGTCCAGCGGCTTTGGGCGGGCCGCTCTCAGCGTATCGCCACACTTGAGGATACATCGCTATCGGCGCCTTCCGCCGAGGCACCGCTTCCGGCATCCGGTCAGCTTAGTGTTGCGCCTACGGCTGAGCCGGCTCAACGGTCCGCCACCGAAGGCGGCGCGGCGTCGCCTTCACGTCCGGCTATGCGGCCCGAAGGATCGGCTATCGGGACGGCGACTGTCCAGCGCAGCGCCCGCCCGCCCGCCACTCGGCTGCTCGAGTACGACGGATGCTACGATCCTCCGTCCCGATGACGCTCTCAGCCGCGGCTGGTGCCTGATGGACCTCACTCGTCCGATGGAAGCAGTTGCTGCTTTCGAAAGAGCGTTGCAAGGACCCCAGCGCCGGACACGCGAAGATGCCGCTTATGGGCAGAGTCTCGCCTATCTTCGTGTTGGCCTATCCAACAATGCTGCGGTTGCGGCAACCCGCGCGCGCCTCAAAGCCATGAGCGCGCCGCGGAACTCCAGGTCTCGATCCTCGCCGATCGCGCACTCGCCGCCTATGGCGCCAAGCGTTATCGCGAGACGCTGATCTATCTCGATCAGCGAGCACAGATCAAACGGGAAACGGTCGACCTCATGGTATTGCGGGCTACTGCTGTCTGAATCTCAAAATGTATGGCGATGCCTGACGGATATTCACCGCGGCGGCTGCCACCGGCAGCAAGGGCGCCAACAGGGGGCTCGCCGACTTCAGGCAAGCAACGCGCCCAGAGACGTCAGGCTGATCTCCGCTCTCAGCTGCGGCGCGGCTATAGCCCTAGAGGAAACCCGTTCTCAGGCAGCGTTTGCCAATTCGACGCGGTTGCGGCCGGCGGTCTTGGCGCGATAGAGAGCCTTGTCGGCGGCCTCAATCGTCGCACGAATATTGGTGTTGTCGGTATCGACAGCCGAGACGCCGATGCTGACGGTAACCTTGATTGCGATGTCGCCGACAATCAGGTCTTCCGACTCGATTGCATGGCGGAGCTTCTCCGCCACCGTTGATGCGTCGCGCCCTTCGGTATTCGGAAGCAGAATGACGATTTCTTCGCCCCCGTAGCGGGCTGCGATATCGGTCTTGCGAACGGTCTGGCGAATGAGGTCGGCAACCTTGGAGAGCACGGTGTCGCCTACACTGTGGCCCCAGGTATCGTTGATCTTCTTGAAGTGGTCGACATCGAGCATGATGATCGAGAAGGGCCGCCCGCGATTGCTCGCCTCTTTGGCGCAGCGGTCGGCCGCCCGCTGAAAGACGCGGCGATTCGGCAACTTCGTCAACGGGTCGACGCTCGCCTCATTTTCGAGCGCACGTACCATACGGACCCGCTGCTTTTCGCGCTCAAGCAGATCGGCAAGAAGGAGCACGCCGAGAATATTGGCAAGCATGACGGGAGCCGCAGCGCTTAGAAGGAGGTCGCTGGCAACATCCGGAGGCAGAAAGACAAGAACGATGAAGGAAGAGATAGTTGTAAGGCCGAGTAGCAGCGATCTCACCCAGCCGGTGCCGACGCGGTGACGGGGTATGAACGTGCTGGCGTAACCGCAGAGCGCCACAAGGACCACGCTCACCGCACCGCCCGTCGCGCCGACGCCGCCGAGAACGAAACGGTGCGCGCCCATCATTGCTGCCGCAATGACCGTGCCGATCGGTCCTGCGTAGATGGGGGACAGGATCAGGAGGATGGACCGGGCGTCATAGATAAGCCCTGGTCTCATCACGATCGGATCATTCATGGAAAGAATGCCGCCGAGGCCAAACAAAAGGCCTGCCGCGACGCCCCTCGTTAATCTCTGCCCGACGGTGCGAATGACCCAAGCATAAGCATAGACGACTAAGACAGCCAAAGCCAAGACACGTATGTAAGCGGCGACGATTTCGCTGATTTCCATGCTTCTCTGTCAAATGTCCGATGACACCGATACGTGATTCCAAATGATCATCGATAGATGGCAGCCGCCTCGCACAAGACAAGGGCGGCTAGCTGTCGAATTTACCGTGGAGACGCCTCTAGGTTTGCGTTGGCCCATCGGCGATGGGCGAGGCCCGGACCTGATCGTGACATGAGAGAATCGAGATCAAATTATCGGGCTGAAGCGGTCAGCCAGCCTTTGCAAGGAGATCCAAAATCTCTGGAACAGGAGCGGCCGGCTCAAACGTTTGTCGCAAGATGACACGGACTCGCCCGCAAGGCTTGGTTGAACGACGAACTCAGGCAAAGTGGAGTGATCCTGGAATTCGAGATCAATCGTCGTTGCTGACCGACACCGAGGCTTCGAAGCAGGCGATCTCGGTGCCGGCTTGCAGATAGGCGCCGGGCTCGGCGGTAATCCGGATCTTGCCGGCCCGCTGTGCCGTGACCTGGGTCTCCATCTTCATCGCTTCCATCACAGCGATAAGGTCGCCCGCCGACACCTCTGCACCATCCTCGACTTTGAAGGCTTGCAGCGTGCCGGAGATCGGCGTGGTGACGCTCGACGCGTCTTCTGCCCTGGCCGCCTTAACGGGAGCACTGATGCCTTGGCCTGCAAGCCCGCCGAGACCAGCCAGCAGTGCGGCCGGAATGCCGATTTCATAGCGCTTGCCATCGATTTCCGCATGGGTGCGGATCAGTGCCGGATCGGCAACCTGCTCGGGCCGGGCTTCCGCTTCAAGACGCCCGGCGAAATCGGTTTCGATCCAGCGTGTATGCACCTTGAAGCCCCTCTCGCCCGTGAAGTCCTCTGCCTCGATTGCGGCACGATGAAAGGGGAGAACCGTTGCGATGCCGTCGATCTTGAATTCCCTGAGCGCGCGCCGGGCGCGTTTCAGCGCTTCTTCGCGCGTGGCGCCGGTCACGATTAGCTTCGCTATTAGGGAGTCGAAGGTGTGGGCCACCGTCGAGCCGGAGGCCACGCCACTGTCAAGTCGAATACCCGGACCGGAGGGTGCGTCGAAGACGGTGATTGTACCTGGCGTCGGCAGGAACCCGCGGCCGGGATCCTCGGCGTTGATACGGAATTCGATCGAATGGCCGCGCGGGGCAGGCGTTTCGGTGACCCGCAGAGGCAGGCCGTCGGCGATACGGAACTGTTCGATGACGAGGTCGATGCCGGTTGTCTCCTCGGTTACCGGATGCTCGACCTGCAGGCGGGTATTCACTTCGAGGAAGGAGATCGTGCCGTCGACGCCGAGCAGGAATTCGACGGTGCCCGCGCCCGAATAGCTGGCGGCGGCGCAGATCTTCTTCGCGGCATCATGGATCGACTGGCGTTGTACGTCGCTGAGGAAGGGGGCGGGCGCCTCCTCCACGAGCTTCTGATTGCGTCGCTGCAGCGAGCAATCACGGGTGCCAAGGACCAGCACATTACCGTGCTTGTCGGCAAGCACCTGCGCCTCGATATGGCGCGGACGGTCGAGAAAACGCTCGAGGAAACACTCGCCACGTCCAAAGGCGGCCTTTGCCTCGCGGACTGCCGACTGATAAAGCTCTGCAACCTCCTCTATCTTCCACGCGACTTTTAGGCCTCGGCCGCCGCCACCATGGGCGGCCTTGATGGCAACGGGAAACCCATGCGCTTCGGCAAAGGCGATGACTTCGGCCGCCGTCTTTACCGGGCCATCGCTTCCCGAAACCAGCGGCGCGCCGACGCTGGTTGCGATCCGCCGCGCCTCGACCTTGTCGCCCAATGCCTCAATGACATGCGGATCGGGGCCGATCCAGGTGAGGCCTGCATCGATCACCGCGCGGGCGAATTCAGCCCGCTCGGATAAAAAGCCATATCCCGGATGCACCGAGTCCGCACCGGAGCGCTTGGCAATGTCGATCAGTTTGTCGATGTCGAGGTAGGTCTCGGCCGGACGTGCGCCCGAGAGCCCATAGGCTTCGTCAGCCAGCTTGACGAAGAGTTCGTCCATGTCCGGATCGGCATAGACGGCGACTGATTGCAGGCCGTGATCGCGACAAGCCCGGATGATGCGCACTGCGATCTCGCCGCGATTGGCGATCAGGACCTTCTTCATGGATGTTTCCTCACTGTTTTTGTCGGCCGGCGTCCGCGATCTCGGGCCTTGGCAGGCTGAATATCGGCGAAAGCCGTCACGGGCCGGAAGTGTATCTGGGCGTTGACCGGGATCTGCGCGGCGAGATCGAGATGGTATTCGGCGACCGTGCCGATGACCGGATAGCCGCCGGTCAGCGGATGGTCGGCAAGAAAAAGGACCGGCTGGCCGTTGTGTGGTACCTGGATTGCACCTGTCGCCGTGCCTTCGCTTGGCAGTTCACTATTGTCCCTACGTTTCAGCGACACATTGCCGACGAGGCGAATGCCCACCCGGTTCGACTGCGGCGTTACCTGCCAAAGCTGGTCGGATAAAGTGGCGATTCCTTTGTCGGTGAACCAGTCACTGCGCGGGCCTAGGATCACGTCGAGCGTGACGACCTCGCCGCAGGCGGGATGATCGAAGGCCGGCGATTCATGGAGCGAAACGCTGGTTAGAGCCAGACCGTCATTGTTAACGGTTAGAACGCTACCTGCTGTGACGGGGTCGGGGCCGACAACAGCCAGCGTATCGGTCGAAGCACTACCGAGTACTGGCTTCACTGCAAACGCGCCGCGCATCGCGAGGTAGCTGCGCATGCCCCTGGTTGGATGGCCGAGTGTTACAATATCGCCGGCTTCAAGCGAGATTGGCTGATAAGTCCCAGCGCTGATCGTGCGGCCAGCTGCGTCGCGGATGCCGATGGGGCAGGCCGCGCCGGTGAGCGCCATGACGGCGCGACCGGAGATCTCGAAGGAAAAACCGCCAAGCGTGATTTCGAGGCAGGGCATGCCGGCTGGATTGCCGACCACGCGATTGGCTGCCCTCAGCGCGCTTTTGTCAAGCGCGCCAGAAGATGAAACCCCCTGGCCGGTCTGTCCGAAGCGGCCAAGGTCCTGGAACAGTGCCGGCATGGGCGCAGCGAGAACCTTGAGCGTAAGGGCGCCGGACGCGACTTCTGACGGTTGAGTGACCGGCGTCTTAGTCGTGATCCTGGACGTTGGGACGGTCTTCTTTTTGAGATCGAAGAACCGCACACGGTAACCGGGCTGGAGAATCGCCGGTGGATCGCGTGACAGATCCCACATCTTTTCAGGTGTCGTTCCGATGATCTGCCAGCCTCCTGGGCTTGCCTGCGGATAGACACCGCTGAAGGCGCCGGCCAAGGCAACCGAGCCGGCCGGAATCCTCGTACGCGGGGTCTGGCGGCGCGGCACCTGCAGCGTCGGGTCGCCGCCGACGAGATAACCGAAGCCGGGCGCGAAACCGCAGAAGGCGACAGTGAATTCGCTCTCGGTATGGCGGCGAACGACATCCTCGACCGACAGGCCGGTGAGGTCGGCGACGTCGCGAAGATCCTCGCCGTCATAGCGGACGGGGATCTCGACGAGCTCACCGGAGGGTGCGATGCGCATCGACAGATCGCGTGTCGCGATCTCGCCGGCCAGCTCTTCCAGCGTGAGCTTTTCCGGTCGGAAGCGGATCATAAGCGTACGGGCGGCAGGCACCATGTCCTCGACACCTTGCACCGGATCAGCTCTGAGCGAAGCAAATAGCGCCAGCGTCTCATCGAGATCCGCGAGTTCGACAAGCATGGTCGTCAGGCTGACGGGCAGGAAACGCATGGGACCTCAGGCGTGATAGGCGGAATCTGGAACGTCGGTGACGAACATATGCCCCGGCGCATGGGTGATCGCAAAGGGTACGCGGGAAGCCATCACTGCCGCCTGCGGGGTGACACCGCAGGCCCAAAAGACGGGAATTTCGCCCGGCTCGATGCGCACCGGATCGCCGAATTCCGGCTTGGCGAGATCCTGGATGCCGATCTCTTCCGGAGTGCCGATATGCACGGGTGCACCATGCACCGCCGGGAAGCGGCCCGAGATCGTTGCGGCGTCCGCCACGCGGGACGCTTGGATCGGCCGCATGGAAACGACCATGTTGCCATGCAGGCGGCCGGCCGACCGACAGGGCTTGTTGGTCAGATACATCGGCACATTGGACTTTTCGGTGATGTGACGAATCTCGATCCCGGCCTCCACCATCGGCGTCTCGAAGGTGAAGCTGCAGCCGATCAGGAAGCTGACGAGATCGGGATATTCCGCCCAAGCCCCAGTCGCATCCGCTGTCTCTTCGGCGAGTTTTCCATCACGCCAGATGCGATAGAGCGGCAGATCAGTGCGTAGGTCAGCACCTGGTGCGAGCAGGGTCGCATGCGAGCCCGGATCGGATACATCGAGCACCGGGCAGGCCTTCGGATTGCGCTGCGCATAAAGCAGAAAGTCGAAGGCCCAGTCGCGCGGAAGCACGATCATATTGGCTTGAGTGAAGCCCGGCGCGACGCCCGAGGTCGGCTCGATGCTACCTGCCCGATAGCGTTCGCGGGCCTTTCGAGCGGGCTCGGTGTTGATGTGATGAAGATGTTCCATCGTGATCACTGCGTGTCTCCCTCAGCTTTGATCAGGCGGACAGAAAGGAGCGGACGGTAATTCCGTCAACTTCGAAGACGCGGCGGATTTCCTGGGCAATGGCTACAGCGCCGGGGCTGTCGCCATGCACGCAGATCGACCGGGCGTTGATCTTGATGGTCGAGCCGTCGATTGCTTCGAGCGTGCCCTCGTGGGCAAGCTGCAGCATGCGGCGAGCAATTAGCTGGGGATCATGCAGTACGGCACCCGGTTCACGGCGTGAGACGAGCTCGCCATCCGGCGTATAGGCCCGATCGGCAAAGGCTTCCGCAACGGTCTTCAGGCCGGTGTCCCGGGCGAGCTTGAGGATCGGTGCGTTGGCAAGGCCCATCAACACCAGCGCGGGGTCCACCGCTTTGATGCCATCAATTACCGCCTGGCCTTGCTTCGGATCGTGGGCAATGCGGTTGTAGAGCGCACCATGCGGCTTGACGTACCCGACAGTGACGCCAGCTGCAGCGGCGATACCCTTCAGTGCGCCGATCTGATAGATGACGTCCGCAGTCAGCTCGTTGCTTGTGACATCCATGTCACGCCGGCCGAAGCCGACGCGATCAGGATAGGAGACATGCGCCCCGATCGACACACCCTTTTCGGCTGCGGCCCTGACGGTTGTCAGGATGCCGAGCGGATCGCCGGCATGAAAGCCGCAGGCGACATTGGCGCTGGAGACGATGGCAAGCATCGCCTTGTCATCGCCCATGCCCCAGGCGCCAAAGCTTTCACCGAGGTCGCTATTCAGATCGATGGCAGTCATAACAGGTCTCCTTAGGCCGACAGAAGCGCGAAAATCGGGCCGATCGACTTGTAGCCCATGTACCAGGTGAGGGCGCAAGCCAGAACGCCAAGCACCAGCAGCCAGCGCGGATAGCGATAGCCACCCATCAGGTCGGAACGGGCCCAGGCCGCATAGATGAAGATCGACAGACCGATCGGCAGGATGAGACCATTCAGGCCGCCGACGAAGACCAGCATCTGGGCCGGCGGGGTTGTGATAATCACATAGAAGAACAGCGATACCGCGATGAAGATCACGGTCGCGATGTTGCGAGCTCGCTCGCTTATATCCTGCTTGAAGATCGTGAGGAAGGAAACCGAGGTATAGGCGGCGCCGATAACCGACGTGATGGCGGCGGCCCACAGGATAATGCCGAAGATGCGCATGCCGACATCGCCGGCGGCTGCCTGGAAGGCTTGGGCGGCCGGGTTGGCCCCCTTGCCCGAGACATCTATCACGGCACCGCTGGCGACTACACCTAGCACGGCGAGAAAGAGGACGTAGCGCATGACGCCGGTGACAGCGATGCCGGTGAGCGCTGCGCGGTTGACGGCGCTGAGGTTCTCGATGCCGACCGTGCCCTTGTCGAGCAGGCGATGGGCGCCGGAATAGGTGATATAGCCACCGACCGTGCCGCCGACGATCGTTGTGATCGTGGCGAAGTCGATCGTTGCCGGCAAAAACGTCTGGAACAGCGCTTCGCCGACCGGCGGGCCTGACGCGATGGCCACATAGAGCGTCAATGCAATCATCAGGATACCGGCAAAGATGATGAAGCGGTCGATGGCCATACCGGCGCGCTTCGACAAGAAGATGCCGATCGAAAGGACCGCGCTGATTGCACCGCCGATTTTCGGATCCAGCCCGACCATCGCGTTGATTCCAAGACCCGTGCCGCCGATATTGCCGATATTGAAGAACAGCCCGCCGACGATAACGAGTATGGCAAGCAGATAGCCGGAGCCCGGGATTGCCGCATTGGCGAGATCTGAGGCGCGCATGCGCGTCAGCGTCACGATCCGCCAGATATTGAGCTGCACGACGAAATCAATGACGATCGAGGAAAGGATCGCAAAGGCGAAGGCTGCGCCGAGCTTCGTTGTGAACGTTGCCGTTTGGGTGATGAAGCCCGGGCCGATGGCCGAAGTGGCCATCAGGAAGATCGCGGCCGTGAGCGCCGCGCGGCGCGACTTGACCGACATGCCAGACGACGTGGCCGATGCGCCGTCACTGGATGAAATAGATAGCTGTTCCATTAAACCCTCTCCTTATGTGCGGACCGCCCTCAATCCCACGGATGGGCCGCGTGAAATTATTGACGGAGCCAGCGTCGCCGCGTTTCACAATTCTGTCAATATTGTTCAACGATTTTATTTTATCGTTCTACTAGAATGCAAAAATGTTGAGCGATATGAACTTTCCTTGGGCACAAAATGCCCTTTACGGAGTAAATTTAGCCATGCCCGGGACCGCTCTTGCCTCCTTTCGTGCCATCAACGATAAGGACGCCGATGCGGGGCGTTCATTTCTCATGGTTGCCCGACTGATCGTGAATCATGTCTGACGTCGCCATGATCCGCTTGGCGAGATCGTTCCTCTCATGGTTCCGATGGAAAGCGCTAACCGCTGTATCGATCCACGAGGAGGACGGATGTTTCATCCTTGTTCATGCATAAGGGGCTTTGATGGTTGAGCAGGAGACCATATCGGCGCTTGCGCCGCGGCTGGCGGAGGAGATCCGCGACAAGCTGATCGCAGGCGAATTGAAGCCCGGCCAACGTTTATCCGAGGCGGCGCTGAGCGCCGGGCTGGATGTGTCGCGCAATTCACTGCGCGAGGCCTTCCGGCTTTTGACTAAGGAAAACCTGTTGCGCCACGAGCCCAATCGCGGCGTCTTTGTCGCAACGCCGAGCATGGCCTCGATCATCGACATCTACCGGGTGCGCCGGATGATCGAATGCCAGGCGCTCGCCAAGGCCTACCCCAAGCATCCGGCAGTGGCGCGCATGCGCTCGGCTGTCGAGCGTGCCACGGTCGCGCGCGATGCCAAGGACTGGGGCACGGTCGGCAGCGAAAACATGGTCTTTCACGCTGCGATCGTGGATCTTGCCGACAGTCAGCGCTTGAATGCCTTCTATGCTCAGATCGCCGCAGAGCTGCGGCTCAGCTTCGGTCTGCTTGCCGATCCCGAGTTGTTGCACGCGCCCTATGTCGACCTGAATGCGTCGATCGTCGAAAAGCTCGAGGCGGGGTCAACGGCCGAAGCCTCCGCAGCACTCGAAGCATACCTAATACAGTCTGAGCGCACGGTTCTCGCTGCTTTCTCGAGGATTGATAAGGGCAAGTGATACATAAAGTGGCCCGCGCTAAAATCTTAATCTCGCGCTGCACAGGCCGCCGGCGCGCCGCTTCGTTGCGAAGCAGCGGCGCCAGCGGGTTGCCGAAGCGTTGCTGGCAACCGGGGTGTCGACGGTGCTGACGAGAAACTTCCGACCCCGATATCGAAAAGGTTCTGGAGCTCCTCGCGCACGAAATGGCAGGACGATCGGAAAATTCCGTCGTCGGATTGCCGACTGCGCTTCATAACCGCATCGCCGCGTTGTCTCGGCAATATTGTTATTTTATCAATTACATATGCGATTTTTCTGGCGGAAGAGAGTGGGAGTCGAACCCACGAAAGACCGTCTCTCGGCCCCTCCCGGATTTGAAGTCCGGACGCCCCACCGGGGACGTATCTCCTCCAGAAATGATATCGCCGCCGGCGATACTATTCGTCATATTGCCGAAGAGGTCCAGACGGATGGGATCGACGCGACGGAGATCGCCGCGACGCAGCGTGACCCGATGGCGATCGAAAAAATCGAGAATCTGGATCGCGACCTTGCGGCCATTTTCGACACGGTCGCGAAACTGCATCGCGGTGAACCAGCCCTTATCGGCGCCGGAGCTGATCTCCGCGATGATCGCCACCATTTCCGCAACCGTCTCACGCAGGAAGAAGTGATCGTGTGCCACTTCATGCACCTTGCCCATGCGGCCGCCGAGTTTCAACAACCGGCGCGTCTGCGGCTCGGGGATCGTCAGGAATGCGGCAATCTCGCGAACCCGCGGCGGACGAAACCGTTCGGCCCCGCCCAATAGCGGCTCGATCCCTCCCCAGAGCCGCTCGTCGGCCAATGTCATCGTTGCTTGATGTCCGGCAAGCCGGACCCACGCTCCGTCCAGCACGATCCCTCCCCCACCGATGAGGTTCTGCAGAGCGGCGCGAAACGCGGGGATCGGCAAGCGCAGGTCGAGTCCTGCCCGCAACAGCTCGATGCCCATGCCCGGCAGATCCTGGTTCTCCGCATGGAACGTTTCAAGCCGGCTCAGAAGGTTGGCGCGAAATTTCTCCCAGCGATCTGGCGATATGGCGAAGGTCGTGTCATCCACAGGCAATTGCACCGTTCCCATCGAAGCGACCAGGGCGCCGGCATCTGCCTCGGCAACTGCCCTGTCGCGGGCGAAGGCGGCAACGTCGACATAAAACGGAGGCACCGCGAGCAGGGCCTCGAATGCCCGTTCGGGCGCAACCGAGGTCAGAGCTTTGAGCTGAGCGGTCCGCTCCGGCGTCCGGCGCTTGCGCGCCGGTGCGCGTAAATCCAGGAATCGGCCGCCGCCAACCGTGCGCTGGGCCGAAGTGTCGCGGATGACGTAGCGGTCGCCGACCGCAGCCGCGATCGGACTGTCCAGCACAAGCTGCACAAGGGTATCTGTTCCCGGCATTACCGATTCTCCGGCAAGTAGGACGATACGGGCACCGACCTCTGCCGATGTGTGATGAAGCCTGACGGGGAACCAGTGACCGATGGGCTTCACCTCTGAACGAAGCACACGCAACGTTGCGTCGATACGGCTCGCCGGGGCATGCAGGCTTGGCTCGCACACCATGTCACCGCGATTGATGGCCGTTTTCGTGATGCCTTGGCCAACGAGGTTGAGGGCGCAACGATCCCCCGCGCAACCATTTTTGCTTGGTCTGTTCTGGGTATGGATCGAGCGTACCCGGGCGGCAAGGCCGGAAGGGCTGACCGTGACATGATCCTCGATCGATACCATGCCTGAAAGGACTGTCCCGGTAACGACCGTGCCTGCCCCCTGAATTGTGAAGGAACGATCGACGGCCAGACGAAAGCGCCCTGTCGCCCGCCGCCGCATGAATTTCCGGGCTGCATCGGCGATTTCATCCCGCAGAGGTTCAATACCTCTGCCTGAAACCGTCGAGACGGCGATGGCGGGAACAGCGCCGAGCGGCGAGCGGGCAAGCTCGTTGCGCACAGCGGCTTCGACCTCGACGAGGCGGTCTTCCTGCACGAGATCGGCCTTGGTGAGGGCGACAACGCCATGCTCGATGCCAAGAAGATCGATAATGGCGAGATGTTCGCGCGTCTGCGGCATGATGCCGTCATCGGCTGCGACGACCAGGAGGACGAAGTCGATACCGCAGGCGCCGGCAAGCATCGTGTGGACGAATTTCTCGTGTCCCGGCACATCGACGAAACCGAGTGTCTCCGCGCCGTCCACGGGCATATAGGCAAAACCCAGATCGATCGAGATGCCGCGGGTCTTTTCCTCTTTCAGCCGGTCAGTGTCGATGCCGGTCAGCGCCCGGACGAGAGATGTCTTGCCGTGATCGATATGCCCCGCCGTGCCGACGATCATGATCCATTCCCCTTTTCGGCACCGGCAGAAAAGGCTTCGCTCTCGAAACCTTCTTCAACCGGCAGGGCGATGCGGCGAATGCCAGCAGCGAAGCTCTCTTCATCTTCGAGGCAGCGCAGGTCCAACAGCAGCGAACCTCGTTCGATGCGGCCGATGACCGGGATAGGAAGACGCCGCAATGCCGCCGCCAGTCCGGCGAGCATCCGCCCGCTGCCTTCAACCGGCGTCAAGGCCAGCCCCGCGCTCTGCACGGTCGTAAGCGGCAGCGCGCCGGAGCCGATCTGGCTTTCGCAACGGATGACCGAGACGCGGAAGGCGTTATTCAGCACGTGTTGCATGACAGGCGCCAGCCGCTCCGCCTGCGCGATGATTCCGGGCTGAGAACGGGAAAGCAGCCGCATCACCGGGAGGCGCTCGCCCAGGCGCTCCGGATCGCGGTAAAGCTTCAACGTCGCTTCGAGAGCGGCCAACCTGATCTTATCGACCCGTAGCGCGCGCTTCATCGGGTTCCTGTTAATCGTCTCGATAAGTGTCCGGCGCCCGACAATGAACCCGGCCTGTGGCCCGCCGAGAAGTTTGTCGCCGGAAAAGGTGACGACATCGGCACCCTCGCCGATCGCCTCGCGGACGGTGGGTTCGTGTGCAAGCCCGAAACGGATCAGATCGATAAGGGTGCCGGAACCGAGATCGTTGATCAGCGGCACGCCCTTGTCGCGGGCGATGCCTGAAAGTTCGCGTGCGCCGACTTCCTTGGTAAAACCTTCTATTCGATAGTTCGACGTGTGGACCTTCAGTATCACGCCTGTGCCAGGACCGACGGCATCCCTGTAGTCCCGGGCATGGGTGCGGTTCGTGGTGCCGACCTCGACGAGACGGACGCCCGAGCGTTCCATGATGTCCGGCATGCGGAAGGCCCCGCCGATTTCGATGAGTTCGCCCCGGGAGACGATGGCTTCCCGGCCGGCGGCCAAGCTGTTCAGCACCAGAAGGACGGCCGCAGCATTGTTGTTGACGACGGTTGCATCTTCAGCGCCCGTCAATTCGCAGATCAGCGCACGCAGATGATCATCCCGTTCGCCGCGCTTGCCATTCTTAAGATCGAATTCGAGCGCGACAGCCTCGCGCATGGCCGCTGCCGCTGCATCGATCGCGGCTTCCGCAAGGATGGCCCTGCCGAGATTGGTATGGAGTACCGTGCCCGTCAGGTTGAAGACGGAGCGAAGCATCGGGCGATCATTCGCGTCAAGTCTAGAAAACGCAAGAGCCGCGATCTCCTCGCGTGATGGGACTTCCTGCCCCTGGCGCACCTTGTCCCTCGTTTCAGAAAGGATGGCGCGGATTGCCTCCGTCGCCGCGATCCGCCCGAAACATTCGATCGCGGCGGCGGCGGGAGCTGTCTTCAAGATCTGGTCGACGGATGAAATATCCCGCAGGTTGGCGCTGGCGTCCATCTCTCCCACCTCAAAAGCCGGCCAGGAGCGGTGCAAATCCACCCCGGCGATACGGACCTTCGCGCATCAGAAGGTCGAGGCTCAGACTTGCCACATCGTCGGCGACCGCATCGACCCCCGGCTCCCTATCCTGATAGAATATCTTCGACCAGCCGTGGCATTCGTCACAGGTTTCGGCTTTGACGACGCCGCCCTGCCCTTCTATCTCCTGATAGCCGATGCCTTTGGTGGAGCCGCAAAGTGTGCATTTGACCCGGACATAGTGCCAGAAAGTGCCGCAAAGCGAACATGAGCAGAAGCGTGCGCCATGCGAGCCCGGCCAGCCGACGACCATGGACGATACCGGCCTGCTGCCACATGCAGGGCAAAGACCATCAGCCACCGGCACCAGCATTGCTGCGTCGAGAACAGAGGCAAGCCGAGCGAACTGCACCTGAAGCGCTGCCCAGACGAACACGTGCTCGGCAATCGCATCCGCAGGCAAGACACTGGAAAACACGTTCTGCACCATTGCCAAGCGGTTTCTGACGTCGGCCTTGGCGACGCGCGCAAGCGCTTCGGCAGCCGCAGCCGGCTTTTCGATAGTGTCGGCGGCTGCGAAGAGGCGATCGAAGATGTCGCTGATCGTTCCGCCGCCGTCTATCTCTCGGTCGAGCGGCGGCATTTCAAACTCCCGGGCACGCTTGATTCTGTCGGGATCCGGACGTTCCGGAAGTGGCAGAGCCGCCTGGATATCGTGTTGAGCTTCGGAGAGCTGTGCGAGGAAAATAAGGTAAGGCGAAAGGCTGCTGGTTTCAGCGAGTTGACGCAGACGTTTCGACCTGGCCGAAAAGAGCAAGGTGCAATCCGGAAGACGTGCAAACGGTGGCGATGATACATCCCCAATTGCCGTTGGATCCGGCAAGACCGCGCTTTTGCCTTTCATGACACTCCCTCACGAACCGCACGGGCCACGTGATGCAGACCCTGACGCCCGGTTTATTCGGCGGGCGTTCCTCCCGATTTTCTCCCTGATGACCTGGTGACCAGTTCACGCAGCCATTTACGATGATGCCGCCACGCCCAGCCGCCTGTCACCGAGCCGCGCGTCATTGCCCGTATCGTACCGCGTACCCAGAAGGCTGAATAGACATGAATGATCCAGACATTGATGATGACGACGGCTGCGATTGAATGCGACAACACCGCCCATCGCTTCTGCTCGATCGTGGTATAGGCCGAAAAATACTGATCCCAGATGATCAAGCCTGTTGCGATCAGGATAGTGATCAAGATCGACATCGACCAGAACACGACCTTCTGACCAGCATTGTATTTGCCGACCTCGGGCGCACGCTCCTCGTGACCAGCCAGGACGTCGCGGCCGTGTGCGAGCCAGTCGCTGTCCTCCCTCCTCCAGAGGTTTGCCTTCCAGAAACGCAGGAAAAGGCCGAGAAAGCTGAAGAAGAGCAGAACGCCGATCCACGGATGAATGATGCGGGTCAAAGGGCCGCCGCCAAAGAGCGCAGTCAGGAAAAAGAGGCTTGGATGGAACAGGGCCAGCCCGGAAAGCCCCAGAAGCACGAGACTTGTCGCCGTGATCCAGTGATTGATCCTGGCTCCTCCAGTATAGCGATCAACTGTCACCGGCTTGCCTGGGTGAACACCCTCGCCTTTTGCTGCATCATCTTTTTTGGCGTCCGCGCTCATGAGGAACCGTCTCCCGTCAATCTCTGCGCCGCCTCTTCGTCCTCCTCGGAAACCCGATTGGGTCCGTTGACAAGATAGTGAAAGAGGCCGGTGACAGCCGCCACACCCATGACCGCGAGCCCGGCATATTTCGTAACACCCTTCCAGGCCTCGATGACCGGGCTGATCCGCGGATTGCTCGGCAGATCGGCGTAAATCTCTGGCTTGTCGGCGTGGTGGAGCACGTACATGACGTGTGTGCCGCCGACGCCCGGTGGATCATAAAGGCCGGCATTTGCAAATCCACGGGACTTCAGATCGGTGATCCGCCCTTCGGCGTGCTGCTTCATTTCATCTTTCGTACCGAAGACGATTGCCTGCGTCGGACAGGCCTTGGCGCAGGCAGGTCCCTGGCCGACAGCGATACGGTCGGAGCAGAGCGTGCATTTGTAAGCCGTGTGGTCGACCGCAGAAATACGCGGAATATCGAACGGGCATCCTTTGATGCAGTAGCCGCAACCAATGCAGTTCTCGTGCACGAAATCGACGATGCCGTTCGAATATTGCACGATTGCACCCGGCGCCGGACAGGCCTTGAGGCAGCCGGGATCTTCGCAATGCATGCAGCCGTCCTTGCGGATCAGCCATTCGAGGTTGTTCGTTTCCGGGTTTTCCCACTCGGTGAAGCGCATCAACGTGAACATGTCCGGCGTCAGATCATGCGGGTTCTCGTAAATGCCCACATTCTCCTCGATGGCGGGGTGCGTGTCGTTCCACTCGATGCAGGCCGACTGGCAGGCCTTGCAGCCGATGCATTTGGAGACGTCGATAAGCTTCGCCACCTCGGTCTGGCGCTCTGCCGGCGGGGTCACGCGTGAGGCCGAACGGCGGATGAGATCCCGTTCGCCGAATCTTGGGCTTTCAGGCTTGACGGTCGGATTTGGAACAGGAGGGAACATGGCTACCGTCTCCTATGCCACCGGCCCGGCGATGGGCTCTATGTTAACCAGGAACGCCTTGTATTCGGGCGTCTCTATGTTTGCGTCGCCGACGAAAGGCGTCAGCGAATTCGGGCCGAAACCCTTCTTGGCAGCTCCGGTAAACCCCCAATGCAGTGGGATGCCCACGACATGGACGGCCTTGCCGTCGCACATCAGCGGCTTGATCCGCTTGGTAACAACCGCCTTGGCCCTGATGGAGCCGCGTTTGGACCAAACACGCACCCAACCGCCTTTGGCGATGCCTTTTTCCGATGCGAGTTCCTCCGAAATCTCGACGAAGAATTCCGGCTGCAGCACGGCATTCACCCAGACATGCTTCGTCCAGTAGTGGAAGTGTTCGGTGAGGCGGTAGGACGTCGCCGCGTAGGGAAACTCCTTAGAGGCCGGTTCGGCAAATTGCTTGAAATCGTCCTCGAATACCCGTGCGGCCGGATTGCCGCGCACTGCGGGGGCAACAAGATTGGCAACCGGCGATTCGAATGGCTCGTAGTGAGCCGGGAACGGCCCGTCGCGCATCATCGCCCTTGTGAAAAGGCGAGAGACGCCTTCCGGATTCATAATGAACGGCCCGACATCGGCAGGCTTGGCCGTCGGCGCGATATCCGGCACGTCATAGCCCGACCATTTTGCGCCGTCCCATTCGATCAGCTTGCGGCTTGGATCCCATGGCTTGCCGGAAAGGTCTGCCGATGCGCGGTTATAGAGGATACGACGGTTGACAGGCCACGAGAAAGTCCATTTCAGATAGGCGCCGGTCTCGTCCGGATCCGACGTGTCACGCCGGGCCATGTTGTTGCCGTTCTCGTTGAAGCAACCGGAATAGATCCAGCACGCCGAGGAGGTCGAGCCGTCGTCGCGAAGGGCCGCGAAGCTCGGCACCAGCTTGCCTGCCTCGGCCACTACCTTGGTAGGATCAGCCGTGTCGAAAACGGTGGCAAGCGCCCGTCCGTTGATCTCCTTGGCAAGTTCCTCCGCCGTCGGCTCGCCTGAATCGGCGTACGCCCAATCGAGATTGACGATCGGATCGGGGAAGGTTCCGCCTTCCTTGCGATAGAGCTCCTTCAGACGCACATGGATCTGCGCCATGATCCAGTTGTCGGTCTTGGCTTCGCCGGGAGGGGTGCCGCCCGGCCAATGCCATTGAAGCCAACGGCTGGAATTCGTCAGCGACCCCTCGTCTTCGGCAAAGCATGTGGACGGCAGCTGGATGACCTCCGTCTGAATTTGCGAAGAATCGACGTCGTTGAAGTCGCCGTGGTTCTCCCAGAACCGTGAGGTTTCGGTATCCAGCGGATCCATGGTGACGAGAAATTTGAGCTTCGACAGTGAAGCGGTCGCCTTCGCGCGGTTTGGAACGGCCAGAAGCGGATTGAACCCTTGGCAAATGTAGCCGGTCATCTTGCCCTGGTTCATGAGTTCGAAAGCGCGCAGGACGTCATAGCCCGGCACGTCGAGCTTCGGCAGCCAGTCATAGGCGAACTTGTTTTCCGGCGTCGCCGCCGAACCCCACATCGCCTTCAGGAAGCTCACGAAGAATTTCCTGTAGTTCTGCCAATAGCTCATCTGATTCGGGCGGAGCGGCTTGAAGCCGCGTGTCGACATGTAGCTGTCGAAATCCGCTTCCTTCTCGTTCGGCAGCGTCAGATAGCCAGGCAACAGGTTCGACATCAGTCCCACGTCGGTGAGGCCCTGGATGTTGGAGTGACCGCGCAGCGCATTCATGCCGCCGCCACGCATCCCGATATTGCCGAGGATCAGCTGCAGCATCGCCATGGCGCGGATGTTCTGCGAGCCCTTGGAATGCTGCGTCCAACCGAGCGCATACATCGAGGTCATCACCTTGGTCGGTGACGAGCATTCCGCAATCATCTCGGCCACCTTCAGGAACTTGTCCTTCGGCGTGCCGCAGATGCGGTCCACCATCTCTGGCGTATAGATGGCGACATGCTCCTTCAGGAGGCTCCACACGCAGCGCGGATTTTTCAGCGTATCGTCAATCACGGCATAGCCGTCCTCACCGATCACGTAGTCCCAGCTCGACATGTCGTAGCCGCGCTTGGCCTCGTCATAGCCAGTGAAGAGCCCGTCTTTGTAGGCGAAGTCGTCCTTGACGATGTAAGCCGCATTCGTGAAGGCCTTGACATAGTCCCACTGCACCTTGTCATTGCCGATGCAGTAATTGATGACGCCGAGCAGGAAAGCGATATCCGTGCCTTGGCGGATCGGTGCGTAAACGTCGGCGACCGAAGCCGAACGTGTAAACCGCGGATCCACGACGATCAGCCTTGCGCCGCGATTGGCTTTCGCCTCCGTAACCCACTTGAAACCGCAAGGGTGTGCTTCGGCGGCGTTACCGCCCATGATGACAACAAGATCGGTGTTCTTGATGTCGGTCCAGGAGTTGGTCATTGCGCCGCGGCCAAATGTTGGAGCCAAACTGGCTACCGTAGGGCCGTGTCAGACACGCGCCTGATTGTCGAAGACCAGCATTCCAGCGCTGCGCACGACCTTGTAGGTCTCCCACGCCGTCTCGTTCGTTGTCGCAGATGCGGCAAGGAAGCCCGTCGTCGTCCACCGGTTCACCGCAAGGCCGGCGGCGTTCCGTTCGACGAAATTGGCGTCGCGGTCGTCCTTCATCAGCCGGGCGACGCGGTTAAGCGCATCATCCCAGGAAATGCGCTCGAACTTGTCCGACCCGGGCTTGCGGATCATCGGATATTTCAGCCGCGTCTCGGCCTTGACGAAATCCAGCAAGGCTGCGCCCTTCGGACAGAGCGTGCCGCGATTTGTGGGATGGTCGGTATCGCCCTCGATATGGATGATCTCGGCCTTCTCGCCTTTTTTCAGGTCACCCTTCGAATACATGATGATGCCACATGCCACAGAGCAATACGGACAGGTGTTCCGTGTTTCGGTGGTGTTCACGAGCTTGAAAGCGCGGATCGCTTCGGCATGGACCGCTTCGACGTCGCCGAAGCCAAAAGCCCCGAGCGCCGTAACCGCAACACCTGCGCCGGCCGCCGCTAGAAACTGGCGCCGTGAGAGCTCCATGTTCATGGCTTGATACCTCCCCTGAAGCCGGCTTCGCCAATACGGCAAGCCGGAGAATTGGAGACACTCTCTGCAATTCGAGACGTAGCTCGATTTTTAGAAACTAGGTCAGCACATTTTATTGTCAAATCAATAAGAAGCTCAAAATTGTGAATGTAACTGGCTGGAATCCGGAAAGCTGTGCGATCAGTCGGGAATATCTTCATCCAACCGTCGAAACGCTTCGAAGTTGATGGATATGCAGCGCGTCGCCACCATGACAAAAATTGACGTCCAGCTTTAAAGCGATGATAATAATTGAATGGGTTTGCTTGCCGCTCCCGAGTTTCGGGGCTTTGCGCATTGCGCTGCCGCATCAGGACCCGCCGGAAATGGCGGAGCCCCGGGATCGTGCCCCCACCCGTTTTCCGTAACATTGGAATTTTTCGACAATACAGAACTGCGAACCGCTGTGGCGGATTCGGCAGTATCCGATTGCGACCTTTATGGGAGGCCATCATGGATAATCCGGCTGCAACATCGCCCTTCCGCCTGACGGCGCTCGCTCATGGCGGCGGCTGCGGCTGCAAGCTGGCGCCGTCTGTTCTACAGCAATTGCTTGCGGGCCAAGCCGCGGCCGCGCCCTTCGCCCGGTTGCTCGTGGGAACGGAAACAGGCGACGATGCCGCCGTCTGGCAGCTTGACGATGAAACCTGCCTGATCGCGACCACCGATTTCTTCATGCCGATGGTCGATAACCCCTTCGATTTCGGCCGCATTGCCGCCACCAACGCGATCTCCGACGTCTATGCCATGGGCGGCAGGCCGCTGATGGCACTCGCCATTCTCGGCATGCCGATCGACAAAATGCCCACCGAAACGGTGCGGGAGATATTGAATGGCGGCAGCGCCATCTGTGCAGAGGCCGGCATTCCCGTCGCAGGTGGTCATTCGATTGATTCGCCGGAGCCGATTTACGGCCTAGCGGTCGTCGGCACTTGCCCGGTTTCCGGCCTGCGCCGCAATAGTGACGCAAGAGCTGGCGATGCGCTGATCCTGACGAAGGCACTCGGCGTGGGTATCTATTCGGCAGCCTTCAAGAAAGGCGCCCTGCCACCGGACGCCTATGGCGAACTCATCGCGTCAACAACGCTCCTCAATAGCGTCGGAGCAGAACTCGCCCTGGATGCCGACGTCCACGCCATGACAGACGTCACCGGCTTTGGCATTCTTGGTCACGCCCTTGAGATGGCTCAGGGATCGAACAAGCGGATATCGCTTAGGGTCAGGGACATGGCTCTTCTTGCCGGCGCCGCCGAGCTCGCCGAGCAGGGTTTCGTGACCGGCGCATCGCAGCGGAACTGGGCAAGCTACGGTATGAACGTTTCGCTGCCCGACAACCTCCCAATATGGCAGCGCCATATACTCACCGACCCCCAGACCTCCGGGGGTCTGCTTGTTTCATGCAGCATGGCTCAAGCGGAAGAATTGCTCGGAAAGATCGTTGCGGCAGGCTATCCCGCAGCGCGGATCATCGGTGTGGTCGAGGATGGCGGGCCTGGGCTGCGCGTCGCTGCCTGAGCGAGTTCCGCGCCGCGCCTGGCCGCCCTCGGCGCCGGACAAGAACGCCTCGACTTGAGCTGCGCCGACTTCGGCAAAAGCGTCCAGGTCTTCCGGCAGCTGCGCGTTCCGGAGTGCCTCGCCGGCCTCAATCACCGCCGGCAACGCCAGATGGCTGGCAATAATGCTTCCCTGGACGATGCGCGCTCCCAAATAGACGCGCCCTAGTTCCTTGAGCGACAGGCCAGTGTCGGCCCTATAATCAAGGACCTTGGCCAATCTGAGTTGCGCCAAATGCTGCGCAACCCACCTCAACTCCTCACCGTCGACGCTGCCGCCGTTGGCTAGGTGAGAGGTTAATTCGTCTGGACCTCTACGACTTTGCATCCGAATTCTCCTCCCTTTTTTCCCGAGAACGGCGGTGAGCTTCGCGGCTCGGCGATCGATCCAGACGATGAGGAGAACCCTGCCGAGAAAACCCCAGTTTTCCGCAAGCTGAAGAAGAAGGCGGAATCGTCCGCGTTGGCAGCCCTTCAGGCGCATCCGACGTGATTGGGAAGCGGCTATACCGAGGCGGCACCCGGAAAAGGCCCAAAATGAAAAAAGGCCGGGGTTAACCCGACCAGGCCATCAAGGCCATCTTCAGGATCCGCGCCCTGGCGTCGGGAAAGCAGCGAGAACTTTCCCGCGACTGGGAGGCAGACAGATGATAATGTCGGGATCGGGTGGCGGTATTTGACCGAGGGGCAGGCGCCGCCCGCAGGGGGGTGCGCCATGCCGATCGCCGCCGTGTCCAGCCGGATGCTCGCAGTAACCGAGGAAATGCGCGCGGTCATGGACTTCGGGCAACGTGTGCTCGAAGGAGATGGCCTCGGTCCGGATGCTTGCGATTTCATGTTCGGAAATCCGCAGGAGCCACCGTTGCGCGGCCTCGTCGATGCGCTGGTCCGCCACGCCGAACCGCAAGACGTTCACTGGTTCGGCTACCAGAAATACGATGCTGTGGCGCGCGAGACGGTCGCTCGCAAGCTGAGCGAAACGCGCGGCCGCTCCTACGAACCGGCCGACATCGCCATCACCGCCGGAGGGTTCGGCGCGATAGCGGCGGCGCTGCTCGCCGTGCTCGAGGTGGGCGACGAGGTCATCTATCCGCGGCCCGGCTGGTTCGCCTATGGCGCTCAGATTCGCGGGGCCGCCGGCACGCCCGTTGCCGTGGACCTGTCGCCCGTCAATTTCGATCTCGATATTGAGAAGATCGCGGCCTCGATCACGCCGCGCACGCGCGTCGTCGTCGTGAATACCCCACACAACCCAACAGGTCGAATATTCCCGCGCGCTCAACTCGATGCGCTCGCCAATATGCTTGCCGCGGCATCCGAACGACACGGCAAGGTGATCTACTTGCTTGCCGATGAGCCCTATGCGCGGCTAGTGTTTGGCGCTAACGCCCATATCAGCCCGGCCGAAAGCTATCCGCACACGCTGATCGCCTACTCCTACGGCAAGACTCTGCTTGCACCCGGCGAGCGCCTCGGCTGGCTCGCCCTCGGGGCGGACATGCCAGAGGCCGATCGCATGAGGCTGCGCGAGGCGGTCGACATAGCTCAGGTATCGCATGGCTGGGCCTTCGCCGGTCGAACCCTGCAGCGGGCCCTGCCCGATCTTGAGAAGCTCTGCATCGATGTTACCGCCCTCGAGCGGCGGCGCGATGGTATGGTCGAAGGCCTTAGGGCAGCAGGCTACGATCTACCGGTGCCCGAAGGCACCTTCTATCTGATTCCGCGGTCTCCTATTCCGGACGACATCGCCTTCGCGGCGCGCCTTGCGGCCGACGGCGTCTGGGTTCTGCCGGGGAGCGTCGCGCAGTTGCCCGGCCGCCTGCGGATCAGCCTCACCGCGAACGATGTGATGGTCGAGCGCTCGTTGCCCGTCTTTGCACAAGCGATTAGGGAAGTCGCAGCGTAGCGAAGTGGACAGCGAGACTCAACACCGGCCCAGCCGCTTGTTAGATCAACTCGAGATCGGGCTGCGGAACATTGGCCACGGTGCTGAATGCAGGAGAGGACGATGTCCGTTCGACCGAATGAACGCCTAGTTAGGTCATCTTCGCCAATGCGTAGACGAATGCTTTAACGTGCTGGCCTCCAACCGTGACCGTGGCGATGACACGCTGATAGCTGTCGCCCCCGAACTCGTCGAGACGCTTCCAGTGTTCCGGAAAGTCCGGGGATTCGAATACTGAAACAGGGACTTCGAAGGCTTCGTCATCGAGCACGAGACCGGGAAAGCCGATCCCCGCTCCCCATCCGGCCTCGAGAAGTCGCCCACGGACAGTGCCTTTTCGCCATGTGCCGCGAAGGCCGTCGAGCTGTCCGTGATTGACCTCGCCGGGCGCGAGGCTTCCATACGTCGCGACAAGATGTTCGGCGTCCATGATGCTTTGGTGCGCTCCTAAAGGTCCAGAGCCGGCAACCCGGCCGGGCGTTGCTACAAGTTTGGCACGTTTGTAGCAAGATGACGTGTGGTCACAGAGCGGGAGCGCGTCTCAGCCTCCCTCGCCTCTCCCTGACTGGCTTTTGGTGTCTATCGCAGGCGTTGAAGGAGCGTCCGCAGCCCCGGCTGGGCGACGTCTCGAATGGCAATCTTGAGCGGGAACCACTTCTGCTTCCGCATTGCCTTTTCAGGGAACTCCGTCGTCATGCGGGAGACCTCGAGCAGATGGACGGAAACACTGTATCGATGCGGGGTGCTGTCCTTCCGGTACGAGAACGAACCGAAGACATCCGGATCGACCGAGCCTTCGACGCCGGCTTCCTCGAACGCTTCGCGTAGCGCTGCTGCCGCGGTTGTTTCGCCAGGATCGAGGTGTCCCTTGGGAACGCCCCACCGTCCGTTCCGGCGGCTTCCGACCAATAGGATCCTGAGGTCGCCGTTCTTGTTTCGACGACAACAGATCGCACCTGCCTGTCGGACGTCGCGCGAGGGGACTGGCACCTGCAGCAGTTCGGTGTTCTTCCTCAAGCATCGCCTTCATCATGCTGCTCGAAACATAGGAACCGTTGATAAATCGGTGTAACATCAGTCTGTGACAACAGCCTCAACGTTGACGACCGCCCCCTTAACAGTCGGAGTCCACCTTGTCGTCCGAAATCGAAATCAAGCTTGAACTGTCAACCGAAGCCTTGGAGTCTCTTCTTGGTTCCGACCTTCTCGGCGAACCGGAGAAGATTCTGGAGCAGTCGTCGACCTACTTCGACACCGTCGAGCGCAGGCTCTTCCAGGAAGGCTTCTCACTCCGCATCCGGCGAAGCGGGGCCACCCGCATGCAGACGGTGAAAGCCACCGGACCCAGCGAGTCCCTCTTTGCGCGGTCGGAATGGGAAACTCCCATCGACGGGGAGGAGCCCGTTCTCGACCATTCGAGCCCGCTGTTGAGCGAGTTCGGGAGCGACCTCGCCGTAGAGCCGGTATTCGACGTCGATGTGGAAAGACGCGTCTGGAACGTGAAGGAGAACGGGTCGCTAATCGAGGTCGTGGTCGATCAGGGCGAGGCCGTGTCCGGCGACAGACAATCGGCCATCCGTGAAGTCGAACTCGAACTGAAAGATGGCGACCGAAAAGACTTGTTCATCCTCGCGCGTAAGGTCGACGGAATCGTCCCGTCCCGGTTCGGTGTCCGCTCCAAGTCGGAAAAGGGATTCGCACTCGTTGATCAGCAGAGGTCCGTCTTCAAGGCGGAGGGTCTCGATCTCGACCGCAACATGCCGGCCGTGGCAGCCTTCCAGACGATCGCCTCGTCCTGCTTCCGGCAGTTCCGCCTCAATGAGGACGTCCTCTTGCATCGACGCAATCCGGAAGCCCTGCACCAGGCTCGCGTGGCGCTCCGGCGTTTGCGTTCGGCGTTTTCGCTGTTCAAGCCGATCCTGTCGGGCGAGGAGCCAGGGCGACTGAACGCCGAGATGCGATGGCTGGCCGGCGTACTAGGCGAAGCCCGCAACATCGACGTCCTGCTCGCGAAGGCTACGGACGCCGATCTCGTGAGCAAGCTGACAGACGCTCGCAGAGACGCCTACGACGATGCGATCGGGGCGCTGAACTCGTCGCGCGCTCGGGCACTCGCGCTCGATTTCAATGACTGGCTTCAGTGCGGCGAATACCTCGAGAGGAAGGACGTGGCTGATCAGGATCCCTCGGCGTCGGAGTTTGCCGTCGAGGCACTCGACAGATTGAGAAAGAAGCTGAAGAAGCACGGCAGAGCGCTGGCCTCCGTCGACGACGAGCATCGTCATGAGGTTCGAAAGGACGCAAAGAAGCTTCGCTACGCGGCGGAATTCTTCGGTTCTCTGTTTGACAGCAAGCGTGGGGCACGGCGGTACAAGAAGTTCATCGCCGCCATGGCGGATCTCCAGGATGATTTGGGCGCGCTCAACGACCTTGCGACGGGGCCGGATGTCCTCAAGAAGTACTCTCTGGCCGACCATCCAGCTCGCGAAAGCGTCCTATCTCACGCCGACAAAGATGTTCTTATCGGCAAGGCGCAGGATTCGGTGGACGACATTCTCGACGCCAAGCAGTTTTGGCGATAGCGAGCCACTCGCCTCTCCACTGGGTTCTGTCTGCCTGTGACCAATTTCGAGCCGCATCAACAGCTCATCGTAGTATTTCGCTCCACTTTCAAAGCATCGACCTCGAGACGGCCCATCCCTCGAAGCCCGTCAGGACTGGTCGTGTCCTGGATGCGGACGATACAAGACGGAGATTTTCCGAAAGTCCGCCAATGGTCTCCTTCTTGCGAAGCTCGAACTCCATCACGACCATCTCTGGGAAGAGGCCAAGCACACTATTTATGTTCCGTTAAGCATAAGCCTCTATCTGAGTGGGGCGGAACCACGACCGGAGACGAGCATGCGCCCCACAAAGTCCTCAAGCCTGATGCTGATCGGGCTTATTCTGGGAGGCTGCCAAAGCGATCTTGCCATGGTCGCGGACGCCGCGTTTCGTGAACCGACCCGCTATCCGACCAACCACCAAGTCGATACCGGCCAGCCCATCGATCCATCAACCGAACCGACAATTCCGACGACACCGCCTGCGCAGAATACAAACCAGGCACCGGCCTGCGGCGCCGACGTTCACACCAGGCTGAAAACCCCAGGTGCAAACCCCGTCACGATTAATTGCAGCGTACAGCTGTCGGCGGCGGATATCGTCAATCACCCCCTTGTGTTCGAAGGACGTGCTGCGTCCGGATCGCTGCTGGATTGCGGAGGAGGAACGATCGATGTCAGCTCCGGAGGATCGCGGCAGCAAAAGACGGCGATCATCGTTCGTTCGAAGAAGACCACCTCTGGGCCATGGGACGCGCCGACCGGCGTCACCATCCGCAACTGCAAGATAAACGGATTTGTCCGCGTTTATGGTCTCGGCGAGAACGCCAACGGCGAGGTCATGAAAGCATCATCGCTGTCGGCCAGTCACACGGCATTCGCTCAGGCATCCGCCCCAAAAAACGTGCGGTTGGAGAATGTGGCTTTCAATGCTCCCGGCGGCATTCCTCTCTATATCGGGCCTGGCGTGACGGGTGCTGCTCTCGTCAACTCGAGGGTTGGCGGCAAATCGACGTCTGTCGCGGTCTACCTTGATGCAGAGTCCGCCAACAACACGATCAGCAACAACGTTTTCAGTATCGTCACCGAAAAGCGGGAACTGATTGCCATAGACGGCTCGGCCAGCAATAAGATCACCGGCAATACATTCGAACACCCCGAAAACGGCGGCATATTCGTGTACCGGAACTGCGGAGAAGGTGGCGTCATCCGCCACCAGAAGCCGCAGTTCAATCAAATCACAGGAAACACATTCCGCTACGGGCCATCGTTCGGCGCAAAGCCCGCAGTCTGGCTGAACTCGCGCAACGGCAACAGCAGCTATTGCTTTAAAGACCCGGCACATCCCTACGGGAGCAGCGTCAGCAGCCTTGATTTCGCGCAGCGCAATGTGATCCGTAACAATAACCTTCAAGGCGGCTCGGAAGGCCTTATCCGCAACGATGATCCGTCCAATGACGTCGGAGCGAATACGGCCGCCGGCAGCTGGTAATATCCGGAGTTCATCCTCGCGAATACCAAGGCTGCGACCAGACGAAACGCCCCGTGGTCCAGCGATGCCCGCTTTGGCGATCATGCGATACAAAATTGGTCAAACCACCTTGCCTAAGCTGCCAATCTCTTGGAAGCTGCAGCTTGAGGAGATGCCGACGCGCGAAAGCTGCCCGGCGCTTGAGATTCGAAAGATTGTCGTGTGATTGTTTCATCCCCCCGCAGCTTTTTGACGTCGCTGTTTCACGCCGCCGTTCGTGCCGCCGACCCCCTGACAGGCATCAAGGCGCACCTGCCCACAAGGCCGAGAGGCCGCACAGTGGTGATCGGCGCCGGCAAAGGCGCAGCGCAGATGGCGCGCGCGCTTGAAAGCGTCTGGGACGGGCCGCTCGATGGCGTGGTCGTGACGCGCTACGGCTATGGCTGCGAAACGCAGAAGATCGACATCATCGAAGCGGCCCATCCAGTGCCGGATGCCGCCGGACTTGCTGCATCGAGGCGGCTGACCGAGGCAGTGAAGGACCTGACGCGGAACGACCTGGTCATCGCACTGATCTGCGGCGGCGGCTCGGCGCTTCTGCCGGCACCGCCAGAAGGCCTGACGCTCGATAATGAGATCGCGCTCAACGAAATGCTGCTCGCCTCCGGCGCGCCGATCTCGGCGATGAACGTCGTGCGCAAACATCTTTCCACGATCAAGGGCGGGCGGCTCGCGGCGGCAACGAAGGCACGCGTCGTCAGTCTGATCGTCTCGGATATCCCCGGCGACAATCCCGCCCATGTCGCCTCGGGTCCTACCGTTGCCGATGGCTCGACACGGTATGACGCGATCGAGATCGTCCGGCAGTACGGCCTGAAGTTACCCCAGGCAGCCCTTGCCCATCTCGCCTCGCCGAACGCTGATGCCCCCGACCCGGATGATCCGGTCTTTGCCACGCACACGCACCACATCATTGCCTCTGCCGGCGTGTCGCTCGAGGCGGCAGCTCAACTGGCGAAGTCCAATGGAATCAGCCCCGTGATCCTGTCGGATTCGATCGAGGGCGAATCCCGCGATGTCGCGCTGGTCCATGCGGCGATCGCCCGCGAGGTGCTTGGCCGCAACCGGCCGTTCGAAAAGCCGGTGGTCATCCTTTCCGGCGGCGAGACGACGGTTACGCTGCGTGCCAAAGGCGGCAAAGGCGGGCGCAACGGAGAATTCGCGCTTGCCGCGGCACTCGCGATCGACGGCCACGGCATCCATCTCCTGGCAGCCGACACCGACGGTATCGATGGCTCGCAGGATAATGCCGGCGCCTTTGCCGATGGTACAACCGTCAGGCGCCTGCGCGAAAGCGGCCTCGATCCCCGTCGCCTGCTTGACGGCAACGACAGCTATTCGGCCTTCCGGGCTATCGGCGATCTCTTTGAGACTGGCCCCACCGGCACCAATGTCAACGATTTCAGGGCGATCTTGATTGGCTGATAGCGACGATCCCGCGCCGGCGGCTACGTGGTCGGTACCGCCTGCCCGCTCTCCCGGCGAAAGGCGTCCGGGCTCTTGGACATCCATTTGCGGAACGCCCGGAAGAAGGCGCTGGGCTCGGAATAGCCGAGCTGCGCGGCGACATCGCCGATCGTCTTCGGCGTGTTGAGCAAAAGGTCGATGGCCATGTCGCGGCGGATGTCATCCTTGATGCCGGCATAACTCTGTCCTTCGTCACTCAGCCGGTGGCGCAGGGTGGAAGGCGGCATGCGCATCTCCGCTGCAAGCTCCACGAAACTCGGCCAGGCCGGCGGCGGCAGCTTCCCCAGCCTGAGGCGAACGCTCGAGGCGAGCCCGGCATCGTAGCGATAGCGCACGAGGATATTTGCAGGTGCGCCACGCAGGAACTGTTTCAGCGCATGTACGGTCCGTGAAACCGGCAGTTGCAGCATGGCGCTGTCGATGCCGAGCCGGCTGACGGGTTGAGAAAACCGGACAGGGGCACCGAAGAAGAGCCGGTAGTCGGCTCCCTGCTTCGGCTCGGCGCACCGGAAATCGACGAGCCGAATCGGGATACGGCGCCCCACCAGCCAGCAGGTAATTCCATGCATGATGATCCAGTACGTACGGTAGGCGAATGCCGAGCGAGCGTCGCCGGCATCCTGAAGCGTGATCTGCGCCAAGCCGTCGCGTACGACGAGTTCGCCCCGCGGATCCTCAAGGACGACATTGAGGAAGCGCAGCGCCCGGCGCAACGCCTGGCCAAGGGTCGGCGCATGCAGCACGCAGTGGCAGAGCAGCGTAAAGCTTCCGCTACGCATCGGCCTTCCGCCCATTCCAAAGAATTCATCATCGAGCTCGGCAGCAATCGCAAGCCACAATGCCCCGTAACGCTCGGCCGATATCGGCTGGTCGACACGCAGCGGCAGTCCGAGCGCTGAAAGGAGCGGCGCCGTCGGTTTCCCCATCCTACGCAGACTTTCGAGTGCCTCTTCGACGAATCCCGGTGCAATCATGCGCCTTTCGAGTTCGGCCATCGTCGTCTTCCTCTCTCTGTGGTAAATTTGTCCGAAAATATGAAGCAGTTTCGTCATCGCTTGCAATAGTGGGACGACATACAGTCCGTGTTATTCTAGCTGGGCACTACATGAGAGGAGCATCGTAGGGCTGTGGGAGATGATCCATGCTGATTCCTGGAGCAACCTTCATCGTCACCGGCGGCGGATCCGGTCTCGGTGCGGCAACCGTGCGGATGCTGGTCGCGTGCGGCGCGCGCGTCGTCATTGCCGATCTCAATGAAGAGGCGGGTGAGACGATCGCCGCAGAACTCGGCGCCGAGGTCTCGTACGTGCGTGCCGACGTGAGGAGCGAGGAAGACGGCGCGCGTGTTGTCGCGACGGCGACCGACGCCTTCGGCGGCCTGCGTGGGCTCGTGAACTGCGCCGGTGTCGCCCCGGCCGAAAAAGTCGTCGGGCGCGATGGGCCGCATCGGCTCGAGAGCTTTTCGCAGGCGATCGGCATCAATCTGATCGGCACCTTCAACATGATCCGCCTTGCCGCGTCCGCCATCCAGCAACAGGAGCCGGATGGCGAAGGTGAACGCGGCGTGATCATCAACACCGCTTCTGCCGCCGCCTTCGACGGTCAGATCGGCCAGGCCGCCTATTCCGCCTCCAAGGGTGGTGTGGCCGCCATGACATTGCCGATCGCCCGCGAGCTTGCCCGCTGCGGTATTCGCGTCGTGTCGATCGCTCCCGGCATCTTCGAAACACCAATGATGGCCGGCATGCCATCTGAGGTTCGCGAATCGCTCGGCAGGAGCGTGCCCTTCCCGCCGCGGCTCGGCCGTCCTGCTGAATTCGCCGCCCTGGTGCGCCATATATGTGAGAACATCATGCTGAACGGCGAGGTCATCCGCCTCGACGGTGCATTGCGGATGGGTGCGCAGTAAGCGTCGCCCAGGAGGAATAAAATGCCATTGCGGGATCCTGTCGTGATTGTCGGCTCGGTACGCACGCCGATCGGCGGATTTCAGGGCGAACTTAAGGACGCTGCGGCGCCCGAACTTGGAGCCGCCGCAATACGGGCCGCACTGGCACGCAGCCGCATCGAGGCCGAAGCCGTCGATGAGGTGGTCTTCGGCTGCGTTCTGACCGCCGGCCAGGGTCAGGCGCCGGCAAGACAGGCGGCGATCGGAGCCGGCCTTCCCTTTTCGACCGGCGCCAGTACCGTCAACAAGATGTGCGGCTCTGGCATGAAGGCCACGATGATCGCTCATGATCTGATTGCCGCAGGAAACGCCTCGGTGGCGATCGCCGGCGGCATGGAAAGCATGACGAATGCGCCCTATGTTCTTGATCGGGCACGTGGCGGCTACCGGCTCGGCCACGGGCGCGTTGTCGACCATATGTTCCTCGACGGGCTGGAGGATGCTTATGACAAGGGACGTCTGATGGGCACCTTCGCGGAAGACTGCGCCGAGGCCTATCAATTCACGCGCGCCGCTCAGGACAGCTATGCGATCGCCTCTCTGACGCGGGCCCAGAAAGCGATCGAGGCCGGCTATTTCGACGAAGAGATCACGCCAGTGGTCGTCAAGGTAGGCAAAGGCGATCAGGCAGTCCACCGCGACGAGCAGCCGGGCAAGGCGAAGCTCGACAAGATCCCTACCCTGAAGCCTGCCTTCCGCGAAGGCGGGACCGTGACCGCGGCCAATTCAAGCTCGATTTCCGACGGTGCGGCGGCCCTCGTCCTGATGCGCCGCTCGGAAGCCGAACGCCGCGGATTGCAGCCGCTTGCCACGATCACCGGCCAGGCCACCCATTCGCAGGCACCCAATCTCTTTGCCACCGCTCCGGTCGGCGCGCTTCAGAAGCTTGCCGATCGCACCGGCTGGTCGCTTGAGAGCGTCGATCTTTTCGAAATCAACGAGGCTTTCGCCGTCGTTGCCATGGCGGCGATGCGCGATCTCCATCTACCGCACGACAAGGTCAACGTGCATGGCGGCGCCTGCGCCCTTGGCCATCCGATCGGCGCATCGGGAGCACGCATTATCGTCACACTGCTTGCGGCCCTTGAGCGATACGGCCTGAAGCGCGGCATGGCCGCCCTCTGCATCGGCGGCGGTGAGGCAACCGCACTCGCCGTTGAGCGGCACTAACGGACACCGGGGAGGAAAGCACATGATTCTTTCCGATGTGCAGCAGCAAATACGCGATCTCGCCCGCGATTTTGCCCGCGAGCGCTTAGCGCCGGGCGCGGCTGCCCGCGACCGCGAGCACACCTATCCCCGCGACGAACTCAAGGAGATGGGCGAGCTCGGAATGCTCGGAATGCTGGTTCCGGAAGCCTATGGCGGCTCCGACACCGGCACCGTCGCCTATGCCGCGGCCATTGAGGAGATCGCGGCCGGCGACGGGCCGTGCTCGACCATCATGAGCGTCCACAGTTCGGTTGGCTGCGTACCGATCCTAAAATTCGGCAGCGAGGAGCAAAAGCAGCGCTTCTTGCCGAGGCTTGCGAGCGGCGAATGGATCGGCGGCTTCGCGCTCACCGAACCGCAGGCAGGCTCGGATGCTTCCAACCTGCGCAGCCGCGCCCGCCGCGACGGCGATCATTATGTGCTCGACGGCGCCAAGCAGTTCATCACCTCGGGCAAGAATGGCCAGATCATCATCGTCTTTGCCGTCACCGATCCAAAGGCCGGCAAGAAGGGCATAACCGCCTTCATCGTACCGACTGACACACCCGGCTACGAAGTCGTCCGCGTCGAAGAAAAGCTTGGTCTGCATTCGACCGATACCTGCCAGATCGCCTTCAACAGCATGCGCATCCCGGCAGAATTCAGGCTGGGCGAGGAAGGCGAAGGATACCGGATCGCACTAGCCAATCTCGAAGGCGGGCGGATCGGTATTGGCGCGCAGGCGGTCGGCATGGCGCGGGCAGCCTTCGAGGCGGCGCGCGACTATGCCCGCGAGCGGATCGCCTTCGGCAAGCCGATCATCGAACACCAGGCCGTCGCCTTCCGCCTTGCCGACATGGCGACGCAGATCGAGGCGGCGCGCCAGCTTGTCTTCCATGCAGCGGCATTGCGCGAAAACGGCCTGCCCTGTCTTTCGGAAGCGTCGATGGCGAAACTGTTTGCCTCCGAGATGGCCGAGCGTGTCTGCTCCGACGCGATCCAGATTCACGGCGGCTACGGCTATATGGCGGACTATCCCGTCGAGCGCATCTATCGCGATGTCCGCATCTGCCAGATCTATGAGGGAACGAGCGACGTGCAGCGCATGGTGATTGCGCGCAATCTGTAGCACAAACATGTGCCGTCCCGTTCCTGGAGGAGAGGAGCAAGCGGCAAAGGGAGGAATGAGACCATATGACGGAATTCGCTCAACTGAGCCTGCATGTCCCCGAACCCGCCGTCCGTCCAGGCGGCCAGCCTGATTTTTCCAACGTCAAGATCGCCAAGGCAGGCGCGGTACCGCGCCCTGAGGTGGACGTTGCACCCGAAGACATCCGCGATCTCGCCTATTCGATCATCCGCGTCCTCAATCGCGACGGCGAGGCGGTAGGTCCATGGTCCGGCATGCTCTCCGACGAGGAGTTGCGCGCCGGTCTTCGTCACATGATGAAGCTGCGCGCCTTCGACGCCCGCATGCTGATGGCACAGCGCCAAGGCAAGACCTCCTTCTACATGCAGCATCTTGGCGAGGAAGCCGTCAGCTGTGCCTTCCGAAAAGCGCTTCGCGCAGGCGACATGAACTTTCCGACCTATCGCCAGGCAGGGCTTTTGATCGCCGACGATTACCCGATGGTCGAGATGATGAACCAGATCTTCTCGAACGAGCGCGATCCGCTGCACGGCCGCCAGCTACCGATCATGTATTCCTCGAAGGAGCACGGTTTCTTCACGGTCTCCGGCAACCTCGCCACACAATATGTACAGGCGGTCGGCTGGGCGATGGCCTCCGCCATCAAGAACGACGAAAAGATCGCTGCCGGCTGGATTGGCGACGGCTCGACGGCCGAATCCGATTTTCATTCCGCCCTGGTCTTTGCCTCGACCTACAAGGCACCGGTGATCCTCAATATCGTCAACAATCAGTGGGCAATCTCGACTTTCCAGGGCATCGCCCGCGGCGGTTCGGGCACCTTCGCTGCCCGCGGTCTCGGCTTCGGCATCCCGGCGCTGCGCGTCGACGGCAACGACTACCTGGCCGTCTATGCCGTCGCCTGCTGGGCGGCCGAGCGCGCCAGGCGGAATCTCGGCCCGACGCTAATCGAATACGTCACCTACCGCGTCGGCGCCCATTCGACGTCGGACGATCCGAGTGCCTATCGCCCGAAGACGGAGTCCGAGGCCTGGCCGCTCGGCGATCCGGTGCTTCGCCTGAAAAAACACCTCATCGTCAAGGGCGTGTGGTCCGAAGAACGCCATACACAGGCTGAAGCCGAGATCATGGACGAGGTGATCGAGGCGCAGAAAGAGGCAGAGCACCACGGCACGCTACATGCCGGCGGCAGGCCTTCGGTGCGCGACATCTTCGAGGGTGTCTATGCGGAGATGCCGCCACATCTCCGCCGCCAGCGGCAGAAGGCGGGATACTGACATGGCCAGGATGACGATGATCGAGGCCGTGCGCAGCGCCATGGACGTGTCGATGGCGCGCGACGACGACGTGGTGGTCTTCGGTGAGGACGTTGGCTATTTCGGAGGTGTTTTCCGCTGCACGCAGGGACTTCAGGCGAAATACGGCAAAACGCGCTGCTTCGATACGCCGATCAGCGAATCCGGCATCGTCGGCGCGGCGATCGGCATGGCGGCCTACGGACTGAAACCCTGCGTCGAGATCCAGTTCGCCGATTACATGTATCCGGCCTACGACCAGATCACGCAGGAGGCCGCCCGCATCCGCTACCGCTCGAATGGCGATTTTACCTGCCCCATCGTGCTGCGCATGCCGACCGGCGGCGGTATATTCGGCGGCCAGACGCACAGCCAGAGCCCGGAGGCGCTTTTTACCCATGTCTGCGGCCTGAAGGTCGTCGTGCCTTCTAACCCTTTTGATGCAAAGGGTCTGCTCATCTCTTCCATCGAGGATCCGGACCCAGTGATGTTCCTGGAGCCGAAGCGGCTCTACAATGGACCCTTCGACGGTCATCACGAACGGCCTGTCACCCCCTGGTCGAAGCATGAGCTCGGCGAAGTGCCGGAAGGCCATTACACGATCCCGATCGGCAAGGCAGAGATCCGGCGCACCGGATCGGCGGTGACGGTGGTCGCCTATGGCACGATGGTGCATGTGGCGCTTGCCGCCGCCGAAGATGCGGGCATCGATGCCGAGGTGATCGACTTGCGCAGTCTCTTGCCACTCGACCTCGACACCATCGTCCGGTCGGTCTCAAAGACCGGCCGCTGCGTCGTCGTCCATGAGGCAACCCTTACGTCCGGTTTCGGCGCCGAAGTCGTGTCGCTGCTGCAGGAGCATTGCTTTTATCATCTGGAAGCGCCGGTCGTGCGCGTTGCCGGCTGGGACACGCCTTATCCGCACGCGCAGGAATGGGACTATTTCCCGGGGCCGGCGCGTGTCGGGCGGGCGCTTGCCGAAGTCATGGAGGCCTGAGTCATGGGCGAATTTGTCATAAAGATGCCCGATGTCGGCGAAGGCGTTGCCGAGGCCGAGCTCGTCGAATGGCACGTGAAGGCCGGCGACCCGGTGCGTGAAGACATGGTGATCGCCGCCGTTATGACGGACAAGGCAACGGTCGAAATACCCTCTCCCGTTACCGGAACCGTCGTCTGGCTCGGCGCCGAGATCGGCGACCGCGTCGCCGTCAAGGCGCCGCTGGTGCGCATCGAGACGGCTGGAGAAGGCGGCAAGGTGCAGGCGGAAATCCCTGCGGCCATAACGTCCACAAGGGCGGCTGAGCCGTTGCCGCCTGCGGTGGAACCCGTAAAGGTAACGGAACCGAAACCCGAGATCATGCCTCGTACAGCCGCAGCGATGCCTGCCGAAAAGCCGCTCGCCTCGCCGGCCGTCCGGCTCTTTGCCCTGGAGCATGGCGTCGATCTCAGGCAGGTGACGGGAACCGGTCCCGCCGGCCGTATCCTGCGCGAGGATATCGACCTGTTTCTCGCGCGCGGCGCAGTGCCCTCACCGGCGCAAGCTCCGGCAAGGAAGACTGCGACCGAGGAGATCAAGCTTACCGGCCTGCGGCGCCGCATCGCCGAGAAGATGTCGTTGTCTGCCTCCCGCATTCCGCACATCACCTATGTCGAGGAAATCGACATGACGGCGTTGGAGGAACTGAGGGCTACCATGAACCGCGACCGCAAGAAGGAGCAGCCGAAGCTTACTGTCCTGCCCTTCCTGATGCGGGCGATCGTCAAGGCGGTTGCCGAACAGCCGAACCTCAACGCCACCTTCGACGATCACGCAGGCATGCTCACCCGTCATGCGGGCGTCCACATCGGCATTGCAGCACAAACGCCCGCTGGGCTGATGGTGCCTGTCGTGCGGCACGCCGAGGCGCGCAGTATCTGGGATTGCGCCGGCGAGATGAACAGACTGGCGGAGGCAGCACGCACCGGTTCGGCGACACGCGACGAACTCGGCGGCTCGACGATCACCATCAGTTCCCTCGGCGCGCTCGGCGGCATCGTCTCGACGCCGGTGATCAATCATCCCGAAGTCGCGATCATCGGTGTCAACAAGATCGCCGTCCGCCCGGTGTGGGACGGCACGCAATTCGTGCCGCGAAAGATGATGAACCTCTCCTCCAGCTTCGACCATCGCATCGTCGACGGATGGGACGCGGCCACCTTCGTCCAGCGCATCCGGTTTCTTCTCGAAACGCCGGCACTCATTTTCATCGAAAGCTGAGATCCATGAAAGAGATCTTCTGCAAGCTCCTCGTCATCGGCGCCGGTCCCGGCGGTTATGTCTGCGCCATCCGGGCGGGACAACTCGGCATCGACACCGTCATCGTCGAGACCGGCAAGCCGGGCGGGACCTGTCTGAATGTCGGCTGTATCCCCTCCAAGGCACTCATCCATGCGGCAGAGGAGTTCGCCGCCGTCCGCCGCATGGCCGCCGGCAGGAGCCCGATCGGCATCCGGGTCGGCGACACTGCCATCGACCTTGCAAAGACCATCGGCTGGAAGGACGGCATCGTCGGCCGGCTCACCAGCGGCGTATCGACGCTGCTCCACAAGGCGAATGTCAAGATCGTCCACGGGCACGCGGCCTTTCGCGACGGCAAGACCGTGGAGGTTGAGACCGAGACCGGCGCCCAGATCATCCGCGCCGACACCGTGGTCATCGCCACCGGCTCGGAGCCGGTCGAACTCCCAGCCCTTCCGTTTGGCGGCCGCGTCATATCTTCGACCGAGGCCCTGTCGCTCAGGGATCTGCCAGAGAAGCTCGTGGTCGTCGGCGCCGGCTATATCGGCCTCGAACTCGGCACCGCCTTTGCCAAGATGGGTTCCGAGGTGACCGTCGTCGAGGCGATGCCGCAGATCCTGCCGCAATATGATGCCGATCTCGTGCGCCCGGTGCTACGCAAGCTCGGCGAACTTGGCATCCGCGTGCTGACGGGCGCAAAGGCGAAAGGCCCTTCCCGCAACGGCGACACGCTCCTTGTCGAAACGGCGGACGGGCACGAACAGCAGCTGCCGGCTGACCGCATGCTCGTCACCGTCGGACGCAAACCGAAAACCGCGGGATCGGGCCTCGAAGAACTCGATCTCGACCGTTCAGGGCCTTACCTGCGGATCGACGAGCGCTGCCGTACCTCAATGCGCGGCATCTATGCGATCGGCGATGTCACGGGCGAGCCGATGCTTGCCCATCGCGCCATGGCACAGGCCGAAATGGTGGCCGAGATCGTTGCCGGCCGGAAACGGGCCTGGGACAAGCGTTGCATTCCAGCGGTCTGCTTCACCGATCCGGAGATCGTCACAGCGGGTCTTTCACCCGGCGAGGCCCGTGCCCAGGGCTATGACATCCGCGTCGGCCAGTTTCCCTTCAGTGCCAACGGGCGCGCCATGACGATGTATTCGGAAGAAGGATTCGTGCGCGTGGTTGCGCGCACCGATACCAATCTCGTCCTAGGCCTGCAGGCCGTCGGCGCCGGCGTTTCAGAGCTTTCTGCGACCTTCGCGCATGCGATGGAAATGGGCGCGCGCCTTGAGGATATCGCCGGCACGATCCATGCCCACCCAACGCGCAGCGAAGCGATCCAGGAAGCAGCCCTCAAAGCACTCGGCCACGCATTGCACATATAGGCGTTTCACTCGACGGCTGGTCGACAAGATTGGAGTTGCAGAGCGCGAGAAGGACTCTAGGCAAGCTGTCTTGATCTTCGAATCGCTCGGCGCTGCAAGCCGTCTCGACGATCTTGCCGGCGTGGCGATATGCCATTCAGACCGGGATGGGCTATATGCCGCGAAAGGACAAAGCAGCAACCGCCGCCCTATTCCGCGAGCTCGCCCTGGCCCGCGCGGGTCTTGTTGCGGGAAGAACTTGGAAGAGTATACTCTCGAACCATATTCCGGTCGCCCGTTGCCGTTTCGCGATCACTAAGCTCCGCGGGCAGGCGGATACAAAGCGGCAGCCTCGTGCGGTATTGTGCCCATCGATTCAAACCCACTTCATCGTTAAATTTTGCGATACTCGCCATTATCTCGCTCTGCTAATAAGCAAGTGTCGATGGCGGGAGGACGCGATGAACGACACAGTTTTCGGTTTTCTGGTTGCGGCTGAGATGGCCGCGCTGTTCTGGGCAGGACTTCTGATCGCGGTCGCAAGAATCTAGTCGCGTCAACTCTTTCTTCTCCCGGAGTTTATTGACGCCGGATCATAAATGGTGTTGCAATCATCTTGAGTGCCGCTGCATCTGCCGACATCATATCGACAGTTGCGAGCGCCCGCCTTCGGCATCCTCCCAAGGGTTGTTTTGCGCCGGTATGGGACCTGTAATACTGCCACTCCCCGAATTCCGGGTGCTCGAATTCTCCGATGGCGAAGGGTCGCTAGGCGTCTCACGCGCCAAGAGCTGATGACGCTCACTATTCCGCCCAATGAGCGAATGAAAGCCGGTCAGGAAGCGCCGAGCGGCTCGAAATGACGCTCATTGGCTGTCAGAACAGTAAGGCCGTGCGCGGAGGGGTGCACGCAATAGCAATATCCTAGAAGCGGGGATCGTTGGCTCGCGCCTGATCGAGGATCAAGCCGGCATGGCGGGCCTCCTTTATGCCGAACGGCAGAATGCGCCCGGTATAGAAATGTTCGACCGCCGACAACCAGCGGCGCAGGTTCTCCGCCTTCGTTGTCGCGGCGGTCCTGACTGCACGGGCAATGCCCGCTTCGATCTCGGCGATGGTGATCGTCGAAAGTTAGAGCCGGTCGCCATGGGCGCGCACCCAGGCCGCGAAAGCCTCCACGCCGACCTCCCGCGATCAGACGCCCGGTTGACCTGCTCCCTGGACGTCCTCGTTTATAAGTTAGCTCTCTTCACGTGCGAGATGCGACCATGAAGACCATCAGCGTCTCCATCTCGCAGTGGCTTCCAGCCACTGCCCGGTTCTCCCCTCCGGATCGCTGTTCAGCGTGATGTCGGTCACCACCGCAGCGCTGTCTGCGCCATGGGCAAAGACACCGTCGATGCGGTCGACATTGAGCCCGCCGATGGCGACAAGCGGCAGATTGCCCATCCGCGCCTTCCATTCACTAAGCCGTCCCAGCCCTTGCGGCGCCCATTTCATCTGCTTCAAGATCGTCGGATAGACAGGACCAAGCGCGATGTAGTCCGGTTCTGCTGCGAGCGCTGTCTCCAGCTCGACATCATCGTGGGTCGAGAGCCCCAGCTTCAAACCGGCCGCGCGGATCGCACGAAGGTCGGCACCAGCCAGATCCTCCTGGCCGAGATGGAGGAAATCGCATCCCTCCTCGATCGCCAGCTGCCAGTAGTCGTTGACGATCAGCTGGCATCCATGCGCGCAGCAGACTGTCTTTGCTTTGCGGATATCGCCACGGATCTCGGCCTCAGTCCCGTCCTTGATGCGGAGCTGCACGAGCTTGACGCCGAGCGGCACCAGTCGGGCGATCCATTCGGCGCTATCGACGATCAGATAGAAAGGATCGAGCCTCATGCGAAGACCGCCTTTCCGATAACCGGTGTCGAAGGCACCGCCAAGTCGCGCGGTTCCAGCACGCCGGCGCCAAATGCCTGCCTGCCCGCCTCGATCGCCTTGGCGAATGCATCGGCCATGGCGACGGGGTCACCGGCGATGGCAACAGCCGTGTTGAGGAGCACGGCGTCGAAGCCGAGTTCCATGACCGTTGCCGCATGCGATGGCCTTCCGATGCCTGCGTCGACGATCAGCGGCACATCAGGGAAATGCGCGCGCATCGCCCGAAGGGCCGAGAGATTGAGAGGTCCTGCGGCACTTCCGATGGGCGCGCACCAGGGCATGAGCACCTTGCAGCCCGCGTCTATCAACCGTTCCGCCACCACAAGATCGTCGGTGGTATAAGGGAAGACTTCGAAACCCTCACCGGCGAGAACATGCGCGGCTTCGACCAGTCCGAAGACGTCGGGTTGCAGCGTATCGTGATTGCCGATCACCTCCAGCTTGATCCAGTTGGTCTGAAACACCTCGCGCGCCATCTTGGCGGTCAGCACCGCTTCGGAAACGCCGTGGCAGCCGGCGGTATTGGGCAGCACGCGCACGCCGAGCGCTCGGATCATCTCGAAAAACGCGCCGCCGTTCCGGCCGCCGGCGGTCTCGCGGCGTAGAGAGACAGTCACGATCTCGGTTCCCGATCGCTTGACGGCCTCAGTCAGGATCGCCGGTGAAGGATAGCGGGCCGTGCCGAGCAGAAGACGGGACGCGATTTCGGTTCCATAGAGGTTCAGCATAGGTCAACCTCCCTGCATCGGGGTCAGGACTTCTATCCGGTCGTTCTCATGAAGAGCATGGCCGACACGATCCTCCCGGTGGACGAGTTCACCATTGACGGCGGTCGCGAGCCACTCACCCTCGTATTCCATCAGCGTCAGCAGCTCGGAGAGCGTCTTGGCGGTGATATCCTGAGGTTCGCCATTGACGATCAGTCTCATGGGTACATTCCTTCCTGTTCGGGTCTGCTGAAGACAAGGTCGGCCGCCTCGGCCGCCATCGCCGGCGCCAGCAAAAAACCGTGGCGATAGAAACCATTGAGGAAAACCGTGTTTCCGTGACGGAACGCGCGGGGAAAATTGTCGGGAAAAGCAGGGCGGATTCCGGCTCCGGTCTCAACGACGGTTGCGTCCGCAAAGGCCGGATGGAGCGCGTAAGCGGCATTCAGCAGTTCCATCAACGAGCGCGCCGAAACCGGCCCATCGAAGTCACTCTCGATCATCGTAGCGCCGACCATGAAAAGTCCGTCGCCGCGCGGAACGACATAGACGGGGATGCGGGGATGCAGCAGGCGAACCGGGCGGGCGAGGTCGACCTCGTGGGTCTTCAAATAGAGCATCTCGCCACGAACGCCGCGCAGGCCGTCGGCCTTGCCGATCTGCGCCGCGCCCGTACAATCGACGCAATCATCGAAGTCGCGCTCGCCGGGGTCACCAAGGAACGAAACCCCCTGCGTCGCAAGCCTCTCCCGCAGCCTCGTGAGCGCCCGGCGCGGATCGAGATGGACTTCACGGGAGAAGAACAGGCCTTGCCTGAAGCGACCGGCAAGGGCCGGTTCCAGCCCGGCAATAGCCTCTTCATCCAGCCATTTATAACCTGTCGTGCGGCCGGAAAAGCGCTCCAGTTCACCAAGATCGCGGGCTGGCGCGACCACGAGCGTACCGTTCCGTCGCACCTCTCCCGGCACCATCACATCCCATCGATCGGCGGCATCGAGGCCGCGCAGTAGCACTGCCTCGCCAGCACTTTCCCGCTCGCACCAGGGCGCCAGCATCCCGCCGGCGAGCCAGGATGCGGCGCGATCTAGACCTTCATTCGGATCCACGACTGTCACGTGGGCGCCGCGGCTGCAGAGCTCATGCGCAACGGTGAGGCCGGCGACGCCGGCCCCTTTGACAAGCACGCGCATCTCAGTCGTCCGAATGCTGAAGGGCTTCGACCGGCATGTAGAGATCGCCGCCCTCGCGGTATTTTGCCGCCATCGCGTCCAGCCCCTCCTTCTGCGCTTCAGCGCGGATGTCATGCGAAATTCGCATGGAGCAGAATTTCGGGCCGCACATCGAGCAGAAATGCGCGACCTTATGGGCCTCCTTCGGCAGGGTCTCATCGTGGAAGGAACGCGCTGTTTCGGGGTCCAGCGACAAATTGAACTGGTCCTCCCAGCGAAACTCGAAGCGGGCGCGCGACAGCGCATCGTCCCGCAGACGGGCGGCCGGGTGTCCCTTGGCGAGATCGGCGGCGTGGGCTGCGATCTTGTAGGTGATGACGCCGGTCTTCACGTCGTTGCGATCGGGAAGACCCAGATGCTCCTTCGGCGTGACATAGCAGAGCATCGCCGTTCCGAACCAGCCGATCATCGCAGCCCCAATACCTGAGGTGATGTGATCGTAGCCAGGTGCGATATCGGTCGTCAGCGGCCCGAGTGTATAGAAGGGCGCCTCGCCGCAGACGGCAAGCTGCTTGTCCATGTTTTCCTTGATCTTGTGCATCGGGACGTGCCCGGGCCCTTCGATCATCACCTGGCAGTCCTTCGCCCAGGCGATCTTCGTCAATTCGCCAAGGGTTTCGAGTTCGGCGAATTGCGCCGCATCGTTGGCGTCGGCAATCGAACCGGGGCGCAGGCCGTCGCCGAGCGAGAAGGAGACGTCATAGGCCCGGCAGATGTCGCAGATCTCTTCGAAGTGCTCGTAGAGGAAACTCTCGCGGTGATGATGCAGACACCACTTCGCCATGATCGACCCGCCGCGCGAGACGATGCCGGTCACACGGTTGACGGTCAGCGGAATGTAATGGAGGCGTACGCCGGCATGGATCGTGAAATAGTCGACCCCCTGCTCGGCCTGCTCGATCAGCGTGTCGCGATAGACCTCCCAGGTGAGGTTCTCGGCAATGCCTTCGACCTTCTCCAGCGCCTGGTAGAGCGGCACGGTGCCGATCGGCAGCGGCGAGTTACGGATGATCCATTCGCGGATGTTGTGGATGTTGCGCCCCGTCGAAAGATCCATGACGGTATCGGCGCCCCAGCGCGCCGCCCAGACCATCTTTTCTACCTCTTCGGCCATCGACGAAGTGACGGCGGAATTGCCGATATTGGCGTTGATCTTAACCAGGAAGTTCCGGCCGATGATCATCGGTTCGGCTTCCGGATGATTGATGTTGGCAGGGATGATCGCCCTGCCCGCTGCCACTTCCTGCCGGACGAATTCCGGTGTGACGTGGTCGGGGATATGGGCGCCGAAGCTTTCGCCGTCGCGGACCGTGGGCTCGCCCTGCGCTTTACGGCCGAGGTTTTCGCGAAGGGCGATAAATTCCATCTCCGGCGTGATGATGCCAGCGCGCGCATAGGCAAGCTGCGTGACAGCCTTGCCACCTTTGGCCCGCAGCGGCTGACGCTGGCCTGGAAATTCGGGCGTTAGCCGCTCTCCACTGGCAAAGCCGTTGTCTTCCGGGCGCACATGGCGGCCGTCATAAGCCTCGACATCGCCGCGGGCGAGCACCCAGTCGCGCCGGAGCTGAGGCAAGCCTTCCTCGATACGGATGTCAGCGCCCTCGATCGTATAGGGGCCGGAGGAATCGTAGACGCTGACCGGCGGTTCGCCCGAAGTCGGATGGACGCTGATTTCGCGCATCGGCACCCGGACGTCAGGATGAATCTCTCCTGGAATGTAGATCTTCCGGGATGCCGGCAGGGGGCCGGTGGTAACGGTCGGGGTGAGGTTCTTTGCGGCAATGTTCATGGTTTGAGGCTCCAAGTTGCAATTGGAGACCCAGTCCTCAGCCGGAATGATGGAAAGACGCCGGCCCGGATTCCACGCGTGAATCCAAAGCCTTTTACGCGCTCGCACCGTCCCTACGCCAGTATGAACTGGATCAGGTTCAACGGGTCACTGCGCACGTCAGCAGTATCTCAGCCCCTTGCCGGGACCCCCCTGGTGAATGAGGAAAGGTTAGAGTCGAGTGTTGCTGGTGTCAAGACGAAGGGAATGGCTGCTCGGCCTTCGCCTTGATCGGCGGCCTTCTCCAGACCGGTTCAAGACCCAATGTCAATGACTTCAAGGTGGTCCTGATGGAATGGGATCCCCTCTCAACAAAAGCAGAGCCTGCATGTCTGGCGCCCTTGACAAGCCGAACTGCCTGTATTTTATTCAAGCCTGCGGATTAGGCAAATTGCTGGCCGCGATCACATGACTTCGATAGTCGCCGGGCAGTTTCGCCCCATGACGCCCCATCGCCGATGGGACCGCGTCGTGGGGCTTTTGGTTTTTGGGATTCCGCATGAATGAAGCGCTGAAGGTCGGCATTCTCTTTTCGACGACCGGACCCTACGGATCGATGGGCCGCGATGCGCGCGCCGGCGCAGAGTTTGCGATGGAGGAGTTTGCAGAAGCAGCCGGGCGGATGATCGAGCCGGTCTTCTTTGATCCGCATGCGGATCTTGCCGCCTATCTCGCAGGTGCCCGCCACCTGTTGCGCACCGGATGCCGCCATATCGTCGGGACGATCACGTCCGCCGCGCGCAAGGAAGTCATTCCGCTTGTGGAAAAACATGACGGACTTCTCTGGTACATGTGCCCCTATGAGGGTTTCGAGGCAAACGAGAACGTCATCTATCTCGGCGGCTGCCCAAACCAGCACCTGATCCCGCTCTTCGAACACCTGATCCCGCGCTTCGGCGCCCGCCCCTATCTCGTCGGCGCAAACTACGTCTGGGGCTGGGAGATGAACCGGCTTGCCCGCGAGCTTATCACCAATACCGGCGGCGAAATTCTCGGCGAACGCTATCTGCCACTCGAAGAAACCGCGGTCGACCGTATCGTTGCCGATATCGAGCAGCGCCGTCCGAGCTTCATCCTCAACAATCTTATCGGCCCTTCGAGCTATGCATTCCTTGAGGCAATCAAGAAGCTCGGCGACCGCGATCCGACCTTTAGTGCCGAAAACTGCCCGGTCGTCAGCTGCGACCTGATGGAATGCGAGCTGGATGACATCACGGCGGGGGCCGCCATAGGCCAGCTTTGCGCCGCATCCTATTTCGACAATCTCGGCACGCGGGAAAACGCCGCATTCAAGGCTCGCGTTGCTGCGCAACATGGCGCGGGGCGCCGCGTTTCCGGCGTCTTTGCCAGCGCCTATACGGCCGTCAGGCTCTGCACCGACTCCATCCTCGCTGCAGGCGGCGACGAGCCGGCAGCTGTCCGCCGCGAGCTCTATGGCAATGCGTGGCCGACGGTCTTTGGCAACCTTTCGATCGATCCAGAGACAAACCATGCAGCGCTGCCGTTTCACCTCGGCCGCATCAATTCGGAAAACGGCTTCGATATCGTCACCTCCCGTCCGCCGCTCGCCGCCGACCCCTATCTTACTGGACGTAGCAGGCAGGCAGCGCCGAGACTGCGGGTGGTGTCATGAGAGACACGCCGAATTTCACAGGCTGGCATGTTGCGGTCATCCACCGCGAGGATGGCAACACCGAAAGGCTGATGCGCCAACTGCGCCTGCTCGGTATTCGCTCGACACAGCAATGGGCGCCGCTTTCGGCCGCCGAATTGCCAGATCTGGTGATCGTCGATGCGGATCAGGGCTGGGACGATCTCTTGCCGTGGAACGGAGCGGTGCCCTGCCCCGTGGTCGCGCTGCTCGGTTCTGAAGCGCCGGGTCGCATCGCCTGGGCACTGCAACAGGGTGCGGGCGCGATCATCGCCAAGCCGATTGCCACCTCCGCCGTCTATCCCGCTCTGGTCATGGCGGTCTCGATCCACGAGGAGCGCAAGCAAGCTGCCGCGCAGCTGCGATATCTGGAAGAACGCGTGCGGCTGCGCCCGCTCGTTCATGCCGCCGTCGAAAAGCTGATGAGCGTTCGCGCCATTGACGAAGAACGCGCCTACGCGATCCTTCGCGATTGTGCGATGCGCCGCCGCCTGCCGATGGAGCAGATCGCCGCCTTCATTCTCGGTGGTGCCGAGCCCTTGCCGGAGGCCGGGTGATGCGTGTTCTCAAAGCCATCATGCGTCAGCCATCGGCACTCTTCGGCCTCGTCGTCGTTGCTTTTGTCATCGTCCTTGCACTCGGTGCGCCCTGGTTTGCTCCTTTTAACCCCGGCGACCAAATGTTCGACGGCCTGTCGCTCGATGGAGCGCCGCTGCCACCGGGGGGCCAATTCCTGCTCGGAACGGACACGCTCGGCCGCGATCTTTTCTCGCGCCTGCTCTTCGGCGCCCGCACCTCTCTGGTCATCGGTCTGGTGGCAAACGGGATCGCAGTGGCAATCGGTCTCTTCGTCGGCATTGTCGCCGGCTATCTTCGAGGCTTCGCCAGTAACGTGCTGATGCGCTTCACCGATCTGATGACGGCCTTTCCGGCGCTGCTTCTCGCCATCATGCTCGCGGCTCTCCTGAGGCCAAGCCTCTGGATCGTTGCGATGGTGATCGCGCTCGTCAACTGGGTGCAGGTGGCGCGCATTGTGTACACGGAAACCCGTAGCCTTGCCGAGCGCGACTTCATCATGGCCGAACGCTCGCTCGGTGCAGGGCATCTACGCGTTCTCTTCATGCATATCCTGCCGCACCTGATCCCGACGGCCATCGTCTGGGGAACGCTCGGAATCGCCACGACCGTGCTTCTCGAAGCCACACTTTCCTTTCTCGGCATCGGCGTTCAGCCGCCGCAGCCCTCCTGGGGCAATATCATCTTCGAAAGCCAGAGCTATTTCCAGGCGGCTCCCTGGCTCGTCTTCTTTCCCGGCGCGATCATTCTCTTGACGGCCCTTTCCTTCAATCTCGTCGGTGATGCGCTCCGCGATATCCTCGATCCGACGCAGCGGGGGAGAGGCTGATGGCTTTTCTCGTTCTCCGCCGTCTCATGCAGGCCGCTTTGATCCTCCTCGGCGTTGCCGCCATCACTTTCTTGCTGCTCTATGCATTGCCGGCCGATCCGGCCCGCATGATCGCTGGCCGAAGTGCCACGGCACAGACGGTTGCCAATATCCGCGCCCAGCTCGGCCTCGACCAGCCGCTGCTCGTGCAGTTCTGGACCTATCTCGTCAATCTGCTTTCCGGCAATCTCGGCCGCTCCTATGCGCAGAAGACCGGGGTCTTAACGCTGATTGCCGCACGCCTGCCCGCTACGCTAACCTTGATGCTCGCAGGTATCCTGGTCGAAGTGACGCTCGGTCTGATCCTCGGCACGATCGCAGCCGTGCGCCGCGGCGGCTTCGTCGACCGGCTGGTGATGATGGCCTCCTTCGTCGGTGTCTCAGCGCCGCAATTCGTCGTGGCACTTCTCCTGCTCTACGTTTTTGCCGTGATGCTTGGCTGGTTTCCGATGAGCGGCTACGGCACGCTCGCCCATGTGGTACTGCCAGCCTCCACCCTCGGTATTCTCGGCGCCGGCTGGTATGCGCGCATGGTGCGCTCGGCCATGATCGACGTGCTCAACCAGGATTATGTCCGCACCGCACGTGCCAAGGGGCTCTCGTCCCGCCGCATCATCTTCCGCCATGCACTTCCCAACGCCGTCCTGCCAATCATCGCCATGATCGGCATCGACATCGGCCAGTTCATGGGCGGCGCGGTTGTCGTCGAAGCCGTCTACGGCTGGCCGGGCATCGGCCAGCTCGCATGGCAGGCGATCCAGCAGGTGGATATCCCGATCATCATGGGCGTCACGCTGGTTTCGGCGCTCGCCATCGTCATCGGCAATTTGTTTGCCGACCTCATCGCGCCGGTCATCGATCCGCGCATCCGCACACGTTGACAGCAACCAAAGAAGGGGAACCACGATGTTCAAACACTGGCTTCAACACACAACCGCGGCAACGATGATGGCGCTCGCTCCGCTCTCGGTCATGGCGCAGGAAACGCCCAAGCAGGGCGGCGATATCATCGTCACCTATAAGGACGACATCACCACGCTTGACCCGGCAATCGGCTACGACTGGGTCAACTGGTCGATGATCAAGAGCCTTTATTCCCGGCTGATGGATTATGAGCCCGGCACGCCGAACCTGGTGCCCTCGCTCGCCGAAAGCAATGCCGTTTCGCCGGATGGCCTCACCTATACCTTCAAGCTCCGCAAGGGCGTGAAATTCTCGAACGGCCGCGAAGTCGTCGCCTCCGACGTCAAATATTCCATCGAACGGGCCGTCGATCCGAAGACGCAGGGGCCCGGCGCCGGCTTCTTTGGCGCCATCAAGGGCTTTGAAGATGTGACGGGCGGCAAGGCGGCCACACTTTCCGGCATCGAGGCACCCGACGACGGCACGGTCGTCTTCAATCTCTCCCGCCCCGACGCCACATTCCTGCATGTTCTCGCAATCAACTTCGCCTCGGTCGTGCCGAAGGAGGCGGTCGAGGCAGCAGCCAGTGATTTCGGCAAGAAGCCGGTCGGCTCCGGCACCTTCGTCCTGAAGGATTGGACGATCGGTCAGAAGCTCATCTTCGAGCGCAACAAGGATTATTACGTCAAGGACACGCCGCATATCGACAGCTTCACCGTCGAAGTCGGCCAGGAGCCGCTGGTGGCGCTGCTTCGCCTTCAGAAGGGCGAGGTCGATATCGCCGGCGACGGCATTCCGCCGGCAAAGTTCCTTGAAATCAAGAATTCGGCCGAGGGCCCGCAGATGATCGTCGACGGCGAACAGCTGCATACCGGCTATGTGACGCTGAACACCAAAGTGAAACCCCTCGACAACGTCAAGGTTCGCCAGGCCGTCAACTTGGCGATCAACAAGGAGCGTATCACGCGCATCCTCAACGGCCGCGCCACACCCGCCACCCAGCCGCTGCCGCCGCTGATGCCCGGCTATGACAAGTCGTTTGCCGGTTACTCCTACGATGTTGAGAAGGCAAAGGCGCTGCTGTCCGAAGCAGGCTTCCCGGACGGCTTTGAAACCACGCTCTACTCGACCAACACAGACCCGCAGCCACGCATCGCGCAGGCGCTGCAACAGGATCTGGCAGCCGTCGGCATTAAGGCCGAAATCCGCGCGCTTGCCCAGGCCAACGTCATTTCGGCCGGCGGCACGGAAGGCGAAGCGCCGATGATCTGGTCGGGCGGCATGGCCTGGATCGCTGACTTCCCGGATCCGTCGAACTTCTACGGCCCGATCCTCGGCTGCGCCGGCGCGGTTCCGGGCGGCTGGAACTGGTCCTGGTATTGCAACGCCGACCTCGACAAGCGGGCGGTTGCGGCCGACTCCATGTCCGACCCGGCAAAGGTCGCAGAGCGCACCGCTGCCTGGGGCAAGATCTTCACCGACATCATGGCTGATGCGCCGTGGGTCCCGGTGATCAACGAGCGCCGCGTCGTTGCAAAGTCGCTGCGCATGGGCGGCGCCGACAACATCTACATCGATCCGACGCGCGTCATCAACTACGACGCGATCTACGTCAATCAGTAGACCCTGAACGGATCGAACGCCTTCCCGGCCCACGGGAAGGCGACCATAAAGCGAGGGAGACACCCCATGTGCATCGCCTGCACTCACACCATTCACCGCGCCCAGCACAATTTCGGCTGGAACAAGAACTTCGCACCGGCCGTGATCGCCAAGCCCGGCGAGACGATCCACTTCGAATGCCTGGATTCCTCCGGGGGCCAGCTTGGCCACGATGCGACGCTCGAGACCCTGAATAATCTCGATTTCGGCAAGATCAACCCGGTTTCCGGTCCGGTTTACGTCGAAAGCGCCAAGCCCGGCGATGCGCTGAAGGTGACGCTCCGCAAATTCGTCCCGTCGGGCGTCGGCTGGACCGCCAATATTCCGGGTTTTGGTCTGCTTGCCGATCAGTTCAAGGACCCGGCGTTGCATGTTTGGTCCTATGACGCCAACAGCATGGTGCCGGCACTTTATGGCCCCGGCGGCCGTGTACCGCTGAAGCCGTTCGCCGGCACGATCGGCCTTGCTCCGGCCGAGGCCGGCACGCATTCGGTGGTGCCGCCTCGCCGAGTCGGCGGCAACATGGATATTCGCGATCTGACGGCCGGCGTGACGCTCTACCTTCCGGTCGAGGTCGAAGGCGCACTCTTTTCGATCGGCGACACCCATGCCGCGCAGGGCGACGGCGAAGTCTGCGGCACGGCGATCGAAAGCCAGATGAACGTCGAGGCGACGATCGAACTCGTCAAGGACGCGAGGCTCCAGACGCCGCGCTTTACGACAACCGAGCCGGTTACCCGGCATCTCGATGGGGCAGGCTATGAAGTCACGACCGGCATCGGTCCTGACCTGATGACGGGCGCACGCGAAAGCGTCATGCGCATGATCGACCTGCTCAGCGCCGAACATGGGATGAACGCCATCGATGCCTACCTGCTCTGCTCGGTCTGCGGGGATCTTCGCATCAGCGAAATCGTCGATCAGCCGAACTGGGTGGTTTCCTTCTACTTCCCGAGGATCGTATTCGCGTGATCTTGTCTTCGATTGGGGCGCCTATTCTTTCCGTTCGAAACCTCAGCGTCGATGCCCTGACGCCCGAAGGCCTGACGCCGGTGCTTAGGGACGTCGGCTTTGATCTTACAAGCGGTGAGACGCTTTGCATCGCAGGGGAATCCGGCTCCGGAAAATCGGTGGCGTCACTTGCCGTCATGGGGCTTTTGCCGAAGACCTCGCTGCGCGTCACCTCCGGTAGCATCCTGCTTGGCAAGCGTGATCTTCTGACGCTCTCCAACCGCGCGATGCGCAGTGTGCGCGGCGGCGATATCGCCATGGTGTTTCAGGAGCCGATGACGTCACTGAATCCAGTCATGTCGATTGGCGCGCAGCTGACAGAGGCGATCCGGGAGCATCAGGGTGGCGAAAATGCCGAAGCCGTGGTGCTGAGGATGCTCGACGCCGTGCAGATCACCGAACCGGCAAGACGCATCAAGCAGTTTCCACACGAACTTTCCGGCGGCATGCGTCAGCGCGTGATGATCGCCATGGCGCTTTCCTGCCAGCCCAAGGTGCTGATCGCTGATGAGCCTACCACTGCGTTGGACGTAACAGTCCAGGCGCAGATTCTGAAGCTGATGCGGGAACTCAAGGCAGAATTCGGCACCTCGATCATCCTGATCACACACGACATGGGCGTGGTCGCGCAAATGGCGGATCGCGTTGCCATTATGCAGAACGGCCGCATCGTCGAGGAGGGTCCGTCGCCTGCGATTTTCAGTCGGCCGAAGGAAGCCTATACGAGACAATTGCTCGCCGCCGTGCCGCGCCTCGGCGCGCTCGCCGGAACCGACGGCCCGCCGCGGGTGACCCCAATCACGATCGAACCGGAGCGCAGCGACCGCTCGCCGGTTATGAATGTGCGCGGGCTGAACGTGAGTTACGGCAGCCCCGTCGGCCGTATTTTCAAGGGCAAGGCGCCTGTTCAGGTCGTCAACGACATATCCTTCGATATTCTGCCGGGAAAAACGCTTGGCCTTGTCGGCGAAAGCGGTTCCGGCAAGTCGACGACCGGCAAGGCAGTCCTCGGCCTTATTCCTTTCACCGGCAACGTACTGATTGACGGCCAAAACATCGCGGGTCTCGACCAGCGATCGATGCGGCCGGTGCGGCGGTCGGCGCAGATGATCTTCCAGGACCCCTATGCATCGCTCGACAGCCGCATGGCGGTGGGTGCAGCGATCGCCGAGCCGATGGTTATCCACGGCATAGGCAGCAAGAGTGAGCGGCGGGATCGTGTCGCCGATCTGCTGCGGCGCGTCGGCCTGACGCCGGATGCCGCTACGCGCTACCCGCACGAATTTTCCGGCGGTCAGCGCCAGCGTATCTGCATCGCCCGTGCGCTCGCTGTCGGGCCAAGGCTAATCGTCGCCGACGAGAGCGTTGCCGCACTCGATGTATCGGTGCGGACTCGCGTACTCGATCTGATGCTCGAACTGCAGGAGACGATCGGTCTTGCCTATCTCTTCATCTCGCACGACATGGCGGTCATCGAGCGTATGTCGCACCACGTTGCCGTCATGCGTGGCGGCCGGATCGTCGAAACGGGAACGCGGCGGGAGATTTTCGAGAGTCCAAAGGACGACTACACGCAAGCGCTCATCGCCGCCGTGCCGATCCCGGACCCCGGGGTCTATCGGAAGCGGGCGCAGGGCCTCGTCTGAGGAATCGCCGAAGCTTCGCTTGACCAAGGGCCTGCGTCTGGAGGGTGCGAATCGTTCAGCGCGCCAGCCACCCGCCATCGACGGGCAGGATCGTGCCGTGGACGTAGTCGGATGCCGACGACGCCAGAAACACGGCAGCACCCCCAAGCTCGGCAGGTGCTCCCCAGCGCGCCGCAGGAATACGCGCCAGGATGGCGGCATTGCGATCCGGATCTTCCCGCAGCGCCGTCGTGTTGTTGGTGACGAAGTAGCCAGGCGCGATCGCGTTGACGTTGACGCCTTTGCCCGCCCATTCGCAGGCAAGCAGCCTTGTGATGCCCGCAAGGCCGCTTTTTGAGGCCGTATAGGACGGGATACGGATGCCGCCCTGGAAGGAGAGCAGCGAGGCGACGTTGATGATCTTGCCCCTGCCCTTCTCGATCATGTGGCGACCAGCCGCCTGAGACAGGAAGAAGGCGGTCTTCAGGTTGACGTCGATGACAGCGTCCCAGTCCTCCTCGGTGAAGTCGATCGCATCCGCGCGACGAATGATGCCGGCATTGTTGACGAGGATGTCGAGGGCACCGAAGGTCGAGAGCGTTTCAGAGACGATGCGCTTTACCGGCTCGATCGTGCCGAGATCGGCCTTGATGACCTGAAAGCGCGCGCCGGCCTTCGTGACCATCGACCCGGTTTCATCCATGGACGAACGGCCGACGGCAGCAATCGAGGCGCCCGCTTCCGCGAGCGCCACGGCAATGCCTTGGCCGATCCCGGTATTGGCGCCGGTGACGATGGCAACGCGGCCGGAAAGATCGAAAGGGTTTGCCATTGGACTTACCTCAGATCCGCGATCGCGATGTGGTCCATGTCGGTGAAGCTCTTGTTGTCTCCGGCCATTGCCCAGATGAAGCTGTAGTTCTTGGTGCCTGCCCCTGAATGGATCGACCAGGGCGGCGAGATGATCGCCTGCTCGTTTGCGAGCAGCATGTGCCGGGTTTCCTGCGGCTCGCCCATGAAGTGGAAGACGCGCTGGTCGGCATCGAGGTCGAAGTAGAGGTAGGCTTCCATGCGCCGGTCATGGATGTGGCTCGGCATGGTATTCCAGATGCTGCCCGGTTCCAGAATGGTGAGGCCCATGGTGAGCTGGCAGGACTGGCAGACCTCGGGATGGATGAACTGGTAGATCGATCGCTTGTTGGCAGTCGTTGCCTCGCCTAACGTCAGATGCCGCGCCTGTTCGCGCGTCAGAAGCACCGTTGGATGCGATTGATGTGCCGGCGTCGAAACGAGGTAGAACTTCGCCGGATTATTGACGTCGTCGCTCTCGAAGAAGATATCGATCGTACCCTTGCCGACATAGAGGCAATCGTATTTAGCAAGATCATAGGCCTTGCCGCCGACCACCATGCGACCGGCTCCGCCGATATTCAACGCGGCGAGTTCGCGTTCCGCAAGAAAGGTGTCCTGGCCGATTGCCTTTGGCGCCGTCAATTCCAGCGCCGAGCCGAGCGGCATTGCGCCGCCGATCACCATGCGGTCGTAATGCGAATAGGTAAGCCTGATTTCGCCGCCTTCAAAGACGCTCTCGACAAGGAAGTGGTGGCGGAGCGTGTCGGTGTCGTAGCCGCGAACGGCCTCGGGGTGCGAAGCGTGTCTTACGTCGACTTTCATTGAAAATGTCCTTTCTTTTCAGCGGATACCAAGGGGTTTTTCGCATCCTCGATAAAGTAATTCTGATCCCAGATTTCGGCCCTTTCGACCTCATATAGAAGCCTGCCGAGATGGAGTTCCATAGCCTCTACGGCACCCTTCTTGTCGCCGTTGCGCATGCAGCCGATGACCGCCGAATGCTCTTCGATGACGCGCGCAAGGCGGCCTTCCCGTGGCAGCGTCAGGAGGCGGTAACGGTCGCTGTGCACCTTGACCTGCTCGATGATTGCCCAGATGCCGGGGAAACCGGCGATATCGCTGATCAGCTTGTGGAAGTCCTTGTCAAACAGGTGGAATGCTGTCACGTCGCCATCGCGAAGGCAGGCGCCAAGATCATCGACATTGCGATCGAGCAGACGGATGCCGGCGGGCGTCATCTTCTCGACGGCAAGGCCGACAGTGGTCGTCTCGAGAGCTTTGCGCACGAGGATCGCCTCATAGAGCGCATGGCGCGGAATGCGTGAAACAAACGTGCCGGATTGCGGAAAGATATCGACGAGGCCATCGTCGGATAGACGCAGGATCGCCTCGCGGATCGGCGTCCGGCTGACGCCGAACTGTGCCTCGAGCGCTTTCTCGCTGAGCAGATCCATCGGCTTGCGACGCAGCGAAAGGATGTCGTTGCGCAAAGCATTGTAGACGAGGGTCGCGGCCCGGGGTGCCGTGGCGCGTTGATGGGAGAAGTGCGTAACACCTGCTAAGGAGCGCTTTTTACGCGTTTCGCCCATCAAATCGCTCCGTCAAAACACTGCAGGAAACAGCAATTGATTGCCGTCCCCATGAGATTTACAAGGAGTAATATATTAGTATCCGGAATGGCACAACGGATAAGAAGGTCCGATCCATGCGGTCGTCCAGTCCGCTTCCTTACAACTTCGCGAGACCTAAACCCGCAAAAGCCAGCGCGATACCTGAGGCGGCAGTTCTCGCCTGATTCCAGAACTGCCATCTTTGTGAGTAATCACGCCATATCTTGCGCACAGTCTCGACGTCATCGGGCAGGGCGATCTCAGACAACGCTTTGTTCATGGGTACGTTCACTGTGAGCGTGAGAAAGAGGCCGAATATCAGATAGACGCCCGTCGCCGATGCAAACCAGCACGCAGACACCTTATGACCCTTGAAATTCGTTAGGATGGCGGTCAGCCCCAGAACAGCTGGCGTCAGAAAAACGCCGGAAAGAAAACCATGTTGCGAACCGACGCGTTCATCGCTTGCATGGCCGCAATCGCCACGCGTGGGTCGGCTTGATCGAGGCCCCACATTGTGGAGCAAACCCAAGCATAAAAGAATCCGAAGATCGCCCCGCAGAAGACGATCGACATGACCGCAAATCCGGTAACCACCCTGGGCATTTGCCCTCCTCCTATCCGTACATATCTGTACACCTTTACCCATGCGTATAGATGTGTACGGTTCCAGTCAAGGGATTTCGGAGGTTGGAATGCAGGAAGAGATTAAAGCCAAGCGTCGCGCCGCAATTGAGAAGGCGGCCTATAAGCTTCTGCGAGAGAGAGGCTATGGCGGCACTTCCATGCTCGCCATTGCTAAGGAGGCGAAAGCATCAAACGAAACGCTCTATCGCTGGTACGCAGACAAGAATGCCTTGTTCAAGACAATGGTCGAAAGCAATGCCAAGGCAACGAAGGCGGCGCTTGATGCGGCGGTTATGGATAGAGCCGATCCTTTGACGGCCCTTGAGGCGGTCGCTCCGATCTTGCTTTCGATGCTTCTTGGGGAGAAAGCGATTTCCCTGAACAGAGCTGCCGCTGCCGACGATGGCGGCGAACTTGGTGCGACGATAGCCGCCGCGGGCCGCGATTCCGTCTTTCCGCTGATCGAGAAATTAATCGAGCGCGGCCTAGAGACCGGCGCGATGGCTGCGCCGTCGGCAAGCCTGGCGGCCGAGTGGTTTATAAGCCTGCTGATCGGCGATCTGCAGATCAGGCGGGTCATCGGCACCCTCCCCGTTCCTTCTGACGGGGACGTCAGCGCAAGAGCAACGGCCGCGACTAACGCATTCAGAAAGCTTTGCCGCACATAACAGCGATCCTTCGGCTGCTGCCAATGTAATTTCTCACGACATTGGTATCCGGCGGCTACTGTATTTCCGTGACCTAAAATATGCCCTGGGGCACCTATGTGACCGTGATCCGGTAGCGCGCCGAAAAATCGCCCTCCCACCACATGGGGAAATTCGTCCCCCATTTGTTGTTGTGCAGGTTGAAACGCACACCGTCTGCGAAATCAGGACGTTCCTTGCAGAAAGTCATGAAATCCCAACTTTGCGGCGCGACAAGCGGCGTATCGAGCGGCTCGATCGACAGCAAGGCCCCATCCATATTGGCGCGAACGCCGGTGACGGCCTGGAGTTGAGCGCCGCCGCTTCGAGCAATGTTCCCCGACTTGTGCCAGAGCCCCATCTTGCGCAGGCTCCATTCGGCCTCCGCCTCCGGCGTGAAGGAAAGAAAGCTTGCCTCCGGCATGCGGTTTGCCGCTTTTGAATACATTGTCAGCCGAAGCTCGAGCGCATCGCCACGCGATAAAAATTGCAGCGTGACACGGGCCGGCGCACCGGATCGGCTGACCGCTTCTTCAGGCATCGCAAGCAGCACGCCTGCCGGAAAGGCCCTCTCCAATGTCGGCATATGGGCCCTCGATAAGGCTGCACCGGAGCGGGCAAGGCCCGGCTTGTCGTGATCGAGGATCGCCCATTCCTGACGGTGCGTGAGGTATGTATCCATATGCCGGGCGACATCGCCGGCATCATAGCTCTCGTAGCGATAGGCGATCAGCGATCCGCCCCGGCCGGCAATCTTCCTGCCGGCAGGCGCCACAAGAGCGGAAATGTCGCCCGTTACAGGATCGAGATCGATGGTCCAGCCGTCGACGGTCAGGCGGGTCGTCTGCTCCCTGCCCGAGATCCCCGAGATCAATGCAGGTGTAGAAAGCTCGGCAAGGGCGGCCTGCGCGGCCTTTGCATCCGCGCCATCCAACTGCCGGACGGCGTCATCGAGATAGGCGCGCTGTTCTTCCCAGGACGCCTCGGTGTAGGCAAAGCGGTAATCGCTCTTTCGGGCCGTTTCGAAATCCTTGCGGGACCAGGCCTGATCGTCGCGGAGATAGGATTTGATGTCGACGCCACAGGTATGTTCTGCAACCATCGTCAGCTTTCGGCCGAATGCGAGGCGGCTGGAATTCAGGCCCTCTGCTGCGAAGCGGTCGTAGATCCTCTGCAAGGCGAGAAACTGCGCGGTTTTCTGCGGATCGCTGCCACTGCCGTGGATCCAACTGTCGCCGAGTTCGAATTCTATGATGGGGAAGCGTTCGCGCGCTTCCCAAAGAAGCGCGCCGTAATCGTCAAGTGTCGCGGCACGGATGGTGGCGTCCGGGTCACGCTGGTGCATTTGCCGATAGACGTCGGCTGTCTGCGGCACGCTTTGCGGGCCTATATTGTCACTTGTGTGCGCAAAGCCGAGACCATCCGCAAACTCGTCCGGGAAGTATGTTTCGCCGTAGGAGCGCTGATACATGACGACGATTTCTTCGCCGCCGGGTGCGCGCCAGCGAAAGATATCGGGCACCTCCGGCGGCGGCGAGGCGGTGTTGACGCCGAGATGCAGGAAACGGAGCCCGGCCTCGGCCAGCAGCGGCACCATGCCGAGCGTATGCCCTGGCACATCCGTCATCTTGGCAGCAATCGTCTTCTTGCCGAAGCGGCGATCCAATTCCTGCGAATAAGAAAGCCCGGCCCGGAAAAGATCCGGCGACATGAGCTCCGTATGGGTCGTGAACGGAAGGCCGTGCCAGCGGATCAGGCCGCGCTCGATCGCCTGCTCCAGTTTTGCCACCTCTTCCGGCGCGCACGAATTCAGATGGTCCCAGATCAGCCACGCGCCGGTGGTCCAGATGAATTTCGGGGCATCGGGATTTTCTGCGTAGAAATGCGCGCCGGTTTCGATCGCTTGCGGAATGAAGCGCTCATGATACTGGCGGCGGACCTTTTCGGCGTGGTCGGTGAAGCCGATGTCGAGATGGGTCTTGAAGACCAGATGCACGCGCTTTTCTGTCATTCGCATTCCATTCAGCCCACCGTGCCGCGCACGACAAGGCGTGTGCTCAGCGTCTCGACCAGGGGGTCGGCGCCGGGTGTCTTTAGCCGCCTGAGGATCAGCCGGACGAGCGCCCGGACCCGATCTGCAAGATCGATCCGGACGGTGGTGAGGTTGTAGCTTTTCCAATGCGACTGCGGGATGTCGTCAAAGCCGACGACCTTGACGTCGCCCGGCACCGACAGGGAAAGTTCGTGGCGCAACGCATCGATTGCACCGAACGCAGCGACGTCGTTGGAGGCGAAAATTGCGTCGGCTCCATCACCGACACGAAAGAGGTCGAGCGTCGCACGGTAGGCGGTGTCGTATGTGTAATCGCCAGGTACGACGACCGGCGGCGCCATTCCGCGCTCGGCCAGAACCTGCGTGATAATGCGCTCGCGCTCGGTATTGGCGAGCGACTGCCGCTTGCCGCCAAGATAGGCAACGCGGCGGGCGCCATAACCTTGCAGCAATGCAACGGCCTGCTCGATGCCCTCCTTCTGCCGCACGACCAGCCGGTCGTAGAGACTGGTAGATCGCTTCGCGGCAAACTCTTCCGCATCGTCATAAATGATGTAGACCGGCACGGCGCGATCGAGAAATCCACTAAGGACGGCCGGTTCCACATTCTCAGTGAAGGCAATCACCGAATCCGGATTGAATCCGCGCATATAGGTGAGCAGGGTCTGGTCCATGCTGAAGTCGGCCTTGACCTTGAACAGCAATGTCGCAAAACCCTCCGCTTGCAAGGCAGTCGTCAGCGCGTCGATTTCCTGGCTTTCCCACGGGCTGCAGACGTCAGGCACGATCATGCCGACAAGATGCGAACGTCTTGTCACCAGGGAACGCGCCGCCATATCCGGCGTATAGTTCAACTCCCGGGCAATCTTCAGAATGCGATCGCGCTTTTCAGGCTTCAAAGATGCATTGGGGTTGAACGCGCGCGAAACGGCAATCCGCGAAACATTGGCTTCACGCGCCACAAGATCGGCGGTCGCTCGGGTCACTTTTCTGTCGTTTCGTTCGCTCATTGAAATGTTCAGGCCGGAATTGAAAACGTGTTCATTCAATCGTGGACTTGCGAACGGTATGGCGTCAAGTATTTGGCAGCAATTTTCAGAGAAATGCGCGATTTTGATCATATCGGCGTCTCCGCTCGTCGAATATTCCAGTCCTCGTCGTCCGTAGTGTTGACAAAAATGAAAGCGTGTTCATTCTTGAGGGCGGATGAGGCGGGTATGGCTTGAAGGAGGTTCCAGCCAGTCCCGAGGTATCGAAACCGAAAAGGCGTCCGGCCGAATCCGGGCCAATTCTTGGGAGGAATTGCAATGCGCAAGAGCATTCAGTCTTTATTGCTGGGGGCTTCGGCGGTGATCGCGCTGTCGGGTCCGGTCATGGCCACCGATCTCGCCATCACCTGCCGTTGCGTCGTCGGCGGCGTGAACAGCGGCACGGCGGAATGGATCCAAAACAAGATCATCCCGGCCTTCACCGAAAAGATGAAGGCTGAGGGCAAGGATGTCACCGTCAAACTCACCCAGTTCGGCGGCGAAGACGAACAGTTGACGCAGCAACTGGCGCTCGATTTCTCGACCGCCGCCGGTCCGGATATCTCGGCTTTCGATGGCTTCCTCATACCAAGCTTCGTTCAAGGCGGGCTTCTGAAACCGCTTGAAGACATTGCGGGGTCGGAGGTGAACAACTGGGAAGGCTGGAGCCATATCGGCGACGGCATCAAAGCGCTGATGAGCTATCAGGGCAAGCCCTACGGCATCGCGCTCGGCACCGACGCCCGCATGATCTTTGTGCGCAAGGACCTCTTCCAGAAGGCCGGCCTCGATGCCGATAGCTGGCAGCCGAAATCCTGGGACGAGCTGCTTGAGGCTGCGCGCAAGATCAAGGCTGCCAATCCGGATTCCTTCCCGCTGCAACTGAATGCCGGCGTTTCCATGGGCGAAGCGACGACCATGCAAGGCTACTGGATGGCGCTTCTCGGCACCGGCGAGCAGGTCACCGACGAAAACGGCAAGTATATCGTCGCGAGCCAAGGCATTCTCGATACGCTGAAGCTCTACAAGACCATCTATGTCGACGACAAGCTCGGCGACCAGCGCGCCCAGCTTCTGGCTGATGGCCGCAACCGCACCTTCGCGAACTTCCGCGACGGCAAGACGGCCATGCTTGTGGAAGGCGACTGGTTCTACCGTTCTGTGACGGCGCCGGGAGCCGAATTTGCCGTCGCCGACCGCGACAAGGTCATGACGTGGAAGAAGATGCCGGCAGCCCAGCCCGGCAAGGGCCTGCGCGGTCAGGACTTCGTCACCGTCTCCGGCGGCACCGGTTTCGTCATCAATCCGCATACGGATGCGCCGAAGGAGTCCTGGGAACTGCTCTCCTTCATGAACAGTAAGGAGCAATTGACGGCGTTCCAGGAAATTCAGCCGGCAATCCGCATCCGTGACGACGTAGCAATCCCGAACTCGCCGTTCCTGACGGACACGGCAAAATCGCTGCTGCCGATCACGACGGCACGTCCTAACGATGCCAATTACAACAAGGTCTCCACCGAGATACAGCGCATGACAGAAAGCGTCGTCTCCGGCGAAATGTCGCCGGAAGATGCGATGGCCCAGTACAGGGCCGCCGTTATCGCCATCGTCGGCGAAGAAAATACGGTCAGCCGTCTTTGAACGATCGAAAGCTGCACCCGGCCGGTTTACCGGCCGGGCCGCAATTGAGCGGACGCCGCAAACCGCCATCGGGTTTTCAAGCATGAAGAAGTTCTCCCTGCTTTCCACGCGCGGGGGCGCGGTTTTTCTGGCGCCCGCCGCAGTACTGGTCGGTGTATTCGTCATCATTCCCTTCTTCTGGGTGATCTTCGTTTCCTTCACGAACCGGACTCTCCTTGGCCGCACGGCGCTCGATCCGGATTTCGTCGGTCTGCAGAATTATCTCGCGCTCTTCAATCCCGCGACCTTCTTCACCCGCGGCCAATTCGGCTTTTCATTGATCCTGACGATCCAGTTCGTGCTGCTGTCAGCGCTCGTCGGCCAGGCACTGCTCGGCCTTATCCTTGCCTGGCTCAGCCAGTCGGCTTCGCCAACCGCCAAATCCTTCCTCCAGACGGCCGTGATTGCAGCCTGGATCCTGCCGGAGGTGGTGATTGGTTTTGCCTGGTTCGCCTTCCTCGATTATGACAACGGCACCTTGAACATGATCATGCGCGGCCTCGGGCTGCCGCCGGGAGACTGGCTGCTGCAGCAGCCCTTCTGGGTCATCATCTTCTTCAACACCTGGCGCGGCGCCGCCTTCTCGATGATGCTTTTCAACTCGGCTTTCCAGTCGATCCCGCCGAGCTATTTCCAGGCTGCCGATGTGGCCGGCGCAACCTCCTGGCAGAAGCTGCGCGATATCGCCCTGCCGCTTATCCGCGGACATGTGGTGACGGACCTGATCCTGATTACCATGTGGACCTTCAACGTCTTCACACCCTTCCTGCTGACAAACGGCGGCCCGTCCTACCGCACGGAGATCCTCTCCATCTATACCTACCGGATCGCCTTCAAGGATTTCGAATTCGGCAAAGGTGCTGCCGTCGGCGTGGTCATCATGCTCATCAATCTCGTATTCGCACTCGCTTATCTGCGCATCGCCCGCAAGAAAACGGGGGAGGCCGAGTGATGCAGATATCGCGCACAATCTATATGCGGCGCATCGGCTTTTCGGTTGCTGCCGCGCTGCTCGGAGCCATATTCGCGTTACCGCTTATCTGGTTTGTCTTTGCGCCGTTCAACGCGCGCGCCGAACTTGGTCTTGCCATTCCGGCGCCATTCACGCTCTCGAACTTCGCGGCCGTCTTCAAAAACAGCTTCGCCATGCAGGCGCTGTTCAACAGCCTGATCCAGGCTTTCGGCGGCGTCATTCTCGTCGGCGCTGCCGCAACGCTTGCCGCCTATGCGCTATCCCGGTCCGCAATCCCGGGCAAGGGAGCGGTCACGTACGTCCTGCTGCTCTTTTCGTCCGTGGTCTCCGGCTCGGCGGCGATGGTGCCGATCTTCCTGATCGTGTCGGCCGCAGGCCTCATCGATACGCATCTTGCCGTCATCCTGGTCTTTGCCGGGGGCCTGCTGCCGACGGCGATGTTCATCCTTCGCGATTTCATCGATGGGATCCCGCGCTCCTATGAAGAAAGCGCCATGGTTGCCGGCGCCTCGCCGCTTCAAGCCTTCTTCGATGTCGCCTTGCCCGTCATCCGGCCCGGCATCGTCGTGGTCGTCGTCTGGGCCTTCGTGAATATCTGGGGCAGCTTTCTCATCCCCTTCATCCTGTTGCGAAGCGACAATCTGATGCCCGCCTCCGTTGCGATCTATTCCTTCTATTCCGAAGCCGGCACGCCGATCGTCACGTTGCTCGCCGCCTATTCGCTTCTTTATTCGCTGCCGGTCATCGTGCTCTATCTCTTCGTGAACTGGAAGTTCGGTTTCCGGTTCTTCGGTGGCATCAAGTCCTAATCGGAAAATCAGTCTCATGGCCTCTGTCGAATTCCAGAACGTCTCCAAGAGCTTCGGCGCCTTCAACGCCGTGCCGGATATCAGCTTTTCGATTGCCGACGGCGAATTCGTCTGCCTGCTCGGACCTTCGGGCTGCGGCAAGACCACGAGCCTGCGCATGATCGCCGGCCTGGAAACCCCGACCTCCGGCAAAGTGCTGATCGGGGGCAAAGACGTCACCTATCTGCATCCGAAGGACCGCAAGATTTCGATGGTCTTCCAGGACTATGCGCTCTACCCGCATATGAACCTTGCCGACAACATCGCCTATCCCTTGAAAGTGCGCGGCGAGGCCGAGGACAAGCGCCATGCCCGCGCCAAGGACGTGGCCGACGTGCTCAAGATCGGCGATCTCCTCAAGCGCCTGCCGAGCCAGATTTCAGGCGGGCAGCAGCAGCGCACCTCGCTTGCCCGTGCTCTCGTCTATCCAAGCCAGGTCTATCTCTTCGACGAGCCGCTCTCAAACCTCGATGCGAAGCTTCGCCTGGAGGCCCGCGGCTTCCTCAACCATCTGCAGCGCGACATGGGCATGACGGCCGTCTACGTCACTCACGACCAGGCGGAGGCGATGGCGCTTGCGACCCGGATCGCGGTGATGGACAAGGGGCGCATCGTGCAATTTGCCCCGCCGATCGAAATCTACCGCCGACCGTCGACTACGTTTGTCGCGAATTTCGTCGGCAACCCACCGATGAACCTCGTATCGGTCGAGTCCACGGTCGCCGAAAACAGGCTGCAACTTCACGCCGAAGGGCTGACGCTTCCGGGGCTTGCGGTATCGGAGGCCATCGCAAATGCGGCAGCCGCAAAAACGATGACGCTCGGCATCCGCCCGGAACATCTGCGCATGGCGCGGCCGGGTGATACGAATGTCATTTCCGGCATGCTCTTTGCCAATGAAAACATGGGGCCGGAAAGCCTGGTGACGATGGAGCGCCAGGATTCGGGCCGCGTGACGGCCCGCATCTTCACGGACGACGAAATCAAGGCCGACACCATCGTGCAGTTATCCTTCGATACAGCGCATGTGACGCTCTTCGACAGCACTGGCGCACGCATTCCGGCGATTGGCGAGTAGGTCAGGCGTCGGAAATGAGCGAAATCACCATCCATGTCACCCGTGCCCACCAGGTTGACAACCCTTATTTCTACATAGCCTTCGACGTTCCCGAGGCGACGACGCGCATCGACGTGACGATGCGCTATGCCAAGGCAGAGGATTGCATCATCGATCTCGGCCTGCTTGATCCCCGCGCGACCGGCTATCCGTCCACTGCCGGTTTCAGGGGCTGGAGCGGCGGGGCGCGTGATCGCTTCTTCGTTGCGACAGACGACGCGACGCCCGGCTACATCCATGGCGATATGCCGGCCGGCCGCTGGCAGGTGATGCTCGGGCTTTATAAAGTGCCGGCAGACGGCGCCGATGTCTTCTTCACGATCGATTTCGACAAGGCGAAGCGCAAATTGGAACCGCCTCCCGCCCGCACATATCCGGTGCGCAAGGGCGCCGGCTGGTATCGCGGCGACCTTCATTGCCACACCTACCATTCGGATGCCGCAGGCTCCCCGGAACTGCTGCACGAAGCAGCGAGGCAGGCAGGCCTCGACTTTCTGGCGGTCGCCGACCACAACACGATCACGCAGCGCCGCTATTTCCATCCGCATTCGTCAGCCGACCTCGTCTTCGTTCGCGCCATGGAAGTGACGACCGCCGCCGGCCACGCCAATGTCTTCGGCGTCGACGACTGGATCGATTTCCGCATGACGAAACCGGAAGATGCCCATACGCTCGCCCGCTTGGTGCATGAGCGCGGCGGACTTCTGTCCATCAACCATGACAAGCCGGCGATCTCCTGGAATTACGAGCTTCCGCAGATCGATTGCATGGAGGTCTGGCAGTCGAGCTGGATGGCCTGGAACTGGATATCGCTTGACCGTTATCAAACGCGCCTCGCCTCCGGTCTGAAGATCGCCGCCATCGGCGGCAGCGATTTCCACCAGCCCGCACGCCTGATGCCGGAAGGTCCGCTGGTGCTTGCCCGCCCGACCACCGTCCTGTGGCTCGAAGAATTCTCGGAAGACGCAATCCTTGCCGCCATGAAGGCTGGCCGCGGCTACATTACCGAAAGCCCGTCCGGTCCTCATCTGGCCCTTACTGTCAACGGGCATCCGATGGGCGAAACAGTTTCCGGTCCGGTTTCCGCCGAGGCCAATGTCCGGGGTGCGAAAGGCGATCGCCTTGTCCTTTTGGACGCCACGGGCGTGCTGATCGACGAGCCGATCGAGAGCGATGAGTGGATCGGCCGCTTTTCAGGCAAGCCGAAGACCTTTCTGCGCGCCCAAGTCATCGCCAAGGCAAGCCGTGACCGGCTTCTATCGGAATTCACCGCAGCACTGTCCGGCCGCAGCCTGCCTTGGCAGCTTCGCGTCGCCGACATCGCCGGCCAGCCGATCTGCCGGGCGCTCAGCAATCCCGTCTATATCGAAGGCTGATAGCTCCGGCTCTTGCCGAAAGGCACGGCCTGCGAAACTGTTCAGATAAATCATCACCGGGTGATCGTACTCCCATTGTCCCTCCATATTTCTCCGTTGGTCCGGATCGTAATGCCCGTTGCTCCCCTGAGTAGCTCAAATTTTGTGCATCGCAAAACTTGCACAAAAATTCGCTTGACGGAGGAACTGATTTGGTTTGCACTGAACCAATAGTCAATTGGTACGGACCATTTGCCAATGGAAGAAGCCGGCAACTCGAACTTTGCTCTGGACAAGCTGCGGACGCTGTTGCGCTCCGGCAGTCTGGATGCCGACGGCAAACTGCCGACCGAACGTGCGCTTTCGGAAACTCTGGGTGTCAGCCGCCGTGCCGTGCGCCGGGCACTGGAGGTTCTGGAAGCCGAGGGACTCATTTGGCGACGTCAAGGGTCTGGCACCTTCGCCGGCAGGCGCCCCGATGGCTGGAGCGAGCATGTCGGCTCGATCGTCGCCGGTACCGATCTGATGGAAGTCATGGAAGTGCGTTTGCGCATCGAGCCGCAGCTCGCCCAGCTTGCCGCCATGCGCGCCAAGGCCGCCGATGTCGCCCGCATGTATGAGCTCGTCAAGAAGATCTACGAAAGCACCGATGCCGACGGCCGTGAACTCTGGGACGGCGCCCTGCACCGGCAGATTGCCCAATGCGCCGGCAACCAGTTCTTCCTGGCGATCTTCGACGTCATCAACCAAGTGCGTCAAGACGAGGCCTGGCAGGCTATCCGCGAGCGCGCCCGCAACGCCAGCAAGACACGCACGGTGACTTACGGCCAGCATACGGCAATCGTCGATGCGATTGCTGCCCGAGACCCCGCCACGGCGGGCGAAGCCATGCGCCGGCACCTGCTGACGCTGCAGGAAAGCCTGATCCGGATTACCTCACTCGACCACCACGAACGGCAGAGCAAACAAGAACTCGCCTAAGCGAGCCAGACGCAGAGAGGCGGATACCGTCGCTCATGAAGCAAAGACAAACAGAGGAGAATGGAATGAAGACCGCCAACTTCGCGACGAGCCTTCTTGCAGGTGCCTTAATCGCCCTGCCCGCATTCGCCGCCGAACTGAAAATCGGCTTGCAGGACGACGCCGACGTGCTTGACCCCGCACAGTCGCGCACCTTCGTCGGCCGCATCGTCTACACGGCGATGTGCGACAAACTGGTCGACGTTACCCCCGACCTGAAGATCGTGCCGCAGCTTGCGACCGGGTGGAACTGGTCGGGCGACGGCAAGGTGCTGACCATGAAGCTGCGCGAAGGCGTGAAATTCCATGACGAAACGCCGCTCAACGCCGAAGCCGTTGTGGCCACGATCGAGCGCAACATGACGCTGCCGGAATCGCGCCGCAAGAGCGAGCTCGCCTCCGTTGAAAAAGTCGAAGCGGCTGCTCCCTACGAAGTGAAGTTCACGCTGAAGAGCCCGGACGTCACGCTGCTTGCCCAGCTCTCCGACCGAGCCGGCATGATCGTCTCGCCGAAGGCTGCAAAGGAGCTCGGCGCCAATTTCGGCAGCCACCCGGTTTGCGCCGGTCCCTTCAAGTTCGTCGAACGCGTTCAGCAGGACCGCATCGTGCTCGAGAAATTTGGGGATTACTGGAACAAGGACCATATCTTCATCGACAAGGTTACCTATTTGCCGATCCCGGATACGACGGTGCGCCTCGCCAACCTGCGTTCCGGCGACCTTGACATGATCGAGCGGCTGGCCGCGACCGACGCCGCTTCGGTCAAGGAAGATGCGAGTCTCACCTACGCGGATGTGGTCAATATCGGCTACATGGCGCTCTATGCGAACCTCGCCAACGGCCCGCGCGCCGACAATCCGTTCGGCAAGGACAAGCGTTTGCGTCAGGCCTTTTCGCTGGCGATCGACCGCGACGCGCTGAACCAGATCGTCTACGAAGGCACTGCGGTCGGCGGCAACCAGCCCTTCCCGCCGAACAGCCCGTGGTTTAGCAAGGACATCCCGGTGCCTGCCCGCGATCTCGACAAGGCGAAGGCTCTCGTGAAGGAAGCAGGTTTCGATCGCGTGCCCGTGGAGATGCAGATTCCGAACAACCCGGTCGCAGCGCAGATGATGCAGATCGTCCAGTCGATGGTGGCCGAAGCCGGCTTCGACGTCAGCCTGAAATCGACGGAGTTCGCAACGTTGCTATCCGAACAGACCGCCGGCAACTATCAGCTGAGCCGCTCAGACTGGTCCGGCCGCGTCGATCCCGACGGCAATATCCACCAGTTCATCACCTGCAAGGGCGGCATCAACGACACCAAGTACTGCAACCCTGAGGTCGACAAGCTGCTGAACGAGGCCCGCGCCTCGACCGACGATGCTGTCCGCAAGCAGAAATATGATGCGGCTGCGGTGATCCTGAACGACGACATGCCGATCATCTATCTCGGCCATCAGTCGTGGATCTGGGCGCTCCACAAGAACATCACCGGCTTCATTCCCTCGCCGGACGGCATGATCCGCCTTGCAGGCGTGAAGAAGGCCGGCTGATCCGAGCAGATCGCGGCGGCAGACCAACCTGCCGCCGCAGCCTCTTGCCCTGTCAGGACGCTCATGTACACCTATATCGCCAAGCGGCTTCTGGTCGCCATTCCGACCCTGCTGATCATCTCGGTCTTCGTCTTCTCGCTGCAGAAGCTGTTGCCGGGCGATCCCATCCTCGCCATGGCAGGCGAGGAGCGCGATCCTGAGGTGATCGAATACTTGCGCGAAAAATACCGGCTGAACGACCCGGTGCCGTATCAGTATGTGTCCTGGCTCGGCTCGGTTCTGAAGGGTGATCTCGGCATATCGCTGCGCACCAACCAGCCGGTTCTGGAACTCGTGGCGGAAAAGCTGCCGGTCACCATCCAGCTTGCGATCATGTCGATGATCTTCGCCTTCGTCATCGGTGTGCCGATGGGAATTTTAGCCGCGGTCAAGAAGAACACTGTCTTTGATTATTTTGCCAACCTGATCGCGCTTTCCGGCCTTTCGATTCCGAATTTCTGGCTCGGCATCATGCTGATCTTATTGGTTTCGGTGAAGCTCGGCTGGCTGCCCGCTTCCGGTTACGAACCCTTTTTCAGCAATCCGCTGCGCTCGATCGAAACGATGCTGATGCCCTCCTTCGTACTCGGCAATGCCCTCGCCGCCACGCTGATGCGCCACACCCGCTCCGCGATGCTCAGTGTGCTCAGCGCCGACTATATCCGCACAGCGCGCGCGAAGGGCCTTTCCGAGCGCTCCGTCGTGCTCGAGCACAGCTTCCGAAACGCCGTGCTGCCGATCGTGACCTTGAGCGCGCTGCTCTTCGGCGAACTGCTGGCAGGTGCAGTCTTGACCGAACAGATCTTCACTATCCCCGGCTTCGGCAAACTCATCGTCGATGCCGTCTTCAACCGGGACTATGCTGTCGTCCAGGGCGTCGTGCTTTGCACGGCGATCGGCTTCATCCTGATGAACCTTTTGGCCGACATCGTTTATGTCCTCCTCAACCCGCGCATAAGGGCTGCCCTGTGACTGCTCTCGACCAGATCACCATTGCAACCGAACAGCGCCCGCCGAGCCGGGCGTGGCGAAAGCTGAAAGCGAACAAGGGTGCGCTCGTAGGCCTTGGCATCATCGCCTTCTTCACCATTCTCGCGATCGCAGCCCCACTGCTGCCGATCCCGGATCCTAACGCGACGAGCTGGTCGGCGATCCGCAAGGCGCCGTCGGCCGCCCACTGGCTCGGCACCGATGATATCGGCCGCGACATTCTCTCCCGGATGATCTGGGGGGCACAGGCCTCGCTGATGGCGGGGGTCTTCTCGGTGGCGATCGCGCTTGTTATCGGCGTGCCCTTCGGCCTCATCTCCGGCTATTTCGGCGGATGGACGGACCTGATCATCTCGCGCATCACCGAAGCCTTTCTTGCCATGCCGTTCCTGATCACTGCGATCGCGCTTGCCGCCTTCCTCGGCCCGAGCCTGACGAATGCGATGATTGCGATCGGTCTTTCGGCCATGCCGGTCTTTGTCCGGCTGACGCGCGGCCAGGTGCTTGCCGTCAAGACGGAGGAATATGTCGAAGGGGCGCGCTCTATCGGGCTCCGGCACCTCAGCATCATCACCCGTTACATCCTGCCGAACGTCTTTGCGCCGATCCTGGTGCAGGCGACGCTGACGATCGCCACCGCAATCATCGCCGAAGCCAGCCTATCCTTCCTCGGCCTCGGCCAGCAGCCGCCTGCTCCAAGCTGGGGTTCGATGCTGAACGTTGCCAAGAACTTCCTGTCTCAGGCGCCATGGATGGCGATGTGGCCGGGTGCAGCGATCTTCCTCGTGGTGATCGGTTTTAACCTTCTCGGCGACGGCCTGCGCGATGCGCTCGACCCGCGCGAAGCATGATTTATCGAAAGGACTTTTGAAATGACCGCATTCACGACCCGTCCGGAGATCTTGGGCACCTTCGGCGTCGTCACATCGACCCACTGGATCGCGTCCGCCGTCGGCATGAGCATCCTCGAAAAAGGCGGCAATGCCTTCGATGCGGCAGTCGCCACCGGTTTCGTGCTGCAGATCGTCGAGCCGCATCTTTGCGGGCCTGGCGGCGATATGCCGGCGATCCTCTATTCGAAGACGAAGGACAAGGTCGAAGTCATTTGTGCCCAGGGTTCCGCACCGGCCGGGGCGACGATCGAGCACTATACGTCCGAAGGTCTCAAGCTAATTCCCGGCGACGGCCTGCTTGCGACCGTCATTCCCGGCTCTTTCGACGGCTGGATGCTGATGCTGCGGGACTATGGAAGGCTGACGGTCCGTGACATCCTTGAACCGGCAATCCATTATGCCGAGCATGGCCATCCGGTTCTACCACGCGTTTCGGCGACGATCTCCGGCCTTGCCGCTTTCTTCGAAAAAGAATGGCCGACGTCACACAAGACCTGGCTGCCCGGCGGTTCGGCTCCAGCGCCGCATTCGAACTTCAAGAATCCGGTCCTTGCCGAAACCTGGAAGCGGATCCTCATTGAGGCCGAAGCAAAGAGTGGGCGCGAGGCGCAGGTCGAGGCCGCCCGCGATGCGTTCTATCGCGGCTTCGTTGCCGAGGCGATCGACAGATACGCCGGCTCGACCGAGGTGATGGATGCGAGCGGCACCCGGCACCTGGGCGTTATCAATGCAGATGACATGGCGAACTGGTCGGCGACGATCGAAGAGCCGCTGACCTATGATTACCACGGCTGGACGATTGCGAAGACCGGCCCATGGGGCCAGGGTCCGGTCTTCCTGCAGACGCTTTCACTTCTGAAGGAAATCGACATCGCCGGAATGGACCCGGCTGGCGCCGATTTCGTCCACACCGTCACCGAAGCCATGAAACTCGCCTTCGCCGACCGTGAAATCTACTATGGCGATCCGGAATTCGCGAAAGTCCCGGTCGAGCATTTGCTCTCTGATGCTTATGCGGCCCCGCGCCGGAAATTGATAACCTCCGATGCCTCACTCGAGCTGCGTCCGGGGCTCGTCCCCGGCTTCGAAGCCCAGTATGACTTGACCATGGAAATGCTCGGCGCCACCTCGAAAACTGGCGCCGTCTACGAGCCGACCATGGCGCATCTTTCTGAAAAGCGCGGCGACACCGTCCACATCGACGTGATCGACCGCGAGGGCAACATGGTTTCCGTTACGCCGTCAGGCGGCTGGCTGCAGTCCTCACCGGTCGTGCCGGGCCTCGGCTTCTGTCTGAATTCGCGCGCGCAGATGTTCTGGTTGAAGCCCGGCCTGCCAACGTCGCTTGCGCCCGGCAAACGTCCGCGCACGACGCTGACGCCCACACTCGCCCTTCACGAAGGCCGGCCCACACTCGCTTTCGGCACACCTGGCGGCGACCAGCAGGAGCAATGGCAGCTCTCCTTCTTCCTGCGCTATGTCCATCACAAGATGAACCTGCAGGCGGCAATTGATCAGCCGCTCTTCCACACATCGCATTTTCCCGGCTCCTTTTATCCGCGCACCCGCGAGCCCGGCAGCCTGATGGCAGAGGCGAATTTCGGCGCCGAAGTACTTGATGCGCTGCGCAGAAAGGGCCACAACCTGACCGTCGCCGACCCGTGGACGGTTGGCCGTCTGACCGCTGCACGCCGCGACGCCGATGGCTTGATGCGGGCTGCCGCAACGCCGCGCCTGATGCAGGCTTATGCAGTCGGGAGGTAGGCCGTGACGCAAGGAAAGGCTATGGCGGGTGTTAAAACCCCGGTGCTCTCGGTCAAGGAGCTGACGACGTCGTTCCTCGTCGATGGTGAATGGAAGCCGGTGGTCCGCAACGTCTCCTTCGATGTGATGTCGGGTGAAACGGTCGCGCTTGTCGGCGAAAGCGGCTCCGGCAAGAGCGTCACCTCGCTCTCGATCATGCGTCTGCTTGCCAAGAACCAGAGCCGCATCGAGGGCAAGATCAGCCTGAACGGCAAGGACGTCCTTTCGCTTTCCGGCAAGGAGATGCGCCAGGTGCGCGGCCATGACGCCGCAATGATCTTCCAGGAGCCGATGACCAGCCTCAACCCGATCTTTTCGATCGGCCGGCAGATCTCCGAAGCGCTGACCTGCCATGGGGACATGCCCAAGCCGGACGCGCGCAAGGAGACGATCCGACTGCTCGAGAAGGTGCGCATTCCGAATGCCGCCTCACGTTTCGAAGAATTTCCACATCAGTTCTCCGGCGGCATGCGGCAGCGTGTGATGATCGCCATGGCGCTCGCCTCGAGGCCGAAGCTTCTGATTGCGGACGAGCCGACGACAGCACTCGACGTCACGATCCAGGGCCAGATTCTCGACCTCATCAAATTGCTGCAGGAAGAGGAAGGCATGTCGGTTCTCTTTATCACCCATGACATGGGCGTCGTCGCTGAAGTTTCCGATCGCACAATCGTCATGTATCGTGGCGAAGCGGTCGAGGACGGAACGACCGGCGACATCTTTCATCACGGCAAGCACCCATACACCCGCGCGTTGCTTGCCGCAGTGCCGCGTCTGGGTTCGATGGCCGGACAAAAATGGCCGCTGCGCTTCCCCGTCGTCGATACCGCCACCGGCACCCGCAGCGAGCCCGTGGCAGTGGCCGATACTGTCGATCGCCGCAAGACGCCGATCCTCGAAGTGAAGAACCTCACCACGCGTTTTCCTGTCCGAGGCGGACTTTTCGGCGCCAAGACCGGCGCCATCCATGCAGTCGAGAATATCTCCTTCGATCTCTTTCAAGGAGAGACGCTGTCCCTCGTCGGCGAATCCGGTTGCGGCAAATCGACGACCGGCCGCTCGATCACCCGGCTTATCGAGCCGGACGCCGGCAAGGTCAGCCTCGACGGCTATGACGTGACGGCATTGGATTCATCGAGCCTTCGCCGCATGCGCCGCAGCATCCAGATGGTCTTTCAGGATCCGTTTGCAAGCCTCAATCCGCGGATGACGGTGGGGGCTGCGGTTGCCGAGCCGATTGTCGAGCACCACCTCGGCACACGCGCCGACGCGCGCGACAAGGCCGCCCACCTGTTGGAACGCGTCGGCTTGAAAGCGGATATGATGACGCGTTACCCGCACGAGTTCTCCGGTGGCCAGCGTCAGCGCATCTGCATTGCGAGGGCGCTGGCGCTTGATCCGAAAGTGATCGTCGCCGATGAAAGCGTCTCCGCCCTCGACGTTTCGATCAAAGCACAGGTCTGCAATCTGCTGATGGATCTGCAGCAAAGCCTGAACCTTGCCTTCCTTTTCATTTCTCACGACATGGCCGTGGTTGAACGCGTCAGCCACCGGGTCGCCGTCATGTATCTCGGCGAGATCGTCGAGATTGGTCCCCGCGACGCCGTCTTCGGCAATCCGCAGCATCCCTATACGAAGAAGCTGCTGGCGGCGGTTCCGGTACCCGATCCGGATCGTCGCGGCATCAAGCGCGAGCTATCGGCCGACGAGCTAAAAAGTCCGGTCCGGCCGCTGGGTTATGTCGTGCCGAAGCGCAGTTACCGCGAGATCGGCGCCGGCCATCTCGTTCAGTTGGAGCCGGCGGCATGAGCAGCGTTTCTCAGCTCAAATGGAAATGAGCTTCGACCGCAGCCGCAATGAAGGCTTGCCGAGCTTTGTTGGCGTCACAGTCTCCCTGCAAGGCATCGTCGCAAACCCGCTCAGCCCGCCGGTATTGGCTGCCATGGTATGCAGGCCAGAAACGGCCAAGCATAGTTTTGGCCTGTCGCACGGTCTTGACCGTTCGCACCGTTCCCGTCGCCGGATCTTCAACAGTGATTGGAGTGTCCCAAATGGCCCGTTTCATGATGCAGCACCTCCCGCAGCATAAACGGTCTGCGAGTCGCAACGGTTCCGGGCCCACGCTTCATTTCAAGCGCCGTTGGTTAACGGAGCGTTTCCCGCCTATGCACCGGCCTGATGAGAGATCCAGGTGAGGTCATACCAACGAGCGATGATCATGACCAGTGAGCCCGTTCGGGGAACCCGATGGACATGATCTTCTACGGCCGGTCGACGAGCATGTTTCGTGCGGCGCAGCAATGGGTGACGACGTCGTCGCAGCCCATGACGATACGGTTGGGGAGCCAGTTGTCGCCCATGAACTGCCAAACGTTTTGCGTTCAGTTCAGTTCGGGTGAGCGCGGCGGCAGGAACATCAAGATGACGCTGTCCGACACCTTCAGTCTCGGCGTTTTCCGGCCGAAGTTATTTCTTCCGAACGAGTAAGTCTTAAGAGTTGACATTACGCAATTGCGAAAGGTAGCATATATATGAAGGAATATGTTCGCGAGGATATCGCTTTATCGATATGAGCAAGTATCTCTGTTGATGAGTGTACGTATTTTAGCCAACATTCCCGTTTTAATGCCTTTTCTTAGTGCAAAAGGAGCGGTTCGACATTCTCTTAACGGAGCCCGTTGCAGCGGCGTTGCTATTTTGTATAAGGCATGCGCTTAGTTGGTTTTTGGAGCTTTGACATTCATCGTTCAGGTAACACTAAATTCGGGTCGTAGTGTGAAGGGCATATGATTAAAATTAATCTTTTCGAGGCCTTTGAAGGCGCTCAAAGAGACATTGTTCTAAGTTCAGGGCTGCGTCGCAGCTGACTGCCAAATAGAGGATGCGAGCCGAGCAGCATGAAGTTTCACAAAACGCCCTTGGATGGTGCATACGTCATCGAGCCAGAGCCGCGCGGGGACGAACGTGGATGGTTTCAGCGCGTCTTCTGCGAGCGGGAAATGGCCGACGCCGGCGTGGAAGGCCGTTTCGTTCAAGTCAATAATTCGTTCAACGCCGAAGCAGGCACCCTGCGTGGGCTGCACTATCAACTTCCGCCCTCGCCAGAAGTTAAGATCGTCCGGTGCCTCTCCGGCGCGCTGTGGGACTGCATCATCGATCTGCGACCCGATTCCCCGACGTACCTCGGTTGGCACGCGGTTGAGTTAACGGGTGAGAACCGTCTGGCCTTTTATGTGCCCCGCGGCTTTGCCCACGGGTTTGTGACACTGAGGCCCAACACTGAGACGTTGTATCTTTCCAGCGAATTCTACGATCCAAAGTCGGAGTGCGGTGTGCGTTGGAATGATCCGAAGTTCGGCATCGCCTGGCCGGTTGAAGGGGCTGTGATTTCGGAGAAAGACGCGAAATGGCCCGACTTCGATGAGGATTTTCATGGCGTGGAACGCCTACGCGGCATCTAACAGGAGGTTTTGATGGTGATTGATACGCTCCTGAAGAAGCGGGAAGAGGATGGCCGTCCCATTAGGGTCGGGATGTACGGCGCGGGCTTCATGGCGAAGGGCATCGTCAACCAGATCTCAAATTCCGTACCGGGAATGATCCTTTGCGTGATCTGCAACCGAAACGTGGAGAAGGCTATATTAGCCTACCGCGCTGCTGGCCTTGAGGCCTCCTACGCCAGCGATGGCAGCAGTCTCTCCCGCCTGATCGCCGAAGGCACGGCGGCTGTCACCGACGATCCAGCATTGCTGTATGAGTCGGGTGATCTGGATTGCTTGATTGATGCGACGGGTGCGATCGAATATGGCGCCAACGTCAGCTTAGGCGCAATCGCGCACGGTCGCGACATGGTGACCATGAATGCCGAACTGGACGGTACGGTTGGTCCGCTTCTCAAGAAAAAAGCCGATGCGGCGGGGGTTATCTTCACGGCCTGCGATGGAGACCAGCCTGGCGTACAGATGAACTTGTGGCGCTTCGTCAAATCGATCGGCCTTACTCCGCTCATGTGCGGCAATATCAAAGGCCTGCAGGATCCCTATCGCACACCGACAACGCAGGCCGAATTCGCTGCGAAATGGGGGCAGGACCCGCATATGGTCACCAGCTTCGCTGACGGCACGAAGATTAGCTTTGAGCAAGCTATTGTCGCGAACGGCACTGGCATGTCCATTTTGAAGCGCGGCATGACAGGTGTCGAGCATCGTGGCCATGTCGATGAACTTGTCAACGCGTATGACATTGAGGCGCTGAAAGCCGTCGGTGGAGCCGTCGACTATGTCGTGGGAGCAACCCCAGGTCCGGGCGTCTTTATTCTCGCATACCACGACGATCCGAAGCAGCAGCATTACCTGAACCTTTACAAGCTCGGAACCGGCCCGCTTTATAGCTTTTACACACCTTACCATCTTTGCCATTTCGAAGTCCCCCTTTCCGTGGCTCGCGTTGCACTCTTGCGCGATCCCGTGCTTCAACCACTGGACGGGCCTAGGGTGGAGGTTGTTGCGACTGCAAAGCGCGGCCTTAATGCCGGCGAAACGATCGACGGTCTGGGCGGCTACATGAGCTATGGTCAGTGCGAGCGCGTCGATGTCGTCGGCGTTCAGGACTTGCTGCCCATGGGTGTTGCAGAGGGATGCATCTTGAAACATGCCGTGGCGAAGGATCAAGTCCTTACCTATGCAGATGTGGTGCTGCCGGCCGGCCGCATCATCGATCTCCTGCGCCGCGAACAGGCGGCAATGTTTGCTGCGTAGTGCCGGAGACGGGGCTTGTGGCCGATAATCTTAAACTAACGCCCCACTGGCAGATCGACGCAGCCCAAGGCGAAACATATGGAATGCGGTATTCAATGCGCGCAGCAGAGTCTGCTCAACCGTCATTTTCAAAACTCTGTCTCCAGCCGTACGCCGCCTCAAATAAACCGGATCCCCTATGCCAGTAGGAGAACGCCGAAAGCTGCGAAGACTGCTTACAATGAATATCAAAGCTCATAGGCGACAACTGGCTCTCCAATCGTATCTTCAGGGACTGCAACGACATCGTCACCCATTGCTGCGCCACATGGAACAGGCTCGTCGACCAGCCGTGGAAGATCATGTCCATCGGGTCTCGCGAATGGGCGTATTGGTCATGATCGGCGCCCGATCGCATCAGACCTACCGAAGCAGTCTTCGTTAACGACTTTTCGACGCCTCTCCCGCAGACAACTTCTCTCTTCGTGCCGCTTCAGCCGCCCGGCATGGATTTTGCTACAGCTATAGCTACTTGGAGAAACAGAGAGCAAGGTGTCATGAAAGGGAACAGTTTGGCCTTTCGGCCCGTCGGTCTGGCAATGCATTGCATCGGAGAGTACCGAGTCGTTAACTCTGTCAGGCGCGCCGCCGAAACGCTTCTGCAGCGATGGCCGATCGATGACGGCGAGGATTTTTCCGAGGCAGTGATGGCGTGCCTGGAGGGCCTGCACAACCGCGTGCCTCCCGAGGATGTTCGAGCAGCATTCATCAAAGCCGCTCATGAAGCGAATGTCATGGTGATCGAATTGGTGAAGCCTGCTTGTGAGTGCAATTGACACTGATTACCTCGACGCGGCAGTCGGAGCGAACCTTGACCCGCGCCACGGTCCATCGCCGGAGCTGCGAGAATTTCGCTATCAAGACGGAAGACACTATTCTCCTTAGCGGCATTCAAGTAGTAAAATACTTCTATTTTCCGTCAGCCAATGTCAGAATAGCGTTTGCCCGCGATTTTTACTGCATTGACTAGGCGTCATTACAATGAATATTCTGGTTTGCATTCTGCGCTTTCTTGCACATGTGAGGCGTGCCGTGCAGCAGATCTATACTGTTCAGTATCTGCGAGGGATCGCAGCAGTCGCAGTTCTCTTTTTCCATGTCAGCGAACGACATGATCTCGGCTTTTCAGTCGCAATCGGCTCACTCTGCATCATCTGCCTTTCGTCGCTCCTGTTGGATTGGCCTTACCTGCGGGCTTTGACGAGCCCCGTCATCCTGGAATTCGCCGCGGGCCTCTTGATTGGCCGTGTCTTCGTCCGTGGACCGAATTGCCCCACTTGGCTTGCATAGGACTTGCTGCCGTCGCGCTGATCTGCCTGGCAGCGGCCTCGGCCTTTGATGCAGACCTGCCGCGCGCCGTAAAATGGGGTGTTCCTTCGGCGCTTTTTGTCTTTGCCGCCGTGATGTGGGAGCGGCGAAGGAATGTCCAGCCATCCAACGTGCTGCTCTTCCTCGGGAACGCGTCGTACTCGATCTATCTTTGGCATGCGTTATTCGGCGTGGCGATCGTCGCGCTTCTCCTGCGAAGCGGGATCCCGCATTGGGCCTTCCCTCCGATCGAAGTCGGGGCGGCGCTCGGCCTGTTGCTGATTGCCTATGTTTCAATCGAGAAACCGTTGGGCAGGCTGATCAATCGGCGACTTCAGTCCAGTCGTCGCGCCCCCTGGCGACATCAAATGCCTGACGAAAATGCCCGAGGCTTGGCCGAAGGAGACCGCGCCGCGCATCTGAAAAAAAGGCGGAGCTGGCAAGGGCTTTTGCGGGGGGAACGACCGCAAAATGACCAGCGCAGACTTCAATTGACGCGAGATACGAGCGGGAAATAGCGTTCGACAACGCGGGCGCTGCCAAAATTCGACAGGTGACCGGAATCGAAATAAAGCATCCTTCCGTCGTCAATGTAAGGGCACTCGCCTGCTGCGCAATCCATCGCAATCGGATCAACGAAATCGGCACCGCCCGCAGCAGCTCGCAGCCGCTGGTTAAATTCGCTGTCGATCACGGTTGACCAGGAAGCTACCTTTTGGCCAGCGGCGGCTTTCTTAAAAGCAATGACGTCGACATTGGTTACAAACATCGGCGATTGTCCGATCACGATGACCCGGACGCCCTCCTCCTGGAGTTGTCTGACGGTGTCCTCGAGCATGTCCAGGCCCCGGCGTTGCAAATCAACCCATCGGCCTGAAAGCACGGCAGTCTTAACGTCAAGCGACCGGATGATGTCCAGCGCCTTCTGATTGAATGCCTGGCAGTTCGGTCTGGCGTAGGAGTAGTAAGCAAGGACCGGAGGGCATCCGGCAAATGTATACTCATAGACGCGGCCATGAATGGACGCGGCATTCGCGACGATCCCGGGGGCATAGTGGGCGGCGTAGGAATCTCCCCACAGAAGCGCAACATCACCGGTGTTTGTCGTCAAAGCGCAATCTTCGGGGCGCCATTTTTTAAAGCCGTCGTCGTCTTCGAAAAAGCAGATGCCGTTCCGCCACGTCTGGCCGACGCGCACTGTCGTATCCGCGCTCGCTACAACTGTAGAGACGTCAACCATGCGCGCTTCGACCTCGGTTGCATAGCCGGGAAAACGTTGAGGGAAGCCATGAGCGGCGATGCCCGCGTAACCGAACAGCGAGACGATCGACATGCTGGCAAGGGCCGAGCCGATGAGGGCGCGCCGAGGCCAGCGCACGGTCTGCAGACGGAATGGCGTTTCGACAAAGCGCCAGGAGCAAATGGCAAGCAAAACGCTGGCGGCGATAATGCCCATGGCATGGAGCCCGTTGGGCTCCTCAAGGGTCACGTATCGGACGAAGACGGTAATTGGCCAATGCGCCAGATAGAGCGAATAGGAAATCTTGCCGATGAATACGAACGGCGCGCTCGCAAGGATTTTACCAACCACCGAACGGGTCGGTCCGCCTGTATAGATGACGAGAGCTGCACCTGCGCATGGCAAAACGGCGGCGAGCCCAGGGAATGGTGTCGCATCCGTATAGGCAAATACAGAAAAGAGGATCAAGATCGCGGCACCGATCGCAACGGCACTGTTTGCCCGGTAAGACAGCGTGCTTTGACCGCCCCAAAGCGCCAGCAAGCTTCCAATCAAGAGCTCCCAGCTTCGTGTCGGCAAGAGGAAGAAGTTTGCTGTCGGAGCGACGTCGATTGCATAGATGCTAAGTGCCAGGGACAGGATCAAGGCGAGTGCGAATGCCGCCAACCGCACGCGGAACGTCACTTTATAGAGCAGCCACATGGCGATCGGCATGAAGATGTAGAACTGCTCTTCGACCGCAAGCGACCAGGTATGCAAGAGCGGGCGTAGAAGCGCGCTGTTTTCGAAATAACCTGAGAACTTCCAGAAATAGACATTTGAGGTGAATGTCCCGACTGCCAGCAGGCTTCGGGCAAAGTCTTCGAAGAACGGTGGCAGGAAAAGCACGTAGGCGGCGATCGCCGTCAGTAAAACATAGAAAACCAGTGCCGGAATGATCCTGCGAAAACGCCGCTCGTAGAAAGTCAGTATGGAAAAGCGGCCATTCCTGAGATCATCATCCAGAATTCTTGTTATCAGGAAGCCTGAAATGACAAAAAAAATGTCGACGCCAACGAAACCGCCAGAAAATCCAGTGACACCGGCATGGAAAAACAGCACCGGCAATACTGCAATCGTCCGTAATCCGTCAATCTCCGGCCGATATTTCATGAAGATCCTAGTTTGTTGAAGGATTTTCAGGTGTGTTAATCACGCGTAGCCAGCTTCGAGGCCTAAGTCAATAGAACAGTGAAACTGGATAAACTTCTAGTCTGTACTGTGTAACATGTATTCTTTTTGATCGTCGGTTTTCTGGATAACTATCTTCGCTTTACGTCGATTGCTTACTTCACCAGCCGAAGCGGTCGGCGCCCCAGCTGGAGAGCAGGGTTGATTTACTTAGAGCCATACCCCGCAGCCTCGAACTGGTTTCGGCATTCGCATGAGTAGCAGGCGCAAGGGTAACGCAGGGATCGCTGCGTTTTGACGGCACTGCGGCGACGGCATCTACCTTAACGTCCGCTGCGGAAATCGGGACTGCAGTGCAGCGGCCGTCGCGTTTGCCTGTAAGCTCAAAGGCCGGGCTTGTGTCAGATGAAATTGAAGCTTGCCTCGGCGATCTTCAGCACCGTCAGGTGGCCAGTGGCCGTTGCCGCCGTGTCGATTGCAACCCGCTGCGGTCCGAAGGTCGGCTGCAGGACAGGTGTATGCCCGTGGATCACGAAGAGCGGCAGACGCGGGCCTTCGCTTAAAAATGGCTCGCGGATCCACATGAGATCCATATCCGTTTGTTTTGACATGTCGACGCCAGGCTTTACGCCGGCATGTACGAACAGCAATTTGCCGATCTGAAGCGAGACTGGCATCGCTTCGATCATGGCGATGTGCTCTTCTGGCACCAGTTCCGCGACAAGAGCTTGGAGACCGCGAACCCCCTTCGTCTTGATGACATGCGCAACGTCGATACCGTAGGACGCAAGCGTCTCGGTCCCGGCGAAGTCAAGCCAATCGGCAATGATGGAAGGTTTGCGGAACATGCGGGCAAATTCATCATCGTGATTGCCCGCAAGCGCGACCTGCACGAAGCTCTCACGCGGCTCCGCCGCAAGCATGTGGAGCACCTTGCTGCTGGCGGGACCGCGATCAACATAGTCGCCGAGAAAAACGATGAGCTTGGGGCCGAGATGGGCCCTGGCGTCATCGGCTATGCGCCGTTGGGCTTCTGCCAGTTCATCCGCACAACCGTGCACATCGCTAATGGCATAGATCGCGTCGAAGTCGATATCGGGCCACAAGAGCCTTTGCCTGCCGGTCGACTGCGGGATCATTTTGCGGCGCCAACGCATCGGGACGTGAAACATTGATCCACCAAAATGACAAGGACCCAAATCTTGTACAGGAAATATCTTAACTGAAGTTCAAAGAGGAAGGCTCTCGAATCCCGTTATGGTTCATCTCGAAGGAATCTGGCTGCGACTGCATGCTCGTCTGGCGCAATGCACCGGATCACCAAGTACCAAATGCACAAAATACACCAGATTAAATCTGATATTAACACCTCATTAATTCTTATTTACATGCTGTTTCTTTAATGATAACTCTAGTAACAGTAGCAGTGGAGTATAGTGTACTTGCGTGTATCCTGTGCGTACCCGACAAACTTGAAATCCAGCAATCTCTGCACGATTTCGATTTTGCGCCCGTTGCAATATATGCGGCTGGCTCAACAGTTTTTCAGAGAAGACTTCAGCGACTTTGATCTCTCAAGGTTTTGTCTTCCCGCGCTTGGGACATCCCACGGTCACCCCTCCCGCTCAGCCATTTCAAAGCGTCGTTAAACACGTCCGCCCCTTGCAACGGCATACGACGTGTTTTCGGAGGGGGAAAGAACAGTGACCAGCCTCATTAGCAACTTCGAGAACTCGAAAGAGTTGCGTCAGCTCGCCAGAAGGTTGATTCCAGGAGGCGCCCATACTTACGCAAAGGGCGACGATCAGTATCCGGTCTTATCGCCGGGCTTCATCGCCCGGGGGCACGGCGCTTATGTCTTTGACGTTGACGGCAACAAATACATCGAGTTTGGCATGGGAAACCGCGCAGTCTCCCTTGGCCATGCCTACCCGAAGGTCTTGCGCGCTGTCGAGCGGGAGTTGAAGAATGGTGCGAACTTCACCCGGCCGGCAGTCATCGAGGTAGATTGCGCATCGAGCTTCCTTGAGACGATCCAAGGCGCCGAAATGGTCAAATTCTGTAAGGATGGCTCACATGCAACCTCTGGCGCCATCCGGCTGGCGAGAGCCATCACCGGCCGTGACCTTGTTGCCCGATGCGCCGATCACCCATTTTTTTCGACCGACGACTGGTTCATCGGCACAACGCCCATGAACGCCGGCATCCCGAAAGCTGTACGGGATATGACGCTATCGTTTAACTACAATGAAATTGACAGTGCCAAAGCACTGTTTGAGCAACATCCCGGAAAGATCGCGGCTCTCATCCTTGAGCCATCGAAAGGCGAGTCGCCAAGGGATAATTTCCTGCACCGCCTTCGTGATCTTTGTCATGCCAATGGAGCACTTTTCATCCTTGACGAGATGATAACCGGATTCCGGTGGCACCGGAACGGAGCCCAGGCTCTTTACGATATCCAACCAGATCTATCCTGCTTCGGCAAAGCGATGGGCAATGGCTTTGCGATCTCCGCGCTTGCGGGAAAGCGCGAATTCATGGAGCTTGGAGGTATCGATCAGCGCGAGAAGCCACGCGTTTTCCTGCTGTCGACCACCCATGGAGCTGAAACGCACGCCATGGCGGCGGCAATTGCAACGATGAAGATTTATCGTGAAGAGCCGGTGATCGAGCATCTTTTTGAAAAGGGCGAGGCGCTTCGAGAAGGTATTACGCAGCTCGCCGGCAGCCATGGGATTGGCAATCATTTCAGTGTCTTCGGACTGGCAAGTAACCTCGTTTACGCAACGCTTGATGAGGACGGCCGTCCCTCCCAAGCCTTCCGCACGCTGTTCCTGCAGGAATTGATCAAGCGCGGCGTTCTCGCTCCATCCTTCGTTGTCAGTTACACGCACGGCGACCCCGAGATTGCCAAGACGCTCGATGCTGTTGACGGTGCGCTTTGCATTTATCGCAAGGCCCTTGAGGACGGTGTGTCCAATTATCTGGTCGGCCGGCCATCCGACGTGGTGTTCCGCGCCACGAACCGCCTGACAACCCTGCCTGACGGTGCTCCCGCGCTGGTTCCTGAATTAAATCGTCGCGTCAAACGGCGCGAGACGAGCTTTGCCACTGCCGGCCGGTAGGGAGGTTTAACGGTGCTTCACCACTTATCGAGGAGCCTCGAAGTCGCGGTCATGTTTGGTGCTCGTTGTTGTGCTGCGAACAGATCTGCAAACGTCAACCATATGTTTCAGACCACGTACTCTTCACCACATCGTTTCGTCTAGGGGGCGAAAATCATGACTTCCTTCAACTGCCGGTTCTGCAACACCACACTCACTCAGACAGTCGTCGACCTTGGCGCGTCACCGCTTGCAAACTCCTATATCGCCATCGACAAAACGCAGGATCCCGAACCGTTCTTTTCACTCCATGCTTTCGTCTGCGACGAATGCTTCTTGGTCCAGGTGCCTCCCATGGCGCCGCGGGAAGACATTTTCGACAGCGAATATGCCTATTTCTCCTCCTACTCGGCCTCGGTACTGAGCCATGCCCGCGAATATGTTGACCAGATGGTCGAGCGGTTTCATTTCGACACCGGCCATCAGGTGATCGAAATTGCCAGCAACGACGGCTACCTTTTAAAGAACTTCAAGGAACGCGGCGTTCCGGTGCTCGGCATCGAGCCCTGTGCCAATGTCGCGGCCGTCGCGTTAGAGGCCGGCATCCCGAGCAGGGTGCAGTTTTTCGGTGTCGAGACGGCACGGCAGCTGGTTGGCGACGGCCTCACGGCTGACCTTCTGATTGGCAACAACGTGCTGGCGCATGTCCCCAACATCAACGATTTCGTTGCCGGCATCAAAATCGTGTTATCGGCAACCGGCATCGTAACAATCGAATTTCCGCATCTCATGAAGATGCTGGAGCTCAATTACTACGATACGATCTATCATGAGCACTATTCGTACCTGTCGCTCTACAGTGTCGAGAAAATCTTTGCCCATCACGGCTTGACGATCTTCGACGTCGATGAGATCCGTCCACAAGGGGGATCGTTGCGCATTTATGCCCGTCACGCCGAAGATCAAAGCCAGCCAGTGTCGGTGCGTGTCGGTGAACTGCGCGCGCGCGAAATTGAAGGCGGCGTCAATTCTATCCAACGCTACGCCAAATTTTCCGAGCAGGTTCACCGCACCAAGCGCGATCTGTTGCGCTTTCTGATCGATGCGAAAGAGAGCAAAAAGACCGTTGTCGCCTATGGCGCTCCGGCAAAGGGCAACACGCTTTTGAATTTCTGCGGCGTTGGCACGGATCTCATCGAATATACTGTCGATGTCAGCCCTCATAAGCAAAACCACTTGCTTCCGGGGACCCGCATCCCGATCCACGCACCACAAAAGATTGAGGAAACCAAGCCCGATTACGTCCTGATCCTTCCCTGGAACATCAAGGATGAGATCATCAGCCAGATGTCGGCGGTCAAAGACTTGCGCAGCCGGTTTGTCGTTCCGCTTCCTAATGTCGAGGTCGTTGCTTGAGCGCCGTCAGCGCGCCCGACAAGGAGCCTGCCGGCGCGCGGATGTATGCCCTCATTGAGCGGCTTTATCCGATCTGTCGCAGCATCACCGGTCCGGGCATCGTCGAGACACTGGAGATTATCAGGCAGGAAATTCCGGTTAAGATTCATCGTATCGCAAGCGGCACAGAGATCTTCGACTGGACGGTCCCGCAGGAATGGAGCATCCGCGATGCCTATGTGAAGGACGAGAAGGGCAATCGCGTCATCGACTTCAAGGCAAGCAATCTGCACGTCGTCAACTATTCACGACCGATCCGCGCGACATTGCCGCTTGAGGCGCTGAAGCCTCATCTGCATACCGACCCTGGCCATCCCGCTTGGATACCTTACCGGACGAGCTACTACAAGGAGGACTGGGGCTTCTGCCTGTCCCAGAACGCCCTCGAGGCGATGAGCGAAGGATCCTACGAGGTCCTGATAGACTCAACACTTTCAGACGGCGAACTCCTGTGGGGCGAGTGCTTCATCCCCGGCTCCACAACCGACGAAATCATTATCTCGACGCACATCTGCCATCCGTCGCTTGCCAACGACAATCTGTCCGGCATCGCCGTGTGTGTCGAGCTTGCTAAGCTTTTGATGGCGTCACAGCGGCGCTATTCCGTGCGGTTGCTCTTCATTCCGGGCACGATCGGTTCAATTGCCTGGCTTTCGATGAACCGCGAGCGGCTGTCGCGCATCAAACATGGTCTCGTCGCCGTCAACCTCGGTGACCCTGGCATGCTGCATTATAAGAAAAGTCGCCACGAGACGGCCGAGATCGATCGGGTGGTGGAGCATGTGCTGACGGCAGCGGGGCAAGCCCATTCGATTATGGCTTTTTCTCCCTATGGCTATGACGAACGGCAGTTCAGTTCGCCTGGCATCAACCTTCCCTTCGGCTGTCTGTCGCGCACACCCTACGGACAGTTTGCCGAATACCATACGTCGGCCGACAATCTTGATTTCATCAAGCCGGAAGCGCTTGCCCACTCGTTCGAGACCTACGTCTGCGTGCTCGGCACACTGGACCGCAACCGAGCTTTCCTGAACCTTTCGCCGATGTGCGAACCGCAGCTTGGAAAGCGGGGGCTCTACGATGCCGTTGGCGGCAAGTCGGACACGAAGACGCGTCAGATGGCCCTACTCTGGGTTCTAAACTACTCGGACGGCAAACATGATCTCCTCGACATCGCCAGAAAATCGGGTCTAGCATTTGATTTGATCGCCGATGCCGCGGATCTTCTGCTCGGCCATGATCTGCTTGCACCGGTGGAGAGGGACTAAGATCATGGAAAAACCTCTTCAGGGGCGCGTGGCAGTGGTGACCGGGGCAGCGAGCGGTATCGGGCAAGCGATCGTTTCAGCCTTTGGTGCAGCCGGCGTGACAGTTCATGCTCTAACCCGCGGCGGCGTCCCGCAGTCGTCGCTCAGCAATGGAGCATCAATCAGTTGGCATCATGTCGATCTTGCTGATGACAGGGCGATCGCCGAATTCGTCGCCCGTTTGCGGGTGACTGATCGCGGCATTGATTACCTGGTGCACAGTGCTGGCGTCTTTCGTTCGGGCCCGGTTGCGCAAAGCCCAGCGGAAGAACTCGATGACGTCTGGCGCGTCAATCTGCGTGCGCCATATGTTCTGACGCAGCTTTTGCTCCCGGCGCTGACCAGACAGAAGGGTTATATCGCATTCATCAACTCGAGCGTGTGGCTGAATCCGAGAATGGAGCTCGCTGCTTACACGATGAGCAAATATGCCCTGAAGGCCTTTGCCGACGTGCTGAGAGCCGAGATCAATGGCCAGGATGTGCGCGTCCTCAGCATCTTTCCCGGGAAGACAGCAACGGCGATGCAGGAAACCATCCATGATGCGAGAGCGCTTTCGTACCAAGCGGACGAGCTACTGCAGCCGGAATCGGTGGCAGCGAACCTGATCACAGCCTTGTCGATGCCATCCTCCTGCGAAGTCACGGAGATTTTCATGCGGCCGGCACGACCGGCACCACCGACCTTCAACGGCTAGATATTGGTTGCCGCCACCTGCGGAGCCAGTGCGATAGAGCACGTGTGCTCCTGACGGACAGCCCTGCCTGCCCTCTCCAGCGTTCGGAATGCCTATCTGTATCATTATGAAACGACAGAAGCTGAAATTTGTCCGAGCGTTAATCTGCGGCGTTAAATCAAGCTTTTAGCTACTAGATTCGTTAATTTTTGGTTGCCTCTTTGCCAATTCTGAAATAACGTCCATACAAATACTGCTACGCCGTTCTAGGGATGCCTGTATATACGACCGCTACCAATTAAACGCGGTCGAGATACGCAACATCGGCGTTGGACTTCTGGCCGGATAACTCTGCGATGGTGGCACCGCGCGTTTATTCTGTCTGTAAAGGAAAATCAAAAAGTATAGCCTGACATCTTTAGTGCCAACGTCGCCGTGTCATTTGTTTCTCGTACTCGCTTCGGGCTGCTATTATGAATTTCGATCAACCTTCACATGTTAACCGTGCGGTTAGCGGTCAGGATTTCAGTTGCATTTGCCGGCGGGTCTTTTCGCTGATCTTGCTGACGTGCTGGCTTGCCCCTAACGTCCAGGCTGCGGACGGGCGCCCTGGAGCATCCTTCTTCGAGAGCTTTGATCGGCTCGATTCCAACTTCTGGTATATTTCAGACGGCTGGACGAACGGTGATCATCAAAACTGCATCTGGTCGGCGCGAATGATCAAGATTGCCGACGGCTTTGCGTCGCTGATGCTCGCAAAGGACGCGGCCGATCAGAAGACCCTCCTTTGCGCAGAACTCCAGACGAAGCAGCGCTACGGCTTTGGCACCTATGAGGCACGGATAAAGTCGGCGACCGGGTCGGGCCTTAACTCGGCATTTTTCTCCTATATCGGCCCTGCCGACCATGAGGAGCACGACGAGATCGATTTCGAGGTGCTGGGTAAGGACAGTGCTACTGTCCAAGTCAACCAGTATGTGAAAGCGAAGGGCGGCAACGAAAGGCTGGTTTCGCTAGCTGGCCCGGCCGACGAGGCGTTCAACCACTTCGCCTTCATCTGGGAGCCCTCGAGACTCCGGTTCTTCGTCAACGGCGTCCTCGTCAACGAGGTCACCGATAAGCTCCGTATTCCGACGGAACGGCAGAAGATCTTCTTTAGCCTGTGGGGAACCGATACGCTTACAGGCTGGATGGGCCCCTTTGCCTACAAAGGACCGACTATCATGCAGGTCGACTGGGTGAGCTTTACTGCTGCAGGCGAAAGATGCCTGTTTGCAGGCTCCCTGACCTGCGATCGGACCATCACCGTCAGCGCCCCTGCCAAGACGCAGGAGAACCTTTGATGCCGCGCGTGCTTTACCTCGTCCATGACCTGTCGGATCCGGCAGTTCGCCGGCGCCTGATCATGCTGACACGCGGCGGCGCGACGGTTGACCTTGCAGGCTTTGCGCGGACGAAGATCCCAGGCGATATCGAAGGCATCAATCCGGTCAATCTCGGCAAGACGGCCGACGGCCGCTTTGTCCAGCGCTCCTGGGCTGTTCTCAAAGCGATGGCAAGGCTGCGTTCTGTTCTTGCAGGCGCCAGCAAACCGGACGTTATCGTCGCCCGCAATCTCGAAACGCTGGCACTGGCAAACCGCGCCAACCGTTATTTCGGCGGGTCCGTGCCAATCGTTTACGAGTGCCTCGATATTCACAGGCTTCTCATCGGAATGGGTCCTGTCGGGCGCTCGATGCGATTAGCCGAACGTTGGTTTGGCCGAAGCGTCACCGCGATCGTCACCAGTTCGCCAGCCTTCAAGAGCAACTATTTCGATGTGCAGTCTTTTCTGAAGGTCCCGGTCGTGATCGTCGAGAACAAGGTCGTCCCGCCTCCAAGGGAGGGCCTTCTTCCCGTTCCGCAAAAGCTCGAAGGCCGGCCATGGCGCATAGGCTGGTTTGGCGCGCTGCGTTGCAGAAAATCGTTGAAGCTGCTTGCGCGCTTCTCAAGGATGGCGAACGGCAGGTTCGAGATCGTTCTGCGCGGCCGGCCGGCTTACAGGGAATTTAGCGACTTCGACGCCTTCGTGGAGAACGAACCCTTCATGCGTTTTTGTGGTCCCTACCGAAACCCGGAGGACCTCGGTGCAATTTACGGCGAGGTCGACTTTGCCTGGGCGGCCGATTTTTTCGAGGAGGGTCTCAATTCCAAGTGGCTGTTACCGAACCGGCTTTACGAAGGATGCCTGTACGGAGCAGTACCGATTGCCGTTCAAGGCACCGAGACGGCTGAGGCACTTCGGCGCAACAATATCGGCCTGATCTTGTCCGATGCCACGCCCTTTGCGCTTAGCATGGCGATGGAGGGCCTGGACGTTCAGCGCTTTAAGCGCCTGAAATCCGCGATTGCCGCATGCGATCGGCGCAACTGGGCGATCGATGAGGCAGACTGCAAGGACTTGGTCGCCTGGCTCGCCGGCTTGGCGCCTGCCGGGCCTCGCAAAACTTCAGATCGCCTTCCGATCAATTCGTCATTTGCCATATAGGGTTGAACGCGATGAATAAGCACGTATGTCCAGAAGATTGCTGCTTGATCGTCATTCCATGCCTTGACGAGCGAAACTATATTGGTGCGCTTCTGAGCGCCCTGAGCATGGAGCTCCAGGCTCCGGACTGGCGCATCGTGGTGGCCGATGGCGGCAGCAAGGACGGTTCACAGGATATCATCAATGCCGCCTCCGCCATCGATCCGCGCATCATCTTCCTTGACAATCCGAAGCGCCTGCAAAGTGCGGCGATCAATCTTGCAGTGGCACGCTACGGCCGTGATTTTGAATATTTTGTGCGCATGGACGCGCATGGTGAATATCCGAAGGGTTATTGCCAACGACTAATTGCCGATGCCGAGATGACCGGCGCCGCCTCCGTCGTCGTCGCCTTGGAAACGACCGGTTTCAACGCGATCCAGAAAGCAGCCGCGATTGCCCAGAACTCCAAGATCGGTAACGGCGGTTCTGCGCATCGCAACCTGTCGACGGGCGGCTACGTCGACCATGGCCACCACGCATTGATGCACGTCGGGACCTTTCTCGCCGTCGGCGGATATGACGAGACCTTTTCCCACAATGAGGATGCCGAGCTCGACTTCCGCTTGAGGAAGGCTGGCTACAAGATCTGGATCAGCGGCACGACATGCATGGTCTATCATCCGCGCGCAAGCGTTGCTGCACTGTTTCGTCAATATCTCAATTACGGCCGCGGGCGGGCGCGCAATATCCGCAAACACAAGACCATGCCGGCTTTACGCCAAATGCTGCCGCTAACAGTCGCGCCCGCCGTTGCTGGCACCGTGCTCGCGCTGTTTTACTGGGCTGCGATCGTTCCAGCTTTCGTCTGGGCGTTCACCTGTGTCGGCTATGGCTTTTATCTTCGCGTACGTCAGCAGATGCCACACGGACCATTGGCCGGATTGATTGCAATGGTCATGCATATGGCGTGGTCAACCGGCTTCTGGCTTGAGATGCTGTCGCTTCGGCCAAAAAGGAGCGTCTCATGAGCCAGCCGCTTCTCGTCGAAATTGCCGTCTGCACATACCGGCGGAGCTCGCTCAGCCACACGCTGGCCTCGATTGCGGCGATTGCCGTGCCTGAGCAGGCCGTCCTTCGCATCATCGTCGCCGACAACGATGTTGAAGAAAGCGCCAGAGATGCAGTCGAGGCCATCAGGGCCAAGATTGTGCATCAGGTGATTTACCTTCATTGCCCTGCCGGCAACATATCGATTGCCCGCAATGCCTGCCTCGATCGGGCGACAGGCGACTATTTGGCCTTTGTCGACGACGACGAGCTAGTCACGCCAGGCTGGCTCACGGCACTGCTGGCCACCGCCAAACAGACCAATGCAGCAGCCGTGCTCGGTCCTGTGTCGGCGCGCTACGGCAAGGATGCTCCTGCGTTCATGGTCGAAGGCGATTTCCACTCGACGAAACCGGTTTTCGTCAATGGCGAGATCAAGACGGGATACACCTGCAATCTGCTGCTCGACAGGAACGCCGAAGCCTTCCGCGACCGGAGCTTTGACCTGGCGCTTGGTCGCTGCGGCGGCGAGGACACGGCATTCCTTGCCGACCTCCACGCGACCGGCGGCAAGATCGCATTTGCGGATAAGGCACTGGTCATCGAACCGGTTGCCGAGGAACGCGCCTCAATCGGATGGCTCGCCGGGCGCCGGTTCCGCTCCGGGCAGAGCCATGCACGCGTCCTGCGCACGACGGCAGCCGCACCTGGTTTGGCACTGCAGATCGTGCTTGCCGCACTGAAGGCGCTGGTCTGCTTTGCCGTAAGCCTTTTCTTATGGTTCCTGCCTGTCGACCGTTGGCGCTATGTCTTGAGAGGAATTCTGCATCTCGGAGTCGTTGCCGGTCTGCTTGGCGTCCGTGAAGCGATGCATTACGGCGGGCCGGTTCCAGCCGCAAGGAGCAATCCCCATGTTGCCTGACGTCCCGGACATCTCCTACATCGTTGCTGCCTACAACGCCGCAGGCACGGTCGCACGCGCCATTGAAAGCGTGCTTGCCCAGGAGGGTGTCGATGTCGAGGTGATTGTTGCCGACGACTGCTCGGTCGATGAGACGGCTCACATCGTGCGCTCCTACGGCAGCGAAAAGGTGCGGCTCGTCAGCCTGCCGGATAATCGCGGACCTGGCGGCGCCCGCAATGCGGCGATCGCAGATGCGAGAGGCAGATGGATCGGGATTGTCGATGCCGACGACGAGATCCTGCCTCAAAGGACGAAACGGCTCCTCACGTGCGCCGATGTCCCGGCCGTCGACGCCGTCGTCGATAACCTCGTCATCAAGTCGGAGGGCAAGGAGCGGCTTCTGCACCGCACGGCCGATCTAGCACGGCTCGGGAACTTGAGCCTTGCTCATTTCATCGACCACAACATGCTCTTTGCCGGGCGCTTCAATCTTGGCTACCTGAAGCCACTCATTCGCCGCGACTTTATTCGGGCAAACGGCATTGCTTATGACGATCAGCTGCGCATCGGCGAGGACTATCTGTTCCTCGCAAGGACGCTGTCGCGCGGCGCATATTGCATCGTTGAGCCGGAGGCAGGATACCTCTACCATTCCGCCAAGGGCTCGATCTCGCACGTCATGAACCTGAACGACGTCGAAGCCATGATTCGGGCGGATCGTGATTTTCTGGCTACCTTCCCGGTGGATGCCGCAGCCCGCGCAGCACAACTCAGAAGAATTAAGAATCTTGAGGAGGCGGCTGCTTTTCTGACCCTCGTTGATCATATCAAACAGCGTTCTGTTGCGGATGCTGTGAAGGACGTCCTGCGCAATCCGGCAGCAGCCCGTCATCTCAAGATGCCGATCACGGCACGTCTCAAGCGAGCGATGGTGGCGCTGCAGACACCGAGTTCGGCCTTTAGACGGGTGTCGCAATGAACGAGTTCATGGGCAAGGCAAAGATGATGCAGGAGGCAGTACGCCCCTATCTCGGTCAGCCGGGCACGGCCAAGCACGCTGAGGTCGGCGGGGAGAAGTTCATCGACGTCGAACACCTGATGCAGATCGCCAGGCGCCAGGCAAAGCTCGTGGCCCTTTTCGCGGCCATTGGACTACTGCTCGGTGTTACCCGGCTGGTGTTTGCAACCTATTATTATACGGCAGGCACCAGCGTCCTGATCGATGACAATCTGAGCCGGTTTGCTGGCGACGTTTCGCCGGCGCCTGCAAACATGGAATCTGACAAGAAGATCATGAGCCAGGTGGCGATCTTGAGGTCAAGCTCGCTTGCGGCAAAGGTGGTCGACAAACAGCAGCTTTACGAAAAGCACGAATTCATCAATCCTCCGGTCTCGGTCACCCAGGAGATCAAGGGCCTTGCCAAAATGACGATGGACCTGTTTGCCGGCAAGGGCATGGAGATGGCAAATACCGATAGCCTCGACGCGCGCAGAGGTACTGCCGTGGCAGTTCTCATGGAAAATCTGAGGGTCGAGCAGCAGCCGCAGAGCTTCGTGATCGACCTCTATTATACATCGACCGACCCGGCCTTGTCGGCGCAGATCGCTAACGCCTATGCCGAGGCCTACCTGTCAGACAAGCTCGATGCTAATTTCGACGCTTCGCAAAGGGCAACGGTCTGGTTGCGCGCTCGGCTGACCGATCTGAAGGAGCAGTCGCAGGAAGCGGCCCTGAAGGTCGAGCGCTACCGCGCCGAAAACGGCCTTACCTCAGCAAAAGGTGCGCTCTTGTCGGAAGAACAGCTCTCCGACATCAGTGGTCAATACATCCTGGCCCAAGCGGACAGCGCCAAGGCGCTTGCGCTCTACAACCAGTATAAGGCAATCGTCGCCGCCGGCCAGCAGACTGCGGTCGACAATGCCGCAACCGTCTCCGAGCAGGAAGGCTCGACGGTCATTTCGACACTCAGAACGCACTATCTGAACGTCATCAAGCGGACCCAGGATATCGAGCGCCGTTTCGGTCCCGAACATCCGCAAGCAATCCTGCTGCGTAAGGAGCAGGACGACGTAGGGCGGCAGATATTCCTTGAGCTCAAGCAGATGACGGAAAGCTACCGCAATCAATATGAGGTCGCGGTCTCGCGGGAGGCATCGCTGAAGGAGGGTCTGTCGAAGATCACTGGACAAACCTCGGCCGCGAACGAATCGCTCGTGCAATTGAAGGATCTGGAACGCAACGCCGAAGCCATCAGCGACCTCTACAAGACCTATCTGACGAAATATCAGGAAACGGCCCAGAACCAGTCGTTCCCGATATCAGAAGCGCGCGTCATCTCGCCTGCCTCGCCGCCGGTCGATGCATCCAGTCCGAAGCGCACGTTGACGCTTGGCGGCTCGCTGATACTCGGTGCGATCTTCGGTATCGGTCTTGGCCTGTGGCGCGAGGTTAGGGAGGGTACATTCCGCCTTGGCGAGCAATTGACGACGCTCGGCCTGAAGTTCTTGGGTTACCTGCCGCCGATCCCAGGGGCCACGCGTCCCTCTCCCGATGACGAAAGGAGGCTGATCGCCAATCCCGATGTCGAAACGATGCGGTTTGCGGTCAAATCGGGCGGCTCCAAATTTACCGAGACCATACGGCATGCAAAGATCGTGACCGACACGATGCTTGGCAGCCAGAACTGCAAAGTGATCGGCGTCGTCTCGGTGTTGCCAGGCGAAGGCAAGACGACGGTCGCGGCAAATTTCGCGACACTCGTGGCATCCAGCCCAGCGAAGGTGCTGATGATCGATGCCGATCTCAGACGCGGTTCGCTGACGCAGGGTCTTGGCATCCCGTTTGAAACCGGCTGGACAGAGGCATTGGCTGGGACAATCAGATGGCAAGACACTCTGGTTGTCGATCCGCAGACGGGTACAAGCCTTCTCGCGACACCGCGCCAGGCGAAGGTCTTCAACACGAGCGAGCTGATCTCGGGGCCCTCCATGGCAACTGTGTTGGAAGAAGCCCGGTCCATGTTCGACTATATAATCGTCGATCTTCCACCGATCGGGCCGGTCTTTGATGCCAAGGCTTTTGAGCCCTTGGCCGATGGATTCCTGCTCGTGTCGGAATGGGGGGGCACGCCGCGGGCCCTTTTGAAGTCAACACTTGAACAGGAACCAGCGATCGCCGCGAAAGTGCTGGGCGTTGTGCTCAACAAGGCCGATCAGGAGAAACTTTCAACCTACGGCGGGCTTGGCAGTTCCGAAAAGCTCTTTTCCCGATATGCGAGTTACTACCTCGAGCATGGCGAGCCGATCATGAAGGCGAGAGGTCGCCGACAGCGAAAGGCGCGCGCGCAGCTATCGAAGGAGCTCTAACTAGACACGCAAGAAGCACTGATCCGATGCAACGTTGGTCGTGAAGCAACACCCCCTAGTTTGCACCATGTCCATTTTCAATGACAGTCACCAGTTCCGGAGCGTTTGAAATGAAGATCTTAATCACAGGAAACATGGGCTACGTCGGGCCCGCTGTCGTCTCTCACCTGCGCCGTGAGATGCCTGATTGCATGCTTGTTGGCGTCGATACTGGCCTTTTCGCGCATTGCCTGACCCAAGCAAGCCTGCCCGAGCGTTTGCTTAACAGTCAGGTCTTTGCCGATGTCCGCGACCTGCCTGCCGAGCTATTCGAGGGCGTCGATGCAGTGGTGCATCTGGCGGCCGTTTCCAATGACCCGATGGGCGGCCGCTTTGAGACGGTGACGGACGAGATTAACCATCGTGCCACGCTGAGAACGGCCGAACTCGCCGCCGGGATGGGCGTAAAGAGCTTTGTCTTTGCCTCCAGCTGCTCCATGTACGGATTTGCCGAGGGCGGCGCGCGCACCGAGTCAGATGAGCTCAATCCTCTAACCGCCTATTCGCGCTCGAAGGTCGCCGCCGAGACCGGGCTTGGCGAGATCGCCCGCCACAGCCAGATGACGGTCAGCGCTCTGCGCTTTTCGACCGCCTGTGGCTTTTCCGGGCGCACGCGGCTCGATCTCGTGCTCAACGATTTTGTGGCCTCGGCGCTGAAGACCGGGCGGGTTTCGGTCCTCTCTGACGGCACGCCCTGGCGGCCGCTCATTCATGTCAACGACATGGCAAGGGCGATCGAATGGGCGCTGCTCAGGCAGGATGGGGGGAATTTTCTGGCCGTCAATGTCGGTTCCGAGGACTGGAACTATCAGGTCCGCGAACTCGCGGAGGCCGTCGCCGCCTCGATTCCGGGGACTGTGGTCGAAATCAACAAGGACGCTCCACCGGACCGGCGTTCCTATCGGGTTAATTTCGATCTCTACCGGAGCTTGGCACCGGCTCATCAGCCGGAAGTAACACTTGCAGGCGCTATTGCTGATCTGAAGACCGGGCTTGATGCGGCGGGTTTGAAGGATCCCGATTACCGCTCTTCGCAACTCGTGCGGCTGAACGTGCTTACGCGGGCGATCGACGGCGGTAGTCTTGGTGCCGACCTGCGTTACACGGCCAATCCGGCCGCCGCTACTTTCAGTCCCGGCTTCAAGGACCTCGCGCTTCGGACGCGCGAAGCCATGCCTGGCTGAACCGGATCATGTGACACAGCTACTTTAGCGCCGCATAGCGCGGGCAACCATTCAAAATGACGAGGGACGCAATGAAAGTTGTCATATTTGCAGGAGGCTACGGGAGCCGCCTTTCGGAGGAAACGACGCTTCGGCCAAAGCCTATGGTCGAGATCGGCGGACGGCCGATCATCTGGCATATCATGAAAATCTATTCGCATTACGGCTTCAACGACTTCGTTGTGCTTGCCGGTTACAAGGCGGATTACATCAAGGACTACTTCATCAACTATGCGATGATAAACAGCGACTTCACGGTCGACCTAGCGACAGGCGAATTCAAGTGGCTGCGCCGCGCGTTGGAGCCGTGGAAGGTCACCGTGCTCGATACCGGACTAAACACGATGACGGGCGGACGGTTGAGGCGCGCGCGCGACGTCATTGGCGATAGGCGCTTCCTTCTGACCTACGGCGACGGTGTCTCCGATACCGATATCGCCGCGACCATTGAGCTTCATGAGACGAACGGAAACTGGATCACGCTGACCGCCGTCAGCCAGCCGGGCCGCTATGGCGCGCTTGGCCTGTCGGACGACGGTCAGCGTGTCCATGCCTTCCGCGAAAAGCGCATTGGCGATGGCGGTCTGATCAACGGCGGCTTCTTTGTCTGCGAGCCTGATGTCTTCGACCTCATCGACGGTGATGACACCGTCTGGGAAGAGGGCCCGATGGACAGAGCGCTTCACATGGGCAAGGTTGGCTCGCACTGGCACCAGGGCTTCTGGCAAAGCATGGATTCGCTGCGCGACAAGATGGTCCTCGAAAAGGCCTGGGAGAGCGGCAAGGCGCCGTGGAAACTCTGGACCTGACACCGGGGTAAACCGAACCGCTGAGTAGCGGCATAGCGCCTATGTGATTTGGCGCACCCGAACCAGACTTGAATAATATCCTCTATGCGATTCGTGGAATATCGCCTGGGAACTGCGCGAGCGACAGGTACAATCTGTATCATAATGATACATCAAGTATATTTCGACTACCACTTGCGCTTTTCTATTGATTTTTTAAAGGTTTTTGTTACTAGTTTCTTAACGATATGCTTTCGGAGAGCTTCATGATGAAGCATGATGTCGACTTGACCGATGCCTCTATTTTCCCGCACTACGCCCAGCGGCGACCCGTGAGGCCAATAGGCGGGCTGCGAAAAAGGGTGTTTGACGTTGTCGGCTCCCTCGTTCTGCTTGTCCTGTTTTCCCCACTCTTCTTGCTGATCGCGATCGCCGTAAAGCTTGATGACCGCGGACCCGTTCTTTTCGGTCATCAGCGCATTGGCCATAACGGAAGGTCATTCCGTTGCCTGAAATTCCGAACCATGGTCACCGACAGCAATGCGCGGCTTGCTGCCTATCTGGCCGAAAATCCCGCCGCCCTTGCCGAATGGGCAACGACCCGCAAGCTGCGCCACGACATCAGGGTAACCACCACCGGAAAGGTGCTGCGGAAACTCAGTCTCGACGAGTTACCACAACTGCTCAATGTCCTGCGCGGCGATATGAGTCTGGTTGGCCCTCGTCCAATCATGGGCGAAGAAATGGCTCTTTACGGTGATCGCGGCAATCACTACCTCCGCTCGCGTCCGGGTCTCACCGGCAAGTGGCAGGTGAGCGGGAGAAGCGACACGACCTACGAGGAACGCATCCAACTCGACAGCCAGTATGTTGAGCACTGGTCCTTCGTCGGCGATATCTGGATCATTCTGAAGACCGTGCCGGTTGTCCTGCTCGCGCGGGGTGCCTGCTAGCACGCCGACGCCTTTGCCAGGCGAGGATAAGGAAAGAACTATGAGGTCAATTCGTCAGCTCTCTCCTGCCGCGCGTAACGCCATTTGCGCGCTGCCACGGCTGTGCCTTGCAACACTTGCCGCAGTCGTCTTTCTTGTTCATCTGGCGTTTCTGTCGCCTGCGCACGCTGATCCCTATAAGCTTGGAATCATGGACAAGCTGTCCGTCCGAGTGGTCGAGTGGCAGACTGCCGAGGGGCAGTTTCGCGAGTGGCCGAGTATTACCGGCGAATACATCGTGGGTCCGAACGGCGATCTGGCTCTGCCTTTTACGGGCGAGTTGAAAGTAGCCGGCCGGTCGACCTCGGAGGTGGCGCGCGAGATCGCCCGCAGCCTTCAGGAGCGTTTCGGGCTTCCCGATCCGCCGGAAGCTTCGGTTGAGATTCTCGAATTCCGGCCGATTTTCGTAGCTGGAGAAGTCCACACGCCCGGCAAATATCCCTACGATCCGGAAATGACGGTCCTGAAGGCAATCAGTCTTGCCGGCGGCATGCGTCGCGGGCTGGACGAAGGTCAGCGTTTCGAACGCGACTTCATCAATGCCAAGGGCAGCTACGAGGTACTTGTTGCCGAGCGCGCCCGTCTGATGGCGAAGAAAGCGCGACTTGCCTCCGAGGAGGCCGGTGAGGAGAAGATTGCGATTCCAGAGGACCTTGCCGCCATCCCGCAATCGCAAACGCTGGTCGAGGATGAAATGGCAATCATGGAAACGAACCGCAATGCGTTCGACCTTCGCCTCAAAGGGCTCGATGAGCTGCAAACCCTTTATGGCAACGAAATCACCTCGCTCAGCAAGAAAGTCGACAACCAGGCCCGGCAGGTGGACCTTTACAAGAAGGAGCTCGAAAGGACCGCCAAGCTCGTTAATCAGGGTCTGGCCGTCAGCTCCCGGGCGCTGGGGCTCGAGACAACGCTTGCCGATACCCAGAGCAACCTGCTCGACCTCGACGCTGCCACACTGCGCGCCAAGCAGGAAATGAACAAGGCCGCACTCGACACGATCGACTTGAAGAACGAGCGCAAATCGAAGATTGCGCTCGATATGCAGGAAACCAAGTCGCAGCTGGACGAAAATGCGCTGCAGCTTCAGATGTACCGGCAACTGATGGCCGAGTCGCTGGTGAATGCGCCAACGGCCTCGCAACTGACCGGAAGTGACGCTGTCAAGCTCGTCAGCTATTCGATCGTTCGAACAGTCGCAAGCAAGATCCAGGAGATTCCAGCAACTGAGACGACGCCAGTGCAGCCGGGAGACTTGGTCAAGGTCAGCGTCATCAACGAAAAATCATAGGACTAGGGCTCGGCAGGTTGGCATGCGTATCAGTATCAACGCTTTCTTATCGCCTGAACGGAACACGCCCTTTGCGATCTTTGCGATGGTCGCGACGATGTTTTTTATCGCCTATGCGCAGGTGTTTGGCTCCGTCTTCATTCTGTTGTTCTATGTGGTGTGGCTGCCTCTTCTTGCCATGGATCCGCGCGCAGTCATCGGCGATCCACGGCCTCTCTACTGGATTGTTGCCTTTTCCATCTTTGCCTGCCTATCCTTTTTCTGGTCTGCGGTTCCGGGGCTCAGCCTGCGCGGCGGGCTACAATACTTTTCAACGATTGTCTGCGCGTTGGTTGCCGCACGGGTCGTGCCCGTCAAGGCGATGATTTTGGGCATGAGCCTCGGCGCGTCGCTGGTGCTGCTCTACTCGCTGTTGTTTGGGCACTTCAGCTACGATCCTCTTGATGGTGTCTACAGCTTCATCGGCGCGTTCGCATCGAAGAACCAACTCGGCATGTTTGCCGCGCTCGGCGTCTTTGCCTCCTTCTCGCTGGTCTTCATTCTGCAGGTGCAGACGATGTGGCGCATCCTGGCCCTGATGTCGGGCGCCTTCGGCGCCTTTTCGCTCCACGCGGCCCAGTCTGCGACCTCCACGATCACGATCGCCGCAACGATTGCCGCAACAGTCGCTGCGGTCTTCTTGAAGCAGTTCTCACCGCGGCATCGGATGGTCCTCTTCCTGTCGATCGTTCCGACAGCAGCCGTCGCCCTGTTGATTGCACTGAGTGCCGGGCTGTTCGGAGCGATCCTCGGCATCTTCGGCAAGGATGCGACATTGACAGGGCGGACGTATCTTTGGCAGCGCGGCCTCGAGATCGCCCATGAACAACCTGTCTTCGGCATCGGTTTCCAGGGTTTCTGGGTCCAGGGTTTTTCTCAACCGGAGGTCTTGTGGCAGCAGTTCTATATTGCCTCGCGTACGGGCTTTCACTTTCATAATACCTACATCGAGACCATGGTCGAACTTGGCTATATCGGACTTGTCCTGCTCGGCACCATCATCCTTGGCCTCCTCGCTGGTTATATCAGACGCCTCCTGTCGTCAGGCGCGCGAAACGAGGATGTCGTGCTCTTCGGTCTCATCATACTGTTCGTCAGTCGCTCCTTCTTCGAAGTCGATTTTCTTAATCAATACACGATCGGATCCTTCCTCATCTACTACTGCGCCGGTGCACTCGCGAAACCGGTCGCGGGAACGGCAGGCAATGCCTTGGTGGAGTATTATCCTCAATTCGCCGACAGCGAAGGTTTTCATGTGCCTCGCCGCGGCGGTCTCGGGTGACCCATGATGATGATGATGATGACCTGTCCAAGGTCAACCACGGCTGATGCCGAACCCTCGTCAGATAAGCTCAAATAGCCTTTGCAAAGGAATGTTTCCAAGGTCTTTGATAGTCAGCTATACAGAGAATCGACAGTATCGCAATAATAAATCAGATTCTCTGCCAGACCATTATTGACTCGCATCGCCTGAACTATAACATAGCCTTAGTGCTTAGTTGGGTTTCCTTCACGTGGGGGAATGTAGAATGTCCTTGCCACTTGTCGCTGTTGTGACCCCGACGTATAATGGCGGCCGGTTCTTGGCTGAAACGATGGAATCCGTCCAGCAGCAAGATTGGCCAAATCTTGTTCACATCGTTCTCGACAACAATAGCAGCGACAATACCGAAGAAATCGTCTCCGCCTATTTGAACAAGCGCATCCCTGTCCTTTGCTTCCGCAATGACAAGACGCTGGATCAGCGTGAAAACTGGACGAAAGCTTATCGCCTGGTGCCTCGGGACGCTGTCTATGTGCGCTATCTGTGCGACGATGACACGATCAGCCCGACGTCGATCTCGAAGATGGCGGCGCTCGGCGAAACCTTTCCGAATGTCGGGGTAATCGGCAGCCTGCATGAGTGTGCGGGTGCCGTTCAGGATTTCTTCTGGCCGCCCGGCAAGCCGGTTTTTCCCGGGAAGGACGCCATGCGTATGGCGCTGCTGCGCCAGGGCATTTTGATGCCGGTCCAGATGATGTGGCGCCGGCGCGTGACTGACGCGCTCGAACCGCTTTTTGCCAGCGCCATGGACGGCAGTTGGGACCTCGATACGGTCTTCCGGATGCTGGCGATCAGCGATTTCGGTTTCGTGCACGAGGCGCTTGGCTTTACCCGTGTACACGAGAATACGGTAACCGCCTTACATTATGCCGGCAAAACCCGCGCCTGGACGCGCGATGGCCTTGATCTCATCATGCGCCACGGCCCGATCGCCTTCGGGACCGACTACCGCCGTCAGCTTCTTGCGTTTCGCCGCTATTATGTACGCCGCATTCTGACCTGGTGGCGCGAAGATCGCGGCCGCGACCATCTGCAACCCCATTTTGATGCACTGGCAAGGGCCGGCTTTGGTGTCAACGGCATGCTTGTCGTCGATGCCGTGCTGGACTGGATTTACGTCAAGCTTGGCATGCGCCGCGCATGGAGCGGATATCCGGGCTGGCAATAGGCAGCACACGTTTCGATGAAATGAGACCGGAGCATGAGGCTCCGGCTTGGAGGGGTAATGAGTGATCCCGCATTTGAAGGCAATCTGGCATCTCGTGCCATAGGCGCCTTGCCGATGAAGACCGCCAATTTCCGGTCAATCGCCGAAGGCTTGAACGGCCGTGCCCTTGCCGAGCCTCTGCTTGAGGCAGCGATGCAGCGATACAGCCGCCCGCGCCCGCCCGCCCCGGAGGTGGTAATCGCCTTTGGACTCGATACCGCTTACCTGCCGCATGCAGGTGTTGTGCTGGCGTCGCTTCTCGCTAACGCGCCGGGCGCAAAATTCCGCTTTCTGGTCGTCCATGATGGAATTTCACCCCAAGCCCGTTCGACCTTCGAACGCTGTGCTGAAGGACACAAGTTCGATTGGCTCGAGATCAAAAGCTCGAGCGTCCTTGCAATGCCCGGCCAACGCCATATCAGCCGCGCCGGCTACTATCGCCTGATGCTTTCCGAGCTTGCCCCGCCGGATATCGATCGAGTCCTTTATCTCGATGCCGACCTCGTCGTCATGGGTGATATTAGGGAACTCTACGCCACCGATCTGGGCGAGCATGCAATCGGTGCGGTCTGCGACGTCGGCATGGACGGCGAGGCGTTCGCCGGGCGTTTTCAGCTGCAGCCCAGGCGCCTTGGCTACTTCAATTCCGGCGTGCTGTTGATGGATCTCACTAAGCTGCGCGCCAGTGACGATCTTTCCAAAGTCATCACTGTCTTGGAAACGCGCATCGGCGATATGGAGTATGGCGATCAGTGCGCGCTCAACGTTGTCTTCTGGAGCCGATGGAAGCGGCTTGATATTTTGTGGAACGTCCAACGCCGAATGCTGATGCCGCAGGAAGGCAAGCCCTGCTATGCAACCGCAGCCGAAATGAGAAAAGGGCGCAGGCCAAAGATCATCCACTTCACGGAGCACAACAAACCGTGGTCGACGGACGGATGGCATCCGTTGATCTGGACCTATTACCGCTATCTGAAAAAGACCCCGTATCGGGCGCAGGTCCTCAAGCTTGGCGAGGTCCATTTTATCAAGGACCTGCGTCGGCGCATCAAGACCATCTTCAACTGGTACCGGTTGCAGGCGTGAGGGGCGCCTGCTTTTCCAGCCGCCCATGCTTGACTATGATCCGTGGCGGTGCGACTGCGTCGGTTGCGCCTTGCACAGATGGGATGGTCCATGTCTGAAACGTCGCTGGCAACGGCACTTCGAAATGGCATTGCCTGGAATACCATCAACGCGATCTTTTCGCAGAGCGCCGGGTTTATCATCTTTCTGATCCTTGCGCGCATGCTGGAACCTGCCGTCTTCGGGGCAGTCGCGCTCTCTGCTGTTGTGGCCGACTTCATCGCCAATGACGGCCGCTATGCCGGCATGGACGCGATCCTGCAGCGTGGTAATTTCGACAAGAAGAGCTTGAACGCAGCGTTCATTTCCTTGTCTTTGGTGGCCACACCCTTTGCACTCCTTCTGTTCATGGCTGGGCCTTTGTTCGCTGACTTTGAGAACGCGCCGCTGGTTGCTTACTACATGCCGATTTTTGGCCTTCTTTTGTTCTTTACGCCTTGGCTGTCGGTGATGGATGCCCTCATAATGCGTGAGCTGGGCTTCAAGACGTTTGCTCAGCGCAATATGATTTCGACCCTTGCGGGCGGAATCACCGGTATCACATTGGCGTTCTCACCGCTGGCGATTTGGGCGCTGCCTGCTCAGCGCATTATTTCGACAATGGCGGTTGTTCTCTTTGAGTTTCGTCATACCGGTTGGTTTCCCGGGCGCCATACCGAAAAAGGCGCGTGCCGTGAAGTTCTTCGCCGCTTCCTGCCCCTGTGGATGGTCGCTGCCATTAACATCTCCATGCAGCGCGCTGCCATGTTGGTGTTCGGCATCCGCTTCGATGGCGCGACCGTGGGCTTGTTCCGGGCTGCCGACAGGATCAGCGAGTCGCTGCAAAATCCCCTGGTCAGCCCGCTCTTTGCGCTGTGGTTTCCGTTGATGAGCAAGGTGCGCGGCAACCTTGCGGCGGAAGGCGAAGTGTTTACGGCCATCATCCGAACCGCTGCCTTCGTGGCGCTGCCGGCCTTTACCGGACTGATCGTCGTCGCCGATGATGCGGTGGCGTTGCTGTTGCCTTCGTCCTATGCCGGGGTTGCGCCCATTCTTCGCGCCGTGTCGATCACCTCGCTGATGATCCCGCTTGTCTGGTTCAACCCCATTGCAATGAACGCACTTGGCCTGAACCGCATGTCGCTGCAATATTCTATCGCCGTTGCCTTGACTTGTATCGGTGCGCTCGTCGTCATACCGACAAGCACGGCAGGCGCTGCGATTTTGGTGATGTCGTCGCCGGCGCTCGTCTATGGCGTGATCGGTAATGTCTTGTTACTGCGTCGGCTGAACCTGAAGGCAAAGGCGCATTACATGGGGCTCGCGCCGGCCGCGGCGGCGGCCCTCGCCATGGGCGTCGTCACATACTACGTGCAAGCAACAACATTGGCTGGGATGCACCCTCCCTTCCGCCTCGCAATCTCCGCGAGTCTCGGCATGGTCATCTATTTCGGCTGGCTCACCTGCTTCAGCAGGAGATGGATGATCGAACGTATCCAGCTCCTGCTCGGGCGGGGCAGATGACACGTCTCGTCGCAGACAGGCGATAACCCGACGCAAGCTTCACCGCCTATCCTTCTTCTCATTCGAAAGCGGGAGAGCGGCATGAAGAAAGCAACGTTGCTGAACGCCACCGGGGTGTCGATGCTCCTCTGGCTTCTTATCCTGCTCGCGGTCATCTGTCTGCTTCGCTAGTACAAACAGGCAGGATCGGGGCCAAAAGCTGCTCCCGACTCGCTTTCAATCGCGGGATAGAGATCGGCAGATCAACTGCGAGATTAATCTTGAGGCATTTATGTCTCATTATCCAAAGAGCGTAACATCCCGACCCTACAATCGAAGTTTTTATCTGGATTTTAGTTGGATATATCTCGATACTGTTGGCGCCTCCAATGGTGTTATAGTGATGTTACTCAATGATGCAATATTTCCCGCCGTTCAGGCAGCATCGTCTCGCATTCTCGACAGGATTTTGGTCTGCGAGAGCGCTGAGCTGTCATTTTTGTACTTTCACCATAAGACGCGCTTCGTCCTTATCATTTGCACACCGGGCGCACCGGCAAGGTGCGAAATCATTGAAGACTTTGAGGAAAAAACCGGGGCGACCGCCGACAATTACTTCCGCGATTTTGCCGGGGCTGTGCTCGAAGTCAGATCCAGCGAACTCGGGCTTTATCAGACATCCGCAATTTCTCCGGCAGAGGGCTTGGCAAATGGTGCGGTCGGGATCGCAAGGCGTTCTGCGCGACGCAGCGACGCGCTTATCGTGGAAAGGCTGACCGCCGCAAGCTTCCTGATCGGCCAGTTGCTCAAAACGTTCACCGAGATCGCAAGCAATGTACCGCAATACGACGCGCTGCCCGGGCTTGTCTTACATCGAGCCCTTGACGCGCTGACCATCCTTTTTGATCTGCGGGTATCTTCATTGCGTAGTTTCGACGGCATTGAAGGCCATCGAGAGCGACTGCTGATCCTGATCATCGCGCTGTCGACCATGGCAGCGAGCGCAAAAGAGTCCGAGGCCGTCAGCGTCGAAATCGCAGCCGGGGCAGCAGACACATCGGTGACTTTCATCCAGAAAAGCGCCGCACTGCTGTCGCCATTCATGAGCGGCCGTGACGCGGCCATCCTGAGGCTCGCCGTCAATGGCCTTGGCGCGCGGCTTTCGCTTCAGCGTGATAGCCAGACCAATACTACGCGCGTACAGCTCGTCATTCGCCAGTGAGGGCTCAACACAAACAGGTCACTCGCTTACGCGCAAGCACGGTGCTGAACCGTGCCGCCATGAGCGATCTCCTCAATGATTGAGCTGAAATCTTTCGGCCTGGAACAGACCGCTAATCGCGCGAACCAGAATCTTCAGATCACCCACAAAACTCCACTGGGCCGCATAGGAAGCAGCCGCCGCTTCCCAGTTCCTGGCGCCGTCCGCACTGGTGCGGCAATCGCTGATCATGCCCGGTCTGCAAAACTGTGCCGACACGTTGCCCCTTTTGACGTCGCTGCGATCAACGGGCAGCGATGGCGGACCAACAAAGCTCATGTCACCGAGAAGCACATTGAGAAGTTGCGGCAGATCATCAAGCCCCGTTCGATCAAGAATCCGTCCAACCGGCGTCACCAAAACATCGTCCTTCAACGTTGCCGTCATGATCCAGCTTGCAAGCTCGTCTGGATGGCGCGACAGATGCTGGCCAAGCCGGAGGCGCCAGTCGACCGGCAATTTCCGGAAGCTGTAGCATTCAAAACCCTCTCCCCCGACTGATCGCCGTTTTTCCGCGGAAAGCATTGGACCGCCATCGGTCAAGCGAACAAGCAAAGCGATTGCAATCATCAGTGGCAAAAGGCAAAGGATAGCAACACACGCCAGAACGGCGTCAAAAATCCGTTTCTGTGCACCGCCCGCAGGCTGCGGGACGTGTCGATCCCTGTGATTACGCGAAGCATCGGCAAATTCGGCATCGTACTTCATTTCTGATGTCCCCACAGTACTGGCCATTTAAATCGCACTGATTAGTATTTTTCAAGAACAATCTGATGTATACCCCCGAAATGATGAACTACGTCCGGGGATGCGTACGCTACCGTACGTAGCGTTGCGTCAACCTCGATTTGCATGGTCACATTTTATCGCGCACATAGACTTCTACTCTTCACGAAGATTCATTAGCCTATCATTTGTAAACTTTATTCTTTCGGATTACTGACAAGTTTTCGACATTTTCGGCATAAGACACCACGAAATATCGCTTTTAACGACTTTTTAACGACGACATCTTTTTGACATCTTGTCTGTTGAAGTTCCAAGGGGCGCATTAAGCATGACAACACTGCATCGAGGAACCAAGTTATCTCCGACCGTGCGCAGTATTGCGCGACGATAGAAAACGGCCAGGGTTCAAAATGCGCATCGTGAGGCGGGATGGGGGAGTTCATGTACGCACCCAAGGTGTTTGTTTCGATGGCCGCCGTGCTCATCGCCTTCTTTTGCGCGATGTTATGGACGCAAGACTCCGTCCTCAGCGCGTTTGCCGATAGCCTTTTATGCGCTGTCCTGATCCAGATGGGCTATTTTCTCGGTGTCCTGTTTCTGGTCTGGCACGAGGACATGTCCAGGCCTGCTCGCGCCCTTGATATTCCGGGCAAAGCGGTCGGCCCCCGATCCTGATGCGGGACCCTCATTGTCTCCGAGCAGCTCAAGGTGTGTGATTGTCCAGATCGGTCGAGGGGTGATGTGTTATCCGCTTTACCGTGACGAAAATCTGCTGCGCTTTGCACGCTGCACAATTGACTCCGTTGCTCACCGGTAAGATGAAGGAGAATGGTTCATGCGTGGTGGCGGGCAAGGCCCAGCGTACACGGTTGGCGTGAGATGAAAGCCGGATGAGCAGATTTTTTGTCGACGCCATTGTCGTAGGCGCAGGCGTCATCGGCCTGGCGGTTGCCCGCAAGCTCGCGCTTTGCGGCCTTGAAACCATCATTCTCGAGCGCTCGAACGCAATCGGCACAGAAACCTCGTCCAGGAACTCCGAAGTTATCCACGCTGGTCTTTATTACCCGCAGGGTTCGCTTAAGGCGACGGCCTGCGTCGAGGGCCGGGCGGCGCTTTACGACTACTGTGCCCGTCGCGGCGTGGAAGCGCGACGCGTAGGCAAGATCCTACTTGCAGCAAGCCCCGAGGAATTGCCCAAGCTTGAAGCGATCGCCGCTGCGGCCAAGCGCAATGGCGTTTTGGATCTCGTTCCACTCTCACCGAGCGACGTCGCCAACCTTGAACCGGAGCTGCATTGCGCTGGCGCGCTGTTTTCGCCATCGACGGGCATCATCGACAGTCACGGTTACATGCAGGCGCTGCGCGACGATTTCGAAACCGCCGGCGGCATGCTCGCCTTCAACACGCCGGCTGCGGCAATCACGTGCGGTGGCGCGAAGATCGGCCTGACCACGGGCGGAGCAGAGCCGGCCGAAATTGAGGCGAGCTTCGTGGTCAATGCCGCCGGCCACGGCGCCCCCGGCCTTGCAGCGAGGACGGCAGGGCTTTCCCGCAAGATGGTGCCGTCACAATGGTACGCCAAGGGCAACTACTTTTCGCTTTCCGGGCGTCAGCCCTTTGCGCACCTCGTCTACCCAATGCCCGACCATGCCGGCCTTGGGGTCCACGCAACGGTCGACCTCAACGGGCGCTGCCGTTTCGGACCCGATGTCGAATGGGTCGATGAGAACCATTCGCTCGATGTTTCTGCCTCCCGCGCGGAACAGTTTTACGGTGCGATCCGCCGCTATTGGCCAGGTTTGCGCGACGGCGCCCTGCAGCCGGATTATGCCGGGATAAGGCCGAAGCTTCACAACGCAACCATGCCGATGCCGGACTTCCGCATTGACGTGCCGCACCTGCATGGTGTCAAAGGCTTGGTCAACCTGTTCGGGATCGAAAGCCCCGGCCTGACGGGATCGCTTGCGATCGCGGATATGGTTGCGGTCGCGCTTGGAGTTGCAAGCAACAAAGAAGCGCCGACCCCTTCGCAACTTTGATCGCTAAGCGGTTCTCGTGCTCTATTTGCCTGAAAGAAGTTTACACGCGGCCGTGTTTAGCGCGCGGAGGGAGCGGTATCTCTTCCACCCGAAGACCCACTGTAGGTGCCTTGGCGATAAATGCCGGAAATGATCATTATCGGAATTCCGATCCTTCCGACGCGTCATATCGAAAATTTCCGAGTACACCGTCGCAAGTATTATTAACTTCATACTAGTAATGTAACTATCTTTACACGCAATGATCGTAGCCAATATTGATTAAATTCCCCGTTTCAATCATACTAAAATGGTGCATTTTTAGATATACATAACGTGATTGAATACTATTTCAAACTTATGATAGTAAATAAATACCGCAAGAACTTCAAAACCAAGCTACCGCATCTTTCGTGAGAGTCATTGGGATTTTTAATCCGAAATCTTCGTGACTCCACACCAGCATGCTCTTTTGCATTAAATGCATTGCAACATATCGCACCATAGCTAACATTGTGACGGGGCCGCAATGATTTCAGGACGTATTGATGACATGCCAGGTGACATCGATGTCCTCATCGTCGGATCCGGACCCGTCGGCCTCACCCTTGCCAAAGAGCTTCGGCAGGCCGACAAGCGCGTGCTCGTTGTTGAGTCGGGCGGGTTAGACCCATCTGCGGCTTCGAATGAACTCGCGGGCGCTTTAATCCTGGAGCCCGCCACCCACGACGACGTCCGCATCTGCGTCTCGCGCCAATTCGGCGGAACAAGCAACCTTTGGACCGGGCGATGCCTTCCCTTTGATCCGATCGACTTTGAAGATCGATTTCCCGATGGGCGGTGGCCCATTTCCTATGACGAGATACGACCGTTCTACGACCGTGCTGTTGAATACGCCAACTGCGGCCAGGGGTTCGTCGATAAAGCACCACTTGCGTCGGTAGACGCCCGTTTCGAACTAACGCACCTTGAACGTTACAGTCGTGATCCGAAACTGTTTCGCGCGAGCCTTCAGCAATTCAGCAAGGATAGGGGACTGACAATCCTCCTGAACACCACTGTCGTGGATCTGGTCCTGACGGAAAACAGCAGCGTCAGCCATGTCGTGGCCCGTCACAAAAACGGTCTTGCCTATCGCATTTCATGCAAACTCGTGGTTCTTGCCTCAGGTGGGCTGGAAGCGGCGAGACTTCTGCTCAACATCCAGCGGCGTCACCCGCTGATGTTTGGGGGGCCTCATGGAGCGCTCGGCCGTTACTACATGGGCCATCTTTTCGGGCATATTGCTGCGCTCAGATTTTCGAACAGACCGGCCGAGGCACTTTTCGACTTCCACCGGGACGAAACAGGCGCATATGTGCGCAGACGCATCGTGCCGAGCGATATGCTCATCAACCAGCATCATTTACCAAATGTGGCGTTCTGGCCCGACGTGCCGACCCTTTCAGATCCGCAGCATGAAAGTGCCTTTTTGTCCGCCGCTTACCTTGCCTTGAGCTTTCGTCCACTCGGACGGTTCCTCACGCCTGAAGTCATCCGCCGGCATCATGCAAGCCGTCTTGATGCAATCGCCGGCCATCTCAAGAACCTCGCCGCTAACCCGACCGAGATTGTCAGGCAGCTACCAGGCTATCTGCGCAATCGCTACGGGCGAAGCGCCAGGAAGCCTGGCTTCTTCATCAATAACAGCCGTCGGACGTACAGGCTCGCTTTCCATGCCGAACATTTCCCAGACAGGCAAAGCCACGTGCGTTTGTCTGACAGTGTCGATGCTTTCTTCGTGCCGCGGCTGACGATCGACATGCGCGTGCCTGACGAGAATATCCGTGCACTCGTTCGGACCCATCGAGTCCTGAATGACTGGCTCGAAAAAAATGACCTGGGTCAACTCGATCTGAATCGTAGTGACGATACGCTTGCAAGCGCCATCGCTACGCGCATCCGCCACGGCACGCATCAGATTGGGCTGACGCGCATGGGAACGAACCGCAACGACGCCGTCGTCGACGCGAACTTGAAGATCTTCGATCTTGCTAACGCATATATTGCGAGTTCTTCTGTCTTTCCGACGTCGAGCCAGGCCAACCCAACATTGACAGCAATCGCCCTTGCAATTCGCCTCGCGCAGCACATCATCCAGCCGGCGCCCTAGGTTTCCCTTCTGGTGCATACCTCCGAAGCCTAAAGGGGTTTCATTTGCGAACTTCGACTTTGTCGATTGCCGAGAGGAGTTTCAACTAGCCTCGGTGGGGCAGCTTAAGGTGGGGCAGCTTAAGGTTCCGATTGATCTCCATAAATCTTATAGATTATTTTACTGCGACGGCGCCAAAATATCGGCTAGGCCGAGCCACAAAGATGCGTCAAGCTCCTCCCAAATCTCGAACCCAGTTGGATCAGCAGCAGTGACGAAAAACGAAACGGATAGCGTCAAAAGACCCGCCGTTGCCATTGTCGGCGGCGGCTTTTCCGGTGCGGGTGTCGCCTATCACCTGGTAAAAGCCATGCCGGACACGTTGCCGCGGATCATCGTCTTCGAACCACGCTGGGAAATCGGCCGCGGACTTGCCTATGATACGCAAGATCCGGCCCACCGCATCAACGTCCCTGCTGCGCGCATGAGCCTGCTGCCCGATCTGCCGGAAGATTTTCTCGATTGGGTGGTGGAAAATGACGCCGTTGCCGACGACCGGGAAGCGTTGTGGCTGAATGGCAATCTCTTCCCGCAGCGGCACCTCTTCGGCGCATATGTCGCCGCGCGGCTGCGCCCAATTGTCTTAAGCGGTGCGGTGCAGCACAAAAAAGCGATCGTAACAAAGGTCTCGTCCGGTTCGGACGGCTGGTTGATAACGGATAGCAATGACGAGGACACGCGCGCCGATTTTCTTGTGATCGCGACAAGCCATCCCGCGCCCTCAGCACCGCGCAGCCTTTCCGCCGCATTGGCCGGTCACCCGCGCTTTGTTGCCGATTCGACGCGACCCGGCGCACTCGATATCATTCGCCCGGACGACCGGGTCCTCATCGTCGGCAACGGGCTGACATCTGCCGATATCACCGCATCGCTGACGCGCAGCGGGCATCATGGACCGATTACCTCGATTTCCCGCCGCGGCCTTCGTTCGCGCGGCCACCCACCCTGCCCGCAGGAACCGTTCGGCGATTTCCTTTCCGCTCCGGCCGCAAGTGCTGCTGCACTCCTCCGGAACGTTCGTAAAGCGATCGATCAGGCAGCCGAAATCGGCGAAAGCTGGCACGCGGTCATCGATCAGGTGCGCAGCGACGGCCATGAGATCTGGCGCAATCTGCCGGTCGCCGAACGGTGCCGCATCGTCCGCCACTTGCGGCCTTACTGGGATGTCCATCGCTTCCGCGTTGCGCCGCAGGTTGAGGCCGTTCTTGAAAGCGCCATTGCCGAAGGGCGGCTCGAGGTTCTTGCCGCTTCCGTTGCAAGCGTCAAAGTCGACGGCGAGGCGATCGATGTGTTGCTTCGCCGGCGAACCGGCGAGCATGTCGAAAAACGCTTCGACGCTGTGGTCGTGACCACAGGTCCCAGTCATGGCGGTATTCTCGAAAGCCAGCAATGGCTGCATACGCTCAATCAGAGCGGTTGTGTTCAGCTCGATCCGACCGGCCTTGGCATCGCCTGCAATGAGAGTTCGGAAGCAGTCGGCAAGGACGGTCTATCGAACGCGTCCCTATTGATTTCGGGTCCGCTTGCGCGCGGCACGTTCGGTGAACTGATGGGTCTACCGCAGGTGACGGACCATGCAGTCTTCGTTGCTGCCGAACTTGTAAGAAAACTTAACATGTTCAGGTAGCTCACTTTTGCTGGGAATTCGATGATTGACTAGGACCAAAGTCTGGCCGCTCCTCAGGCTTCAGTCCGATTTCCTCTCCGGAAAATATGATGCATGTTCCGCGTGACCTGAAGCGCACTGTTCGGTATGCCGCGCGACAGGTTAAGGGCTTTCCTAGTCCGCCGACTAGGGAGGCCCCTTTATATGCCATGCTCGCCGCCTGGGCCGTCTGGCGTGTTCATGGAGCGGAATCACGCTTATCATAGAAGAGCTTTCAAAGCGTTGTCTTCAACACCGGCGAGCGCCTGGTTATGCAACTGCCGCCAGATTGGCTGATCGTTCCGATCAGAGCTGTGGCTTCACCTCGCCATCATATGTCCCTTCATCACGTCTTCATGATCGATGTCCCATATGTGGACGGCGCAAATGCATCCGTCTGCCGCGTCTGTCCGATTGCCGCGATTTCGATGATCGCCATCCCGCTCGGGGATTGTGAGAATCAAAGGTGGCATGCTCACCTTCCGTGTTCCTTCCAAAATGCCTTTCCTGGGTCGTCCGCGGAAACGACGAGAGAAGGGCTTTCTGTCTTTCAAGTCGGTCGATAAGGCGTCCGCCCGCTGGAACTGGCCTCTGCCGGCTCTGCAACTTTCGTCAGAAAGCAGCGTTCGGCGCTTTCGGAGAGGCGAACGGGCGGCATCAGCCGACCCGGCGATGCCGAAGTTCGGCGGCTCAAAGATCATTTGGGCCTTGTCAAGCACGTCGTACCGGATCGACATCTTCACCATGGTCAAGCCATTGGGATACGACGTAACCCATGACGTCAAAGACGAACTGGTGGCAATTGCTGCCGAATTGCGCAAGTCTTTGCCGCAGCGACGTACGTTTCTCGGACGTTAGGCTCGATTGCAAAGTAGCAGTCACCTCGAACACTCATGTTGCGCTTGCGCTTGCGACATTAAATCTCTGTAATTATTACATTTTTGAAATGAAACCGTAAGGACATTTAATTTGTAAACACGGCCCGGTCGGAGCATATCTCTCCAAGACGCCAATTCTTGAGGCCGGCGATATGCACCGGATGTCTTGATGGTTTTCCTAAGAAGACGAAAGAACTGGCGCCATGTTTCGCCCGACGCCCGCGTTCCCCGCATGGAACTAAGACGCCGCCATGCAGCATTTCCGCAAGGGACTTTTCGCCATGTCAACGATCCTCTCCAAGCATCGCACCGCAGCGCTGATCGGCGCAGCTTTTATCGCAGTCACAGTCGCCCTGCCGTTTGCCATCAACGCATCCAACGCCGTCGCCGGTCCGGCCGGAATCAATGGGGCGCTTGCCTCCAGCGGCTCTTTCGCCTCAGTCGTCGATGCCGACAAGCCTGCTGTCGTTACCATCACCACGACGGTGAAAGCCGACGCCAGCGCCGGCGACGACCAATCTCCGATGGACGAGCAATTCCGGCAGTTCTTCGAGCAGCAAGGCATACCGTTTCCGAAGCAGGTGCCACAGCACCAGCAGGGCGAGCGCGCCATGGCGCTTGGCTCCGGCTTCATCATCAGTCCAGATGGCGTCATCGTTACCAACAATCACGTGATCGACAATGCTTTGGACATAAAGGTGACACTGGATGACGGCACGGAGCTTCCGGCCAAGCTGGTCGGTACCGATGCGAAGTCCGATGTCGCCGTTTTGAAGATCGAGGCTCCGAAACCGCTTGCAACGATCGCCTGGGGCGATTCCGACCAGTTGAAGCTCGGCGACCAAATCCTGGCTATCGGCAATCCCTTCGGCATCGGCACGACGGTGACGGCCGGTATCGTATCGGCGCGCGGCCGCGATCTGCACAGCGGTCCTTATGACGATTTCATCCAGATCGACGCGCCGATCAACCGCGGCAATTCCGGCGGTCCGTTGGTTGATCGCGATGGCAACGTCGTCGGCATGAATACGGCCATCTATTCGCCGAATGGCGGCAGCGTGGGCGTCGGTTTTGCCATCCCGTCCGACGAAGCCAGGGCGATCGTCGCAAAGCTTCAGAAGGACGGTTCGATCGCGCATGGCTATCTCGGCGTGCAGATCCAGGCAGTCACCAAGGATGTTGCCGATGCCGTTGGGCTCAGCGCCGCGCAGGGTGCCCTCGTCACAGCCGTAAGCGGCGCAACTCCGGCCGCACGCGCCGCTGTCAAGACGGGCGATATCATCACCGCTGTCGGACGCGAAACCGTGAAAACGCCGAAGGATCTCTCGCGTCTTGTCGCCGACATGTCGCCAGGCGCCAGAGAGACGCTCACCGTCTGGCGCGACGGCCAGAGCACCGAGCTCACCGTCACGATCGGCGGCAACGACACAGGCGAGAAGGAGGCAACCACTGGGGAAAGCAGCGGCAGAACACAAGCCGGTCCGGGCATCGGGATTGCTCTTGCCGATCTGACGCCACATACCCGCGAGGAATTGAACCTGCCGAGAAGCGTCACGGGCGCGGTTGTCGCCAGCGTCAACCCAGGCAAACCGGCAGCCGAAGCAGGCATTCAAACGGGCGATGTCATCGTTTCGGTCAACGACAAGACCGTGCAAAATGCAGGCGATGTGAAGAACGCCGTTACCAACGCTGCAAGATCCGGCCGCAAGTCGGTGCTTCTGCTTGTCGAACGCGGCGGCAACAAGATCTTCGTTGCCGTGCCATTCGCGGCTGCCTGACGCGGGACGCCCGGGCCACTATCGCCCCCGCTTCCACCGGATGCGGGGGCGTTGCCGCTTGGTGGTGTGCGCTTCTATCGATTCTCACGCGGATGCCAAAACCGCAAGACATAGATGACCGGCAGTTGGATTTCATAGCGGAGCTCGTAGTGGCCAACGAGAATGCGGCGGCCCCGCGGATCGAACGCCTCGAGCCGCTCACCAAGGCGCGGCTGTTCGAGCAGGCGTGTCGGTGTAGCGGTTGGTGATTGCACGGTCCGGGCCGCCGCTTGTCGATTGACCGGGGCGAGAAAGTCCTAGAGGCGGGCGAGATCTGAGACCGCTTTGCTCGTCCACTTGAGCTCCATTCACCGAGGCAACGAAATCGGCGTCGCTGTCGAGGCTATCAGCCCAGGCCTGGACGGACTGATGGTCGATGGCGTTGCCGTTGTCGACGTCGGTCAGCGCCTCCAGCGTCAAACGCCGACGCTCCTCATCCTGGTCAATCCATGCGGTCAGGGCTTGCTAGACGATCCAGCCACGCGAACGTTCAAGCCGCGCCGCGAGTTGATCAACCTTTTGCGCAAGCGGAAGCGGCACATGCGCGGTCAGCACTTTAGTTTTCCATCGAAAACTCCTCGTCAAGCGCCGTTAATCACAGCGATTAATTCTGATTATGTCCATCCGTTTGCAGGCTGCTGTTGTCGCACATAGGCCAATGTCGAGGCGCAGCACTTATCGACATACACGATCAGAAACGATGAACTTCAATGGTTTTCTCAAGATTTTGCGCCCAGATCAGCCGCGGCACTTAGGAATCTCCGCATCCTCACCCGACTCTAGCTTCGCCAGCCAGGCATCTGCGTCCTCGAACGACTGAAGCAGATGTGCTCGCTAATGGTCCTCCCAAGTACGCATGGCGTCTTCCTTGAATGCATCTCGCTTTTCCTCGCGCTCGACGCACTGCGCGATGGCTTCGCGCATGACCCAACGCGAACTACGCGCGTTAATCTCATGGAATTCCTGCCGAGCGGCTAATGCATTGAGTTCCATGCGTAATTACGTCTCGATCCTCCAACGCGTCCGCAGGCTACAGCCAGGAGGCCGATGATTTTGGCAGTCTGCCCTCTGGATCGATTGCGCGAAGTTCTGGTGCTCCGGGCATATTCCATCCCCACAGCGCGACGCATGTGCCGCCATGCGACATGAAGGACGGATAGATCACGCCGTGATATCCCGATTCAAGCAGGCGTTCGCGCAACCGGTGGGTCTCCGGCACCTTGCCCTGATCCATCAGCATCCGCCATTCACAACGATGGATGTCCGCCGGAACCTCAAATTCGCGAAGAAGCCCTGGATCTGTCGTGTCCGCAAGGCAAGCGCCTCTAAGCTCCAACTGCACGATCATCGCCGGATGCTGGACGAAGCCCTGGTTGTACTCGGCCCAGGCCGTCGACAACTCGCAGGCCGCATAGATCGTCGGGGCGCCGACCGGATTCCACCGGCCACCGAAACGGCTGCCGCCCTCGCCGGAAAGCGGCGCGTAGGCCCATCTGGGAACAAAGGCGCGCCAGAGATGCACGATGGCGCCCGATTGCACCTCAGGCATAGACGCCGGAGCGGACTGCTTCGAGATAGGCGAGAACGCGGTCAGGCTTGCCTTCACCGACAAGATCAAACGCCGTCTTGCCGCCCCAGCCGGGAATTGGTTGATGCTTGAACCAGATGACCGCGCGGCTTTCATCGCCGGTCATTTCGCTTGCCATCGCAAGAATGCGAACGACGTTGCTCAGCGCGCCATCCACCTTGCGGGCGCTCGACTTCGCCGTCAGCGTATTGCGCGCCACCCCGATCAGCCGAGCGAGCTCGGAAAGCGTCACGCCAAGTTGCTCGGCGACCCGTCGGGCGGACAGAAACGACGAATGTTCATCACCGAACCGGGCAGCGACATTACTGAAACCCGTGGCTGCCATGATAAGCATCCTCACATAGTTTGACCTCACCTAAATCAAAATAGGCGCAAAATACGCTCAATTCAAGCATCGCGACGCCAGGATGGACTCCGGCGTTCGAAGAAGGCGGCGATGCCTTCGCGCGCCTCTTCCGTTTCCCAGGTGTCCGCCAATTGCTTAATAACGCTTTCGACGACCGTGTCCGTGATCGGCATTCCAAGCGAACGTCCAAGCATTTTGGCTCTTGCCGCTGCCTCGGGCGATGCTTTCAGGAAATGCGCGACTTCGGCTTCGACTGCCGCATCGAGATCCTCGGCGTGTACAACATGCTCAACCAACCCGGCAGCCTTTGCCTCCGATGCGCTGATCAGTTTACCGGACATGAAGAGCGGCCGGGCGGCACCTTCGCCGATCCGGGCGATGACGAAGGGGCTGATCGTCGCCGGGATGATACCCAAACGAACCTCGGTCAGGCCGAAACGCGCGCTTTCGGCGGCGATCACCAGATCGCAGATGCTGAGAAGGCCGACACCGCCGCCAAAGGCGTTGCCCTGGGCACGGGCGATCATCGGCTTCGGAAGATCGTTCAGCGCTCGGAACATCGTGGCAAGCCGCCTTGCTTCGGAAATCCGCTCGGCGCGTCCGGCATTAAATTGCGCGCGCATCCAGCCAAGATCACCGCCCGCGCAAAAACTTGCGCCCTCGCCGGCAAGCACGATAACCCGAACGCCGCGGTCGGTACCCAGCGCCGTTGCTGCCGCGATCAGTTCATCCATCATCTCGGCCGAGATCGCGTTATGCTTTTCGGGCCGCGCAAGCGTCAGCCGTGCGACGCCGCGGGCGTCGATGTCGATGCGAAGCGCTTTTGGCATCACCGCTCACTCCTTAACGCGCGGGCAAAGGCCGCTGCCTGCCGCAGCTTATCTTCCGCCAGCCCTGTCGAAAAACCCCTTGCCGCCAGATGCCGTGCAACGGCCATCGTGTCGACATTGCCCTTTGCGCCCGGCGCATAAGGACAGCCCCCGAGCCCGCCGATCGAGGCATCGACGACGCGAAGCCCAAGGTCGAGCGCAACGTCGATATTTTCGAGCGCGCGGCCTGAGGTATCGTGAAAATGGCCGGCGAGCATCGCAGCCGGCGCCTCATCAAGCACGGCCGCGAGCATCCCCGCTACGGCTTCCGGTGTTCCGCGGCCGATCGTATCGCCAAGGCTGATCTCATAGCACCCCAGTTCCCTCAGCCATGCCGTGGCCTTCGCGGCATTGGCGGGCGGTACGGTGCCTTCATAAGGGCATTCGACGACGCAGCTGACATAGCCGCGCATCGGAATGCCGTGCTCGCGGCTTGCCTGCGCGACTGGGCGGAAACGGTCGATGCTTTCGGCGATCGAGCAATTGATATTATGCTGGGAAAAGCTTTCGGAAGCTGCGGCAAAGATCGCGATCTCATCCGCCTTCGCCGTAAGCGCCGCCTCAAAACCCTTCATGTTGGGGGTGAGCACGGCATAGCGCACGCCGGGTTTGCGGCGAATACCGGCCATCACGTCAGCAGCGTCTGCAAGCTGCGGTACCCATTTTTCGCTCACGAAACTCGTCACCTCGATGCGCTCGTAACCGCAATCGGACAGCATATCGACAAGCGCAATCTTGTCCGCTGTCGCAATGAACTGCTTCTCGTTTTGCAGACCATCACGCGGCGCCATCTCGACGATCGAGACATGTTCCTGATGGGAAGTAGTCATCATGCCTCCCCGGCCTTCAGTGTCACAAGGACGGCGCCCTCGGAAACCTGCTGGCCCTCGCCCGCCTGAACGCTTTCCACGATGCCGTCCCGCACGGCCGTCAGCGTCAGCTCCATTTTCATGGCCTCCATGACGATCAGCGGTTCGCCCTTCGAGACGACGGCACCTTCGCTTGTCCGCACGATCTTGATGAAGCCCGGCATCGGAGCAATGAGACGATCGCCAGCCTCCGCTTCCAAGGCAGTACCGTCCAGCGGATCGGCAAGCGCAAAGAGATGCAAGTTGCCATCAAGCCTCAAACACAGCCGATGCGGACCGCGCTCGATCCCGACCGACACCTGCCTGCCATCGGCTTCCACCTGCAACCGGTCGGCATGGCGGCTGATGATCCTGATGGGGATCACGCGATGGCCGTCATGAACGGCGAACATGTCAAAGCCCCGCGCAACGACCCGCAGATTTGCAAGACCGCCTGCATGGTCCAACGTCACAACGCGCTGCATCTCGCTCCAAAGCTGCCAATGGCCGAGCGTATCCCAAGGATCAGAGCCTGGCCTTTTTCCTTCCAACGACAGCACCGCCGCAAGCGCAATCACGGTGTCTTGAGCAGTCGGAATTGCCGTCAGCGTTTCAAGATTGCGCTCGATCAAATCAGTGTCTGGATGGCCGGAGACGAAGTCCTCCTGACGGCTCAGATTGGCGAGAAAGCCGATATTGCTCACCGTCCCGCCGATGTGCGAGGCCTGCAGTGCCCGGGTCAACGCCGCCAGTGCCGCGCGGCGGTTCGGACCATGCACGATCATCTTTGCGATCAGCGGATCGTAATGGGCAGAAATCCGGTCACCTGCCCTGACGCCCGCATCGATCCGCACGCCGTCCTCCGGAAAACACATCTCATCGATCACGCCTGTCGCAGGCAAAAAGCCCCTTTCTGCATCCTCTGCGTAAATGCGCGCCTCGAACGCCCAGCCGTCGATCTTCAGCTCGGATTGCTTCTTCGGAAGCGGCTCACCCGCTGCCACGCGCAATTGCCATTCGACGAGATCAACGCCCGTAATCGCCTCCGTTACAGGGTGCTCGACCTGCAGGCGCGTGTTCATCTCCATGAAGAAGAAGCGGTCCGGCCACAGCCCGTTCGAGACATCGGCGATGAACTCCACTGTACCGGCGCCGCGATAATCGATCGCCCGGGCCGCGCGGACAGCCGCCTCGCCCATGGCGCGGCGCATCTCGGCCGTCATACCCGGGGCTGGCGCTTCCTCGATGACCTTCTGGTGGCGCCGCTGCAGTGAACAATCGCGCTCGAAAAGATGGACGACATTGCCGTGCCGGTCGCCGAAAACCTGGACCTCGATATGGCGCGGCTGAAGCAGGTACTTCTCGATAAGAACGGCATCATCGCCGAAAGCCCCCTTCGCCTCGCGCTTGGCTGCATCAAGTGCTGCTGAAAAGTCTTCCGCCCGGTCGACGCGGCGCATGCCCTTGCCGCCGCCGCCGGCCCGCGCCTTGATGAGGACGGGGAAGCCGATCCCGGCTGCCTCGCCCGCCAAAAGGTCGGGCTCCTGACTCTCGCCGTGATAGCCGGGCACGATCGGAACGCCGGCGCTTTCCATCAGGGCCTTGGCGGCATCCTTGCGGCCCATTGCCCGGATCGCCAATGGCTGCGGGCCGATGAAGACTATTCCTGCCGCCTCGACAGCCTCGGCGAACTCGGCATTTTCCGAAAGGAAGCCATAGCCCGGATGGATCGCCTGGGCTCCTGCCCTTTTCGCCGCCGCGACAACGCGCTCGATCGAGAGATAGCTTTCATGGGCCGCCGCACCACCGATGCGGATCGCTTCGTCGGCGAGCCCAGCGTGCTGCGCCCCGCTATCGGCATCAGAATAAACGGCGACGGTGCGGATTCCCATTCGGCGGGCGGTGCGGATGATCCGGCAGGCGATTTCACCACGGTTCGCGATCAGGATCTTTTCAAACATTGCCGCCTCACATCCTGAACAGGCCGAAGCGCGTGTCTTCGATCGGCGCATTCAGCGCAGCTGACAGCGACAGGCCGAGCACATCGCGGCTCTTTGCCGGATCGATGACGCCGTCGTCCCAAAGGCGGGCGGAGGCATAGAGCGGATGGCTCTGGCCTTCGAAGAGATCGAGAACGGGCTTCTTGAAAGCCGCCTCGTCGTCTGCATTCCATGGCGTCCCGGCGCGGATCAGCGCTTCGCTACGAACGGTCGCAAGAACGCCTGCAGCCTGCTCGCCGCCCATCACGGATATCCTGCTGTTCGGCCAGGTCCAGAGAAACCGCGGCGAGAAGGCGCGCCCCGCCATGCCGTAATTTCCGGCGCCGAAGGAGCCGCCGATCAGCATGGTGATCTTCGGCACCCTGGTGGTTGCCACAGCCGTGACCAGTTTGGCGCCGTGCTTGGCAATGCCTTCCGTCTCATATTTCCGCCCGACCATGAAGCCGGTGATGTTCTGCAGGAAGACCAGCGGGATTTTCCGTTGCGAGCAAAGCTCGACAAAATGCGTGCCCTTGAGCGCGGATTCGGAAAAGAGGACGCCGTTATTGGCAATGATCCCGACAGGGATGCCGTGGACATGTGCAAAGCCGCAGACGAGCGTGGTGCCGTAGCGCGCCTTGAATTCGTCGAAGCGCGAACCGTCGACGATGCGAGCGATCACCTCGCGGACCTCATAGGGCGTGCGAAGGTCGGTCGGCACGATACCGGCGATCTCTGCCGGATCGTAGAGTGGCGGCTCGGCTTCGCGAAGCTCGATCGTTTGGGCTTTCGTCCGGTTCAGCGAGGCGACGGCGCGGCGCGTCAGCGCCAGGGCATGGGCATCATCGCGCGCCAGATAGTCGGCAACGCCGGAAAGACGCGTGTGCACGTCGCCGCCGCCGAGTTCTTCTGTTGAAACGACCTCGCCGGTTGCTGCTTTGACGAGCGGCGGTCCGGCGAGGAAGATCGTACCCTGCCCTTCGACGATGATGGCTTCGTCCGACATGGCAGGGACATAGGCACCGCCCGCCGTGCAGGATCCCATCACCACGGCAATCTGCGGGATCCCCGCCGCCGACATGTTGGCCTGATTGTAGAAGATACGGCCGAAATGATCGCGATCCGGAAAGACCTCGTCCTGGTTCGGCAGATTGGCGCCGCCGGAATCGACGAGATAGATGCAAGGAAGGTTGTTGGCCGCTGCGATCTCCTGCGCTCTTAGATGCTTCTTCACCGTCATCGGATAGTAGGTGCCGCCTTTGACCGTCGCGTCGTTGCAGACGATCATGCATTCGCGCCCGGCGACACGGCCGATTCCCGTGATCAGCCCTGCTGCCGGCGCCTCGCCGCCGTACATGCCATAAGCGGCAGTCGCGGCGATTTCCAGAAACGGCGTCGCCGGATCGATCAGTCCCATGACCCGATCGCGCGGCAGCATCTTGCCTCGGCCGACATGCCGCTCGCGCGCCGCCGTCCCGCCGCCACTCGCAGCCGTTCGTACCGCCTCCTCGATAAGCTTGATAGCTTCCTGCATCGCCGCCTGATTGGCCCTGAAGGTTTCTGAATTGGTCGATATCTGGGATTTGAGTACGGTCATGCCGTCTCCGCGAACAGCTCACGTCCGATCAGCATGCGCCGGATTTCGGAGGTTCCGGCGCCGATCTCATAGAGCTTGGCGTCCCTCAAGAGCCGCCCTGCGGCATAATCATTGGTGTAGCCGTTGCCGCCGAGCGCCTGGATCGCTTCGAGCGCCATGGCTGTCGCCTTTTCCGCGGCATAAAGAATGCAGCCGGCAGCATCCTTACGGGTCGTCTCGCCGCGGTCGCAGGCAGCCGCCACGGCATAGACATAGGCGCGCGCCGTATTCAGCGTCACATACATGTCGGCAAGCTTGCCCTGCATCAACTGGAATTCGCCGATCGCGCGGCCGAACTGCTTGCGTTCATGCAGATAGGGCAGAACGATATCCACGCAAGCCGCCATGATGCCGAGGGGACCGGCGGAAAGCACCACGCGTTCATAGTCGAGCCCCGACATCAGTATCTTCACGCCGCCGCCGACGGCGCCCAGCACGTTCTCCCCAGGCACTTCGCAATCTGCAAAGATCAGCTCGCAGGTATTTGAACCGCGCATGCCGAGCTTGTCGAGTTTCTGGCCGGTGGAAAAACCCTTGAAGGTCTTCTCGACGAGGAACGCGGTGATACCGCGCGGTCCGGCCTCAGGGTCGGTCTTGGCATAGACCACTAGTACCTCGGCGTCCGGACCGTTGGTGATCCACATCTTGTTGCCGTTCAACACGTATCGGTCGCCACGCTTTTCAGCCTTGAGCTTCATCGAAACGACGTCGGAACCGGCACCCGGTTCGGACATGGCGAGCGCGCCAACATGTTCGCCGGAAATCAGCTTGGGCAAATAGCGGCTCTTTTGCGCGTCGTTGCCGTTGCGGTTGATCTGGTTGACGCAGAGATTGGAATGCGCCCCGTAGCTCAAGCCGACCGAGGCCGAGGCGCGGCTGATCTCCTCCATGGCGACGCAATGGGCGAGATAACCGAGACCTGCTCCGCCATAGGCGTCATCCGCGGTAATGCCGAGCAGGCCCATATCTCCCATCGCGCGCCAGAGCGGCGCTGGAAAATTGTTGCTGCGATCGGTTTCCGCTGCCAACGGCCCGATGCGCTCGCTTGCAAACCGCCTCACACTTTCGCGCAGAGCGTCGATCTCGTCGCCGAGCGCGAAATTCAAACCACCTGAATACATCCGGCCTCTCCCCTTAGCCGTCGATCCCGCCGTATCGCCGCCAGCATCTGCTCTCCTCCCGAGATCGCAGTGTTGATCCGTGACACCGGAAGCATTGCTCTTCCGCTTCATCGGTCCATGTCAGGACGATAGCACCCGATCCGCAGAATTTCCCCACCAAAAATGCTGCCGCGGCGCATCAATCTTAAAGCAACAGCCTATGATCGCGACATTTTCGTAACGCGTGACGGCGCTCGCAGCACGCGGCCACGACACATATTTTGATCAGTTGATCTTCACGCCCTTCGAACGCATGCGCGATACGGTCTCGCGCTCGGCCCGTTTGCACCGCATCGGCGGCAAGCCGCGGTCCATCAAATCCATGTCCTCCAGCACCATGCCGCCCATCTTCTTGAAGGCGCTGTCCATTGCGCCGGCGCGATGCGCGGAACGGATAAAGCCCTTCAGGTTCCGCACCGGATGATCAAGCGGTAGCGGCTCTTGCGGATAGACATCGCTTGCCGCGACGATATGGCCGGATGCGACAGCCGATATCAATGCATCGAAATCGACGACATCTGCCCGGCTGAGCAGGATGAAAGCCGCGCCCGGCCGCATGCTGGCAAACGCCTCGGCACCGAGGAACCCCTTGTTCTCGCTGGTGACCGCCGCAACGACAAAAACGAAATCGCTTCTCGTCACTACCTCGTCCAGGCTCGCCGCTTCAACGCCGTTCTCCTCCAGGATGGAGCGCGGCAGCCAGGGATCGAAGACCCGGACCTTCGCCCGGAACCCGGAAAGCACGCGCCGCAGCGCTTTGCCGAGGTCGCCGAAGCCGATGATGCCGATTTCGGAGCCTCCGATCAGCCGGGCGCTTGCATTGCCCTCTCCACCCCACAGCTCCCTGCCCTCACGAAAGGCGACATCCGCGTCGACGATGCCTCGCGCCAGCGAAAGCGCAAAACCCAGACCGATTTCCGCCACCGGTTCGGCAAAGACCTGCCCCGTCGTCACGACATGGATGCCGCGCTGAAAGAGGATTTCATAGGGCATGTTGTTGATAAGGTTGCTTTCGACGTTCAGCACGCAGCGCAGCGCGGGCATCCGGGCCAGCGTTTCGGCCGACAGCGGCGGCTGACCGATGATGTAGCGCGCCTTGCCCAGAACGTCATCGCCGAGCCCTGCGATATTTTCCGGATCGGCCTCGACGATCTGATATCTGGCGTGCAACTGCTTTCTCGCCTCGGCCGTAAAGATCAGGTCGAGCGTGCGCGGCTCCGGCGCGCTGATCGCCAGCGGCCGCTCGTCATGTATCATCTCTCCTCCTCCCGCAGCTTGCCGCTCGGCTGGCACGCAGTTTCAGAGCGACGCGGTTTCGATGATGATGGTCATATCGCATATCGGGCGCGGGCAATACTGTCTTCTGCCGATCGCAGACGCCCGTCAGTGATCGAGATCAAGCTTGAGCTTGAGCTGCTCGCCGCCCCGCGTCTTAACGAGATAGGGGTTCGGTGGCCTCATCAGCTGAATCCGTTCGAGCAGCTTCTCGCGCCGTTTCCGGTCGCGCTCGCGAGCCGAGCGGGATGCTGCAACAAAAGCCAAGGCATTCTGTATAACGAGCTCTGCGTGCGTCATGAGAATCTCCGTTGCGTTTGTTCCCTTTATGTTCTCATTTCGCGGTAAAGTCAATCATGCACCGGCGCAGCGCGGTGTGCAGCGATCTCTCGATATCGGGCCTTGTCCAATAATGGCCAAAAATAAGCCGAGGGATTAACCCTTATTTAAGCATGCTCTTGCTTACGTCAGAGTTTGTCGCCATGGTATGACCCTTAAGGTTGAGGGGTTAAAGCATGGATACTTACAGCGTAAATGCCAAACCTGCGCAGTATGCCGAGCGACTTCGTGATTGCCGGGCATCCTTCGAGCCTATGTTTCTGGAAATCATCAAGGAAGGCCAGAAGAGGGGCTTCAAGCCGGCGGAAGTTGCCATGGCGATCGCCGATGCTGCCGACGACATGATCCTTGAACTCGCCGCAAAGCTCGACACCGCGCACTAGCCGTCGATCGCTGCAATCCAAGGCCGTTGCGAACGAACAGGATCGCTTCTCGCGATCCCATTCGATTTCTCGGCCACGGATGGAGTGCCGTTCGGCGGCCGCTAGCCGTTGATCGTGATGCGCTTGGCGCTCGATTGCGCCGTTTCGGAGCGTGGCAGGGTGATCGTCAGGACGCCGTTCTTGAAGGACGCGTCGATCTTGTCTTCCTGCACCTCGCTGTTGAGTGAAAGGCGCCGCTCGAAGCGGCCATAGAACCGCTCGGAGAACTGCCGGTCCTTATCCTCGTTGTCGGCGCGCTTTTCGCCGCGGATCGTCAGGATGCCGTTGTCGATCAGAAGTTCGATATCCTTCTCCTCCATTCCCGGGATTTCGGCGAGGATCCGGATGTCCTTATCCGTCTCCGCGACTTCGATCTTCGGCCAGGCGGTTTCGAACATGAAACCGGAGCCGACTGTGGGAAAGCGGCCCTCGAAGCCGCGGAAGACGTCGTCGAACAGCCTGTTCATCTCGCGGTGAAGCGCAAGGAACGGATGCTGGTCTCTGCCTGCATAACCTGTCGGGACCGGACTGTTGCTGCGGCCCCACGGAATAAGATCACGAACACTCATCTCAACCTCCATGCTTGCAAGGCGTCGAAGGATGACCTCATGCGCTCGCCTTTACCTTTGTCGATGGGGCGACATATATGAGTCACCTTCGTCTGGAACACGCTTGATGCTGCGTAGAATTTCTCGCGCATCAGCATAGAGTAAACGCCAATGTCGACGTTTCCGTTCCGGAACGGCGCGTTAGCACTCTCCCCGCAAGAGTGCTAATTTTTTGCTGCAGCCCTCTTGAAATTCGAAAAAATCGGTAGCAGATTTTTTCAGCCGGGCGGGCAAAGAGCCTGGCAGCCGCCGGATCGATCACTCGCTCCGGCAATGAAACATGGATCATCGTTTGTTCATGGAGGAAAACATGACGTTCCGACCGCTTCATGATCGCATTCTCGTCCGCCGTGTGGAGTCCGAAGAGAAGACCAAGGGCGGCATCATCATTCCCGACACTGCCAAGGAAAAGCCGCAGGAGGGAGAAGTCATCGCCGTCGGTCCGGGCGCGCGCAATGATGCCGGCCAGGTCCAGCCGCTCGACGTCAAGGCCGGCGATCGCATCCTGTTCGGCAAGTGGTCTGGCACCGAGATCAAGATCGACGGCGAAGACCTGCTGATCATGAAGGAAAGCGACGTCATGGGCATCATAGAGGCCCCGGCGGTCGACAAGAAGGCCGCCTAGTCGGCCTTGGGCTAACCCCATTTCAACGCTGGCTGCCTATGGAGGAGTGAAGAACATGGCTGCTAAAGAAGTCAAATTCCACGCCGATGCCCGTGATCGCATGCTGCGCGGCGTCGACATTCTCGCCAATGCCGTCAAGGTGACGCTCGGTCCGAAGGGCCGCAACGTCGTGATCGACAAATCCTTCGGCGCTCCGCGCATCACCAAGGACGGTGTTTCGGTCGCCAAGGAAATCGAGCTTGAGGACAAGTTCGAAAACATGGGCGCCCAGATGCTGCGCGAGGTCGCGTCGAAGACCAGCGACGTCGCCGGCGACGGCACGACGACGGCAACCGTTCTTGCCCAGGCGATCGTTCGCGAAGGCGCAAAGGCCGTTGCCGCCGGCATGAACCCGATGGACCTGAAGCGCGGTATCGACCTTGCCGTCGATGCCGTCGTCAAGGAACTGAAAAACAACGCCCGCAAAATCTCCAATAATGCCGAAATCGCCCAGGTCGGCTCCATCTCGGCCAATGGCGATCCCGAAATCGGCAACTTCCTTGCCGAGGCCATGCAGAAAGTCGGCAACGAAGGCGTGATCACGGTCGAGGAAGCCAAGACTGCCGAAACCGAACTCGAAGTCGTCGAAGGCATGCAGTTCGACCGCGGATACCTGTCCCCCTACTTCATCACCAATCAGGACAAGATGCGGGTCGAGCTTGAGGATCCCTATATCCTGATCCATGAGAAGAAGCTCTCGAACCTGCAGTCGATGCTCCCGGTTCTCGAAGCTGTCGTCCAGTCCGGCAAGCCGCTGCTCATCATCGCTGAAGACGTCGAAGGCGAAGCGCTTGCAACACTCGTCGTCAACAAGCTGCGCGGCGGCCTGAAGATCGCTGCCGTCAAGGCTCCAGGCTTCGGCGACCGCCGCAAAGCCATGCTCGAGGACATCGCCATCCTGACGGGCGGCACGGTAATCTCCGAAGACCTCGGCATCAAGCTCGAATCCGTTACCCTCGACATGCTTGGCCGCGCGAAGAAGATCGTCGTCGAGAAAGAAAACACCACGATCATCGACGGCGCCGGCGCCAAGTCGGACATCGAAGGCCGCGTTGCCCAGATCAAGGCGCAGATCGAAG